>WRMF01000019.1 GCA_009777245.1 Betaproteobacteria bacterium
CCTCTGTAGGGCGCTCCTTGTTCAAGCTCTCCGGTGATGGTGTGATTTATTCCGTCTACTATCACATTAGAGCGTCTTATGCCGATGCCCCTCGCATAATAAGTGTATCGCGGTTCGGCTTGGTTGGCAATCGTCACAAAATGTCCTCCGCTAACAGTCAGCGTTTTTTCGTCAATCGGAAATGCAATCATCGAGCTTATTGTCTCAAAGTCCCAAATTATAGGCGCCTTCATATCTACATTTCCGTTTTTATCTACAACGAAACCGTCTGTTTGCGCAGAGCCTCTGTTTTGGTTCAAACCCTCGCGAATAAATCGCATGGTAGTATTGTCGGTGACAACAATAAAAGAAGCGTGTTGAAGCGACAGGTCGATCTTTTCCTGATTTCTTCGCAACGATTTTACGGATGTAATTTCAATTGAGGGGTGTGGGGGCCTCTTTGATTATAAAAGATTTTTTTGTGCGGTATTGTCTCCTGCTCCCAAAATAAGCCGACACCAACTACCAGACGCTCGTCTGGATTCCTCGCCTTCGCGGGAGTGATTGGTAGGCTAGCGCCCGCGCGGAATATTACCATCTATGCGCCATTTTATCAAAGTTGATTAATTGTACTGTATACCTTCTCGCGCATAAAAACAAGCGCTTGCATCGGCTTCAGCGCCTTAATGGCAATCTCAATTTAAGTTTAAGAGTAAAGTAATCGCGGCGCGGCAAGCCCTCTCCCCCGCCCCTCTCCCACTCGCAGCGTAGCCAAAGGCCGGGAGAGGGTTCGTAAAATGCACTCACTTGAAACAAAATCGCTCTAGTTATTACGGGCGCTGGCTTCCGCCAGAGAGATCGGCTCCAGAACGCCGACCGCCAAGGCACCATCCTCACACCACTGCCGCGCGGCGGCATGACCGGAATGGCAGCAGGCACGCAAGGATCAGTCGGCTCCTCCAAGCCTACTTCAACACGCCGCGCATTACCTTGACCTTGGCGGCGTCCTTGATCTCCAGCTTGCCGCTCTGACCGCAAAGGTTGCCGCAAACGCAGGACACCCTGATGCGGATGACGGAAGGAACAATATCGTTGCAATCCGCACACTCATAGTACAAATCGCCGCCGCTTGGCAGAGCATCCGGAGAAGGAGCAGGCTCTATCGCATGAAACTTGTAAATTTTGCGCAAATCAACGTCAGACATAATCTTTTCCTCAAACAGACAGTGAAAGGCGGCACACAGCCTAAAGCTATTCATTATAAGCCAATTTACTAAAAAATGTAAGTGATGCGCTCGCCTCTCGCATGAAGCATCCCGCCGCTTGTCATTTAGCGGAAGGAATGTCGGCAGGAATCCAGCAAAGCCTTGCGTTCTTCTGGCGTTTCCGCATGGGAATGCCGTTCCTGTCCTGCCCTGGAAACCTGTCTCTGCTTCTGAAGCCGTACTGGACCTTCAAAAAGGGGCTTTCAAACTACCAGCTTTTCCAGAGTGCGTTGGATTGAAGCCGGTTCGCATGAAAAAATTATTCCGGGCAGCGCTGCGCCTTAGCTGAAATGACTTATGGGTTATGGTATGCGCGAAAGAGCGGCTGCATCTGTTAGTCGCGTGGTTTGCAGAAAACACTATAGAATCCTGCAAATCGGATTCTTCACTTGGACAATATGGAACTGCAAAAAGTCGCCCTTGAGCTACGCGAAAGGTTAAGCGAGGGGCGAAAGCGCCTGACGGCGGATTACCGGCAAAACCAGGATGCGCCCGGATTTTTACAGGCGCATACGGAACTGGCAGATGACGCATTGCGCCGAATCTGGCTGGCGGCTAAACTCCCCCGGTCGCTCGCATTGGCGGCAGTGGGCGGCTATGGGCGCAATGAACTCTACCCATGTTCCGATGTGGATTTGTTGATCCTGCTCCCTGTCGAGGCGGATGACGCCTTGCGGGAAAAACTCTCATTTCTGGTCGGGCTGTTCTGGGACATCGGGCTGGAAACGGGGCACAGCATCCGCACGGTCACAGAATGCGTACATGAAGCGGCAGGCGATATCACCATACAGTCCGCGTTACTGGACAGCCGCCTGCTGACCGGCGATGCCAAATTGTTCGAGACCTTCCGCGCGGAGTTTTCGGCCAATCTCGACACAACAGCCTTTTTCACCGCCAGGCAACTGGAGCAGGAAGCGCGTTATCAGCGGTATCGGGAAACCTCAAACAACCTTGAACCCAACTGCAAGGAAAGTCCCGGCGGACTGCGTGATTTGCAGAACATTCTCTGGATCGCCAAGGGATGTGGTTACGGCAATGACTGGCATGATTTGCGCCGACGCGATTTTTTCTCAAGGGAAATTCTGGCGCAGGCGATTGAATGCGAACGCTATCTGCAACATCTGCGGATTCTCCTGCACCTTGTCGCCAAGCGGCGGGAAGATCGCCTGCTCTTCGACCATCAGGAAAGTCTGGCAAAGGAGATGGGGATAGAGGCCGCCGAAAACCGTCGCGCCTCTGAAGTTCTGATGCAGATCTATTACCGCAATGCCCAGCTTGTCACCCAGATCAATACCATTTTCTTGCGAGGCGTTGCGACCAAGATGCAGCCTGTGGAGCATTCGCTGCCGCTAAACGCTCGTTTTCAGAAATCTGGCGATTTTCTTGACATAACGGATGAGGATGTTTTCCGTCAGCATCCGCCTGCCTTGTTGGAGAGCTTCGCGCTGATAGAACAATATCCTGATCTGCGCGGCATGACCGCTCGCGCCCTGCACGCCCTCTGGCAGGCGCAAGACCTGATTGATAACGATTATCAAGCCGCGCCGGAAAATCGCCGCCGCTTTCTTTCCCTGTTTCAGGGCGGGCATGGCGTCACCCGTGTTTTCTCCCTGATGAGCCAGTTCGGCATTCTGGGGCGTTATCTGCCAGCTTTCGGAAAAATTATCGGACAGATGCAGCATGACCTTTTCCATGTCTACACGGTCGACCAGCATATTTTGCAGACGCTTCGCAATCTTCGCCGATTCGCCCTTGACGAGTACGCGCACGAATATCCCGAATGCAGCCGCTTGCACAATGCCTTTGCCCGTCCCTGGACGCTCTACGTCGCCGCCCTGTTCCACGACATCGCCAAAGGGCGCGGCGGAGACCATTCCCTGCTCGGCATGGAAGACGCTCGCGTCTTCTCTGAAGCGCACGAAATTGACGCGGAAGACGCCGAGCTTATCGTCTGGCTGGTCGGCAAGCATCTCCTGATGTCGCAAGTCGCGCAAAAAGAGGACATCAGCAATCCGGCGGTCATTGCCGCTTTTGCCGCAGAAGCACGGGATCATCGGCGTCTGACGGCGCTTTATCTCCTGACCGTTGCCGACATTCGCGCCACCGGCCCGAAACTCTGGAACGACTGGAAAGCCAGACTGCTGGAAGACCTCTACCGCCTGACCATGCAACATCTGGAAAGCGGAGAACCAGCCGAACCGCAGGGAATCATTCAGGAACGGCAGGCAAAGGCGCTGAAACTGCTCCGCTATTTCGCGCTTCAGGACACGGTGCACGAGCGGCTCTGGAGCCAGTTCGACACCGTCTACTTCCTGCGCCACTCCGCCGAGGAAATTGCCTGGCATACCCGCTCCCTGCATTACTGCATCCAGATTGACAAACCCGTCGTCAAGGCGCGGACACATCCGGGCGGCGGGCTGCAAGTCATGGTATACACCCTTGACGAACCCCGCCTTTTCCTCAGGATTTCCGCTTTTTTCGCTCGCGCGGGCTTTAACATCGTCGAGGCAAAAATCCATACGACCCGGCATGGCTACGCGCTGGATAGTTTTATCATGTTGGATATAGGCAACAATGCCGAAGACCGGGACATGATCGCCTTTATTGAGAGCGAGCTTGCCCGTGTTCTGGCAGAGCATCTTCCCGTTCTGGAACCCGGCGCGGCGCGTCTTTCCCGACAGGCGCGGCATTTTCCGATTGTCCCTGAAGTCCGTATCGCGCCTGATGAAAGCGGCGAGCAACATGTGCTCTCCGTGATTGCCGCCGACCGTCCCGGCCTTTTGTATCACATCGCGGAAACCCTTGTCCGGCATCAGGTCGCCTTGCACACGGCGCGTATCGCTACCCTTGGCGAGCGGGCGGAAGATGTCTTTCTGATAAGTAGCCCAGAACTCGACAATGATGTAGAATGCCTGAAGTTGGAGCAGGATTTGCTGAAAGTGTTAAAAATATGCTGAAACGGCATTTGTGGTAAAATTAATTGTCTGACTACCAGTTGCATACGCGCAGGAGTAGAAATCATGCAGCACTCATTGAAATTCGTGAAGAACATTTGCTCATTCGCCATTCTGGCGATATTTCTCCATTCTCTGACCGCTTGTTCCGAAACGTCGCCTGACGCCGACCCGGCTCAAGCGTCGCCTAGCGCCTACCCGGTTGAAGCATTGACTCGCTATTCATTGCTGGAACTGTCCGATGAGCCGCCATTCACCCAACAGGATGTGGACGCCTATGCCGAAATTCGCGCCCGCACCCAATACGCGACTCTCGGCGAACTACAGGGTCAGGAGATATTCATCGAATTGCTAGAAGCCTACGGATTGAGTCACAAGCGTTTTTACTTTCTGACCGTTAAAATCCCTCTCGCCAGCCTTGTTGTGACCTACGGGGAAATCAATTATGAGGGGTTGTCGGATAGTCTGGCGGTTACGCCAGAGGAAGCGGATATTGTGGAAAACAGTTGGGAGAAGCTTAATCCTCCCGGCTCTCCTTTTCTGGAAGAAGCAAGAAAACTCGCAAGAGCGGAGCGCGAGGCGCGCATGGCGAATGAAGAAGATTTACGCGAGATGATGAAAAAAGAGCCGCCGCTTACACAAGCGGATGTGGATGCCTGGCTTCATTTTGAAGGACGCTTCGATGAGATTTTCACTTACTCGCCCGATCTTCAGAACGAACAGCAGGCCATAATTTCCGCGCTTTTTGAGGAAAGCGGACTGACCGCGACTCGCTACGACTATGTCCTCGGGAAAATCTGGGTCTTCGTTCGACCGCTTGTATTCAACATGACGGACGATGGCGCGAGCGTCCGGTTGCGCGCAGAAGAGAGGGCGCTGTTACGGAAGAATCAGGACAAAATAGTGGCCTTGTACAAGAAACGGCTGCAAGAATAGCCCTGAACCCGCCTTCGCGTTCGAGTAGGTTAGAGTCTGTGCGGAATAACGACCACGCCGCTCTCGGGGTTAAAAATTTTTAACCCCTACGCCGCAAGCGGGAAAGTGTGGTCACTCGCGACTAAGCCAAAGGCCGGGGGATAGTTCGTACAATAATGCGCTCACTTGAACCAAAACCGCTATAAAACTTCGCTCCTCCCGCTTTCCGGGCGCATTGTGGCGCTGGCCTGGCCCATGCTGGTCGCGCATTTGGCCTCAATCGGGATGATTCTGCTCGATACGATGATCGTAGGTCGCCATTCGACCGAACATCTGGCGGCAGTGGCGTTGGGTGGCGGAATTTATGTAACGCTGATGCTGGGGATGACCGGCATATTGATGGCGCTTGTGCCGATAATCGGTCAGGACTATGGCGCGGGGCGCAAGGACATGATTGGGGATCATGTGCGTAATGGATTATGGCTGGCCGCGTTTCTTTCGCTTGCCGGTTTTCTGTTGCTCTCCTTCCCGCAGCAAGTGTTTGCTCTTGCCAAACTGGAACCGGAACTGCAAGCAATAGCCGCTTCCTATCTCTATCTTCTGGCTTTTTCCCTGCCTGCGGCGTTGGGTTATCGCGTGTTCCAGGCCACAGCCACCGCGCTTGGCTATCCCTTGCCGCTGATGTATATCGCGCTCTCGGAGGTTATGCTGCACGCGCCTTTGACCTGGGCGCTGGTCGGCGGTCTGCCCGCCCTTTCCATTCCCGCGCTGGGCGCAAACGGGGCTGCCATTTCGCAAATCGTCGTCAACTGGCTTGCTCTCCTTGTTGCCTGCTTCCTTTTGAAGCGGCATCATCGTTTTTCGCCCTATGGCATTTTTTCGGCATCCCTTGCCCGGCTTCGCCCGCGCCTCGCTTCGCAGAAGGCGATGTTGCGCCTTGGCCTGCCGATTGGCTTTTCCTATCTGGTCGAAGTCAGCGTCTTTACCCTGATGGTGTTCTTCATTGCCAGAATCGGAGTGGCGGAAGTGAGCGCCTATCGCATTGCGGCCAACATTTCCACCTTGGCCTACATGCTGCCGCTATCTCTGGCGACCGCCACCGCCGTGCTTGTCGCGCAGGCCGCAGGCGCAAGACAGGAGCGGCTTGCCGCTACCGCCATCGGCGTCGGACAAATGACAAGTATTATCTCTGCCCTTTCTCTTGCCCTGTTAATCTATCTTTTTCGCTTTCCCCTTGCCCGTCTGGCGACGACGGACGCGCAGGTGATTGAAATCGCAGGCATGATGTTGGCTTACGTTGCCGCCTATCAGTTTTTTGACGCGGTTCAGACTGTCGCCGCCTTTTCCTTGCGCGCCTATAAAATCAGCTTTATCCCGCTCTGCATTCATATTGGCTGCTTCTGGGGATTGGGCATCGGGCTTGGCTTCTGGCTCGCGTTTCACGCGCCAACGCCGCAGGGGGCTGCGGGCTTTTGGCAGGCAATCGTGCTTGCGACTATTGCGGCCTCTTTCTTTTTGGGCGGACTTTTGCTGATCGTGGTAAAACTCCGTCTTCGGCGGGAAATATCGCCTCTTACTTCAATTCAGGAGAACTCTTCATGACAACCAATATTCTCGTCGTCGGCATTGGCGGACAAGGCATCATGACCGCTGCGGAAATTCTCGCTCAGACGGCTGTCGCGCAAGGTTTTGAGGCCAAGAAAACCGAAGTGGCCGGTATGAGCCAGCGCGGCGGCGTGGTCTCGTCGCATGTTCGCTTCGGAAAACAAGTGCTATCGCCGGAAATCGCGCCTGGCGAAGCGGATGTGCTCCTGGGCTTCGAGGCAGCGGAAGCGATGCGTTGGAGCCATTATTTGCGCCCCAACGGCGTAGCGATGATAAATCACCTGCGCCTCGCGCCGCCTATCGTCTCCCTCGGCCTGTTCGACTATCCAGCCGACCCGATTGCTTCCGTCCGCGATTCCGCCCTTGATCGCGGCATTACCGTCCGCGACCTTGACGCGGGCGAAATAGCCCGTGAATTGGGCGACATCCGCCTTGTCAATACCATCATGCTGGGCGCAATTTCCGGGCATCTTCCCTTTTCCGCCGAAATTTTGGAGGAAAATATTCTCAATCGTTTCAGCGCGAAAGACCCGGAAATAGGCGAGATCAACGCCAAGGCCTTCGCGAGGGGACAGGAAGCCGCGCGTTAGGCGTTGAGTCACCCCGAAGGCCGGTGATTCCTCGATACAGGTTAGAGAGCCTCAATGCTCAATAAAACAATCTCGCTCGCCTCGCCATTCATTTCGAGGATTGCGCTTAACAAGTGTTCAAACCGGACGCATTGCCGCCAGCAGGTAATTAACGCTGACGTCATCGCTCAGGTAGTAGCGGCGGGTTATCGGCTGATAGGAAAGACCGATCGGGGCGGAAGGCTCTAGCGCCGATTCACGACACCAGCGCGAAAGCTCGGAAGGCGTGATAAAGCGCCTGAAGTCGTGTGTCCCTTTGGGGAGCAGGCTCAGCAGGTATTCCGCGCCAATGATGGCAAAGAGAAAAGACTTGGGGTTACGGTTCAGGGTCGAAAAAAACACCTTACCCCCCGGCTTTACAAGTCTGGCGGCGGCATGAACAACGCTTGCCGGATCAGGAACATGCTCCAGCATTTCCAGGCAGGCGACCATATCGAAGGAAGCCGGATGCTCCTTTGCCAACTCCTCGGCGGAAGTTTGCCGATAATCCACATCAAGCCCGCTTTCCAGAAGATGCAGACGGGCGACTCCCAGGGGTTTTTCCGCCAAGTCAATGCCGGTAACGCGCGCGCCGCGCATTGCCATTCCTTCGGCAAGCAGGCCGCCGCCGCATCCGATGTCGAGCGCGGTTTTGCCCGCCAGCGGCATTTCCCGCTCAATCCAGTCAAGGCGCAAGGGATTGATTTCGTGCAGGGGCTTGAATTCACTGTTGTTGTCCCACCAGCGATGGGCAAGCTCGCTGAATTTGGCAAGCTCTTCCGGATCGGCGTTGGGTGGTGTTGGCGAGGTTTCAATCATAGTTGCAATTGGTTTTGGTTGCCGGAACAAAAAAGCCCCGCCAGAAGCAGGGCTTTTAATCGTCAGAAACAAGATTAGTTGGTCGTGCCGATCAGCTCAATATCAACCCGACGATCAGGTTGCAGGCACTCGACCAGTTTCTTGTTGGAGCCGTGTTCCCTGCCGAGATTGTCGCAGGCATCGCCGGTGACGGGCTGGGTCTTGCCTCTACCTTCGGTGTAGACACGGTCAGCCGCAACACCCTGGCTTACCAGATAATCTTTCACCGCAGCGGCGCGCCGCTCGGAAAGCCTCTGATTGTAGGCGCTTCCGCCGATACGGTCGGTATGACCCACCGCGATGATGACTTCCAGATTGATTTGATTGGCTCTGGCAGCGACTTCATCCAGCTTGGCGCGGCCTTCGGGGCGCAATTCAGCCTTATTGAAATCAAACAGGGCGTCGGCAGCCAAAGTGACCTTGGCGTCAGGGGCAACACGCGCCTCAGGACGAGCGGGAGCAGCAGGAGCGGCAGCGCCATCACATACGGCGGCGGGCATCAGGTCTCGGTCGCACTGGCAACCAGCGGGATCATTGGCGGCGGCGGCAGGCGTCCAGTATCCGGTGCGCCAGCAAAGACCCGCGCCGCTCGTGACGACTTCGCCGCGCTGATCAATGACGTAAACACGCTCCTGGGCTTGCGCGACAGCGCCGATGCCGAGGAGCAGCACGAGAGCAAGAGACTTTTGCAAAACTTTTTTCATGGCGGTTCCTTATTTGATAATTGTTGAAAATCATATCTGACAGCAAGAGCCTGTCAGACCGCTGCGCCGGATTTCAGGCACGACACTATTCTATTGTGCCATAGCTTGATTGTATTTTTCAACTCCATGATGTCAAATTCGAGCAATTTTTTTTCCGCGACGCGACATTTTCCGTCCACCCAGACATGGCTGACATCTTCTCGCCCTGCACAATGGACAAGATGGGAGACCGGATGATAGCAGGGAGAGAGGTTCAAGTCGTCCAGCCGGATGGCGGCAAGGTCTGCGGCTTTGCCTACGGTGATCGAACCGATATCCTGCTCCTTACCCAGGGCGATCGCGCCGCCCAGAGTCGCCATGTAGAGCGCCTGCCAGGCGGAAATTTCCGCAGCATTGCCGGTCACGCCCTTGGCGAGAAGGCTGGCAAGCCGCATTTCCGCGAGAACGTCCAGACGGTTGTTGCTTGCCGCGCCGTCCGTTCCCAGGCCGACATTTATGCCCCGCGCGAGCATTGCGCTTACTGGCGCGACGCCGCTTCCCAGCTTCAGGTTGGAAGTCGGACAATGGGCAATGCTTCCGTTGTGTCGGGCGAGCAATTCCAGTTCATCCTCCAGAAGATAGACGGCATGGACGCCAATCAACTGCCCGCCCAGAACGCCAAGTTGTAACAGACGATGGATGGGACGACAGCCGAATTCTTCCAGGTGTTGGCGAATTTCATCGCCGGTTTCGTGAATATGGATGTGGATAGGCAATTCCAGTTGGGCTGCAAGGGTTTGTATCCGTTCAAAGCTGGCGTTGCTTACCGTATATGGCGCATGCGGCGCGAGGCAGAAGCCGATCAGGGGATGTCCGCGCCATTGGTCGAGCGTCGCCAATCCCTTGTGCAGATAGTCGGAGGCATCGCTCGCGTAATTGTTGGGAAACTCCATCACCGTGATACCGACCGCCGCCCGCATTCCGGCCTTTACTGCGGCTTCGGCTGCGGCATCGGGAAAAAAATACATGTCGTTGAAGGTGGTTACGCCGCCCCTTAGCATTTCCGCGCAGGCTAACAGGGTTCCATCATGAACGAATGAGCGGGATGCCATCGCCGCTTCTGTAGGCCAGATGTTTTCTTTTAACCAGACCATCAGCGGCAAATCGTCGGCCAGTCCGCGCATCAGGCTCATCGCCGCATGGGTATGCAGGTTTATCATGCCCGGAATAAGCAAATGATTGCCAAGTTCCACGCTTTCATGAGGCGAGTAACGCTCTCGCGCCAGAGTTGAAGGCAGAATGTCAATTATTTTCTGACCGGAAATTACGACGGAATGATGCTCAAGCAGGTGAGCGTTCTCGACTTGCGCCAGATAACGGGCGTGGATGACAAGATCAGGCTGGCGATCCGCTGTAGGGGTCATAAAGGCCAAAGCTCCAAATACCGTGCAAACGCATAAACCTTAACAGAAATCCGTCTGGATTGCTTGCTTCATGGATTTTGTACTGGGAGACGATACTGCGGCACAGCCTGCCTGCAAGCAACAGGGATTTTACAGACGCGCTGATTTATTCTGCTGGCAACCATGCTGACCGAACTGTCAAGGGGCGGTATAATGCTTGCCTTTTTGACAAATCTGGAATCAATCATGGAAGCCGAATACACAAATCGCATCGAAAACAATCTCTCCGACCTTGCGGCGCGCGCCGCCCAGTTGCGGAGGTATCTTTGACTACGGTCAGAAAAGCGAGCGGCTGATAGTCGTCAATCTGGAACTGGAAGATCCGAAAATCTGGGATGATCCCAAACGGGCGGAAGCCCTGGGGCGGGAGAAACGCGCCCTGGAAGAAAATGTGCTGACCTTGCAAGGAATCGCAGCCGGACTGAAAGATTCGCGCGAACTCTTTCTGATGGCGCTGGCGGAAAATGACGAAGCGACCATGACGGGCGTTTACGAAGATGTAGCCGGAATCGAGGCGGAAGTAGCAAAACTGGAATTTCGCCGGATGTTCAACCACCCGCAAGACCCCAACCCCTGCTTTGTGGAGATTCAGGCGGGAGCGGGCGGAACCGAGGCTCAGGATTGGGCTGCCATGCTGCTTCGCATGTATCTCAAATACGGTGAGAAAAAAGGCTTTCAGGTGGAGCTACTGGAAGAATCGGAAGGCGATGTGGCAGGCATCAAGGGTGCGACCCTGAAGCTGACGGGCGATTACGCCTATGGAACATTGCGAACCGAGACCGGCATTCATCGTCTGGTCAGAAAATCGCCGTTCGATTCCAACGCGCGGCGGCACACCAGTTTTTCTTCCGTGTTTGTGTACCCGGAAGTGGACGAATCCATCGAAATCGCAATAAATCCGGCGGATGTGCGGGTAGATACCTTTCGCGCTTCCGGCGCGGGCGGGCAGCATGTAAACAAGACCGACTCGGCGGTGCGATTGACCCATACCCCGACCGGCATTGTGGCGCAATGCCAGAATGATCGCTCGCAACACAAAAACCGCGACGAAGCCTGGCGGATGCTGCGGGCAAGGCTCTACGAGCATGAGCTACGAAAGCAGCAGGCGGAACAGCAAAAGCTGGAGGACGCCAAATCCGACATCGGCTGGGGGCATCAGATTCGTTCCTATGTGCTTGACCAATCAAGGATCAAGGATTTGCGTACCGGGCATGAAACCGGCAATACCCAGGCGGTGCTGGACGGCGATCTTGATCCGTTCATTACAGCGAGCCTGAAACAAGGAGTTTGATCGTGACAGACATTCAATCAGAAGCGGAAAGTATCTCACAGGACGAACCGCAGCATGAGTACCATGCGCAGCATGAGAACCACATCATTGCCGAACGGCGGGAAAAGCTCGCCGAATGGCGATTGAGCGGACGCGCTTATCCCAACGATTTTCGGCGGGTTGATGTTGCCGACAAATTGCGGGAACTTCACGGCGACAAGGATGCGGAAATGCTGGAAGCGACAACGGTTGCGGTAAGCGTTGCCGGACGTATCATGCTGAAACGCCTGATGGGCAAGGCTTCTTTCGTTACCTTGCAGGATTTGTCGGGGCGCATTCAGCTTTATATAAGCCGGGATGCCGTGGGCGAGGCGGTTTATAACGACTTCAAGCATTGGGACATCGGCGACATTGTGGGGGCAAGCGGCAGCCTGATGAAAACCAGGACGGGCGAACTTTCCGTCAAGGTCGGTGAAATTCGCCTGCTTTCCAAGTCGCTGCGCCCTCTGCCGGACAAGTTTCATGGCTTGACCGATGTGGAATTGAAGTACCGTCGGCGTTATGTTGATCTCGTAATGAACGATGAAACCCGTTTTGTATTCGCGCGAAGAAGCCGCATTATCCAGAGTATGCGCGAATATATGTGCGGACATGGGTTCATGGAAGTGGAAACCCCCATGCTGCAACCTATCCCCGGCGGCGCGGCAGCCAAGCCTTTTGTCACACGCCACAACGCGCTGGACATGGATTTATACCTGCGTATCGCGCCGGAGCTTTATCTGAAGCGGCTTGTGGTCGGCGGCTATGAAAAGGTGTTTGAGGTCAATCGTAATTTCCGTAACGAGGGGCTATCCACTCGCCACAATCCTGAATTTACGATGATGGAATTCTATGAGGCTTACGCGGATTACAAAAGCCTCATGGATTTCACCGAGGGGCTTTTGCGCCATGCCGCGCGCGCGGCGTTGAATACGGAGACCTTTATTTATCAGGAGCGGGAGATTGATTTTTCAAAGGCTTTCTCGCGGATGACTATTCTGGAGGCGATCCTGAAGTTTCATCCTGAATTTACCGGGCAGCAACTAAACAATCCTGAATGGCTCATGACGAAGATTCAGGAGTTTGGAGAAACGGTAAAGCCGGGGGGCGTGGGTTCCTTGCAGTTACAGCTTTTTGAGGCTTCTGCCGAGGGGCGTTTATGGGAACCGACTTTCATCATGGATTATCCGGTCGAGGTCTCTCCCCTGGCGCGCGCTTCCGATACGAACCCGGAAGTTGCCGAGCGTTTTGAGCTTTTCATTGCCGGACGCGAGATTGCCAACGGTTTTTCCGAATTGAACGATCCTGAGGATCAGGCGGCGCGCTTCATGGCGCAGGCCAGAGCCAAAGACAAGGGCGAGGAGGAAGCCATGTATTTTGATGCCGATTACATCCGCGCCCTTGAATATGGGTTGCCGCCGACCGGCGGCTGCGGAATCGGCATTGACCGCCTGGTGATGTTGCTGACCGATAGCCCCGCCATCCGCGACGTGATCCTGTTCCCGCAAATGCGGGCGGAGTGAAATCAGGGGTCAGAAGGCAGAGATCAGGGATCAGGAATCAGAGGTTTTATAGTGGTTTCTGCAAATAACGAGACGGTCAGGAAGTGCGCTTTACTCCCCTATCCCGCACATCACTTGAACGTCGCTTTATTAACGGAAATCTCTAGCAAGAAATTAGCGACAGGCATTGGGTAACCCCGGCCTAAAGACCAGGGTTCCAACCTCCGCGCCGCACCAAATGGCGGGGTTTCAAGCCAGAGTTAGTTTTGCGATGAAATGGAATCCATGCGTTTTGGCGTACATGATGCTTGAAGCCAGGATTACGCTACACTTTCTCCCTATCCGCTCGCCGCCCGCAGTTTGCTATTCTTCCGGCGCGAAGATAAAGACGCCCCTTGATTCGCCGAAGGTTCCCAGATGCTCGCCAAGGCCACCGGGCGGCTCTTCCGCCATAGGGGCGAATCCTTCGCAGGTTCTGTTCTCGACCACATACATGGCATTACCCATACGCAGGATAAAAGTATTGTCGTTGTTCTGCCTGTACTGCCAGAGTTCGACATGCGTCTTCAGACTGGCCTCCTGCATCAGGTGACGACGCTGACAGTCAGGCAAACGGGTGACGACAACGTAAAATTTTGCCTCTTTCTCCCAGAAAAAATTGTTCTCCCGCACAACGGAGACAACTTGCCGCCCGTTGTCGGTGGAATAGGAAGCGCCGTCGTCAGTGCAGGCGACAATGGCAAGGGTTGCAAAAAGAATGGAAAAGCGACGCATGATTCCTCCCGATAAAATTAATCCGCCAGCCTCCAGTGTAACCTCTCCCCGGCGCGAAACGGAATCAGGGCAGCCGCGCCCGCCGGGTAGGATTCCGGCGCTGTCCAAGACTCCTCGACCAGAGTAATGGTATCCCTGTTTCTGGGCAAGCCGTAAAAATCCGCGCCATGAAAACTGGCGAAAGCTTCCAGTTTGTCCAGCGCGTCGGCAGAGGCAAAGACTTCCGCGTAACACTCCAGCGCCAGGGGCGCGGTATAGCAACCCGCGCAGCCGCACGCGGCTTCCTTGGCTGCTTGCGGATGGGGCGCGGAATCCGTGCCCAAAAAGAATTTCCGGTTGCCGGAAATAGCCGCCTTGACAAGCGCCTGCCGATGCCGCTCACGCTTCAAGACCGGCAGGCAATACCAGTGAGGACGCAAACCGCCCTGAAAAATGGCGTTACGGTTATAAAGAAGATGATGGGCGGTAATTGTGGCCGCGACGTTATCCCCTGCGGCTTCCACAAACGCAGCGGCTTCCGCCGTCGTGATATGCTCCAGTACGATTTTCAGGCGGGGAAAACGCTTGCAGAGCGGAGCAAGGACAGTTTCAACAAAGACCCGTTCCCGATCAAAAATATCCACCCCGCTATCAACCACCTCGCCGTGAACCAGGAGCGGCAAACCTGTTTTGGCAAGGGCTTCAAGGACTGAATCAAGGCGCTCAATGCGGGCGATGCCCTGGCTGGAATTGGTGGTCGCGCCCGCCGGATAGAGCTTGACCGCATGGACAAAGCCGCTTTCGGCGGCCTTCTCGATTTCTTCCGGCGATGTTTCGTCAGTCAGGTACAAGGTCATCAGCGGCGTGAAGCAAGCGCCTTCGGGCAGAGCGTTGATAATCCGCTCCCGATAGGCTGCCGCGAGCGCCACATCAACAATCGGCGGCGTAAGGTTAGGCATGACGATGGCGCGGGCGAAACGCCTTGCCGTGTGCGGCAGCGCCGCTTGCAGCAAAGCGCCGTCGCGCAGATGCACATGCCAGTCGTCAGGACGGGTCAGGGTGATCGTCCGCCCGCTCATTTGTCACTCGCATTTGTCACTCGCGGTCGCGCCGCCTTGGTCGCCCTTCGGCAGAAAAGTCGCGCATCCGGTCATTGCCATGCCAGTCGCTATTCTTGCGCTCATAACCGCGTTCGTAATTGCGCTCATAACCCATTGGACGCGGCATCCGCTCGCGCGGAGCCATGCGCTGCTGCGGGCGCGAACCGTCATCCTTGGCAATATTCAACTGCCGCCTTCTTACCCACGCCACGCGCAACACTTGCAGGACTTCAGGCGACAGGTCATTCGGCAGGTCAACCGTGCTGAATTCGTCGTAAAGGTCAATGCGTCCGATCAGGCGGCTCGGCAGGTTGCCTTCATTGGCAATCGCGCCCACGATGTCGCGGGGAGAAACTCCGTGAACCCTGCCCACGTCAATCCGGTAACGAGCCATGACAACCGCGTTGCCGCGCTCGTCTTCCCCGATTTCCGGCGGCTGCTCGAAAGAGCGGGGAGGACGCTCGGAACGCCCGAAAAGCCCGGATCGCTCACGCGGCTGGCGTTCGCCAAAGGATTGGCGCTCGCCAAAAGACGGACGTTCCGGCCTTGGACGGCTGGAAAAGGCTCTTTCCTCAGGACGCAACGGATAATTTTTCTGCGCCAGAAAAGCCAATGCCGCCGCCAGATTTTCCGGCGCGACTTCCTGTTCGCCGATAATTTCCGTAATCAGGGCGGAGAAAAAATCCAGGTCTTCGCCGGTCAGGGCGTTGGCGATTTTTTCCTTGAATATGGCGATGCGACGGTCGGCCACATCCTGCTGACTGGGCAGAATCAGGCGCTCGATAGGCTGGCGGGTTATCCGTTCGATTGTACGCAGCATCCGCATTTCACGCGGAGCGACAAAGAGAATCGCAGAGCCGGAACGCCCCGCCCGTCCGGTTCTTCCGACGCGATGCACATAGGCTTCCGCGTCATAAGGAATGTCGTAATTGATGACATGGCTGATGCGCGGAACATCAATGCCCCGCGCCGCAATGTCGGTGGCAATGACAATATCGGTCTTGCCGGTTTTCAGTTGCTCGATGACTCGTTCTCGCGCTTGCTGGTTCATGTCGCCGTTCAAGGCGGCGGCGGCATGTCCGCGCGCCTCCAGCTTTTGCGCCAATTCATCGGTCGCCTGTTTGGTACGCACAAAAACCAAAGCCGCATCCAGCCCGTTTTCCACTTCCAGAATACGGGTCAGGGCGTCGAGTTTATGAAGACCGGAAACCTGCCAGAAATACTGGCGGACAGAGGCTACCGTCTGGGTCGCGGCGCGAATTCTCACTTCCACAGGATTTGTGAGGTAGCTCTGCGCCACGCGCCGGATGGCGTCCGGCATGGTTGCGGAAAATAGCGCAGTCTGCCGCGTGGAAGGAGTACGATCCAGAATCCACTTAACATCGTCAATGAATCCCATGCGGAGCATTTCGTCCGCCTCGTCCAGCACCATGGTTGTAATGTCGGCAAGGGAAAGATTGCCCCGCTCCATATGATCCATGACCCGTCCCGGCGTGCCGACGATTACATGCGGATTTCGGGCAAGCTGTTTCAACTGGATGTCGTAACTTTGCCCGCCGTAGATAGGCAGGACATGAAAACCCGACAGATTGCGGGCGTAGCGGGCAAAGGCTTCCGCTACCTGAATCGCCAATTCGCGGGTTGGGGTGAGCACCAGCGCCTGCGGCACTGCCCCTTTGAGATTCAGGCGATGCAAAATCGGCAGGGCAAAGGCGGCTGTCTTGCCTGTGCCGGTCTGGGCGATGCCCAGAAGGTCGCGCCCCTGACAGAGCGCGGGAATACACTCGGCCTGAATGGACGAGGGATGTTCATAACCCGTCTCGACAAGAGCGCGGATAATTTTTGTATTCAAGCCGAGATCGGCAAAGGAAATCTGCGTCGCGTCGGGCGCGGTTCCAGCTTCCATCGGTTCCGGATCGTCACCAAGTTCAGTATCAGACATTGTTTTTCTCCCAAAAGACCGCCCCTGCGGCAACGCCGCCGACACGCCCAAAAAACCCATACGGACAACGTTTCAGGGAAAGTTTCCACCGTCGTCCGAACCTTGAGGGCTATATTCTCTCCGAAATTTGCAGAAAAGCCAAATTTTCGCACAATTAAAGTAAGATAAACAACATGAGACAAATCAACCCTTGCCTTTCGGAGCCGCTATCATGCCCCAGCTTTTGAAATCCGCCAAACTTGCCGATGTATGCTACGACATTCGCGGTCCCGCGCTGGAAAAAGCGCGCCAGATGGAGGAGGAAGGCCACAAGATCATCAAGCTCAATATAGGCAATCTGGCCTCCTTCGGCTTTGAAGCGCCGGAAGAAATCCAGCTTGACATGATCCGCAACCTGCCCAACGCCGCGCCCTATTCCGATTCAAAAGGAATTTTCGCCGCCCGCAAGGCGGTCATGCACTACACCCAGCAAAAGCAGATCAAAGGGGTTGATATCGAGGATATCTACATCGGCAACGGCGTTTCCGAATTGATCATGATGTCCATGAACGCCATGCTGAATTCCGGCGATGAAGTGCTTGTGCCCGCGCCGGATTATCCGCTATGGACGGCGGCGGTGTCGCTCTCCGGCGGCACGCCGGTGCATTATATCTGCGACGAATCGAACGGCTGGCAGCCTGATCTTGACAACATCGAGAAGAAAATCACCCCGCGCACCAAGGCTCTGGTCGTCATCAACCCGAATAACCCGACTGGCGCGCTGTATCCCGAATCAATGCTGCTGGCGCTGATTGAAATCGCGCGTAAAAATGGCCTTGTCCTCTGCGCCGACGAGGTTTATGACAAGGTTCTGTATGATGGTGGGATTCATACTTCGATGGCCGCGCTTTCGGAAGATGTGCTGACCCTTGTTTTCAACGGGCTTTCCAAGAATTACCGCTGTTGCGGTTATCGCGCCGGTTGGCTCGTGGTCTGCGGCGATAAACGGCAAGCGAAGGATTACATCGAAGGTCTGGACATACTGGCCTCAATGCGTCTTTGCGCGAATGTGCCGGGTCAATACGCGATTCAGACCGCGCTGGGCGGCTATCAAAGCATTGAGGATTTGGTGGCTCCCGCCGGACGGCTCTGCCGCCAGCGCGACATCGCGTATGAGTTGATAACTTCCATTCCCGGAGTTTCCTGCGTCAAGCCCCAGGCCGCCTTGTACATGTTTCCCCGTCTTGATCCGGTGTTTTATCCGATTCGTGACGATCAGGCGTTCATTCAGGCGCTCCTGGCCAAGGAGCGGGTTTTGCTTGTGCCTGGCACCGGCTTCAACTGGCCTAACCATGACCATTTCCGCCTGGTTTTTCTACCTTACGAGGACGATCTGCGCGAAGCCTTCGACCGCTTCACCCGTTTTCTGGAGCACTACCGAAAACAGCATGGCAGTCGCGGATGAGCGCAGATTGAGAGCTGCCTTGATTGTAGCGATTTCCGTTAATAAAGCGACGGTCAGGTTATGTGCGGGAGAGACAATATACCCGCATCCCCTCTCCCGCCTGCGGCGTGGGGGTTAGAAATTTTTAACCCCTGAAGCGGCGTGGTTAGCGCCCTTATAGTCGCGTTATTTGCGGAAAACGCTATACGCTCCCTCCCTCGCCAGCGTCTCCAGTCTGCGCTTCAACATCGGGGAGTTGGCGGCGTCAAGCAGGACTTTCTGGGTCTCTGTGGCCTCACCCTCTATCAGCATGTTGAAAAATGCGTGCATGGACTCGTGCGCCGCTGTGCCTTCCTGGTCAACAAGGGCGGTAGAGAGTATGATGACCCCCGGATTACCGGGGCGGAATTCTCCGGCGGAATGGAAATCGTCCTCGAAGTGCACTTTGGCGTAGTTGCCGACCATGCGACCTACGAACCGCTCCAAATGCCGCATCCGCTCCGGCGAGAGTTTACCGTCGCCGGCTTCCATCGCGGAGTAAGGGTTTTCTATACCCGCCCTTTCCATAGCCCACTTGTTTAACTTGGCTTGTGTTATAATGTTGTTTCCTGAAAATTTGGGCGCAACGGGGGATTGCGCTTCTGTTGAAGCTGTAGCCATCAGCACCGTAATCAATCGGTGGGTCTCTACAGCATCCCCCACTACAAGCGCGTTTCCAACTTCATTATTGCGGAAATAAACTTTCTCCTTGGCGCTGATTGCCTTTCTTATTTTGTAAATCAGTTGTTCCACCCCTGACCGTTGGCCGACACCAACTTCGTCATATTCATAGATGGAAGTCATCTGACCATTGGTGTTGAACGCCGCCACAATGGGTTGCCCATTTTCCCCCACTACCGGTAGAGCAACAATTATGTTGACCCCGTTCTCCTCTGTCCATGCGGCAAACGGTCGAGAAAGAAGTGTCGGAAGCCTCTGGATGATCTTATCGCTCACTCGCCCTTTCACGGCATGTTTCCCGTACCGCAATTTCCCCCACAGCCCCTCTGTAAACCTGACCATCTTCTGGCTCACCTTCATACGCCTCAATAAGAAGGGGGCATCAAATTCTACAAACTTCTTGCCTGTAGAGTTGGCAAGCTCCTTGTCCCACGCCTTCTGTGCGTCTTCTACAGTAATCTTTGGCGGGTAAACCTTCTGCCCACTACGCTTCACCCCTGAATCATCTCCCGTCAACTCGTACAACTGACTCATCAGCGGCTGTTGCTGCTTGACCAGGGCTGTCCATGCCTTCATATTATTGGTCTGAACTGCCACGTTAATCCTGGTCTGGAGCGCGGCGATGTTTTTTGAGAGATCGGCAGCGGTAAGAGCCTTTCGCTGTTTTTCCAGAAAGTCCTTTACATTCGCATGGGACAATCTCTACATCCTTGATATGCGTCGCTTCAGAGAGGATGACGGGAGCAACATCGTTGAGGAAGTGCTTGACTTCGCGGCCTTGTGGAAGGCGGACTCTCTGGGGTTTGAGGATGGGCAGATATGGAAGGCGTTGGAGTGGCAGTTCAAGAAACGCTGCGGCGAGAGGATGCAGTATCCATCATGGGAGTTACTGAAGCCACTGACTGACAAGCTCACCCGCGCAAGCCCGCTCAAAGGCCGGATGCAGCTTGGAAAGGTGTATTTTCCCAATGACGCCTCGTGGTTTGACGCCTGCCAACGCGAACTTCTCCATTTCCCAGCCGGACGCTATGACGACATTGTTGACGCGCTGGCCTGGGTCGTGCGGCTCACTCTCTCACGCCAACCACCGGCGCGGCATGTGGGCGGAGCGAAGATGAAGGGCTGGCGGGAACGCCTGCTCTCCGGGCGGGCTGGGGGAGTGAGTCATATGGGAGCTTAGGGTCGATTATATCTCTTCGTAGTCCCAAGACTTCCCATATTCCTTTAATTCGTCTATGCAGGATACCACGGTTAAATGACTACCTTCTGGGTGCCCCTTAAGCCTTGTCATTCCCGTATAAATAAGCGCCAAGTCTTCTTTGGAAGTTATCTTTTCAATGAGCATCACCAAAGCGCGAGATTCCCAACCCTTGAAGCTCTGTATCGTCGTCGCTTTAACACGGGCATCCCCCATATAAAAAATTAATTTTTTCCGCCTAGATTCCTTCTTGTCTAAATCGTATGTGTGTATAACCCTCACTCCTTTTTGATCAAGTAAATTGACAATCTCAAGACCCGATTTTATATTGGCTGTCAGGACGGTTAAATCCGCAATCGCAATAACGCTTGGTTTTGTTACAATAAGCATATCGTGTATCGCTTTTTCGCAAGCATACATAATGTTATCGGACGACGTGTGAACCCATTTTAAGAAACATGGCTCTATTTCGTCAAGTCGCATTTGCTTTGATTCTGGCATGTTTAGCGTGTCTTTTGGTAAAAATTGGTCTGCAAAGCGTCGTATTTCGCCAACCGCCCCAAATGGGAGGCGATAGCTAACTTTCAATACCGACCAGCCCCCTGAAAAACCCGCGCCAATCATTGCCTCTTCCGTCCAAGATTTGGCTACACCATATATATCTTGTGTTGTATCCGCAACCAAAATCATCTCACCACCAGGCTGACAAACCATTCTTAGCACTTTCCACCAGCTTGGACGGACATCTTGCCCTTCGTCAACCAAAATCGCGTCATATTTCTGAACGGCAACCGCTGTTTCTGAATCCTTCAAAACAGATTCCACCAATTCTGGCAATTCCCGATTTAACGTCTGTTCGGCGTCCTCACACCCAATCCAAAGTTGCCTGTATTTGTCTTTCTCATCACAATAGCATACTCTTTTGCACCAAGAATGAAAGTTCATCCATGTGATGCCGCCCCGAACCTTACCGCCGATGCCTTTCCATCTCACAGCAAAATCTTTCAGATAATTTATGAGAGTGATGTTGTACGTTATAACAAGAACCTCCTTGCCCTCGCTAAACAATTCTGCGGCGCGAGCGGCTAAAACGACAGATTTGCCAGAGCCAGCCGAACCTTTAATGCGACGATAACCTGTTTTCGTCCTAGATAAAATCAGTTTTTTTTGATCTTCGTTAAGCTCTAACTCTAACCGTTTTCGCTGATCGGATGAAAAACTCGGCTCTACTAACCAACTTCTAAGGTCGTTTGCCAAGTCCTCAGACATAACTTCAGAGCTTTTTCTCTTGGATTCGGGAAAAACACTACTCAAATCTTCTCTGTGAATAGACTCAATCCCCGATATTGGGTTGTATTGGGGATATTTGTCCATATCCCTATATTTCAAAGACTCGCAGAATAGATTTTTTAGATGACCTTCGTTGGCATAAGGGAAAATAATTCCAGAGGTTATGGCCGCGAACCCGCCCCTTCCCCCTTCTTTTTTCAATCTGGGGCAATAGAGGTCAAAGATTTCTTGTTTATACAAGTGTACTTTTTCAACCGGGTTGTCTCGTTGGAGAGAAAAATTTATCTTGCCGTCAAAGGCGCGGAGTTCTGGGGCTTTGCCAGATCGCACTTTCATGCTGTAATCCATCGCATCAAGGTTCCAATCCTTTACTTCAAAAACCCCAATGCCCACTTTCGGATTTAGCAATACAAAATCCGGTCTTAGGCCGTTAAGATGGGGCTGAATATATATTTCCCACTCTTTTGGTAAATGTTTATCGAAGAAGTGAAACACAGCCAACTCCCCTTTTGTCAGAGGTTGGCGAAGTTTGTCAAGCTGGTCTACCGGTGGTGATACGAAGCGCACAGCTTCGGTAGATTCCCGCACAGCCTCAACACCCATTATTTGGTTTTTTCGATCCGCCCTCTCACATTCCCCATCCAACTGGCCCTCTTCCAAGATGACCGCAAAATCTTCTTGTAAAAGTCCGTTTATATCGAGGCTCTCTCTCCTACGAATCACTGACCCCGGCAACCTCTTTGCGAGTTCCTTGGCAGCTTCAAAGTCCATCTCGTTTCTCCCCCGCACTCAATCATCAAGTAGTTTTAGCAATTCACGAGACCTCGTTCTCCTAATTTCTTCCCTGTGTTGGTTTATGATGACAAAGCCAATCCACGCCCCCAGAGCCACACCAACCAAATCCAACACCAAGTAGGCGATGTTCCCCGTCGCAACCCCAATCCCCACCATTATGGCGGCCACAATTACGGTGAGAGCCTTGCTTTTCGACCAGGCGGCCACAGCTACAACAGGCAGCGCGTGTAATGCCCCTATGAATAGGGCGACAAGCCCTATTCCGCCGCCGTCGCAGCCATAGTCTGTCATCGCGTTGCACATTACAACGCCCCCGCTGTTTTGCGCGTCAAAGCCGCTTCAAGGTTACGAACCGCGCCGCCGTCTTTCCGCATGATCGGGGTGTTGAGCACAGAATAGAGCACTTTACCCAAAGAAGACGTTTGTTTGAGCGCCTCAATGTCCGAGTCATCAGAAGGCATCGTCTCTTCAAATTTGTCAACCAATCGTCGCAGCACACAACACATTAGCTGTGCGTTCACCCGTAACTCGGCAAGGGCAAGGCGTAGTTTTTCAACATCAAGGATTGCGTTTTCAAGCTCAACTTCCGCGCCTTGTGGTTTGTCCCACCACTTTTTGATTTTTCGCGCCAAGCCCGTGATGAGGATTCCTGACCCTAAAGCAATTCCGCCCAATACCACGACGCCGCCAGTCATCCCGAAACCACCTATTGCGATTGCGCCGCCTCCCAGCCACGCCAACGTGGAAGATGTTGCCGCCGCGCCGCTTAGGCCAGAGATAGCCGCCCCGGTAGAGGCTGTGCCGAAGGCTCCCGCCAAGCCAAACGCCCCCGCTGACGTTAGGAGTCCGCCAACCACGCCCGCGCCAGAAGCTAAACCCCCCTCGATTTTTCTTTTACTCCGTTCTATCTCCCCCAATTGCCCCAGGTCATGCCTGTCATTTTCCTGGGCGTACTGTTTTGAGTTTCTCGTTGTTCGTAGTTTTTGGTGAACTACATCTACCAGATATGTGATTTGGTTTGCGAAGATGCTTGTTTTGAATTTGCCCAATTCTTCCAGAACTCGCTGCATGTTTTCCCGATCCTTCTGTAGGCGCGCGGAAGCTGCCGCAAATCGATCTTCGACACTGTCGCGGCGAGCCTCGTACTGACGATAACGACCTTTGACGGTCTCAATAGCTTTGGCGGCAGCATCCCTTGCTGCATCATAATTGCCGGAAAAGTAGGAGGTTGACACATCATTCTCCCGCAATTTTGTTCAATATAAGGAAGGCTACATAGACACCAAGACCAATGGTATATGGGAGATTGCTCTTGGTCATCCAAGCGAGTACCGCGACACCAACCAAGATAAGTCCCAAAAGTGTCGCCGGAGGAAAGCCCGCAAACACGCCGAAGAGTATAAATGAGCAAGCTATTATAAATGAGACCCAACGCCCGGATTTACCAAACCAGTGGCCGTATTCATTAACCTTGTCCAGTTTCTCATTCAGTATTTCTAGGGTTTGGTCTACTGCGCGGTCTCCGGCCCGCATATCCTTTCCATACTCTGTATGTCTTTTGGCTACCCCCTCACTCGTCTTTTTTCGCCCCATCCCCCTTATCATCTCCGCTTCCGCCGCGATTCGATCAAGTTCGTGGTCATACTCGGCACGCAACTTCGGGTCGGAGAGAATGTCGTAGGCTTCGCGGACTTCCTTGAATTTCGCCTCAACCGACCTATCTCCAGGATTGCGGTCGGGATGGTATTTTTGCGCGAGGGCGCGATAGACCAGTTTGATTGATTCGTCACTTGCGTCACGACCAACCCCCAGCACCTTGTAGAAGCATTTTTTCCCCATGGCACCATCCCCCTAAAAAATAATTTGCCAAATTGTCCCCCACACGCTTGCATTCGTCAACGGGTAGTGTGTCACGGCAGCACACATCACGCAGGGAAAACTTATGCCGCACAATACCTACAGCATATGCAATTGTCGAGAGCAATCAGGTCGGTTGCCTTGGCAAGAGTGGTTCGTATCATTTTCGGTTCAACCGGATGCATCATCAGAACTGGCTTCATTCAGCGCTTCGCATGTGCGCCCCACAGAAGCAAACCAGGTTTTGATCACCTCAAGGGCTTTCCTGGCTTCCTCGCCTCCCCTGCATTCCGCCGATCTTTGTAAATCCCATGCTGCGCCATTGAACAACTTAGCAGCCTTGGCATCATTCCGCGCCACGCCCCTGCCTTCGGCATACATTATTCCAAGTTTATATCTCCCCCACTCATCTTTATCCTTTGCCGCCATTTGATACCACTTTACGGCCTCGGTCTCATCTTTGGCAACACCATGACCGCTGGCATACATGTCCCCAAGAATAATTTGCGCTCCGTGTACCCCACGCAATGCGTCCTTTTGGTACCACTTTACAGCTTTGTCATAATCTTGGGCAACGCCGCGACCTTCGGCATACATGTTTCCAACAATTGTTCGGGTACAAAAATAGCCCTGTTCCGCTGCCCTTAGATACCACTTCAATGCTTCAGAGTCATCCTGGACAACCCCCCAACCTTCGGCGTACATATAGCCAAGCATCTCCTGAGCATAAGATTTACCTGCTTTTGCATCTGCCAAAAGCCACTTGCCGGCGCTGGTTTTCGGATGTTCAATGTCTGTTGCTGTTACGACTATTGCGCGAGGGTCTTGCAGCGCAAGCGCTTTTCCTGCTTCCGCCGCCTTCTGCCATTTCCGAGCCTTGGCATCACTTCTGGTCACACCCAAACCTGCGGCATACATCCGGCCAAGGTTGCGTCGGGCAAACCAATCGCCCTCTTCGGCAGCTCCGCGATACAACTTCACAGCTTCAGCGCAATCCTGAGCCACACCCAAACCTTTCTCGTACATAACGCCAATATTGTTTTTGGCAGCAGCATTCCCGCCATCGGCAGACTTTTTATACCACAGCATAGCCTCTGCGTAATCCTGGGTAACGCCTCTGCCGTTCTCATACATCCAGCCAAGATAAAAGCAGGCAGGCGCATGTCCATGTTTTGCCGCCTTGCGATACCACCGCATGGCTTTGGCATCATTCCGAGCCACACCCAGACCTTCGGCATACATCCTACCAAGATCGCATTGGGCGGACATATGTCCCTGTCGCGCCGCCTTGCGAAACCAGCGGGCGGCTTCAGCATCTTCAATATAATCCATGCCCAAGCGATTGGCGTACATCCAGCCAAGATGATATTGGGCATCAGAATAGCCTTGCGCCGCCGATTTCTGATACCACTCCAAAGCCTCGGAGTCGTTCCGCTCAACACTCTGGCCTTCGATATACATATGCCCCAGTATGAATTGAGCATGAGCATCTCCCTGTTTTGCAGCCTCACACAACAGTTTTGCTTCCTCGCCCAGTCTGCATTCCTGGTTACAGATACCCGCAAGGATAAATTCAGTATCAGGATGCTCCTGTTCCGCTGCCTTCGCATACCATCTTATGCTATGTGCGTAAGGATTGAAGAATCCCTTTGGATCAATTTCACCTATCTGTCCAAGTTTATATTTGGCGCTTATGTCCCCCTGTTCGGCAAGTTCCTTAAGTTTATTTTCCACCGTCTCATCATCCAGATCATCCCCCAAAATCCCGGCATAGACCATTCCAGGATTGCGTTTGCTCTTGAAATCTTCATGTCTTGCCGCCTTCTGATACCACTTCGCCGCCTCAGCGTCATCATGGGAAATGCCCAAGCCTGCGCCATACCTCTTTCTGAAATAAAAATTTGCCGCCGCAAATCCCTTTTCTGCCGCCATCTCAAACCATGCCAACGCCTCTGCGTCATCCGGGTTTTTGTTAATTGCTTCAGCATATATTGCGCCAAGGGCAGGCTCAACAGAAGCGGCACGCTTCATGATGTCCTTGATCACGTCCCCTGCGTTCTCGTCATATTTCACTTTCCAGCGAAATTCCTTGAGAGCTTTTGCGAACAGCTTCATAGCCCTGGCTTCATCCTGAACCATGCCCCTGCCCTCGGCACACCACTTGCCAAGCTCATATAGCCCCCACTCATTTCCTTTTGCCGCCGCCTTTCGATACCACTTTATGGCCTCGGCGTCATTCTGTTCCACTCCCAAACCACCAGCGTATGCTTCCCCAAGATTAAACAGCGCATAACTATCACCTTGTTTTGCCGCTTTGCGAAACCACTTCACTGCTTCCGCGCGATCCTGGGCAACGCCTAAGCCATCGTCGTACATACATCCCAAAAAATTTTGGGCATCCATGACCCCCTGCTCTGCCGCCCTGCGGAACCACTTCACCGCCTCCGCTTCATTCCTGGCAACCCTGTCACCATCAAAATGCATCCTTCCAAGGCAGTATTGGGCATACGCTCCTCCAGACCTTGCCAAGGCTTCAGGGTGATCAATGTCTGCTTCAGTGATAATTCTCGTGCCGTAGTGATGCCAGTTCAGCTTTTCTCCCTCTTCTGCCGCCTTGAACCATTTCTCGGCCTCTTCGGCACTCTGGGCAACGCCCAAACCTTTGGCATACATGCATCCAAGGTTACGCTGGGCAAACCTCTCCCCCTGTTCCGCCGCCTCTAAATACCACTTCATGGCCTCCTTGTAGTCCTGCGTGACTCCCCGACCATTGTCGTACATCCATCCAAGCAAATATTGGGCAGACGCATGCCCCTGCTCTGCCGACTTTCGATACCACTTTACCGCTACGGCATCATTTTTGGGTAAGCTGCTACCTTTGAAATACATACGCCCAAGATCACATTGGGCATCGGCATGCCCCTGTTTCACGGCCTTGCGATACCATTTTACAGCTTTGGCATCATCACTCCTATCCATGCCACAACCAATGGCATACATCCAGCCAAGTTTGTGCTGGGCGTGAGCAAAACCCTGTTCCGCCGACTTCTGATACCACTCCAGAGCCTCGGAGTCATTCTGCTCGACTCCCCTGCCTGCCAGATACATCTCTGCAAGATTAAATTGGGCAAGCGCATTTCCCTGTTCTGAAGCCTCGTACAGCAGCTTTGCGATCTCGACATCATGTTCATCAAGGATTTGACCCCGGCTGTACATGCCAGCAAGGTTTAATTTTGCAGCGGCATATCCCTGTTCCGTTGCGAGTTTGTACCATTTCACAGCCTCGGCGCAATCCCGGTCAACGCCACGACCTTGTTCGTACATTAGGCCAAGGTTGAATTGAGCCATCACATCGTCCTGCTCCGCCGCCTTGTTAAACCATATCACAGCCTCTGTATCATTCTGGGGCACGCCCCGACCTTCGGCATACATCACTCCAAGGTTATATTGCGCTTCTGCATCTCCCTCTTCTGCCGAATGTTTGGCTGCTTCAAAATCCTGCGCCTTAATCATCTAATTTCTCCTCTTGCAAAGATTCAAAAAAACACACCCGTTAAGACTAGTGGATACGTCCGGCTATTTCAACTTGTTCATCGTAAAACTAACTATGATTTGAAACCCGCCCTTTAGGTCGGCGCGGAGGTTGGAATCCCGGCCTGAAGACCGGGGTTTCGATCATAGCAATAAGGGAGGGGGTGCAAACTTCTTCCTTGCTCGTTTTGAGCGACAGGCATGAATGCCTGTCGCTAATTTCTTGCTGTTCAATGCAAAATACTGCATAGGCGGCGAGATTATGGTGGTTCAACTCAATACAACGACTATCAGGGGCTTTGCTACCATCTCCTGCGCCTGCCAGTCGTTTTACTCCTCAATGACGGCGGTCGTGTAGACGGCCTGCACGTCATCCAGCGCATCGAGCGCATCCAGGAGCCTTTGCATCTTGACTGCTTCTTCGCCAGTCAGGCTTGTTTCGGCCTCGGCTCGCATGGTGATCTCGCCCAGGTCCGGCTGAAAACCCAGAGCGGCAAGCGCGCCTTTTACGGCGATGAAATCGCCGGGCGAGGTCAGCACTTCAAAGGAACCATCGTCATTGGCAAGCACATCTTCCGCGCCTGCTTCGATGGCGGCGTCCATGAGCCTTGCTTCATCAAGGCCGGGCGCGAATATAAACTGCCCGCAATGTTTGAACTGGAAAGCCACGCAACCATCGGTTCCGAGATTACCGCCATGCTTTGAAAACACATGCCGCACTTCGGCAACAGCGCGGGTTTTGTTGTCGGTCAGGCAATCCACCATGACCGCCGCGCCGCCGATGCCGTAACCCTCATAGCGGGCTTCCACATAATCCACGCCTTCAAGCTCGCCTGAGCCTTTTTTGATGGCGTGTTCTATTTTGTCCTTGGGCATGTTCTGCTCCTTGGCTTTGTCGACAGCCAGACGCAGACGAGGATTGAAGGCTGGATCAACGCCGCCCATCTTGGCGGCGACGGTGATTTCCCTGACAACCCGTGAGAATGCCGCGCTGCGTTTTGCATCCTGGCGCCCTTTGCGGTGCTGGATGTTTGCCCACTTTGAATGTCCGGCCATATGAAAAGATTCCCGACAACGAAAGCCGTAATTTTACCCGAACCCCGCTCGGATAGTATAGGCAGGCAAGACCTTCACTCGCACGCCTGTAGCAGAGAGTGGTCAGGGGAAAGGTCTGACCGCGCTGTATAGCTCATCCTCGACTATCATGGGCTTGTCTACTCTCTCCAACACATCGCCTGGCAGTCGCTTGAGCGGATTGCCATAAACCGCTATATTCAAGCAAGTCACTATATGGCGCGAACCAGGCACGAGCCGCTGTGATACACCGTATCATACCGCGACACAAATCTCTTGCCAGTTCGGCATTTCTTGCCTATAATTGCGGTTTTTCCTTTTTTCAGGATTATCACATGGCCAACAGCGCACAAGCTCGCAAGCGCGCCCGTCAGACCGTCAAGCAAAGAGCGCACAACTTCAGCCTGCGTTCCACGCTGCGTACCGCAATCAAGCGGGTGCGCGCGGCTATTGCCGCTGGCGACAAGGCGGCTGCCGAAACCGTTTTCCGCCAGTCAACGTCTGTAATTGACCGCATCGCGGACAAGAAAATCATCCACAAGAACAAGGCCGCCCGCCACAAGAGCCGCCTTGCCGCCCAGATCAAGGCTATAGCGTAACCCCTCCATACCCATAAAAAACGGCGCATGAAGCGCCGTTTTTTTACATCCGATCCGGTTGACTCCATTGATTTTTGGTATTAAGATTCATTCTCATTTACAGACACTCCATGCGGAACAAGCGTCATGAGCATTCCATTCAAGGATTTACAGGTAGGCCAGACCGCCTATGTGACCGGCTTTGCCAAAGACTTGGCAGACCGTTCCTATCTGCGAAAACTCCTGGTAATGGGTTTTACACGCGGCACAAAATTCAAGGTTGTGCGGGTTGCGCCTCTGGGTGATCCGGTGGAAATCAGGCTGCGCGGATTTTCCTTGAGCTTGAGGAAAGACGAAGCCGCCGCACTGGAAGTCGCGCTTGAACCAGTCTCACGGAGAGAGCCATGAGCGCGGTTTTTACCATCGCCCTGCTTGGCAACCCGAACTGCGGCAAAACCACGCTCTTCAACGCCTTGACCGGCTCCAGGCAACGGGTCGGCAACTGGCCCGGGGTAACGGTCGAAAAAAAGAGCGGTCTTCTGTCCCACAAGGGACGCGATATTGAAGTCATTGATCTGCCCGGAGCTTACGCGCTTGATGTGCTCCTTGACGCCGCGATTGATGAGCAAATCACGCGCGATTTTATCCTTTCCGGCACAGCCGACCTGATCATAAACATCGTCGACGCTTCCAATCTGGAGCGCAACCTTTATCTCACCAGTCAATTACTGGAAATGCGGATTCCGATGATTCTGGCGCTAAACATGTGCGATGCGGCAAAAGACAAGGGGATAAAAATAGATGTTCCGACGCTTTCCGCCGCCCTTGGCTGTCCGGTCGTACCTCTGGTCGCTACCAGGAAGAGCGAGATCGAAGCCTTGAAAGACTGGCTTATCGCCGCAAAACCGGAAACCTTGACGCCGCCCGCAAACAATATCGTTTTACCGGAAGCGATAAAAGAGGCGGCTTGCCGTCTGGAAGCCATTATCGCGCCTTCCTTTCCTGAATCCATACCTCTCGCCTGGGCCTCGGTCAAGGCGCTTGAAGGCGACAGCGGCATCCTGCGGATGATTGACCATGCCGGACAGGAAGCCATCGAACGGGAACGCCGGGAAGCGGAACGGACGCTGAACGGAGAAGCCGACATCATAATGGCGGACACTCGCTATGCCTTCATCCATCGCCTTATCGCCGACTCTGTCAAACATGAGCGCCAAGCCTTTCTCAATATTTCCGACCGGATTGACAGGGTTGTCCTGAACCGCATTCTTGGGATTCCCGTATTCCTGGCCATTATGTACCTGATGTTCATGTTCACCATCAATCTGGGCGGCGCGTTCATAGATTTTTTCGAGGGTATGGCGGAACTCCTGTTTGTCACGGGCGCGGGACATCTCCTCATTGGCGTCGGCGCGCCGGAATGGCTGATTGTAATTCTGGCGGATTGCATAGGCGGCGGCATCAGGACTGTCGCCGGATTCATCCCGATCGTAGGCTCCCTCTTCCTGTTTCTTTCCTGTCTGGAATATTCAGGCTATATGGCGCGCGCCGCTTTTGTCATGGATCGTCTAATGCGTTTCGTCGGACTGCCGGGCAAATCCTTTGTGCCGATGATTATCGGTTTCGGCTGCAATGTGCCGGCGATCATGGCGAGCCGAACCCTGGAGAGCGAGCGCGGCCGGTTGATGACAATAGCGATGACTCCATTCATGTCCTGCGGAGCGCGCCTGCCGGTTTATGCCCTCTTTGCGGTCGCCTTTTTCCCGCAAAGCGGACAAAACATCGTATTTGCCATCTACCTTATCGGCATAATAGCCGCCGTGCTTACCGGTCTTCTGATTCGGCGCACCCTGCTGCCGGGTCAGAGCGCGCCTTTCATCATGGAATTGCCGCCTTATCATATCCCTGCCATAAAAAGCGTATTGATTCTCACCTGGCATCGGCTGTCCGGCTTCATCGTCAAAGCGGGCAAGATCATCGTGCCTATGGTGATGGTATTGAATCTTCTGAATGTCACCGGCACGGACGGCAGTTTCGGGCATGAAAATAGCGAGGATTCCCTGCTCGTTGCCATGAGCCGGGGCATTTCCCCTGTCTTCGCGCCATTCGGCATTACGGAAGAAAACTGGCCGGCGGCGGTCGGCATCATCACGGGGGTATTGGCAAAAGAAGCTGTGGTCGGCACGTTGAGCGCCCTCTACGGTCAGATAGCCGCTGCCGAAAACGGCGATGACGGTGAGGAAAAGGATTTCTATTTCTGGCAATCATTGCGGGAAGTCGCCGCAACCGTGCCGGAAGGCTTGAGCCGGTTGGGACTGAATCCATTTCGCATCAGCGAAGAAGAGGAGGAACAGATTGCGGCGACCAACCTCGCCACCATGTATGCCTTGTTCGGCTCCACCGCAGCCGCCTTTTCCTATATGTTGTTGATTTTGCTATATTTTCCTTGCGTAGCCGTGCTGGGCGTCATCCGGCAGGAGGCTGGCACGCGCTGGATGTTGTTTGTCGCCGTGTGGAACACGGCTCTGGGCTTTGGCGTCGCCACCTTCTGTTATCAGGCGTTGACCTTTGCCGCGCATCCGTTTACATCCGCTCTATGGCTTGTCGGCATTTTCGCCTTCTTCGGCCTTGCCATGCTCGGCATGGCAAGTCATGGCAAAAGGAACGGAGGTCTGCACCCGCCTATGATAAAACCAACATGAATGCAGCCATATTAACCCCCGGAGCCTTGCGCGCTTATCTGCGGCAACAGGGCGAGGCAAGCGTATCCGAGCTTTCCGCCCATTTTTCCGCGCCCGTCAAAATGGTAGAAGGTGTGCTTGCCTATTGGCAGCATCGGGGCAATATCGAGGCACGGAACAGCGGGGCAGACGATCATCATGTTTCGGAAAAATCCGCGCTTCCCTGCGGCGGCGGTTGTTCGGCCTGCCTCACCGCCTGCGCTGATTTCAACGCCATATCGTCCAGTCCCGTATTACGCTGGAAGGAGTAGCTATAGCGGTTTTATAGTGTTTTCGCAAATAACGAGACTATCAGGAAACGCTTTGCTCCCCTCTCCCGCTTGCGGGAGAGGGGAAGGGGGAGAGGGAGGAAAGGCGCTCACTCCAATCTATCAACCTGCCAATCTATCAGACGGAAAGCAAACCGTCATTTTCGCAAAGGCGGGAATCCAGTACGGCGCTGAAAGTAACGACAAATTTCCAGAACAGGGCAGAAACGATATTCCCATACAGAAATGCCAGATGAACGGAAAGGCATTTCTGGATTCCCGCCTTCGCGGGAATGACGCATGATTAGATGCGGGAGAGGGCTATAATTGTTTCTGCAAATAGCGAGACTGTCAGGGCGCGCGTTTTACTCCCTGCAAACCCCCGCCACTTCGGTGCGTCCCCTTTGACTTGCGGCAAAGCCAAAAGGGGTCTGGCGGCATTGGGGTTAGCCCCCCTTTCTAAATAAAGGGTGTGTCCCGTAGGGACGGGGGTTTGACAAAAGATGCCCCTGCGAGCCTGCGCTTTTCCTCGCATCACAACACGTAATGCCCCTGGCGTCACAACACGTAACGCGACAAATCCTCGTTCGCGGCCAGTTCGTTCAACCGCCCGTCCACATAAGCCGCATCAATCTCCAACTGTCCGGACGTTCTCCCATCCGCGTCAAAGGAAATTTCTTCCAGCAGCTTCTCCAGCACCGTATAGAGCCTGCGCGCCCCTATATTCTCGGTCTTTTCATTAACCTGAAAGGCAATTTCCGCCAGTCTCTTGATCGCATCCGGCGTAAATTCCAACTGCAAGCCTTCGGTCGCCAGCAACGCCTGATATTGCCGGGTCAGACAGGCATCCGTCTGGGTCAAAATCCGCTCAAAATCCTGAATCCCCAACGAATCCAGCTCGACACGAATGGGAAAACGCCCCTGCAACTCAGGAATAAGATCAGAAGGCTTGGCAAGATGAAACGCGCCTGACGCAATGAACAAAATATGATCCGTCTTCACCATGCCGTAGCGCGTGGAAATCGTAGTTCCTTCAACCAACGGCAAAAGGTCGCGCTGCACGCCCTGGCGGGAGACATCCGCGCCTTGGGTGGATGTGCGGCTTGCCACCTTGTCAATCTCATCCAGAAACACAATTCCATTCTGCTCCACGCTTTTTAACGCAGACACCTTCACATCTTCCTGATTGACGAGCCTTGACGCCTCCTCATCCGTAAGTAATTTCATGGCTTCCCTGATTTTCAGGCGACGGCTTTTGCTGCGCCCGCCCGACAGGTTCTGAAACATGCCCTGTATCTGATTGGCAAGCTCCTCCATGCCTGGCGGCGCAAAAATCTCCGTCTGCTCGCCTTGCGCGGTCACTTCAATCTCGATTTCCTTGTCGTCCAGATCGCCCTCGCGCAGTTTTTTACGGAATTTCTGCCGAGTGCTGTTCGCCTTTTCGTCCCCTTCTACGCCTTCCGCAAAAAACCCGGCATTACGCGCCGGCGGCAACAATGCGTCAAGCACTCGCTCTTCCGCTGCGTCCTCGGCGCGAACGCGCACCTCGCGCATGGCCTTTTCCCGCTTTTCCTTGACCGCAATCTCGACCAGATCGCGGACTATCGAATCAACATCCCGCCCGACATAACCGACTTCCGTAAACTTGGTGGCTTCTACCTTGATGAACGGAGCATCCGCCAGCCGCGCCAAGCGCCTTGCGATTTCCGTCTTTCCCACGCCGGTGGGGCCGATCATCAGAATGTTCTTCGGGGTGATTTCGGAACGCAACGGCTCCGCGACACAGGAGCGCCTCCAGCGGTTTCTGAGCGCGATGGCAACCGCCCGTTTGGCCTTGCCCTGCCCTACAATATGCTTGTCAAGCTCACGCGCTATTTCTTCCGGCGTCATTGGCGCGCCTGTTTTTCCGGTTTTCATTATTGCAGCCATTTATCCAGCCAATTCTTCCAAGGTAAAATTCTTGTTGGTATAAACGCAGGTATCCCCGGCGATTTCCAGGGACTTGCGGACTATTTCCAGGGGCGAAAGCCCGGTATTTTCCAACAGCGCCCGCGCCGCGCTCTGGGCATACGCGCCGCCCGACCCGATGGCGGCAATGCCGTGTTCCGGCTCCAGCACATCGCCATTGCCGGTTATTACCAGCGTGTTTTCAACATCAGCAACTATCAGCATCGCCTCCAATCGGCGCAACATCCGGTCGGTGCGCCAGTCCTTCGCCAGCTCCACCGAGGCGCGAAGAAGATTGCCCTGATGCTTTTCCAGCTTGGATTCAAACAGGTCAAGCAGGGTAAAGGCATCCGCCGTAGCACCGGCGAATCCCACGAGAATGCGGTCATGATATAGGCGGCGAATTTTCCGCGCCGTGTGTTTAATCACCGTGCCGCCCAAGGTCACCTGCCCGTCGCCCCCCATTGCGACAACAGCCCCCCGCCGCGCCGACACAATGGTCGTGCCATGATATTGCTCCATAATGCCTCAGTATCTGGAAAGCTCGACTTTAGCCACCTGATCAACGCCCATAACCCGCAGCAATTCAGCCACCATCCGGTTGGGATGGACGATTGTCGCCTTCCCCGCCGCTTTCAGGACGTTAACCAGCATCCCGGCGCTGACAAAATCAATGCGACTGACGCCGGAAAAATCCAGACGGTTTTCCTCGCCCGGCTTCAGAAGCTGCTGCACGGATTCCATCTTGCCCTGAAGCAAGGCTCCCTCCAGCCGCTGCATACTCCGACGCTCAATTTTTTGTCCGTCCGCTCCGATAACAGGCTCCGCTTCCTTGTCCTTGTCTGAGGCGTCGGGAACGACAGGCGGGCGCTTTGGCGGCTCCCACGAAGGCGGAGAAAGCTCAAAGGCAATCGCATAATCAACCGCCTTTTCCTCAAAATCCTCTTCCCTGCCCAGAAAGTGGTACAACTCAAACAATAACTTCCAGAAACCGAGGTCGCTTTCCTGACCCTTGCCTTCCGCAGATAGCCTCGCCGCCAGACGGTCGGCCTGCGCGTCCGCCTGCGACAGACCCCAGGCCAGATCAAGACGACGCGCCTTGGCCAGAATTTCCGCAAGCTCCGACGCGCCATCGGGATCAATGCCGGCCAGCCGCCCCATATCCACGCGACGCGCTTCCTTGTTGGCGACGGCTTTTCGCAAGATTTCCAGCGACGGATTGTTGACGGCAAGCACTCCCTGTATCGCAACCAGACCGGACAGGCCGGACTTCTTCGCCTGCACTTCAGAAGACTTCACAACCCAGGAAGGCGGCGACAACTCGCAGGTTCGCGCGAATTCCGCGCCCAGGGCGTCAAATGCCGCTTGATCGCCGGTCACGCGGAACAAGTCGAACAGCATGTGCCAGAGCTTCAACGCTTCCGGATCATTGGTGTCCTGAATCGCGCTTTCCAGCGTGCTTCGGGCGACATCGTTCTGCCCATTGGCGTAGGCAATCGCGGCATGTTCGCCGACTTCAACATAAGGGTTGCCCCCTTCAAGAATTTCCACACCGTAGCCGCCATTCACCCGCGTATTGGTATCTTCAAGCTCGAAAGACCATTCTGTCTCAGCAGCCGACGGCTTGGCAGGCGCAGGCTTGGGCGCAAGCGCGTCCTTATCGGGCGGTTCCAAAAGATCGCCATCCGCAGCATCCTTCGCCTTCGGAACACGGGCGGAAACAGGAGCAGGCATCTTGACATCGGGTTTCTTGAAAAACGAAAAGACCATGATAAAAACCTCTCTGAAACTGACAGCTTGTTGAAGCTAACGATCCTTTACTTCTAACACAGCACGCAAAGACAAACAACCCCGAAAATCATGATACGGACGGGGGCGACTGAAACGATTGATCCTGCCAGATTTGTCGCATGGTGTTCAGGAGCGCTTCCGGCGTCACCGGCTTGTAAAGCACCGGCCAATTGCCAATCTTGTGCGACGCGGAAACAATATGCTCGCGCGAAGCTCCGCCCGTGACGATAATTCCCCGTATCGGGCGTTGTATGCGCTCGCGCAGGGCTTCCAGCAACTTGATGCCATCCATCTCTCCCTGAATGCGAAAATCCGTGATAAAGAAGTCCGCATTATAAATCTCCGGAGAGGAAAGCGCACTATCGCTGTCAGAAAAACAAAGACAACGCATCCCGCAGGATTTGAGCCACATTGAAAACGCTTCGGCTACCAGGGGATCATCCTCCGTCAGGATACAGAAGCGTCCTTTCAGCATACTGTAATCATCCGATTCCTCGGTATGGCTAATGTTGCCCGCCCGGTACGGCATTGACGGCAAAGGAACATAAACCTCAAACAGGCTGCCTCGTCCATAACGGGATTGGCAGTTGATGGCATAGCCCATCAATTTTGCCATCCGTTCCGTTATGGAAAGCCCCAGACCCAAGCCATGCCGACTTAACGACGACGGGTTTTCCACCTGAAAAAATTCTTCATAGATACGGTTTATCTCCTCATCCTTGATGCCGATGCCGGTATCCCAGATCTGAAACAACAAAAAACGCCCGCCCTCTTTTTCCCGCTGCCGAACGCCCACCAACACGCCGCCCCAGTCGGTATAGCGAATTGCGTTAGCGATCAGATTCCGCAAAATCCGCATGAAAATGCTCATGTCCGTCAGAAAAACAACAGGACGATTCGGGAAAAAGAACTTGAAACGCAATTTCTTCGCAAGCGCAAGAGAAGCAAACTCGCCCTCAATGCGCCGGAAAACATCGTAAATTTCCACCGGTTCAACCTGCGGGGTAATCGTGCCTGCGTCAAGACGCGATATGTCCAGAAGCGCGTCCAGCAATTCCTCAAGGGATCGGGTCGCCTGCTCCAGATTGCGGACGATCTTGCTTTGTTCAGCATTGAGCCTCGAATGTTTCAAGGTGGAAATGAGAAGATTTCCGGCCTGAACCGGCTGGCGAAGATCATGGCTTGCCGTGGCAAGGAATCGCGATTTGGCGATGTTGGCCGATTCCGCCGCTTCCCGCGCCTGCTCGGCAACCTGCTTGGCAAAAAGAAGCGCCGCTTCGTTTTCCTTCTGCCCGGTGATATCGGTCAAAGCGCCGGTCACAATCTCCGGCCTGCCCCTGCGGTCGTATTCAACCACCTTGCCGCGCGCCATCAACCAACGCCAGGAGCCATCCTCCGCCTTGACGCGGAAAATCGCCGCGCTCAATGGACGATTACCGGACAAATAGCCGCGCAACGAACGCCGCACACCGGCAACATCTTCAGGGTGAATGTGCCGCATCCAGTCCTTATCCAGAGAATGGTGCGGGCATCCGAACAACATATCAAACCTGGGACTGGCTCTTAATGCCAGTTCCTCTATATGCCACTCCCAAAAGCCTTGGTCGGAATTATCCAGAATGCGCTGATAGCGCCTTCCCCATTCCTGCTGCTTTTCCGCCAAACGCCGATAGCGATCAAAGGCTACGATTCCCGTCATCAGCAACAACAGGCCGACAATCTCCACCCACATGCTTGCAATCGAGCGCCAGATGACAGTATATCTATCCACGACGAACAGAGCCTGAAACGGCGCTTCTTCCAGGTTATGGCCGCAAATATGCCAGGCTCCCGGATTGTCGCAGCCTGTCTCCCGCGCTGAAGGCAGGGTTTTCCAGGATGCGTGGAGTGCATCCGGCAGCAAAGCGTCCAGTTTATGAATCCGGCTCATGTCAACCTGCCGGGAAGTCAGCAAAACATGACCGACGTTATTGATGATATAGAGATCGCCATCCTCCAGCCCCGCCGGATTCAGAAATCGCTTCAGATCGTTCAGGGCAAAATCAATGGCGATAAAGGCGCGATAGGTTCCCTCTTTGTCATACACAGGAGTCATCGCAGTCACAATTGCGCCCTTGCCGGCAGGATCAACGTAGGCATCCAGCCAGTGCGCGCCGCGCTCAGGATCGCTGCCCGGCCTGATTCTGGCGTGATTCTCGCTTCCCATCGCGTGAGCGTCCCAAAGCAGTCCGTTAAGTCCTTCCGTAAATGGATACAGATTGGTGAATCCTTCCATGGAAACGTAATACACCCAGCTCGCTTCCGATATGCCGCGCTGCGCCTCGCCAAGCAACGGAGCCAGATTGATGGATTGTGTCATTTCAACGGCGCGCGGGCTTCCCGACAGAGGGATAGGCCCTTTGCCAAAGAGATAACTGCTCTTCTCCGGCGGAACCCCATCCGGAGGACGGCTGGTATAAAAAAAATCGCCTTCGCTTTCCAGAGTCGCAAGCCACTGCTCGTTTAAATGGCCGCTGTCACTATCCAGATAATGTTCCGCCGCCGCTCTCAACAGACTGACGCTTGTATCCACCCCGCGTATCCGCCGATCAATATCCGCCACAATTATCTGCATGGATTGCTGAAATCGCTCCAGCGTATGCTCAAGAGCGCGCTGGTAAAGCAAATAGAAGCTTATGCCGATAACAATGAGCGCCAGCAGCACCAACGCGCTGCCTATCCGCCAATAGAGCCTGGTTCGGGGATTTTTTGGGCGAGCGCGCCGCACAATCCACCCCTTGCTTCGTTATCTGGAAAAACGCGCCCGCGCGTTGGCTATCCGGCGCTTGAGACAGGGATTCTTGCAGCCTGCCGCGCAGTCGACATTCAACGCCTCATAGCCGCCGCAACTGCCCATGATAGGCTTGCGACCAAACATCACGCCGATTGCCATGATCAATACCAAAAAAACGATCACCCCAAAGGTGACAAAAAACAAGGTCATGTTGTCTTCCTCGTCGGCGCAAAACTTCGCCGCTGTTCATGCCCGAAGCGGCTTTGCTTGAAATGCGTACATCTACGCACACTCCCTCTCCCGGCCTTTGGTATCAAAGCGAGTGGTTGCTGTCTCCCCTCTCCCACTTGTGGGAGAGGGGCCGGGGGAGAGGGCTGATTGCGCCAGCTTTCATTGTAGAAAAATGTACGCGCTTGAATCAAAACCTCTCCAAATCTACCCGAAGTCGTCCAGCATGATGTTCTCGCGCTCGACGCCCTGATTCAACAGCATCTGGATGACCGCAGTATTCATCAGCGGAGGGCCGCACAAGTAAAACTCGCAGTCTTCGGGAGCCGGATGATCCTTGATATAGTTCTCGAAGAGCGCATTGTGAACAAACCCTGTCGCTCCCGTCCAGTTGTCTTCGGGAAGCGGATCGGAAAGCACCAGAGTCCAGGCGAAATTGGGGTTGTTGGCCTCCAGTTCGTTGAATTCCTCAATATAGAAGGCTTCCCGCAGCGATCGCGCCCCATACCAGAAACTCATCTTGCGCTTCGTTTTGATGCGCTTCAACTGGTCGAAAATGTGCGAGCGCATCGGAGCCATTCCCGCGCCGCCGCCGATGAACACCATCTCCGCTTCCGTCTCGCGGGCGAAGAATTCGCCGAACGGCCCGTAAACCGTGATCGTATCGCCCTGCTTTAATTTGAACAAATAAGAAGACATCTTGCCCGGCGGAATATCGTCGCGATCCGGAGGCGGGGAGGCCACGCGGATGTTGAATTTGATGACGCCCTTTTCCTCCGGATAATTCGCCATCGAGTATGCGCGTGAGACCGTTTCATCCACCTTCGAGACATAACGCCACATGTCGTACTTGTCCCACTCGTCCCGATATTCGGTCGCTATCTCGAAATCCTTGTAACTCAACGTGTGCGGTGGGCATTCAAGCTGCACATAGCCTCCGGCGCGAAAATCCACATCCTCGCCCTCCGGCAGCCGCAAAGTCAGTTCCTTGATGTAGGTAGCGACATTGGGATTGGATTCCACCGTGCATTCCCACTTCTTTACGCCGAAAATTTCTTCCGGCACACTAATCTTCATCGCCTGCTTTACCGGAACCTGACAGGAAAGCCGCCAGCCCTCCGCAGCTTCGCGCCTGGTGAAATGCACTCCCTCGGTAGATAACATGTCGCCGCCGCCAGAAAACACCTGACACTTGCATTGAGCGCAGGTTCCGCCCCCGCCGCAGGCCGAAGGCAGGAAGATATTGTATTCAGCCAGGGTCTGCATCAGCTTTCCGCCCGCAGGAACGGCAATGTCCCGTTCATTGTTGACGGAGATATTGACGGCGCCGCTACTTACCAGCAACGCGCGAGCCGCGATAATAATCAGCGACAGCGCCAGCACCACGGCAGTAAACATGCCGATAGCAAGGATAATTTCCTGAATATCCATCGTGCCTCCTTAAAGCTGTATGCCCGAAAACGACATGAAACCCAGCGACATCAAGCCGATGACGATGAAAGCAATGCCCAGCCCCTGCAATCCGTCAGGCACGTCGGAATACTTGAGTTTTTCCCTGATTCCGGCAAGGAGCGCAATCGCCAGCGCGAAGGAAAAACCGGAACCGACGCCATATACCACGCTCTCGGCAAAGTTGTAATCGCGCTCCACCATGAAAAGCGAGCCTGCCATGATGACGCAATTGACCGTAATCAAGGGCAGGAAAATGCCGAGCGCATTGTAGAGCGCGGGAACATATTTATCGAGCAACATCTCAAGAATCTGCACGGTGGCGGCAATCACGCCGATGTAGGTCAGAAAGCCGAGATAGGACAGGTCAAGCTCCGGAAATCCAGCCCAGACCAGCGCGCCGTCTTTCAGGAGATAGGTATAGACGAGGTTATTCAGGGGTAGGGTGATTGACTGCACGACGACTACCGCCGCCCCCAGACCGATGGCGGTCTCGACCTTTTTGGAAATGGCAATGAACGAGCAGATGCCCAAAAAGAAGGCCAGCGCCATGTTCTCGATGAACACGGCGCGCACGAAAAGGCTAAGTAAATGTTCCATCTTCTTATCCCTCTTTGACCTGCGGCGCGATTCGGAAAGCAGGCTTTTCCTGCTGATCTTTCTTCCACATCCTCAATGCCCAGATGAAAAAACCGATCAGGAAGAAGGCCGAGGGCGGCAGCAGAAAAAGACCGTTGGGGACGTACCAGCCATCGGCGGTGACAAGCGGCATGACTTCAAAGCCCATCAGCTTCCCCGCGCCGAAGAGTTCGCGCGTGGCTCCCAATGAAATCAGCAGCAGGGAATAACCCAGGCCGTTGCCGATACCGTCGAGTAGTGAGCGCCCCGGCGGATTCTGCATGGCGAATGCTTCCGCTCGCCCCATGACGATACAGTTGGTAATGATGAGTCCGACAAATACCGAAAGTTGTTTTGCCAGAGCAAAGGCATAAGCCTTGAGAACCTGGTCGACCACAATCACCAGCGAGGCAATGATGACCATCTGCACAATCATCCGAATGGAACTCGGAATCTGATTGCGAATCATGGATATGGACAGGTTGGAGAGCGTTATCACCGAAGTAAGCGCGATTGACATGACCAGAGCCGTGTTCAGGTTGGTCGTGACCGCGAGCGCCGAACAGATGCCGAGCATCTGCAAGACCACAGGGTTGTTCTTGAATACCGGGTCGAATAGGACGTCTGTCGCTTGTCTGGGCATGGTTTAATCCTTTTTTTGTCTTGCGCCGCCGTCCTGGCGCAGACGTTCGAGATAGGGGCCGAATCCCTGGTCGCCAAGCCAGAAGGCAAGCAGGTGATTTACGCCTTTAGAGGTAAGCGTCGCGCCGGCCAGACCGTCGACCTGATGTCCGGCCTTCGGGTTGCCTGGCAAAACATTGCCTTTTACGATTTCAATGTTGGGGCGTCCTTTCGCGTCGAACAGCGTCTTGCCCGGCCAGAGCCTTTTCCAGTTGGGATTATCAACCTCGCCGCCCATGCCGGGCGTTTCGGCGTGCTGGTAAAAGCCCATACCCACAACGGTATTCAAGTCGGGCCTGATTGCGATAAAACCGTGCATCGTCGACCACAAGCCATAGCCGCGCACGGGAAGAATCAAGGCTTCCAGTTCCCCGCTGCCGTCGTCCGCCTCCAGCAGGTAGATGGTGGTATAGCGTTCGCGGCGCTTGATTAACGCAATATCCTGATCGCCCGCAAGAGCCTCGGACATTTTCGGGTCTTTCGCCGCTTTCAGCGGGTCAAAGGTCGCAGGGTCGTAGTCCGGCGAAAGCTCCCCGGTATCAAGATCAATGACCTCCGCCTTGATACGCCGATTGAATAGCTCGCGCACTTCGTCGGCGGAAAGCCTCTCTCCCTCGACGCCCGCAATGGCAAGGATGCTACGTTGCTTATCCAGCAAACTGTTTTGTTGCTGGAGAGGCTTCAAGGTTACGGCTGAACCCGCGACAAACACCGAAGCCACGAGGCTGACGGAAAGCGCCACAATGAGCGTGCGGACGATGGATTCTTTATTGCTGGACATGACGCGCCGCCCTCCGTCTTATATTTGCCTTGATGACAAAGTAGTCAATGAGCGGCGCGCACAGATTGCCGAACAGGATTGCCAGCATCACGCCTTCAGGAAAAGCCGGATTAACCACCCTGATAAGTACCACCATGACGCCGATCAGGATGCCGAAAATCCACTTGCCCGTTTCGGTCATGGCGGATGAAACAGGATCGGTCGCCATGAAGAGCGCCCCGAAAGCGAATCCTCCCAGCACCATATGCCAATACCAGGGCATGGCGAACATCGGATTGGAGTCTGATCCGATGGCGTTGAAAAGCATTGATACTCCCACCGTACCCAGCAAAATTCCGGTCACAATCCGCCATGACGCTATCTTCATAACCAGAAGAGCGACGCCGCCGATTAAAATGGCAAGGGTTCCGACTTCCCCGATTGATCCCGGCATGAAGCCGATGAACGCATCCATCCAGGTCAGTTGCGAGGTCAGCGCGGACATTCCTTCGCTTGCCGATACTGACAGCGGGGTCGCGCTCGTAAAACCATCCACCGCCGTCCACACCGTATCCCCGGAAATCTGCACCGGGTAGGCGAAAAACAGGAAAGCGCGTCCGGCCAACGCGGGGTTCAGGAAGTTCTTGCCGGTGCCGCCGAATAATTCCTTGGCGACGACAACGCCGAAGCTGATGCCGAGCGCGGCCTGCCATAACGGGATTGTGGGGGGCAGAATCAGCGCGAATAACAAGGATGTAACGAAAAAGCCCTCATTGACCTCATGCTTGCGTATTACTGCGAACAGCACTTCCCATGTGCCGCCGACTGTCAGGACAACAATGTAGATCGGCAGGAAATACAAGGCTCCGTGCACCAGGTTGTCCACCATGCTGGTCGGATTAAACCCCGCCAAAAGACCGATGATCGAAAGGCGCCAGTCCATTGACGCCGCCAGCAATTCAGGGTTATCCGTATACGCCAGATTCGCCTGATAGCCTACGTTCCACATGCCGAACAACATGGCGGGGAAGGCCGCGAACCAGACGAGGATCATCATCCGTTTCAGATCCAGCCCGTCGCGGACGTGGGCAGTCGTCCTGGTGACGCTTGCCGGACGATAAAGAAAAGTGTCCGCCGCCTCATAGAGGGCGTACAGCTTCTCCAGGCGTCCCCCTTTTTCGAAATGATGCTCAAAACGGTCGAGAATAGCGCGCAATCCCATGCTTTAGCCTTCCTTTTCAATTCGGGCGAGGTTGTCCCGCAATATAGGGCCGTATTCATACTTGCCCGCGCATACGAAGGAACATAGCGCCAGGTCTTCTTCGTCAAGCTCCAACGCGCCGAGTTTCTGCGCCATGTCCGTGTCTCCCACAATCAGGTAGCGCAGCAAGTGCGTGGGCAGAATGTCAAGCGGCATCACCTGTTCGTAATTGCCCACCGGAACCATTGCCCTTGGGCTGCCGTTGGTCGTGGTCGTAAATCTGAATTTCTTGTCGAACAGTCTGGAAATGTAAACGTTGAGCGCGGAGTATTTGTTTACCCCAAGGCGCAGGAAAGGGAAAAGCTCGCGCTCGCGTCCTTCTTCCAGACAGGATACCTGCTGATGAAAACGCCCCAGAAAACCAAGCGCCCCGGCTGCCGCGCGTCCGCCAAAGACCGACCCGGAAATCATCCGAATTTCGCCCGCCTGCAATTCGCCTGCCGTCAAATCCGCCAGGTTCGCGCCCAGACGTGTCAACAAGAGGCGCGGTTTGTTTACCGCCGGACCCGCCAATGACACCACCCGTTCAACCCACAATCGTCCGGTCAAAAAGAGTTTGCCGATGGCGATCACGTCCTGATAGCCGATTTGCCAGACTGTTTTGTTTGCGCTTGCCGGGTCAAGAAAATGAATATGCGTCCCCGGCAGTCCTGCCGGATGCGGGCCGGAAAACCGCTCAAGATGTGTTTTTTCCAAGCCTTCGCCCGGAATGACGGCAGTCTCGCCAGCGCAGATAAACACCTTGGCTATATTGGTCAGAATTTTGAGGCCGCTTGTAAAATCGTCCGCATAGGCGCTGATCACGACTTCGGGATTGGCCGCCAGAGGGTGCGTGTCAATCGCGGTCACGAAGATAGAGGCGGGAGTAGCGTCCGCCGCCGGGGTCTTGCTGAACGGGCGAGTGCGAAACGCCGTCCATAAGCCGGATTTTTGCAGGTTTTCCCGAATCTTCTCAACCGGCAATGCCGCCAGCTCGTTTTCTTCGTAATGCGCGAAAGTTTCTTCCTCGTCGCCTTCCAGAGTGATGACAACAGACTGAAAAACCCGTTTTTCGCCCCGATTGACGGCGCTTACCACGCCCGCGCCCGGAGAGGTAAACAACACATCGGGCGCTTTTTTATCGGAGAAGAGAGCTTGCCCCAGCTTGACCCGATCGCCTTCCCGCACAAGCATGGACGGTTTCATCCCGTGATAATCGAAGCCGACAAGCGCCGCGCTCCTTACCGAGTTGCCTGATTCGATCCGTTGGTCGGGCGCGCCTACTATCGGCAAATCCAGTCCGCGTTTGATTTTTACCATGAGCCTAGTCTTTTGCAGGGATGTTGAAAAAGCGGGAGGGATTATAGCCTCGTTCCGCAATAATTCCTAGTGTCGACACATTTTTTAATAATGTGACCATTCATTTTGTAGCAATTCCCGTAGTTATAGCGCTTTTTCGCAAATAACGATACGGCAAGGAAGCGCGCTATATTCCTCTCTCCCGCTCCCCGCCTTCGCGGGGAGCGGGAATGACGAGTGGGTTAGGCGTGGGAGAGGGGGGGGAGAAAGGCGCTCGCTCCAATCTATCAGCCTGCCAATCTATCAGACGGAAAGCAAACCCCCGGCGCTACGCGCCACCCCCTTTAAAAAGGGGGCTAAAACCAATGCCGCGTTGCCGCCGTAGGGGCGACCGTCCTCGGTCGCCCGCACAGCGATTTTGCGCATAACCGAAATAACGTCCTAATTGATTGTAACGTTGTTATGCCAAACCATATTCATATGGTTATCTCTTTGGGAACGGGCGACC
>WRMF01000020.1 GCA_009777245.1 Betaproteobacteria bacterium
ACGCCTGCAAGAGCAAGGTGCTCTTGCCGATGCCGGGGTCGCCGCCGATTAACGAGACTCCGCCCGCCACCAGTCCGCCGCCCAGGGGACGATCAAGCTCGCCAATGCCGGTGGAAATGCGCTCGATCTCCCGTGTTTCAATCTCCGCCAGATGTTTCAGGGCATTGCCGGTAGCGGTCGGGGCGATTGATTGAAAACGGTTTTTCGCGCCGCTCTCGATCACGCTTTCCGTCATGGAGTTCCACGCGCCGCAGCCCGGACATTGCCCCTGCCATTTGGGCGAGGCCGCGCCGCATTCATTACAGAGATAAGCAGTTTTTGCCTTGCTCACAGTTTTGCTCCGTGTAGTTTTTCCGGCTGTTTAGAGCGGTTTTGATTTAAGCGCGTACACTTTTTCCCCAAGTTGGAAGTAATCATGGCGCGGTCAGCCATCTCCCCCGCCCCCTCTCCCATTGTACAGATCGTGGACATGGTTTTCGGGTGTACAAAGACATCGTGTACGCTTTCATCGTGATTTTCCCACACGAACGACACGTTGTCTTGAGTCAGCCTACTTTTGTGCTGTACCGCCACATAAATCCCTTCATCCTTTTCCTCACGAATACCCAGAGTTTCACGGATGAAAGCCTTGCCAATCTTGACGACATTGTTTTTGAAAGAGATTCTCCCGTTGCTATCCACACGTCGGACAAGCATGGAGGCATCGTAAAAAGGACGCCGCGAGCGTTCCAAAAGTCCCGCGTCGCCTTCATCCAGATAGCGTCCAAGCCAACCCGCTGTCGGAGAAATCCCGAAACAACGACAAAGACCTCGGAAATTCGTTCAGGGCTGTGCGGCAAGTCGCACAAATTCTTTCTTCAGTTCCATCATTGACCTCGTCTGCCAGGACATCTTGCTCACCATAAGAACAAATGCCCACAGTATAAAATGTGTCAACGATGTCTCCGAACATGTGCCAACCATGTCCCCGGTCTGTACAATGGGAAAGGGGGCGGGGGAGAGGGTAGGGGGGTCAAGATTCAGGAAGCGTAAATTTCAATCTGAACGTTGCCCTCTCCCAGTTCCCGATCTACGGCTACGCCGCAAGTAACCCCCCTCTCCCGCGCCTAATCATGCGTCATTCCCGCTCCCCGCCTTCGCGGGGACAGGCATGCTGGAATGACGGTTGGGCAAGCGGGAGAGGGGACACGCCCATATCCCTGCCTTTGCTGCGCCGCAAGTGTACTCGCTTAAATCGAAAATGCGCTGGCGTGAGTCCAGGGCTTGCTGCCCCTATAGGCCAATACTTTCCTGGATCAGGCTGACAAGTTTGGCGTACATGGCGTTGATGCTGCCCAGGTCTTCCTTGAGCTTGGTCACGGTGGCGCTTTGTTCGTTAACCAGCTCGTCGGTTGTTTTGGTAGCCGTGGTGTTTTTTATGGCGGAATCCTGAATGGCTTTCAGCTTAATCTCGACCTGCTCCGCGAATTTTTTGCTTTCCTCCGCCAGTCTGTGCACTTCATTGGAAACCACCGCGAATCCCCTGCCGGCGTCGCCCGCGCGAGCCGCCTCGATCGAGGCGTTGATGCTCAACACATTGGTCTGGAAAGCTATGCCCTGAATCGCGGAAATGATTGACTGCGTTTCGGCCACATTCTGCTCGGATTCCTTTGAGAAGTGCAGACTTGACACCTGCGCCTCGGAAATACTGGTAGTCGTGACTACCATTGATTCTATTTGCCGGGTCATATCTTCGATGGCCTGCGTAAACTCGGCGATATGCCCGTCAAGCTGCTCTTTCTGGTATTCGCGCTTGGAAATATCCTCTACCGATCCGACCACTCTTACCGGTTTTCCATCCTTGTCGCGCAAGGTATCTCCATCCGCCCTAAGCCAGATGTATTCGCCTGTCTTGCGTTTGCAACGATAAATTATGTGATACGGAGTGCGCCCGGTTTTATCCAGAAGATGCGCGGAAAACGCCGCCAATGTCTTTTCTTTGTCCTCGGGATGCAGTGTGTCGCTCCAGCTACGCAAAACATTGGGAAAATCCTGCTCGCCGCTGTAGCCAAGCAACTCCCGAAATTCAGGCGACCACCAAAATTCATTGTTTGCGCCGGTTGCGTCATGAGGGTCTACTGTCATGTCCCACAAGGCGATATGGATGCTTTTTTGCAACAGAGCCAAACGTACGGCGCTCGTTTCTTTCTCAAGCTCAGCCTCTTTCTGCGCGGTTATATCTTGCAGCGCGCCCGCGACCCTTAAAGCATAACCCTCGTTATCACGTATTGTTTCGCCGAATGCGTGAAAATATCCATACTCGCCGTTTTTCTTCAGCAGCCGGTACTGGAGATTGTAGGGCGTTCTGCCGGTGCGATCCAGAAGATGCTGCGAAAAACAATTCAGCGTCCTTGTCTTGTCATCCGGGTGCAATTTGTCGCTCCAACTGCTAAGGACATTGGGAAAGTCAGTCTCATTTGAATATCCCAGCATACGCCGTAACTCGTCCGACCATGTGAAAGCGTTGCCAGGATTGGTCGGATCGCCTTTCACGACCATCATATCCCATAAGCCTATTTGGGACGCTTTTACAACCATTTTGAATTTGGCAAGCTCCAGCTCGTCCTGCTCGTGCATACGCTTGAAATCAGTATCTTGCGCTACTGGCGGTTCTTTCCTGAAAAACATGTCAATCCTCCTGATTTCCTAAAGTATGAAACATTACGGTAGCAACGCCCGCCACGTCATGGCTGAATCATGGCAGGAACTCCATCATTATACTGTGGATTTTGCGGAATGCAAAGTATATTTTTGTATGCTTGGATGGCTTCGGCTCAAGTGGATAATGTTTACCATACCCTCTCCCGGCCTTCGGCCACCCTCTCCCGCGTCTAATCATAAGTCATTCCCGCATGCCTGTCCCGCGAAGGCGGGGAGCGGGAATCCAGACAAGCCTTTCCGTTCCTCTGGCGTTTCCATATGGGAATACCGCTCCTGTCCTGTTCTGGAAACCTGACGTTGCTGCCACGCCATACTGGATTCCCGCCTTCGCGGGAATGACGGTTGGGCAAGCGTTAGAGGGCACAAGGCGGATCTAGTATTTCCCCCCTCTCCCATTTATGGGAGAGGGGTCGGGGGAGAGGGTCGGGGTCAAGATTCAGGAAGTGTAAATTTCAACCTAAACTTTTGCCCTCTCCCGGCCTTCGGCCACCCTCTCCCGCAAGCGGGAGAGGGGACACACCATCTTCCCTGCCTTTGCTGCGCCGCGAGTGAGAGAGGGTACCAGGCGAGGCAGGGCTGTCTCCCCTCTCCCACTTCTCGACCTACGGCTACGCCGCAAGTAACCACCCTCTCCCGCGTCTAATCATACGCCATTCCCGCATGCCGCTCCCCGCCTTCGCGGGGGCAGGCAAGCGGGAGAGGGCTAAACGCGCCGACTCTCAGCCTGGAAAAAAGTGTACGCGCTTGAATCGAAACCGCCCAGACAGCAATTACTCGGCTGGTTGCGCCTCGGGCGCGTAAACAGGCGGAAAGACAGAGACAGGCGGGCTTGCCGGTCTGGGCGCAGACTGTCTGGGCGCGTAGATATTTCTGGGATCAAAGGGAAGCCCATACGGCAGTATTTCTTCCGGCTCCGGCTCCGGTTCCGCGATCGGGACATTTTCCGTGTAATACATGTCGCCATGCGCGCCGGTAATGCCCGAAGGTTGGGACGGCATGGATTCAGGCACGTCTTTCAGCGCGGTCTGCATGAAGGCAATCCAGATAGGCAGGGCGGCAAACCCTCCGGTTTCCCGGTTGCCGAGCCTTCTGGGCTGGCCAAAGCCCAACCAGGCGCAGCCGACAACGGTCTTCTGATAGCCGCAGAACCAGGCGTCCAGATAGTCGTTGGTCGTGCCGGTTTTGCCGGCAAGATCGCGGCGTTTCAACGTGCTTGAGGCGCGCGCCGCCGTGCCGGAAATAGTGACATCGCGCAACATGGAGTTCATCAGGTAGGCGTTTCTCGGATCAAGTACCCGCAGTTTTTCATCCCCTCCAATCTTGACGGGATTCGCGCGCGCGAGCACGCGGCCTTGCTGGTCGGTTATTTCCTTGACGATGTAGGGAGTGGTGCGATAGCCGCCGTTGGCAAAGATCGAATAGGCGGTCACCATTTGCCAGGGCGTGACCGAACCCGCGCCTAGCGCCATAGTCAGAAAAGGAGGATGGTTAGCGGCTTCAAATCCGAACCTGGTGACGTAATCCTGCGCGTAATTCGGGCCGATGGTTTGCAGAACATCTATGGAAACCATGTTTTTGGACTTTGCCAGCGCGGCGCGCAGCGTCATCTCTCCGTCATATTTGCCGTCATAGTTTTTGGGTTCCCAGTCCCGGCTTCCGGTGACCGAAGCAGGAATGACGATAGGCTCATCCAGAACGATACTGCCGGGAGAAAAGCCTTTTTCCAGCGCGGCTGAGTAGATGAAAGGCTTGAAGCTGGAACCGGGCTGTCGCCAGGCCTGGGTCACATGATTGAATTGGTTGCGCTTGAAGTCAAAACCGCCGATCAGGGCGCGCACCGTGCCGTCTGTAGGGGAAATCGCGGCAAAGGCAGCCTCGACTTCCGGCAGTTGGGCGATTTGCCATTCCTTTTCTTCCTGATTCTTGCCGCCTTCCTTGGGTAACAGGCTTAACCGGATGACCGCTCCCGGCCTTATCCTCGCGGCTGGCGGCGCTTTGTCGGTCAACATGCGGTCGGCGAATTTGAGCGCGGAGCCGGAAAGCACAATGGATTCCCCGCCTTGCATACGCGCTCTCACCCGATCGGCAGATGCTTCAATCACGATGGCGGGAATCAGGTTTTCCGCCGTCGGGTATTCGTGCAGGGCGCGGTCAATCGCGCTGCCGAAGCTGTCCTGTTCGCTGTCGGCCTGCGCTTCCCGCTCAATCTGCGCCAGACTGATAAAACCTTCCACGCCGCGATAGCCTTGCCGCCGGTCGTAGGCCAGCACGCCCTCGCGCAGCGCGAGCCATGCCGCTTCCTGCTCTTCGCGGGTGATGGTCGTGATGACGTTAAGGCCGCTGTCGTAGACGGCTTCCGGGAAGATTTCAGCGGCGATTTGCCGCGCCATTTCCGCGACATGATCGGCGTGAATCATGTAAGCGACGCTCGCGCGCTGAATGACGAGCGGCTGTTCCAGAGCCTCTTTCGCTTCTTCCGGGGTGATGAAGTTCAATGCCTGCATTCTTCTCAGCACATATCTTTGCCGTACTTTTGACTGGTTTGGATTAAGGATCGGAGTAACCTTGCCGGGCGCTTGCGGCAGTCCGGCCAGCATGGCGGCTTCCGCCAGCGAGACTTCCGCCAACGGCTTGCCAAAATAGATTTGCGAGGCCGCCTCAAAGCCGAAAGCGCGTTGCCCCAAGTAAATCTGGTTGATGTACAGCTCGAAAATCTGGTCTTTGCCAAGATTCTGCTCTATCTTCAAGGCAAGGGCTATCTCGTAGATTTTACGACCATACGTTCTGTCCGGGGTGAGAAAAAAGTTTCGCGCGACCTGCATGGTGATGGTTGACGCGCCCTGGCCTCTGCGTTGAGAGATCAGGTTGGCGTGCATGGCGCGAGCAATCCCTTTGAAGTCGACGCCGTAATGCTGGTAGAAAGAGGCATCCTCCGCCGCCAGCAACGCCTGCTTCATGACTTCCGGCACATCCTCGATCTTTACCAGGGCGCGACGTTCTTCGCCAAATTCGCCGATCAGATAACCGTCGCTGCTATAGACGCGAAGCGGGATTTTGGGCCGGTAGTCGGTCAATACCGCCAGATCAGGGAGGTTAGGATAGGTGCGGGCGAGAACGAGGGCGGCGACGGAAACCGCGATTACTGCCGTTCCAACCAAGAACAGCAAGGGATAGAAGACGATGCGAAGGACAAGAGCGGAACGGGACATAATGGCGCGTCAGGTTGGTAGCAAGCGCGAATTATACGCGCAGACGGGCAAAGGGTATTTATTGCGTTTGAAGTTATCCCTATTTTTGGCATTTTGCTTTAAACTCCAAAGAACATTCATTCATGGCGTTTCTCACGATGCAGGAAAATGTTTCCACAAGTATGAATCCCGAAGATACTGATATCTACAGCCAGTATTTGCTGCATTCCCAGGCGGAAATTGTCTTTGTGCTGCGTGACGCCATGAAAAGGGGGTGTATGCTTACAGCGTACTTCGACGAGGGCGAATCGTTCGTTCTGACCTCAATCCTTGCAGCCTCCCCGGAAGGTGTCATACTGGATTACGGAGGAGATGCGGAGGTCAATCAACGCGTGTTGCAGGCTCCCAGGCTGCTGTGTCTTACCAGTGTCGAGCGGGTCAAGGTTCAGTTCGCGCTGAATGGGCTGACTGCGGTTCGGCACGAAAACCGCCCCGCCTTTTTCAGCGTCCTGCCGGATACGTTGCTGCGCTTGCAACGCCGCGAGTATTTTCGGATCGGGACGCCGATTGCCAATCCGGCCAAATGCAATATCCCAATCCATAATGCGGATGGTTCCGGCGCGACCCTTCAGATTCCTCTGATTGACATCAGCGCAGGGGGCGTGGGGCTGAGTGTGACGACCGAGCAGGTTATGTTTTTTGAGCCGAACCAGGTAATGGAAGACTGTATGCTTTCCTTGCACGACGGCACAAAAATTCCTGCGTCGCTGATAGTGCGTAACGCCTTTGAAGTTACGACCCGTTCCGGCCTGCGCTATACCAGAGTAGGCTGCGAATATCAGGATTTGCATATTTCATCGCTTAACATCATTCAGCGTTATATTACCAGGCTGGAACAGGACAGAAAGATACGGCTTGCTGGTATGATATGAATATGCGGCAGGAGCAATCCTGACCATTGATGATGAAGTAATTGAGAGAGGAAATGAGATGCTTCAGCCCGGTCGGGATTTTGACGCGATCAAATGTTCGGCGGAACAGGGAAACGCGGATGCCCAATGTCGCCTTGGCTGGATGTATGAGGAGGGGCAGGGCGTTGCCCAGAATTATGCCGAAGCGGTGAAATGGTATCAAAAATCGGCGGAGCGGGGGAATGTGGATGCTCAATGTCGTCTTGGCTGGATGTATGAGAAAGGCCAGGGCGTCGCCCCAAATTATGCCGAGGCTTTGAAGTGGTACGGCAAGGCGGCCATGCAGGGAGACGCTTTTGCCCAATACGACCTCGGAGTGATGTATGCCAAAGGCCGAGGTGTTGCCAGAAATGACACCGAGGCAATGAAGTGGTTCATGAAAGCTGCGGAGCAAGGAGACGCAAAAGCCCAATGTTATCTTGGCTGGGCGTATGCGGAAGGTGAGGGAGTTAGCCGGAATGTTGCAGAGGCCTTCAAGTGGTACCAGAAGTCGGCGGAACAGGGAGACGCAAACGCTCAGTGCAACCTTGGGGTGATGTATGCCAGGGGTCTGGGCGTTGCCAGAAATGATGCCGATGCCGCGAAGTGGTATGGCAAAGCGGCGGAACAGGGAAATGCGATTGCCCAGTGCAGCCTTGGCTGGATGTACGCCGAAGGCAGGGGCGCTGCCAAAAATGATGCGGAAGCTCTTGAACTGTACGGCAAAGCGGCGGAGCAAGGAAATGCGGTAGCGCAATTCAGCCTTGGAAATATGTATGCCGAAGGCAGGGGCGTTGCCAAAAATGATGCCGAGGCCGTGAAGTGGTATCAGAAGTCGGCGGAGCAGGGAAATGCGAGTGCCCAGTACAACCTTGGCTGGATGTATGAGGAAGGTCGGGGCGTTGCCAAAAATGATACGGAAGCCGTGAAGTGGTATCAAAAGTCAGCGGAGCAGAAAAAGGCGCTTGCCCAATACAGGCTTGGGGTGATGTACGCTGAAGGCCGAGGCGTCGCCAAAAGCGATGTCGAGGCCGCAAGGTTGTTTGCAAAGGTTGCGGAGCAGGGAGACGCGAAAGCCCAGTTCTATCTTGGCTGTATGTATGATGAAGGTCGGGGCGTTGCCAAGAATGATACGGAAGCCGTGAAGTGGTACAGGAAGTCGGCGGAGCAGGGGAATGCAAATGCTCAATTTCGTCTTGGGGCGATGTACGACGATGGTCGAGGCGTTGTCCAAAGTTATGCCAAGGCTTTGAAGTGGTATCAGAAGTCGGCGGAACAGGGACATGCGAACGCCCAGTGCAATCTTGGCTGGATGTATGAGGAAGGTCGGGGCGTTGCCAGGAATTACAGGGAAGCTGTGAAGTGGTATCAGAAGTCGGCGGTGCAGAGGGATGCTGTGGCGCAATTCAATCTTGGCTGTATGTATGAGGAAGGTCGGGGCGTGTCCCGGAATGATACGGAAGCCGTGCAGTGGTATCAAAGATCGGCGGCGCAGGGAGACGCGGACGCCCAATATAGCCTCGGAGTCATGTATGCCGAAGGGCGGGGCATTGTCAAGGATGTAGCAGAGGCTGTGAGGTGGTATCAGAAGGCAGCGAAACAGGGAAACAAGGCCGCAGAGGACGCGCTTGCCGCCATGCAAAAATGAATCGTCCCGCCTTGGCGGGCATTTGGTCAAATTCGAGAGGATAAGAGAATGAACGAGATGTCAGAGCCAGAGCAAGATTTCGAGGCGGTCAAATGTTTGGCCGAGCAGGGGGACGCGGATGCACAATGCCGCCTTGGCGTGATGTATGACGAAGGCAGTCATGGCGTTGTTCAGAATTATGCCGAGGCATTTAAGTGGTTTCAAAAGTCGGCGGAACAGGGAAGTGCGATTGCTCAGTGCAACCTTGGCAATATGTATGATGAGGGGCGAGGCGTTGTTCAAGATTATGCCGAGGCCGTGAAGTGGTATCAGAAGTCGGCAGAGCAGGGAGATGCGTCTGCCCAATTCAATCTTGGCTTGATGTACGCAGATGGTCGAGGCTTTGCTCAGGATTATGCCGAGGCCGTGAAGTGGTATCAGAAGTCGGCAAAGCAGGGAGATGCGTCTGCCCAATTCAATCTTGGCTTGATGTATGCAGATGGTCGAGGCGTTGCTCAAAATGATGCCGAGGCGGTGAATTTTTTTCGGAAATCGGCAGAGCAGGGAGACGCGGATGCTCAATTTAACCTTGGTTGTATGTACGACGAAGGCAGGGGCGTTGTTCAGGATTATGCCGAGGCCGTGAAGTGGTATCAGAAGTCGGCAGAGCAGGGAGATGCGGACGCTCAGTACAACCTTGGCTTTATGTATGAGGAAGGCCGGGGCGTTGCCAAAAATTATGACGAGGCTGCTAAGTGGTATCGAAAATCAGCGGAGCAGGGAGAGGCGGTTGCTCAATATAATCTTGGACTGATGTATGCCGATGGTCGTGGCGTTGCTCAAAATGATGCCGAGGCGGTGAATTTTTATCGGAAGTCGGCAGAACAGGGAGACGCTGATGCTCAATTTGCGCTTGGTTGGGCGTATTCCGAAGGTCGGGGTGTTACCCAAAATTATGTAGAGGCCGTGAATTGGTACGAAAAAGCTGCGGAACAGGGGTACGCGGATGCGCAATTCAGTCTTGGAGCGATGTACGATGAAGGCAGGGGCGTTATCCTGGATTATGTTGAGGCTGTGAAGTGGTACCGCAAAGCGGCTGAGCAGGGAAATGCGGATGCCAAACACTATCTTGCATTGAGGCTCTCCAAAGGAGCGACGCGGAATGATGCGGAAGCCTTGAAGTGGATACACAGGCATATCAACAATGGCCGTGGTGTTGTCAAGGACGATGCAAAGACTGTGCAAAAAGCTGCGGAGCAGGGAGATGCAGAAGCCCAGTGCAATCTAGGCTGGATGCATTGCGAAGGTTTGGACGTTACCCAAAATGATGCCGAAGCCGTGAAGTGGTTTCAAAGGTCGGCGGAACAGGGAAGTGGAGATGCTCACTTAAACCTTGGCATAATGTATGCAGAAGGTCGGGGTGTGGCGCGAAGCTATGTCAAGGCTTTGAAGTGCTTTTGGCAGGCGCTGAAATGCAAAACTCGCAGGGCGCGCGGTGCGCCATGATCGTAAGGCGGCGGAACGGGGATATGAAGCCGTGCTTGGCGAGCTTGTCGCCAGAAATGCGCTCGCCGCCATGAAAAAGTGATCCTTTCCGTCTTGCTCGGAGCGGGGAGCGCCCGGAGGCGGGCAGCAAAAAAGGACGTTCAACGAACGTCCTTTTTCAGGCGCAAACCCTGTCAAACCGACATGCTCATTACATCCTGATAGGCGGTGACCAGGCGATTTCTGACCTGCACCATCTCCTGAAAGGCGATGGAAGCGGTTTGCATGGCGGCCATGACTTCATGCAAATTCTGGGTGCTGTCCCCGGCGGCGAGTTTTTCCGCCATCTCTGTGGCCTGCTTTTGCGTCTGATTTACCTGGTCAATGGAATTTTTCAGCACCTGGGCAAAATTCAGACCGCCGGAAGCGGCATTTTTTTCCGCTACGGGAGAAACGCCGCCGCTTGCCTGCGCGGCAGTGCCGCGCATGAGATCCAGCATCTTTTCCATGCCTTGCATGTCCATAACAAAGACTCCGTGGTTTATGGGCTTGCCTTTAATAAGCAAACCCCATGCCAAAAAATCTGCGCTCTAGTCGACCGGAAAGCCTTCTTCCTTGTACTGCTTCAGCTTGTAACGCAGGGTGCGTTCCGCAATGCCAAGGCGCGTCGCCGTGGCGCGGCGGGAACCGTTCTCCTCAGAAAGAATGCGAAGGATGTGCTCCCGTTCCAAGTCGCGCATATTCATATTATCGGCAACTTTTCCGGAATTCTCCAGTTTTTCTTCGGAAATGGGCATAAAGGGGGAGGCTGCTGTGGCAACAGGCGCAGCAGCCGAAGAGGGGGCGGCAATATTGACAGGATCGGCGGCAAGCCCCAGATGCTCCACGCCGATCAAATTGCCGCCGACCATGATCATGGCGCGTTGGGTCACGTTTTCCAGCTCCCGCACATTGCCAGGCCAGGAATGGGCGGCGAGCGACGCTTCCGCTTCTGGTGTGAAGGCAAGCCCGGATCGGCCTGCAAGATTGCCGTGCTCAATCAGGAAATGTCGGGCAAGGGCGGTTATATCAAGCGGACGCTGGCGAAGAGCGGGGATGAGAATCGGAAAAACATTCAGGCGATAATAAAGGTCTTCGCGGAAAATGCCGCGCCGCACCGCTTCCATCATGTCGCGGTTGGATGTGGCGATAATGCGGATATTCAGGGGAATGGGCTTTTTTCCGCCGACCCGCTCTACCTCGCGTTCCTGAAGGACGCGCAGGAGCTTTGCCTGTAGGGCTAACGTCATTTCGGTCACTTCGTCGAGCAACAAGGTTCCGCCTTCCGCTTGCTCGAATTTTCCGGCCTGGGAGGTCTGCGCGCCGGTGAAAGCGCCTTTTTCATAGCCGAACAGGGTCGCTTCAAGGAGGCTTTCCGGGATGGCGGCGCAGTTGATGGCGACAAAAGGCCCTTCGCGCCGGGTGGAATGACGATGGATGAAGCGGGCGACGACTTCCTTGCCGGTTCCTGATTCTCCGGTCAGAAAGACGGTGGCGTCCGTTTGCGCGACTCGTCCGGCAATGCCGAACAGATTGATGCTTACCGGGTCATGCGCCACAACGCCGGTTATTTCGCCGGGCGCGGGCAGCGCGTACTTATCAATCTGGGCAATGAGCGCAGATGGCTCAAAGGGCTTCAGGAGAAAATCGCAAGCGCCGGAACGCATGGCTTCCACTGCCCGATCCACATCGGCGTAGGCAGTCATCAGCACGACCGGCAGTTGCGGATGCCGTTGGCGAATCGCTTTCAGGAGCGCGATTCCGTCCATCGGCATCATCCGCACATCGCTGATGACGATGGAGATGTTTTCCCGCGCCAGAATCGAAAGCGCCTCCTCGCCGCCGGGCGCGGTCAGGGTGGGATATTCCGCCAATTCAAGCGTATCGGCGATGGCTTCGCAGAGATTGGGATCATCCTCTACTACCAGAATGGCCGGACGTTTTTCGCTCATCGAAACTCCGCTTGTACAGAAAGGGATATTATAGTGGCGTTCATCTCATTTCCTGTAAAGCGATTGTCAGTTAGAACGCTTTTAGTGCCGCCGCGAGTGACATCAAGGCAAGTGGTCGCGCACGGCAGTGCTACAAGCGGGAGAGGGGAGTGCTCAAGACAAAACACAGGTGTTGCTGACGTGATTAATCGCCTGAAAAATATGGGCGTTTGCCGCCTTATGCTGACATGCGATAACTGTATGAATAGCATGACGAAAGGGCAACAGCCGAAAGGGCAACAGCCAAAAAACCGGACAGATTGAAAATCGGTAACAATTGGAATTGACCTTTTCCCGCACATTAGTTAAAATACGCAGCTTTCGATGTTGGGGTCGGTAGCTCAGTTGGTAGAGCAGCGGACTTTTAATCCGTTGGTCGTGGGTTCGAGTCCCACTCGGCCTACCAGTAATGTCTAGGGTTCTGGCGGTTTTGTAAAAACAGCCTTGTTCTACAAATCCGTCTCTGTTCTACAATTCCCCTTCTGTTCTCCTTCCGTCTATCGTACTGGCATTACCTTGTCGCCCCGCCGTTTTCTGACGTAGTGCTCGGTCGTAGCTTGGCTGGAGTGTCCAAGCAATCTCTGCGCGCGGCGCAGGTTTTCAATATCGCTGGCGGCCTTGGCTCTCAAATCCCGAAACTGGATGATGCGTAGCTTCTTTGCCTCCTCCGGCGTTGCGGCAGATTCAACAGCGGCTGCCCGCGCCTTGTCAAATCGGTAGCGCATGGCGTCTCTGGTCAGTTTTTCCCCATTCTCCTTACAAATCAGGGCAAGCGAGCGAACGCCATGAATCCGCGCCTTCCGCTGCTTTATCCGCTCAATCAGGCTTTGCAAATCGCCCGTGATTTCAATCCGCAGCTTCGCCCCGGTCTTGTCCTGCTTCAACAGGATATGTCCGTCCCTGATGTCGGTCTCGCTGATGTCGCGCAAATCACAAGGGCGCTGTCCTATCAGATAGGCAAGCTCCATCGCTTCCCGTAACGGCTCGTCCGCATGGGCAAGGATTGCCGCAAGCTCGCTATCTTCCACATATACATCCCTCCCCTTCTCCTTGTTCCTTCTTACGCCCGTCGCCGGGTTCGGCAGGCTCGTCTTTCCTGTTTCCCTCGCCCAATTCCATGCTGCGGAAAACCAGGCAATCTCCCGATTCGCCTGTGTCTTTCCGGTACGCCAATCCAGATATTGCCGGATATGCTGCGGCTCAACAGCGACAAGCGGCGCGGGAGGATTCCCGAAAAATTCCAACAAACGCTTGATGCTGCCCGCTACGTCGCGTCGTGTGCGCGGCGCATGTTCGGCCATCGCCGCCGCCTGCCATGCAACCAGTATCTCCGGCACGGTCACGGCGGGCGCGGCAAACACTTTCACACGCTCGGCGTATTGGCGCAAGGCTTCCGAAAAATCATCGCCCAGCGGCTCCCAGCGACGCTTTCCGTCCGCGCCCCTGCCCCGGTCAACGTAATACCATTGCTTGCCCCTTGCCCCTTTCTTGACGCGCATTCCGGGCGGCAAGTTGAGATTGATGGTCGGCTTTCTGCCCATGACGATCACCCGTCATTTGCATACAACGGCGGGCTGCCATTTTTGCGGCTCCGGCGCGGCAGGTTTTGCGCCGGTAATCGCAGTCTCCGGCACGACCGGATAGCCCCTGTCGTTGATGTAAAACTGGATGCCCATGTTACGGAGCGCGATGATTTGACGGGCGCGGCTACGGCGACCCGTGAGCGCTGCAATGTTCTCCCGTGTCATAAATTCAATCATGGATCAATCTCCTGCTTCAATCCGCCTTCCGCACCCTGAAACATGCGATATAATTCCCGCGTGTCAGTCTCGGTTTCGCAGTAATGCCTCACGGTTTCCAGAATCGCTCGCTGTCGCTTCACCTCGTTAACCAGACGCGGCACGTCGGAGCGGGCATGGACTATGAAGATAGCATTCTCCAGATAGTTTTCCGTATCGCATGATGGTGCGCCTAATTTGGCGACCGTCGTCTGCTTTACGATGATCGAGATCGAGTCGTCCCACGGAGCGATGCACGTTTCCCACAGCCCTGGCGTTGCGGCATTCGCCCGCGCTTCGATCTCGTTCAGTTCTTCATCGGTGATCATTTCAGTCTCCTATACATGCGCCGAAGGGCATCGTCGCTGCGCGATGGTTATCGATGTATTCTTCCAGGCGTTCAACTCTTTGCTTAAGAGCGGCGTATTCGCCTTCGTTTTCTCCTTCGCCTTCCAACTCCGCCGCCAGCTTTTCCAGCTTCTCGGCCTCGGCAAAGTAAGGCTGGACAAGATGATCCCAGCCGCGACAGTTGTATTTCAGATTGTGCGCGTCCCTGGTCTTCAAGCCCTCTGTCCGCGCCTGACCGGCGGCTATCAAAGCTAGGGCGCGAGCGGTTTGACGGTCGGTCATGGCTTAATCCTCCTGAACGAAATTACCCAGACCCACGGATCGGCATTCCACGCGCCTTGACCGTAGATAGCTTCCCACAGCCTGATAAAGCCCTCGCTCGGTATAGGTTGAGGATTGGCGCACCCGCACGGCTCACTTTCACCACACGTCAGACAACCGCCATCAACTATGCCCTCCGCGCGCGCGTCAGCCTCGCTTATATCCCGCAACCGCTCCACGCGCACATCTGTAATCTCCAACAGGATGCGCGCCGCCCCGCGCGGCATGTGAATGGATGGACGCCATTTCAAAGCTGGCGTGGTGGGTTCGCCATCCGCACGGTATAAACAGATGTAACCCGGGGGCTTTGCCCACGTCTCGCGCACCCAGAGATAATCGCCTGGCCGACCATACGGACAGACCGGACTCGAAAGATCATATGATTCCCGAAACGGAACGCCTGTAGGCTGCGGCTTGATAATCCGCCGCGTCTGGGTTTTCGCTCCCGACAAAATAGCTCTCACCATTTCGTCAGGAAAATTGATTGGCTTCTCGTTCATGGCTTTCTCCTACTCGCGACGCGGCATGAGAAGCCCATCGCCGCCGTCAAAAGTGAAATATGCCGCTTCGTCTTTTCCGTTCGGAGCTATTCGCGCGTTCGGAAGCTCGGCAATTAATGCCAGGTAGCGATTAGAGAAACAGGCGTCGCCGACCGGCACAGACTGGATTACATACCCCCCTCCCCGGCATTTTCCACAGTAGATGTCTATCTTGCCTGTACCATCACAATTCTGGCATTCGTAGTTGTAGCCGCCGCGCGCAAACTCGCCATCGCCGTCACACTCGTCGCATTTTTCATCTTCTGTTTTACCAGTTCCGCCGCAATCAGGGCATTTTTCGACCGGCGAGAGTTCAGGAATCGGCAGCAGCGGCAAGCAGAGCGATTGCTGTTTCTCAATCATTTCGTTGATGTTTTTCTTCATCTTTTCATGCTTGTCTGGATACTCCCGCTCGAATTCCTTTGTGCGAATCAATATTGAACTGTCAGTGGCTATAGCGTAGCCCTCGGTCATAAACGGCTCATTGAGATAGAACCGAATATCGCCTGTGGCGCAGAATTTTGTCAGTTGTTCGTGATTCATTTCATTCTCCTGAGGTTGCCGCCATGCGCGGACTTGAACTCCCTGCCGCATCCCAGGCATGTCCGCTCCCGCTCTGACTTCGCCCGCAGGTAAGCAAGCGAGCCGTCAAGTTGGCGGCGGCTATGAGAGGGCGGGGTTTTGGCTTTCATGGCAGTACCGGAGGCCAATTGTTCAGTTTCATGCCAAGGATCAGACCGCGCCTGGCAAGTTCTTCCTTGATTTCGGTAAGCGACTTCTTGCCCAGATTCGGGATTTTCAAAAGCTCGCCTTCTGTGCGCTGAATCAGGTCGCCCAGGTAATGAATGTCCTCGCATTTCAGGACAGCAGTTGTGCGGGGCTGCATTTCAAGCTCTTCTATCGGGAGCCGTAATAACTGTTGATCTGCAAGCGGTTTTTCATGTTGATTTGGCGGTAGTTTGTCGTAGTCAAACCTTTCTTGGAGATAAGCGCAAACATCGTTTATCGTATCCTTGAGCAAGTCCAACGAGCCTGCCAATTCCCATATACCACTAGCAAGGTGTCCGGCTAAATAAGATTCTTCAGAGCCGTCAAATTCAATCGTGATTTTCATTTTTTTCTCCTCACGCCGCCATCTGATTGCAGGCGGTAAAGGTCATGCGGCGGTGAATCTCCCGCGCCCGCTCCACGTCAGCCTTGCAGTAATCAGCCACTTCAAGGATGCGCCCGGCCTTTACAAAATCCCATACCTTCGAGCCGTCCAGACTGCCGTTCACAAGGCTCTTGCCCGGCAAGCCAAACACCCGGCAGAGCTTGTCCAGAGAGACAAACGCGCCCCGTCCCGCCCATTCAAGCATCGTGTCGTATGAACCATACCGGGCGTCATGTCCGAGCGGGATAAACGGCCAGGGAGATACGCCATTCACCGCATACCGTTGAAACAGAAAGCGCAAGTCAAAATCCCGGATGTTGTGGCCTGCGAATATCGGCCTCGTCTTGTCCGATTTTTCATAGACGGAGCGCAAATCCTCGTTGAAATTCTCCAGAAGTCCCGCCTCATAATGCGGCTTGTCCCAGTGGTCGGAATAAAGCGTGACCGGCGGCAAATCATCAATCGCATAGCCAATGACCGCTATCTGCCCATACGCGCCGTCAAGCGCGGTTCTGCGGTAACGCTCGTCAAAAGCGGCGTCAATGCCCGCCCGCTTCTCCGCGACGTATTCCTGAATTTTCGCCGGGTCTTTGTAGTTCCCCGGAGCGGCGACGGCGGCCTTCTCCGTCTCCGCCTCGTCACGCAGAAGCTCTATCAGTTCCGGCTTCTGCGCCGGAATGGTCTCGATGTCAAGGTAGATGGTTGTCATGTTCATTTCCTCGGTCAAAAAGGAATGTCGTCATCAAATCCGTCCGCGTTGCCGTGGCCGGATGATTGCGGCGTGGCTTGCGGCGCGGCTTGCGCCTGGTTCTTCAACGGACGGTCTTTCAACAACAACACCATCTTTTCCAGCTTTTCCCGTTTGACGGCCTTCCCCAAAATCTCGCTGGCGGTGAATTCGTCCTTGTCGAACGGCGCGTAAATCTGCGGCTTCCATGCCGGTATTCCGCTGCCCTTGATGTACTCCTCCATCTGGAGCAACAGGCCAATCGGCTTGTCCATCAGGTCAAGATACAGCGGCACGGTCTGCCTCACCATTTGCTTCGCTTCAAAGTCGTACTTTTCAATCGCGCAATTTTCCGGCTTGATGTCCTTAACCCGCAGGCAGGTCATGATCGCCATCAGGCAGTCGTAGCCAGAGAGCCTCTCCCCCTTGTTGTTGTGCGTCCACAAGGTCAGATAGTCCGCCTTTTCCTCTTCGTCGGAGACGAAGGAAAAATCAACGCCTTTCGTGCCTTTCGGACTTGTCACCATCTCGGCGCGGGTGAATCTGCCCAGATATTTTCCGGTCTGGAAGATAAAGGCGTTCTTGTTGTCCGCCTTGATCGCGGCTTTGGTGTCGAGCGAGTAATCCATTTCATTTTCCTTTCATTCAACGATTCAATGATTCATGTTGTGGGCGCAACGGCACAACCGGCGCGGGTTCAGGCAAGCTGATTCCGTAATAGCCGACAATCGCTTCATCCACGGCCTTCAGGTCGTTCGCTATAAGCTCGTCCTCAAACAGTCCCATCGGGGTCTTTACCGTGTCGTTGCCGTTGTTCTTCGTGGAAAAGAGATAATTTCCGTTGCTGATTACGGTTCGCAGCACTATGGAAAACATGCCTTCCACGGTGATTTTCTCGTCAAGGAGCTTGCCTATCGTCTTGCACTTGACCTTGCCGATGTCGGTCTGCTCGGTATGCGCCAGCACATAGACGCGCTTCCACGAATCCAGCATGGACGTGGCGGTCAGGATGTCCCAGGCGTGTCTGCCGATGTCGGAAAACTTGTCAAAGCCTCTTTCATCCGAGCGGCGCATGTATTCGTTGGACAGGATGTATTGAAAATCATCAATGACGATTACCGGCCTGCTCGTCTTGTTCATCGCGTTGATGATTTGCGGCGAGCCGTCGGAGACAAAGACATTGCCGCGCTCCGCTATCGGCTTCCAGTCCGCCTGAAAGGGCAAGGGCTTTCTGATTGCCTGAATCAGCAAGGTGTCCTGTGGGTCAAGGTTACGAAGACTAGCGGATTTGCCCGTCCCGCTCTCGCCCAAAATCATGATTCCATAACTCATGGGATTCTCCTTTTCTCAAAATTCATTAAAAATCTCATCGTCTTTCAATTTTTTCCAATAACTCAACATTTCATGTAATGAGGCGTTACCGCTTTCGCCCTTATAGTCGCTGAAGCACAAGAATGTTGTGTCGTAGCCCATGTCATCTCCCGCCGGGCTGAAAGCCCAGAGAGATTTGTTATTCAGCAACACATCTACTTGGTCAGCTTCAATGTGAGTTAAAAGATGTTGAAGACAGATCACGATTTGCTTCTTGATGGAAGCGGCTGTCTCTCTTCTTGATACGTAGCTCATTAGTTCCTCCGTATTCGTTGTGTTCGTTGGATTCGTCGCGCTCGTACTCTTCGTACTGTTCGCGTTCAAGTAGTTGTTGGTGCTGCCGCCAGTCCGCCCCGCTCATGTCAGTCTCCGGCGCAAGGTCGGCTTTCTGCGGAATGTCATGCCGCTCTTCCTCGCTTCGACGCGCAGCAGTTCCAGCCTCGCCTCCCAGTATTGGCGGGCAAGGTCGGCATTGATCGCCGCCTCTTGCGCCCTGGTGTGTTCGCGCTCCGCGCTCGCCAGATGCAAGGCGGTCAAGAAAATACGGGCGCGCATGATCGCGTCCTTCAGACGCAGGAATGCGTTTCTCATTTCAATCTCCTGTGATTGAGGTTGCAGGGGTATGTAGGGGCGTGTAGGGGCAAACCCGCGTGTCTGCCCATATCGGGCGACCAGCCGGTCGCTCCTACATGCGGTTACTCAAAAATTCGTTGGTCGACGTTCATGGCTTTCCTCCTGTTAGCATGGTTTAATCCCTAAATCACGTAGGGGCGTATGCCCGTGTCCCTCGTCAATGAACGCTTGCAGAATCTCCCGCTCCTTGCAGGAGGAGGGTATGACGAATCTGCCGTTCGTGAGGGCGCGTACAGGCGAATAACCCATCTCCGCCAGCATCTCGATGAATTCGCTTTCCGCCCGCGTGCTATAGGCGAACGGCCTGCCGTATGCTTTACCGTGCCATGCCTTGTATGCCTTGGTGCATTCAGATAACATAGGGCAGCGGGTGTCGTAGCTATCCGTGCATTTTTTCCGTCCGCATGGCGGGGCAGGCGGAGGTATATCACGCTTCAAGCTGTACCAGCGCACGTCGCCTTTTGGGTTCTCTCTCCTAGTCATTGAGTTCGGAAAATATGCTGGCGAGTTTTTCCGGCCTCACTTCGTATTGCCAGTACTGTGAGCCTTCCGTTTTCAGGTTTATCCGCCCGGATAACGCCGTTACAAAAGCCGCCGGAATGAGAAACAAGCGATAACCGGCAGACAATTCCTTATGACCGGGGTCTACGCAGAACACCGCGTAAAAATCAGGTTGCAGGGCTTTGTTTTTCGACGCCCGGAAAAGATACAGTCCGTCGGCATTGAGCGAGGAGTACTTCACATCCACCAGTATCCCGTAGACATCGAAATCGAAAGAAGGGCAATTGCCCTGTATGACGCCATTCGCGTACATGGCGTCAGGGACAAGTTTCATGAATTCCCGCTCCGCACTTGCGCCGCGCTCGCCGCCAAGCGTTCCCAATTTCATCCCGTCGGAAACACTAAGCAGTTTTTCCTTTTTCAGCCATAAATATGCGACATACGGCGGACATCCCGTCATTGAAACAGTTTCGTTGAAATTGACGGTCTTTTTGTATGCCTCGCATACGGCTTGTTTCGTGTATCGCTTCATCATTACCTCGCAATCCGCAGGGGCAGACTAATGGCGTCACCACGGGGAATCGAACCCACGCCTACCGCCTTGAAAGGGCGGTGTCCTAACCGCTAGACCATGATGACTATAGGGGTGACAGAGGCCGGACGTTACCCCGGCTGGCTGGCTATCAATTGGTCGACCGACATGTACAGTCTTCCAGCCCGTCTGTTTCTGACGACGTATTAGCGTCTACGCTCTCTCCATCATTGAAACCTTGCCTGTCTTTCCAGGCTGTCCGCCCGCTCTGGCGCGAGGTGGAACGGAGACTAAACGCCCGCAAGCTGCATGGGATAGGTCGCGTCGTTTTGCATAGACCGCGCTCTCCATGCTTACACGGCCTAATCTGCCTGAATCAGAAGTCAGAAGACAGATGTCAGAAATCAGGAACACCGCCCGTTAGTTAAGTTTTAGGCGCTTTCCTTAACCAAGCGAGGCGCGTAGTTAAGGAAATAACCAGTGATTACTGGCGGCGATTCCAATCAGGTAGAATCAAACTTCCACATCATCATCTACCCAAAAGGAATCGCCATGAAACTGAATCTTGACAAAGAAAAACTAGACATTCCCTGTCCTAGTCCGACATGCCGCAAGAAAATCAAGGAAACAATCGGTCGGCTTAAGAAAAACCCGAAGCTCGCCTGTAGCTGCGGGCAAGTCTTCATACTCAAAGCGGACGAGTTGCGAAGGTTTTTTGAGCATTTCGAGAAATCTCTGAGTAAAAACGGGGGGAAGACCGTCAAGCTCATCATCAAGTGATCGCAACGCCACTTCCATAGGGTCTGTGATAACCAAAACACACAACTCTCTGTTGTTCATGGACACTCCTGTTATTTCAAATTGGCGCGTACTTTCTGAAATAAGCGCGTCGCCTATTTCAGAAAATAACCAGTTTCGGCGGGGATTGGCGTCCCGCTCCCCGCCCCGGCATGGTTGCCGTATCTGTTTGCCGGTACAAGGGACGCTTCCGGCAAGCGTCAAAGGCAATACGCCCCGCTCGTGAGATTGCTTTGAGGAAAATCCTTGCCTTGCCTTGCCGTGCCAAGCCAAGCCGCGCCCCGCCTCGCCCAGCCCAGCCTAGCCTTGCCGCGTTAAATTTGTCGCTCATGCCGCCTTGCGGCGGTTGCGGTAAATTTTTTCGTTAATCGCCGCCTCAATCAGCGAAGCCAGATACTTCACTGGCAAAGCGTCAACCTCCTGGCTTTCTGTTCTTCCGCCGTTGGAAGAAACCTCCATGATTACGATTTCATCCGCGCCAATCGTTGCTATGTGATGACAATCGTCATACACGGAAATGTCCAACTCAAGATTTATCTTCATGCTGCGCCTCCGTTGTTAAGTGTGCATCCCAAATCGCTCTGCCTGGTTTTTAGCGCGTGACACGCCACAGATTCACCCCGCCTACCAGGGCAAAACGCTTTGGGTTGCCGCCTCGTTTAGAGGCGGGTGCTGCATCCGTCTTGTCGCGTCCCGTGCCTTCCGGGCTGGCGTGTGGTCAGCAGTTGAACTGTCAAGGATTCCTTGATAGTTGAGTTGTCAAGCAATCCTTGACAACTACCGCGTCTCCCCACATAAAGAACATGGCCTTCTGGCCTGTCAGGGCTTACGCCCCTGTGTTTGGGGCTTTCACCCCCGTAACCCCGGCTACTTGCCCCGCGCCTTCGCGCATACGGCTTTTCGCCCCCCGCGCCGGTGAGTCTCCCGGCTTATCTCGCTTCGCTACGGCTCGCTCTCGTCGTCGCGTGGCGGAGTGGGTATGGGCGTATATTAACACAACGTGAATAATTGTCAATAGCAGAATGTAAATTTTTTGCTATACTTCTCCCCGACGCCACAACTCGCAGGCGGGGCGGGCGCAAAAAAGCCCGCCGCAAGGCAGGCCACACACAGGAAAAGCAAGATGGATAATGAAACGATCTACACGGCAGTAGCGGCAGTTGTGCTGGTGGTTATGCTATTGGTAACCATTTTCATGGTTTACCAAATGGATAGATCGCGCCTCTAACTGCAAATTCTAAACTCATATCAAACAGGTTGTCATTTGCAAAATTTGGGTTTTCGTGTCGCAAACGGATAGCTGTCTCAACAAACCCTCTATAAGTTGGCTCGCCCTCACATACCTGTTCCCACATTTCGTCAAACAAAGCGCGAAAACGCTCTTTTTCTGATTCGGATGTAATAAGCGTGCCACGGGCATTATCAAAATGCACATCGGCCTTCCCACCGGCTATAAACCGAACATAACCTGAATAGCTGCCGGAATTTTCCTTAATGTTTACTTCACCGCAAAGCCTGGTTTGATTTCTAAACTGTGCGCTGCCTGGGTTTGGAATAACACCAATAACTCTTTCAGTTGCTACTTCCCTTTGTTTTTTTTCAAGTTCTTTCATAAAAGAGGAAGTCTCAATTTCGATTAAAGATTCTTTAGTTTCAGGCGCGTCGCCCCTGCAAGCAGACAGCGCCAGAAGCGCAAACAACGCGAATAGAGAAAGAATGGTGAGTTTCATTTTATCGTTCCTTTAACGCGCTCACAAAGTGATCCTCAGAAATTATCGCTGGCATACCGGTATCTCGCCGTTTAACAACTGCCGCCTCGATTTTGTTCCCGTAGGAACCTTGCCTCCACCCTGCATTACCCTGATTTCCAATAACGAGGAAATCCAAATTGCTTGACACTGACTTAGATCCGGCAGCCTTGCCGCCCAGGCTAACTACCATTTGCTCACACTGCTCCCGTGTTCCGTAGTCAAATTTTCCGGTGAACATGAATGTACACCCCTCAAACGTCACCGGCGGTTGCGGTATGTCAAACGGAGAGTTTTCTTCAAGAATTTCAGCCGCGACTTCCTCATGATAGCGGCGTACTGCGGCTCGTGAGTCTTCTTTGAGAGTATCAGCCGCAACTTCCTTGCGATGGCGGCGTACCGCGGCTCGATAGTCAAAGTCTGACGGAACATCCACACGCCAAAGAGATACAGGGTCAACAGGAACAGGGTCTGCTGATTCTCCAGTTACATCACCGGTTATGAATATGTAGCGACGCCAAAGCTCTTCGTTTCCTTGTAACTTCATAATCTTGGCAATTTCCCAGCCAGCGGCTCCCTGTGACCAGGCAGAAGTTGCCGGAACGCCAAAGAATTTAAGTAGCTTCAATTGTCTGTTACTTGCCTTTATCATTATTCTCTCCCTTACGCCATTCTTTCGGCAATATGAAGTCTTTTGCCCATAAACCTAATTCGTTTACACGAGCGAATTCTTCATCTTGAACGTAGTCTTTTGAATACTCCCGGTACGCGACTGCCCAGCCGTGACGAACCATCAATGCCGCTATATCTCCGGCCTTGGTCATGCAAATTGCCACGCTGCGCCCCCATCTGTCCTTGGAGCGTTCGTTACAGGTAAGCCTTTCACCTGTGAGAAGGTAAGCAAGGTGTTGTTTTGATGCCTCGCCGCAATCGAAACTCTCTCCGTTTTTCGTGCATGGCTGGCCTTTCTCCGGGGCATCTATTCCATATAAACGAATGCGGCGACCATCAACATCAAGCGTGTCGCCATCAACAATGTTGATTTGTTGCATGACATCTGCCTGTTCGCTATCAACATGCCCGCGCTCGGTTGTCTCCGCTACAATTATTCCCACAGCGACAAAACACACGAACAAAAAGACTTTGCCAATGTTGTTCGTGAGAACCGTTATTTTCGCCTTCTTGAAGGGACTACGGTACGCCTTCGGCAATTTGACCGATTTTGTGAGGTTCGTATTCATTAGATAAACGCTTTCATCATATCTCCTCGCTTTGTTTATAGACTATCCGCCCGATGATCTGCGTGTCTTCCGTAAATAGCTTTGGAGCGTAGCGAATCTGGTCTGCGTTGTCCGAGGCGAGCCACCATTGACCCTTGTCTCGCCGCAACCGCTTGATGACATCCTCGCCTTCGTACTTGACGGCAAACACCTTGCCATCCTTCGGCTCAGTATTGTTTTGGTCGATCACGACAAGGTCGCCACTCCACAAACCTTGCTCCATACTACTGCCCTTTACGTTTATGGCTATCAGCCTGTCCGCCTTCAGGCCGCGTTTTCGCAACCAGTCACGCCGAAAGAAGATTGGTGGCCCGTCTTCCGGTATCAGCTCAATAACATCCCCCTCAATACCTGCGCTAAATGTAATCTTGACCCGACGCACCGGCGCAAGGTCGGGGTGAGATTCAAGATCAATTGGTTCCACTTCAGAATGATCTACGTCAAGCCAGTACTTTGGCTTGTCGAAACTATCCTCAATCTTTCTGGCGGTACCGTTCAACATGCCACGACGTTTGCCGGTTTTGGTGTCACGAACGCCACTCCTCGTATTTGACCATCGAGGCTGTGACCAGTCAACACGCTCGGCAGCAGCAGTAGCCCCGCCCGCCTCTTGTTCGAGGATGAGCATATTTTCACGGCGGATGTCATCAATGTCTTTCATGACAATCATTAAATAACAAGTTGTTAAGTTTGGGAATGTTCATTTTGTTATTGCAAACTCATTCACGCTGTGTTAATGTTCGCTCATGAACCTAAAAGCCTTCATCAACCAACAGCGCGGCAGCGCGGCAAGTCTTAGCCGGGAACTCGGAATCAATCCTGTTCTCATTTCGTATTGGTCGAGTGGTTCTCGCCCTGTTCCCGCCGAACGCTGCCCGTCAATCGAGCGTGCGACCGGCGGTCTTGTGCGCTGCGAAGACCTGCGCCCTGATGTCGAGTGGTGCGTCCTGCGTAACGCCCGCGCCCATGAGCGCGATTCGGCGCATCTGGAAGGAGAGGCGGCGTGAGCCTTCCCAAAAAATCCGTGCATGTGCGTCTCTCCGACGAGATGCACGACAGGCTTTCCGCCCTCTCCGGTCTGCAAAATGACGATATGGCCGAACATGCCGCCTTCCTCCTCGAAAAAATGATCGTCGCCGAATGGCATGTGGTCATGATGCAGGCAAAAGCATTTTCCCGCCTGGGATTAACAGGGAACCAAAGGGAGCAGGAGGGATTATGAACCAGGAATCAGTTGTTAGTGGTCAGGGGTCACTTTCCGCCCAGATCGGCATGGCGATAATGGAAACCATTATCGAAAAATATCGTCCGTCAAACGGCACGGAAGGCTCCAACTTCATGGAGCACTGGTGTTTCCGATGCCAGTGCGATAAGCCGGAAGACGAAGAGCATTGTCCGATCCTCGGCAAAACGCTTTTCTTGTCGCTTGACGACCCTAAATACCCTGTTGAATGGCGTTTTGACCAGTTCGGCATACCCTGCTGCACGGCATTCATACTGGAAGGCAACGCTCTTCCCCCGCCACGCTGTGCCTCAACCGGCGACCTGTTCGCGGAGACAACGTGAATGAGCTGGCTTTATTCGCGGGCGCTGGCGGCGGAATACTCGGCGGCTTGTTGCTCGGCTGGCGCACTGTCTGCGCCGTCGAGCGCGACCCCTACGCCGCAGGCGTACTCGTATCAAGGCAAAATGACGGGATTCTCCCGCCTTTCCCGATTTGGGATGACGTCAGAACCTTTGACGGAAGACGATGGCGAGGCATTGTTGACGTGGTATCTGGCGGCTTCCCGTGTCAGGACATATCCGCGGCCGGAACCGGAGCCGGAATTGACGGCGAGCAATCCGGCCTCTGGCGGGAAATGGCAAGAATCGTCGGTGAGGTACGACCTCGTTTCGTGTTCGTGGAAAACTCACCAATGCTTGTTCGACGAGGACTTGCCCGAATCCTCGGTGATCTTGCCGCGCTGGGGTTTGATGCACGGTGGACTTGTCTATCAGCCGCGGAATGCGGAGCGCCGCACATCCGCGACCGGCTCTGGCTACTGGCCTACCGCAACGACATGCGGCGTAGACAACGGCAGCAACAGCCGGAAGGCGGCGCAAGCGCGGGGCATGTGGCCGACACCAATGGCGAGCGACGCGAAAAGTCCAGGGGATACGAAGAAGCACAAGAAACTTTCCAACGCGGTACGCCGGTTCCCGACTCCGACGGCGACGATGGCGAAGGGCTGGAGCAAGAATCTCAATCGGGCGGACAAGAACGACCGCCTGGATTACACAATAGAGAGGAAATCCTCAAAAGCTGGCAAGACTGGCCGCCTGAATCCGACGTGGACAGAGTGGTTGATCGGCTGGCCGGAAGAATGGACAGACTTAAAGCCATTGGCAATGGACAGGTTCCACGAGTGGCGGCGGCGGCATGGGAGATGTTGAGGCCATGAAGCTGCTCCGTGTTTTCCCGCGCCGGACAAAGGCAACGCCTGATGATGGCCTGTGCCGCCCGCCCGACCTTTTCGACGAGGCTGATGAAGTGCATATTTCCGTCGCTTTTGCTTACGACATCCCGAAAGCGGAAAATCTTGCAGAACAATGGCGACATGTTGCGCCCGTGAAACTTGGCGGCCCGGCATACGGCGATGCCGCGCTTGAATTTGTCCCCGGACGCTACCTGAAACACGGCTACACCATTACCTCGCGTGGATGCCCACGACGCTGCTGGTTCTGTAATGCTTGGAAAACACACCCGCAGGCAACCCCGATCTCGAACATCGCCGACGGATGGAATGTGCTTGATGACAATTTATTAGCCTGTCCGCGTAGCCACGTAGAGGCTGTTTTTGCAATGCTTGCGCGGCAAAAACAGCGGGTAGCCTTTACCGGCGGGCTTGAAGCCATATCCTTAAAAGACTATCACGTCGACTTGCTGGCGAGCTTGAAACCAAAGCCGAAATGCTTTTTCGCCTTTGACCCCGGCGATTCGCTCGAGCCGCTCGCAGATGCCATGAAGCGATTGCTTGACGCCGGATTCACAAAGGCGAGTTGTTGCCTGAAATGCTATGTACTTATCGGATACCCGAAAGACACACTTGCCGATGCGGAAACCCGTCTCAAGCAAGTTTTAAGGCTTGGCTACACACCAATGGCAATGCTCTGGCGATCGGCGAGGGCGGCGCGTTATGCACCTGATGCCCGGTGGCGTCGCTTTCAGCGCGAGTGGGCGCGCCCGGCAATCATTCATGCCCGCCCCGAAAGAGCGGCGGCATTCACCATGCTGGCAAGAGGCGTGACATGACCGTGAAACGCTCCCCTCTTCGCTATCCCGCCGTGCAGGCAAAACGAAAAGCGAGGCTGTTATGAGCATTGACGCGACGAAATGGGCATGGGAATGCCAAGGTTTGACCATGACGCAAAAGCTCGTCCTTTTGTCCCTTGCCGACCGCGCCGGGGAAAATAACGAATGCTGGCCGTCAATCAAGCGTCTGATGAAAGACACCTGCTGCGGTCATCGGCAAACCATAATCAACGCCCTTAAAAGTCTTGAAGAATCAGGGTTTATCGCCACCCAAAAAGTACCGGGGAAAATCACCTGCTATCAGCTTACAGGCGTGAAAAACAGACACGCAACCAGTACCGGAAACGATACTAGTACCAGTACCAAAAGCGATACCAGTACCGGAAACGATACCAGTACCGGAATTGATGTCACCAGTACCGGAAGCGGTACTCGACCAGTACCGAAAGCGGTACTCGCCCCTAACTATGAACCTATCAGTGAACCTATCAGTGAACCGGTAAACCAAAAATCTTTTGCGCCGCTTGCAGCGTCGCCTGAAAAAAAACCGCCCCCTGACGATTCGCCTCTGGAGGCAAAACCGCCCCCGCCGCCTGACGCCGAAAGCCAAAAAGCCAACTCGCGCCCCGCGTCGAACCCTGACGCCTTGCTTGCCGACCTGCCGGAAGGCTTGCGGGCTGACTTCAAGCGACACCGAAAGGCAAAGCGAGGCGAGATAACCGAAACCGCCATTGCCGGAATACGCCGCGAAGCGGCAAAAGCCGGAATTTCCTTTGCCGACGCGGTGCGGTACAGCATCGAGAGCAACTGGCAAGGCTTCAAGGCGAATTGGTACCTGAACGCCAACGGTCATAACGCCCGCGCCTCGCCCTCCGGCGGCAAATCACCGGGACAAGTGACTTACGAAAACGGCTTGATAGCCATTGCAAAGCTGGAAGCCATGCAACAGGAGAAAAACGATGAACAACGAGGATAAAGCGCGGATTGTGAAAGCAATATCCGGCGCAGCGGAGTACTACGGCAAGCCGCTCTCCGACGGCGTGTTGATGCTCTACCTGCAAGGACTGGCGGGGTATCCGGCGGCGGATGTGGAGCGGGCGATCTATGCCCACATCCAGAACCCTGACACCGGGCAATTCATGCCGAAAATCGCCGACATCACCCGCGCCATCGGCGGCACAACGCAATCCGCCGCCGCTATCGCCTGGGGCAAAGTCCAACAAGCGGTCGCGCAAATCGGGATATACCGCTCAATCGCGTTTGACGATGCCTGCATCCACCTTGCCATTGCCGACATCGGCGGCTGGCAGGAAATCGGCAGGACGCCGGTCGTGGAATTGCCCTTTCTGCAAGCCCGATTCGAGAAGTCCTACCGCGCTTATGCCGCCCGCAGGCACGACCTGCCGCCGCATCCAGGGTATCTGGTCGGGATTTTTGAGGCCGATAACAATCTGCGCGGCTATCCGGTCGAGCCGCCCGTTCTGGTCGGCAATCCCGACCGGGCAAGGGCGGTTCTGGCCGCAGGCTCGAATGCGCCAAGGCTCACCATCACAGCCGGTCAAGCGGCGGCGGAAGCGATAGACAGGGCGCGTCTGCAAGCGATAGAGGCGGCCTGATGTGGAACTTGCAAACAGCGAATTCGCGGACGGCGGCTACACCTGGAGCCATGAATACCGGATGCTTTGCGAGGCTCGCGCCGTGCTGCGGATGCTCTTTGACGAGCGGAAGCCTTATCTTGAAAAAGCCGAAAAGCATCGCGGCAAACCGGCGATTGACGCTCTCAAAACCATCATCGCCAGCGAGTACAACCGAATAAAAGAGGAAAGAAGGAAAAGACAATGAGAATTGAACTATACGATGATGTCCTTGGTGAATCCGTCCTTGGCGATATACGCAAAACGTATATTGCCTTGTTGAAAGAGGAGATCAGAAAGGCATTGCTTGCCGATGAAAAAGTCACCACAGACAAGATTATCAACCTGTCCGCCGATATTATGGAATCAATCGTTATCGTTATCGTGAGGGCGGTTGCGGAAGGATTTGCGTACAAGGGAGAGAAAATGCTGCCGGAAAAAACGCGGGAGACCGGGCAATGAAACTCTCATTCACCGTCCCCGGCAATCCTTGCGGCAAGGGCAGGCCGCGCTTTGCCCGGAAGGGCAATCACATGACCGCCTACACCGACGACAAGGAGATATGAAATGAAGAGATGGACAGAAACCGACATTGCCTTTTTGCGTGAAAATTATTCGCAGAAAGGGAAGATGTTTTGCGCTGCGGCGCTCTGTCGCAGAGAGGCGTCTGTGCGCTGGATGGCTTCTGAGCTTGGTTTGAAGATGGACACGGATTCGCCATTTTTCAAAGAATGGCAACAACGGGCGGCGCAATCAAAAGTAGGAAAGAAACGCCCGGATCAAGCATTGGTTATGAAGCGTCTTCATGAAGAAGGAAAGCTCATAAAAACGCCTGAACAGTGTGCCGCCATGTCTCTAAGGTCAAAGGAATGGCACAGGACACATGAGCATCCGCGTGGGTTCATGTCTCATAAGCATTCTGATGACGCAAAGGTAAAAATCTCTCAATCCAGCAGAAAAAGCTGGATGGGAATGACTGACGAAAAAATCTCTGCAAGGACGTTAAAAATAATGAAAACAAGGTGGACAGCCGGGCGCTATGCCACAGAAAGAAAAAATGTCACATGGAAAGGAGGAAAGCGCAACATCGGCGGGAACGACATATATTTCCGCAGCAAATGGGAAGCAAACTATGCGCGGTATCTTGAATTTTTAAGATTGAATGGCGAGATACGCGCGTGGGCGCATGAACCGGATGTTTTTTGGTTTGAAGGAGTAAGGAGAGGGTGCGTTAGCTACCTTCCAGATTTTCGCGTGGATGAAAACGACGGCATAACTGTCTATCACGAAATCAAGGGATGGATGGACGCAAAGAGCCAAACCAAGCTGAAGCGCATGGCGCAATACTATCCTGACGTTCCGGTGATTGTCATCAGGAAACGCCAATACTCCGAGATTAAGCGCAAGGTTTCCGGGTTAATCGAAGGGTGGGAGGCATGAATGGCATTGTCTATCGAGACGACAAGCAGGTTGTAACGCTTGCCGTAATGAAAATCTACGCCGAAATGCCGCGCGTCGAGGTGGAGGTTTTAACCGATGACTGGGAGGAGGTTTTAGACAATGACTGAACGGCTAATAATATTGTCGCTTGCTTTCGGGTTTGCCGCGTGTGTTAGCTATGGCCTTGCACACGGCATTATAACAATGACTGAAATTCGCTTGGCTCTGATGTCTTGGATAGCCTGTATTGCAGCGGGCTGGTTCATGGGATGGCTCACGGTCTGGTTTGTGGAGAATATATTGTTACGGATATTAAGCAAACGAGATAGCGAAGACAAACCGGAAGAGGAGCGGCAATGAATTTTCTCTGCAATTTCTGTCTGTTGCTTGTCGCCTTGAAGCTCTTGGGCGTGATTGATTGGTCATGGCTTATCGTACTCATGCCGGTATGGTTACCGTTGCTTTTGCTTGTCGCCCTGGCTTTGTGGGTCGGCGGCTACGAGCTTAGGCAAGGAAAGCAATGATGGAAGCTCTCTGCCTTAAAACCCCTTCCGGCTCTCTCGCGCCCGCTGACGAAGCGGCGCGGGAGTTTATCGCCAAACTGAAGACAATGGAGACCGTGCGCGTAGAGATCAAGCGGGTACGCAATCTCAAATTTCATAAAAAGATGTTCGCGTTGTTCAAGCTGGCCTTTGACGCATGGGAGCCGGAAGGCGTAGGCAATGAGTATAAGGGGCAAATCATCGCCAAGGATTTTGAAAGATTCAGAAAGGACATCATCATCGTCGCTGGTTTTTACAAAACGACCGTCAATCTGCGCGGCGAAGTGCGCTATGAGGCGGAAAGCCTGTCGTTTGGGAGCATGTCGGAAACTCGCTTCGGGGAAGTATTCAAGGCCGTGCTTAATGTCGTATGGGAGCGAATCCTGAAACTGCAAGGCTATCAGGATACAGCGCACGTAGAACGAATCATCGAAGAACTTTTGCGGTTTGAGGGATAAATATGAATGAATCGCCGCTGTTCAAATCCGTTCATCATGCCCTGACCTTCGCGTACAACTTTGAAGGCCAGCCGGAGCGTCCGCTGATGAATCGCATGGGAAAGGGATCAGAGCCTGGTATCGGCCTTGGCGGATTGGACGGCGCGGCGCAGGCAGGGTTCATCCGCGCCGAGGTAGAACAATTGGGGACGTTGGCAGAGGCAATCATCATAGCCCGCTTTGCTCCGCACACGCTCCCAGGGCTTGACGGCTCCTGCAGGCGGAAAAATCCATTATGGCGCGTCGCCATATCCGTAATCGCCGATCGCGCCAGAACATCCGTCCTCGCCGGGTGCGATACAACGAGCGAAACGCGCCTTGCATATGTGAAACTTCTGTACGCGCATCAAAACGAGCGGGTCAATCTGAAAAAAATAGCGGAGCGGTCTGGAATACACCGGAACACCGCGCAAAGCCATGCCCGCCGTGTGCGCGAGTGGCTTATGGGGACAAAAGGCAGAGGCTGGATAGCCGGAATTGAGGACAAGGCGATGAATACCATTTATGATAAACTTGTAAATCGTGGTCTGTGCGAGCCATGAATACCAAAGAACTCAAGCTCTCTGGAGAAATAATAGAATGGAACAAGAAGAGAAAGAATGGGAAAAAGCTGTTAACGAGGGTCAGACCGAGGATTTATCCCATACCGAGGATTTATCCAATACTTGACGAACCAGAAGATTACGACAGGATTGAAGATTTAAGAACAATTCTGTTTTTGTTACAATTTAGTTCTTGACGCGTTGTGCTTTTTGGGCTAGAATAATGCCCAATTTCGCTATTCTCATAAGTGCGCCCAAAATTCGGCGACATGGGAAAAACCTTTCACAGCCCGCCGTCTGGTGGGCTTTTTTGCTATGACAGCGCCGGAAATCAAGCTGGTCAATCTTGACCAAATCACGCCATATCAGAAAAACGCGCGAACTCATGACGAGACGCAAATCGTTCAGATAGCTAACAGTATTGATGCTTTTGGCATGGTGGGCGCAATTATCATCAGAAACGGGGTAATTGCCAAAGGACATGGGACTGTTCTTGCCGTGAAAAAATTGTACGAGAGCGGCAAAAAGATATTTCCGCCTCCAGGCTCAAAATCAGCAGAGCCGTATCCAGATGGCACGATACCGGTAATAGACGCTTCTGGATGGTCAAACGAGCAGTTCAAAGCCTATGTCATCGCGGACAACAAAATAGCCGAGAATGCCGGTTGGGACATTGACATTTTGACTTTGGAACTGGAAGAACTTGACGACAGCGGATTTGACCTTGACCTGATCGGATGGAACGCTGACGAAATAGCGGCGCTTCTTGACGGCTCCGAAGATCACGAAGTAAAAGAAATTCACACGGGAAAGGTTCTGGATAGGTTCTGGATTTCAATCAGAGGGCAGCTACCTCAACAGGCGGAAGTCCTGCGCCGGTTACAGGAAGCAATGGCAGACCTGCCTGTAGATGTCGAGCTAGGAACGGTAGCAGACGATGGGATGGGCTAAAACAATAGGCAAAAAAAAAGTAAATAATCATTTACTGTCAAAAGCCTCGAAAAAAGAGCTTAGAAGGCTCGTCCTGGAAAAAATAGGGAACGCTCGCGTCTTTGATGCGTTCGCAGGTTCAGGACAAATGTATAAAGCCGTGTGGAGCAAAGCAGACTATTACGTAGGGTGCGACCTAAAATGGTATAAGGACAAACGGTTAGCGTTTGTAGCTGACAACAGGCGGGTAATGCGGGCGATAGACTTAAATGATTTTAACATATTTGACCTCGATGCGTATGGCTCGCCGTGGGAGCAAGTCCTTATTCTTGCGGCCAGGCGACAAATATCACAGGGAGAAATGTTCGGCTTGATACTGACGGACGGAAGCAACCTAAACCTACGATTAGGCGGCATGCCAAAAGCCTTGCAGCAAGTCACTGGATTTACAAAACCAACGGCGGGCGGTGGGAAAATGCAGGACGAAATTTTAGACCGAGCCGTTTTACGAACGGCTCAGTTATTAAATTGCGACCTGTTGCATCGCTTCGAGGCAAAAGGAAAATCAGGCGCAAAGGTCAAATACATCGGCCTGATTTTTTAGGGCAGGTAGAACAGGATATTCTTTCACATACTGCCCATCAAGCAATGATCCCCCCTTCCCGCGTGGGTCATGCTGCGCCACAAACTTATTGGCGCTCACGCCAGCGGGAGCCAGGGAAACGAGAGGATTGTTCGTCCAGTGTCCCCATTGCTTAAAGAAGCGAGCGACCTCTTGCTCAACGGCTTGATCGTCAATACGCTTAACCCATTCGTACTTACATGGCCGACGAACGACACCTGATTCGCCGCCAGTGATAACCCAATGAATGCCGGTCAGGTCAAGCTCGCCGCAATCGTCAAGCAAAGGTTCAAAACTAATAAACCGCATTGAAGCAGGAATGCGGCGCAAGGTATCAATCCTGCCTTTTGTTTTTCCGCTCTCTACAGTAACACCGAACCAAAAGTTATCAGGGAATCGGAAATTTGGTCTACGCTCAAGGAACTTGATGGCTTCGTCAGGGCGCTTTGTCAAAACCTGAAAGACAAGGTCGGGATTCTTCCGCATGACCTCGATAGCCTCGATGCGCCACTCATCCAACGCAACAGGATGCCAAAAGTCTGACATCGAGTTCACGAAAACCATATCGCCGCGCGGCAACGAAAACGGTTTTCTCATGGTGGCGTCAGATGCGCGAGCCAGCTTCCCTGTCCAAACAATACGACCATTCACTTTTTCAGTAAGGCCAATGTAATGCGCGGCAGATTTGAAACTTTCAATTCGCGCTGCTTGCCACATGGCGTAACAGTTCTTGCATCCTTCTGACTTGATGCTACATCCGACAAAAGGATTCCACGTGTGTTCTGTCCATTCAATTTGGGTTGAGCGAGACATGACAATTCCTTTCATAAATAAAATATATTATACATTGTTTTGAGAAAAAAATCAACAAAAACAACGAGTTATATAATTTTTATGTCGCAAAAAGGAAGAAAGAGCGGCTGTCGGAGTGCTACGAACACCCCGACAGCCACCGCAAAACGCAGACACAGCCTGCGAGTCTTGGCCTAAGGCTCTCCCACCACGCGCGTGGTAGCGCGAGGGTACATCAGATCGGAACTCGCATGAAAGAAATACGTTGCGGCCAGTGCAATAAAAAGTTGGCCGAAGCAATTTTTATCGAATTGAAAATCAAATGTCCGCGCTGCGGTACATTTAACAGCTTGAGCGCCAGGAGCGCCGTGCATGAGCGCCACCAGAGCGTCGAACAATCGACAATCTGCCATGACGCTCATGCACACCCCACAGATCAAGGTTCAGCTTCTTGAGGCTATAGCCCCATACGCTTGCAACCCGAAGCAACACGACGAGGAGCAAATCGGAAAGCTGGTCGCCAGCCTGCGCGAGTTCGGCTGGACATTCCCCGTACTGACCGACGAAACCGGCGAGATCATCGCCGGGCATTGTCGCTTGTTGGCGGCGCAGCGTATCCTCAAAAACGGATGGACGATTCACGATTGGCCGGACATCAAAACCGCGCCGGTATTGGAAAAGCATGGCCTGACCGAAAGTCAGAAGCGAGCCTATCGCATCCTTGACAACCGCGTTGCCGAGGATTCCGAATGGAACGATGAATTGCTATCGCTAGAGCTGGCAAAACTGGCCGATATGGACTTTGACCAGGTTCTCACCGGATTCAGCGCCGAGGAAATCGAGGCTATCACCAAAGGCATAGCGGCAGAGACTGAAAGCGAAAAACGCGAGAGCGGCGGACGCGCTCTGGCAGATAGATTCATGGTGGCTCCGTTCTCAATACTTGATGCTCGTCGCGGCTGGTGGGCAGAAAGAAAAAAGGCATGGCTGGACATTGGTCTTTCATCTGAAACAGGCCGCGACAACCTGCTCGCTTTCTCCGCATCGTCACAGCCGCCCTCGGTCTATCAGGCCAAGAACGAGTATGAGGCCAGGATCGGACACAAGGTAACGTGGAAAGAATTTCTGACGGCTAACCCTGACCTGAACATCCAATCTGGCACAAGCATCTTTGACCCGGTGCTGTGCGAACTGGCATATAGATGGTTCTGTCCGCCGGGCGGTCTGGTAATTGACCCATTCGCTGGCGGCTCGGTTCGAGGCATTGTCGCCGCCAAGACAGGCCGCCAGTACATCGGGTGCGACATCCGCCAGGAGCAGGTAGAGGCAAATCGTAACCAATGGGCGGAAATAGGCAACGACGAACCAGCCCCTGTCTGGCATTGCGGCGATAGCAAGGCTATTCACCAACATTGTGCCGGAGTAGAGGCTGACTTCCTGTTCTCATGCCCGCCCTATGCTGATTTAGAGGTTTACTCCGACAATCCGGCGGACATCTCCACCATGCGATACCCGGAGTTCATCGCTGCGTATAGGGAGATTATCGCTCGCTCTGTATCGCTCCTCAAAAATGACAGGTTCGCCTGTTTCGTTGTGGGAGATGTGCGAGACAGAAACGGTTTATATCGCGCCTTCGTGCCTGACACCATAACGGCCTTTCGTGATGCAGGTATGAATTTATATAACGACGCTATCTTGATAACACAGGCTGGATCACTTGCTATCCGCGTAGGTAAGCAGTTCTCTACATCACGCAAGCTCGGAAAGACACATCAGAATGTTCTGGTATTCGTCAAGGGCAATCCACGCGCGGCAACCGAAGCCTGCGGGGATGTCGAGATAGACGACGACCTGTTTGTCGAAAAGCTTGATTAATTTGCCCGCAACGCCGGGGGCCCCTGGGCTTTTAAAAGAAGGAGGGTAGTTGTTACCCTCGAAATTTTACTAGTTTTTGGGATTTTCTATGGTTTCGTTTCGTTTGATAGGTTGAATTTATGAATACTGTTCCGGTCGCGATAGTCGCAAAGATGCTTGACCTGGACGACAGGCGCGTTCAGCAGCTTGCGAAAGAAGGAATTATCCCGAAGCCCAGGAATCGAGGGGAGTACAACCTTCTGGCGTGTACGGTTGCCTATATCAAGTACCTTCGCAGCAGGATTGATGGCGGTTCTGGTGATTACATAACCGAGAAAACCAAACTGACCCGGACGCAGACGGAGAAGGCGCAAATTGAGATTGACAGGCTACGCGGAGTCCTGGTTACGGTTGCCGCTGCCGAGCGTGGCTGGTCGGCTTTGGTCGGAGCGTTTCGGGCAAAGATGCTGACCGTGCCATACCGCGCCGCGCTGGAATCGGCAGGTAAATCTGAAAAGGAAATAGAGCAGATATTAACCGACATGATTTATGAGGCTTTGGCGGAATTATCCAATTGGAAACCAGATGAAGAAGATGCAGACATTGACGGAAACATTGATACGGGTAGCGAGGATAGCGGCTCCGCCTCCGAGGATGACGCTTAGCCAATGGGCGGACGAAAGGCTTTATCTATCGCCGGAAGATAGCGCCGAGTACGGCAAGTACAGGTCGGCTCGCGCTCCGTATCAACGTGGCGTCATGGACGCGTTCAATGAGGGCGCGGTCGAGATAGTAGTCATGTCGTCGGCGCAGATGTTCAAGACATTGATAGCCAAGGCGATGATTGGCTACCACATAGACCTTGATCCGGCTCCGTTGTTGCTCGTACAGCCCACGGTCGAGATGGCGGAGACGTTTTCCAAGGATCGCCTGGCTCCGATGATTCGGGATACGCCGGTACTGCAAGGCAAGGTTCGAGACGCGAAAAGCCGCGATTCAGGCAATACGATTCTGAAAAAGAGCTTTCCGGGCGGGCATATTACGATGATTGGCGCGAATGCTCCCGCGCCGCTGGCGATGCGGCCTATCCGTATCGTGATATGCGATGAGGTGGATCGTTATCCGCCTTCTGCCGGAACGGAAGGCGACCCTATCAATCTCGCCCGCAAACGGACTATCACCTACCGCAACAAGCGGCGAGTCGTGTTGTTGTCCACACCGACAATCAAGGGCATCAGCCGGATTGAGCGGGCGTGGAATCAGTCTGATCAGCGGCGGTTTCACGTGCCGTGTCCGCATTGCGGTCATGAACATGTTTTGAAATGGGAAAACATTTCAATCATTGATGAAAAGCCGGAGACGGCCTGCATGGCTTGTCCTGAATGCGGGGCGTTGATTAACAACTCCGACAAGATGGGGATGCTGGTGGCGGGACGATGGGTAGCGGAAAACCCGGAAAGTCCGATTCCAGGCTTTCATATCAACGAGCTTTATTCGCCGTGGCGCTCATTTGCCGATGTAGCCGCTGATTTCTACGCTGCCAGAGGCAACCCGGAAGAGGAAAAGACCTGGTGGAATACCTCGATGGGCGAGCCGTTTGAAGTGACCGGCGAGCGGGCGAATCCCGAAACTCTGGCGGATCGGCGCGAGAATTACGACGCTGTTACGGTTCCGTCCGGCGTTGTTGTAGTTACCGCTGGCCTGGACGTGCAGAACGACAGACTGGAGATTGAGTTTGTCGGCTGGGGTGTGGGCGAGGAATCATGGGGTATTGAATATGTCGTGTTGAACGGCAATCCCGCCGAGGCGGAGATGTGGCAGAGGTTAGATGCCTTACTCATATCCGCCCGCTTTGTTACCGAGGATGGGCGGACGCTTCGCGTCGGCGCGTGTTGCATTGATAGCGGCGGGCATCACGTTCAACAGGTTTATGAATTTGCCACGCCGCGCGCCGCCCGCAATGTCTGGGCGATCAAAGGCATGTGGGGGGCGCGTCCGGTGTGGCCTAAGCGAGTGGCGAGGTCGAAGAAATACCGAGGCCATATAGTCAGGGTTATTGGCGTGGATACCGCCAAGGATACGATTTATGCAAGGTTACTACTGGCGGAAGGCAGTCCCGGCTATTGCCATTTTGCAATCTCATATGATGAAAACTGGTTTGTACAGGCGACAAGCGAGAAGCGGATAACCAAGCCAGACAAGCGCGGCAATGAAGTACGGACGTGGATAAAGCCATCCGGCGCGCGAAACGAGGCTTTGGACTGCCGCGTTTATGCCTATGCGGCGTTACAAGGCTTGAAGATAGAGCGGCGGTTGGCGCTGGCTTCGCGCCGAGCAGTTGAGCTTCCCGAAGAGGCGGAGACGCTCCCGCTCGTTGTGCCGCTGGAGCAGGCGCCGAAACCAGTACCCAAATCACAAGGCCGGGTGAGGCGCGTTGCTTCATCCACCTACATGCGGCGCAGAGGATAAACAATGGCATGGACACAAGACGACCTTGATCGGATTGAGCAGGCGATTTCCAGGAATGAACTGGAAGTTCGCTATGCCGACCGGATGATTCGGTATCGGTCAATGGACGAGTTAATCAAGGCGCGGCAGATGATGTTGGTTGACTTGCATCGTCCCCGCCGCCGTATCGTGCGCTGCCACCACGCCGGAAAGGGATTCTGATGTTCGGGTATTTGGCAAGGCTCGAAAACAGATTGATGCGTTCTATCTTTGCGCCAAAACGCCCCAAAGCCAATTACGAAGGCGCGGGCGCGGGCAGACGCTCTCGTTCATGGAGAGTTGGCGGCGGCGGCCCTGATTCGCTGGGCGATTTGGGCAGTCTCATCAACCGCTCGCGGGCGGCGGTTCGCAATGATCCATATGGCGCGTCGGTCATTAACGGCCTGGTGTCCAATACCATTGGCACGGGCATCACTCCAAAGCCCATGCACGAGGATGAAAATATCCGCAAGGCGTTACTTCTCTTGTGGGATGACTGGGCGGACGAGGCGGATGTTGATGGACGGACGGACTTCTACGGACTGCAAGCGTTGATAGCTCGCGCGGTCTATACCGATGGGGAATGCTTTGTTCGCGTCTGTCCCGTGGATGCCAAACAGGGCGCGGCGGTTCCGTTGCAGTTGCAGGTTTTGGAAGCGGAATTCGTGCCGAGGAACGAGAACAGAACGCTTGCCGACGGTCACTATATCCGCGCCGGAATCGAGTTTGACGCAAAACATAGGCGCATTGCTTACTGGGTATATCGCTCCCACCCCGGCGACATTACGCCGGGCTTGACGCATAACGTTCCGGTTCGGGTCAAGGCCGAGGAGATTTTGCACATCTACGAGCCGCTGCGACCCGGACAGACGCGGGGAGTGCCGACGCTTGCGCCGGTTTTAACCCGGATGAAAACGCTGGATGATTTTGACGACGCGGTGCTGTTTCGACAGCAGGTCGCCAATCTGTTTGCCGGATTCATCAGGAAGCCCGCGCCGGAAGAGCCGGGTTTTGACCCTCTGGCCGGAGAGCCTGTTAAGCCGGACGCCGACGGCCACACGCCGATGGTGGGGCTTGAGCCGGGTTCAATGCAGGAGCTTTTGCCGGGGGAAGAAGTCGAGTTTTCCGATCCGCCGGATGCCGGTAATTCGTACTCCGATTTCATGCGACAGCAGTTGCTGGCGATTGCCGCCGGAGCGGGCATTCCGTTTGAAGTCCTGACCGGCGATATGCGCGAGGTCAATGACCGGGTGATTCGGGTAGTCCTGAATGAGTTTCGCCGCAAGATTGAACAGCGGCAATGGAATGTCTTTATCCACCAGTTATGTCGTCCGGTACGCGCCGCATGGCTTGACATGGCCGTTCTGTCCGGCGCGATAGCGTTACCGGATTATGTGGCTAATCGCCGCGTCTATCTGCGGACGCGCTGGGTTCCGCAGGGCTTTGCCTACATTCATCCGGTGCAGGACGTACAGGCGCAGCGGATGGCGATTCAGGCCGGTATCACGTCGCGCAGCGAATCTGTGCTTAAACAGGGCTACGACGCGGAAATGATAGACGCGGAGCAGCACGAGGACAACAGCCGCGCCGACCGGCTTGGCCTGGCCTATACCAGCGACGGGCGGCAAGAGATTAACAAGCGAGGGCGGGTGTCGGATGACATCGCGCCGTCCAACATCCACAAGGAGGAATCATGATGGAATCAAGGTCTGGCGGACACGCCCGCAGTTGGTATCGCATAGCCGCAAAAGCCGCGGGCAAAAATGAAATAGAGGTGATGATCTACGACGACATCGGCCTCTGGGGTATCACTGCCAAGCAGTTGATAGAAGACTTCAACGCTGTTGATGATGGCGAATCGCCGGTTGTGATTGCCATCAACAGTCCCGGCGGCGATCTCTTTGACGGCTTCGCTCTGAACGCATGGATAGACAGACTTGGCGCGCGCGGCACGGTACGCATAGACGGCATGGCCGCGTCCGCCGCAAGCGTTATAGCGGTCGGTGGGCATAAGGTCGTCATCTCGCAATCGGCGATGATGATGATCCACAACCCCTATACCTTTGCCTATGGCAATGCCGATGATTTGCGAAAGTCCGCCGACATGATGGACAAGGCTCGGGACGGAATCATCGCCGCTTATCGGCGTAAAGCCTCTGCCATTGATGAGGCCGCGTTAATCCAGATGCTTGATGATGAAACATGGATGTCGGCTGAAGAGGCGGTGTCTTTCGGTTTTGCCGACGCGATTGTTACATCGCCCGCTGTCAAGGCTTGTCTTGGCAAGTCCGGCATTTTTGCCCGCTTCAGACATCCGCCGCGGGCGCTTATCGAGTCTGGCGAGGCAGAGCCGCCGGTGGTTGAAGAGCCGCCTGCCCCTGTACCCACTCCCGACCCCGACCCCGTGCCTGCTCCCGCGCCTGACACGGCGGAAGTTGTAGCAAAAGCGGCGGTCTTGATTATCAAGACCTGTCATGCGGCGGGAATCCCTGAAATAGCCGAGGAAATCATCATGAACACGAAACTCACCGACGGCGAAGCCGTAGCGGCGGAAGCCGAGCGTATCAAGGCTATCCGCGACCTGTGCGTTCTGGCGCGTCTGCCGGAACTGGCGATTGAGTACGTCAAGGCGGGACTTTCCGCCGATGCTGCGCGCGCCCGCCTGACCGAGCGGATCGCCGAGGGCGTGAGCCGGATTGATAACAAGGAGCCGGAGAAAACGAAGGAACAGGCAACGAAGGAAGCCGTCGCCGATCAACTCAACCCAGACAAAATCTATACCGCCCGCAAGGGTAAGAAAGGAACCGAATCATGAACCAAATCCTGAAAGAAGGTCTTTACACCGCTGAATTTCTCCTCTCCGAGGGCAACGGTCAGATTTCCCGCGAGGGCGTGACTGTTGTCGCCGGGGACGCTCTTGAACCCGGCCAGGTGCTGGGCATCGAGACCGCCAGCGGCAAGTACGCGCCATATGGCAGCGGCGGCGGAGCCGACATAGCGGTCGGCATTCTCTACAGCGGCCTTCCCGCAAGCGCGGAAGAGCGTGACGGCGTGGCCGTCGTTCGTCTGGCCGAAGTCGCCGCCGCCCGTCTGACCGGGCTTGACGGCGCGGCGACCGCCGATCTCAAAACCCGCAACATTATTGTCCGATAAGGAGTTTCAAAATGCCCATTACCCTTGACATTTTTCGGGGCGACGCTTTCAGCATCGACACCCTGACCGCAGCGATCAACAATCCGCCGGAAGGCCAGATCATCCCGCCCTCGCCGGTGGATTTCGACGAGGAAGGCGTTACCACGCTCTCCGTCATGATTGAGCGCGAAGGCGATTCCCTCTCCCTTGTGCCCGCAACCGAGCGCGGCAGCCCCGGCGATGTGACCATCGGCGGCAAGCGCGACATGGTTCCGTTCGCGCTCCTGCATCTTCAGACCCGCGCCAATGTAATGGCGGACGAGGTTCAAGGGGTTCGCGCCTTCGGCTCGACGACGGAAACCCAGATGATCAGCGATCTCGTGAACAAGCGCCTCTTGAAGATGCGCTCACGGATTGACGCGACGCTGGCCTTCCATCGTTTCGGCGCTCTGACCGGAAAGATTTATGATGCCAACGGCGAAAATCTGCTGCTTGACCTGTTCCATCATTTCGGCATTACTCAACAGACCATGAGCCTTGCCCTTGGCGCGTCGGGAACGAATATCCAGCAGAAAATCCGGGATGTCAAACGGATTGTCGAGAACTCGCTTTCCGGCTCTGCCAACATCACCGGCTGGCGCGCGGTATGCGGACGTGGGTTTTACGACGCTTTCGTTTCTCACGCCAAGGTCGAGGAAGCCTTTAACCGCTGGAATGACGGCGCGTTCCTGCGCTCGTCCAACATGCACGGCTTCGAGTTTGGCGAAGTCTCCTGGAAGCCGTGGTACGGCAAGGTAGGCAATACGCTCTACATTGACCCGGATGTCGCGTACCTTGTGCCGGTCGGCATTCCCGGCCTGTTCATCTCCCGCTTCGGTCCCGCCGATTATATCGAGACGGTGAATACCCTTGGTCTGCCGTACTACGCCAAGCAGGAGGTCATGGATTTTGACAAGGGCATCATGCTTGAGGCTCAATCCAACCCGCTCAACATCTGCACCAAGCCCAGAGCCATCATCAAGCTGACGAAATAATGTCTTTTCGCGACCTTGTGTCCGGCATGGATGACGCGGTGTTTGGAGCATTGTCGGATGCCGCCGTCGTTGATGGGCGGGCGGTATCCGGCATGTTCAACGACCCGTATCTGTCCCCGATGCTCGGCGCTTTGAAGACCGACCTGCGGGAGCCGACCCTTGCCTTGCGAAGCAGGGACGCTTCCGGCATTCGTAATGGTTCTGTCGTCGAGATTGTCGAATCCGGCGGGCGTTACACGGTGACGAGCGTAGAGCGGGACGGGACGGGTATAACGACCCTTGTCCTGCGCCCGCAGACCATGCCGCCAGGACGCCTCCCGCTGGTTTATATTCCGTTTGTGCTCTCTGCCACGCTGGCGGATGCGTGGTTTTCCTACATGCGCGCTCTGTTTCCATGACTTCCATCACGGTGTCGTTTGACGCTAGGGAATTGATGGCGATTGCCGAAAACGCCCTGACCGACAGGCAGGTTGTCGACGCGATGAAAAAGACATTTCGCCGCGCCGGGGGCTGGATCAAAAGGCGGGTTGTCTCGGAACTGGCGAATGCCGGAATACCAAAGGAATCGCTGGCGAAAAGGGTTGTGGTGGATGTCACCGCTGCGGGAGATGGCCGTGTCTGGCTGGGCATGAACCCGATTCCGGCGCATGTTTTGGGAATTCCTGATCAAAACAGCTACGGCGCATACGTTAGCGGCAATGGGGTCACGTTTGTTTTTCCCGGCGCGTTTGTCATGCACAGACGCGGGCGGAGAATTTTTGAGCGCGTGACTTCCAGGCGCTATCCGATTGCCCTTGTGAAATACGAATGGGACGGAATCGGGAGACAGATTTTTACGGCGAATGCCGAAAAGATAACCGGACGCATTGTCCCGTTCCTGAAGAGCGAACTGGAAAAGGAAATGTTCAAAACCCTGAAGGGCAGATGAAATGGCGATATTGATTGAGCTTCACGCCGCGATACAGGAAGACTTGAAAAGGCGTTTTCCGAATGTCAATGTGCTGCCGTCCTATCCGAAGCTGTCCGACGGGATTGCTCCTCTTCCCGCCTTGATAGTCGAGTTCGTCAATCTGAGGGAAGGCGACAATTCCGGTCTTAACGGCGGTCGCACATTCATAGGAACGTTTCAGGCAAGGCTGCTGGCCGACCCGAACAACGCGAATGTCGAACACGTAGCGAGGGTATTGGCGCTTGAGATTGCCGAATTTGTGTCCGGCAATGACTGGAATCTGGCAGTAGGAGTTGGACGGCTTCCCGACAACTACATCGAGCGGGACAGAATGTGGGCGGAAGCCGATTCGTATGTGGTCTGGCTAATCGAATGGACGCACACGCTCTACCCATGTACATGTAGCTCGATTAACAAGGGCATCCCCGGCGCGGCGGTGGGCGCGGTGCGCTTTGACCTGGAGCAAGCCTTGACCGAGCGGGAACTGGCGCAGGCGCAGGCCAATCTTGATCTGCCCTGGAATTACGCTCTGCTTTTTAACGCTTTAATTTTGTAATTCAGTAGGAGAAACCAACCATGAGTACCAATGTACGCACCGAAATGGAGAGCTTGATCGCCACGGTTGCCGCAGCGATCAAGACCGACCGAGCCACGGTTGCCGCGTTATCCGCGACGGTAAGCGGTCTGGAAACCAGCGGCGGCGTCAGCCAATCCACCGTTGAGACGCTGATCTCGACGGCGATTGCCAATCTGGTGAATGGCGCGCCAGAGGCTCTGGATACCTTGAAAGAGATCGCGGACGAACTCGAAGGACAGAATTCCGCTGTTGACGCCATGCTGACCGCCATTGCCAACCGCGTATCCTTTGCCGACGTGCAATCCCTCACCAATCAGC
>WRMF01000021.1 GCA_009777245.1 Betaproteobacteria bacterium
GCTCTCTCCTTGCGTTCCAATTTCGAATCATATCTCTCGTAAGTTCAGTATAGTAATTCTATTGAAAGACAGCATGCTCTAGCCAAGGCACAAAGGCGCTGCCTGGCTTACGGGCTGGACGGATGAACTCGGCGTTGTAATGGGGCAGGTAGCTCTTTGCGATATACCGATTAGCGCTATCCAACTGCGTGATCCCCTGTGCGGCCAACTCCTTGACCAACCTGTCCTGTGAGTGCCAAAGGCCAGTTCCGAGCGGCCACGTGCCTGAGGGGAGTAGGCGGCAATCATCTCGATACCCAACTGCTTCAGGGCTCGGCCAAACTGCGTCAGCGCCTTCTTGTCCACGGGGCCATCGGCCACGGGGGTGAACCAGTAGTGGCTCCCCCGGTCACCGTAGAACGAACAGGGCAGCCCCTGCTGAAGGATCAACTCACGCATGGCCCGAAAACTGGAACCTGTGCCCTCCTCGGGGACGAGAAACATCGAGTAATGCTCGTTGGTGGCATCGTCCATCGTCACGATCAAATCAAGCCATTGATTAGGCAACCATTCGTACCTTGAACCGTCCTGATGGATCATCATGCCTGGCAAAGGCTTACGCTCGCGTTTCTTGCGGTGCGAGCCCTTCTTGCTGGCGCGCTTAACCAGCCCGCCCGCTTGCAGGCGCTTCTTCACCCAACTGTAGCTGCGGGCGCCGCCATCGCGCCGGTACCAACTGAAAAAGTGGCTCACATTCCAGCCTGAATGATCCCGTCGATAGCGATCCTGCAACGCGATCACTTCATCGAGCGAGGCCCCCCGATCCATGCACGACTGGCTTCGCCTGTCCTGCAAACCTTCTGGCCCGTCGGATTCAAAACGCGACACGTAGCGCCGAAAACTGCGCTCGCTAAGACCCAACAACTCTGCCGCTTCGGATTGCGTTAAACGACCATGGTTCCAGCTAACTTAGGCTTCTTCAAATCTCATCTTCCGGATTTCCTGTAACAACTGTGCCTTTGTCATAATCGCCCTCCTTTCAGACAGTATGACGACCGGACAACTTGCGTGCCACAAAACCGGACAGATTGAAAACCGGTAACATCGCATTTTGTTTTCCCTTGACATCCGCCCGACAATTTGGAATCTTATCGGTTGGCGCTGTTGTTCTAGGTGACATTTTTGGCCCTGCCGCCCCTATCAGGAAGTCATGGCGTTATGCAGCGCGCTGATTTTATTGGACTATCTCTTGTCGCAACTGAAGCGGCCTGTCCCGCCATGTCCAGAGGCACTTTCTGCTATGTAAAGCGCGCGCAAAATACAAAAGTGGATGCGTAATTCCGGCAAGTCGTAGTAAAGTTGTATTTTTTCCACACTTACGGGGTTGAGCCATCGTGGACATTCATCAAATTCTCGAACATTTGCCGCACCGTTACCCTTTTCTTCTGGTTGACCGGGTGCTGGCGCTGGAGGTGGGCAAGTCCATCCATGCCTGTAAAAATGTCAGTATCAATGAGCCATTTTTTATCGGGCATTTCCCGCATCACCCTGTCATGCCGGGGGTGTTGATTATGGAGGCTCTGGCGCAGGCGGCGGGCATTCTGTCGTTCAAGACCATGAATACCAAGCCGAGCGATGACTCCGTATTTTATTTTGTGGGCATTGATAACGCGCGCTTCAAAAAGCCGGTGCTGCCTGGCGATCAACTGCACCTGCATGTAAACATCACGCGGCAAATGCGCGGCATCTGGAAATACGAGGCCGCCGCGCGGGTGGATGGCGAAGTGGTGGCGGAAGCTGATCTGATGTGCGCCCAGCGGGAATTGTCCTGATGAACGCAAGCATCCATCCGACTGCGCTTGTGCATCCCGGCGCGCGCCTTGCGGAAGGCGTAGAGATCGGCGCTTATTCAATCATTGGCGAGCAGGTGGAAATCGGCGAACGCACCTGGATAGGGCCGCATGTCGTAATCAATGGGCGCACCAGAATCGGACGGGACAATCGCGTTTTTCAGTTTTCGTCATTGGGGGAAGCGCCGCAGGACAAAAAGTACGCTGGCGAGCCGACCCGCCTGGAAATCGGGGATCGCAACACCATCCGCGAATTTACGACGTTTAATATAGGCACGGCGCAGGATGCGGGCGTAACCCGCATCGGCAACGATAACTGGATCATGGCCTATGTGCATATCGCGCACGATTGCCAGGTCGGGAACCACACCATTTTTGCCAATAATGCCCAGCTTGCCGGGCATGTGCATATAGAGGACTGGGCGATTCTCGGCGGCTATACCGGGGTGCATCAATTCTGCCGTGTCGGCGCGCATGTCATGACAGCGGTCGGCACAGTGATTTTGCAGGATGTGCCGCCCTATCTGATGGCGGCGGGAAATAGCGCTTCGCCCTACGGCATCAATGTGGAAGGCTTGAAGCGGCGAGGATTCCACTCCGAAGCGATCACCGCCCTGAAACGCGCCTACCGCGCTCTCTACAAATCCGGCCTCATGCTGGAAGAAGCCAAGGTGAAACTGGAGGAGCTTGCGGAAGAGCAACCGGATGTGCGGCGGTTTCTGGATTTTCTCGCGGTTTCCAAGCGTGGCATTATTCGATGACTGACGCGCCGCGCATCGCAATGGTGGCAGGGGAGACGTCCGGCGATCTGCTTGCCTCCCGCCTTCTTGCCGCGCTGAAGGAAATATTGCCGGCAGCGCGGTATTTCGGCATTGGCGGCGCAAAGATGGCAGCGGAAGGGTTTGAGTCCTGGTGGCCTCTGGAAAAACTCACGGTCATGGGTTATGTGGAAGTATTGAAGCGTTACCCGGAAATCTCCTCTATTCGTCGTTCCTTGCGGGCGCGCCTGTTGTCCGAGAAGCCAGACCTTTTTATCGGGGTAGACGCGCCGGATTTCAATCTGGATTTGGAAGCAAAGCTGCGGGTAAAAGGCATTCGCACCATTCACTTCGTCAGTCCCTCGATCTGGGCGTGGCGCGGCGAACGTATTAAAAAAATCGCCAAAGCCGCCGACCATGTGCTTGCCCTGTTCCCGATGGAGCCGCCGCTTTACGAAAAAGCGGGCGTGCCGGTGAGTTACGTTGGACATCCGCTAGCAGATGAAATCCCGCTGGTTACGGATGCCAAAGAAGCGCGAAGAGAACTGCGCCTGTCTGAGCATTACGCCCCGATTTTCGCGTTTTTGCCCGGCAGTCGGCAGAGCGAGCTTCTCCAGCTTGGCGGTATTTTTGTGGAGACGGCAAAACAAATTTATGCGGTTTTGCCGGAGGTGTTGTTTTTAGTGCCGTTTGCGACCCGGCAAACCAGACTAGCCTTTGAAGCGGAAATTCGCCGCCATGACGCAGGCCATCTTCCCTGGCGGCTGCTCTTCGGACATGCCGTGACCGCGCAGGGCGCAGCCGACGCGGTTCTGGTTGCCAGCGGCACGGCTACCCTGGAGACCATGCTCGTCAAGCGTCCTATGGTTATTGTCTACAAAGTGGCGCCGCTGACCTATCGCTTCATGAAACGGCGCGCTTACCTGCCTTATGTGGGCTTGCCCAATATTCTTGCTGGGCGAGAAGTTGTGCCGGAACTCTTGCAGGACGCCGCGACGCCGACAGCGATAACCGAGGCGTTGCTGGCGGAAATCGCGCCCGGACGCGCGCAACAACTACAGGAAATATTTACCCCTATTCACCTCGCCTTGCGGCAGAACATGGCGGCAAAAGCGGCAGAGGCAACACTGAAAGTGTTGCGCCAGGCATGAAGATCAGCGCCATGCTCACAGAGTTGCCTGCCGGAGTGTGCGGAGTGGATGAGGCGGGGCGCGGCCCGTTGGCGGGGCCGGTAGTTGCTGCCGCAGTCATACTGGACCCGGAACGTCCCATTGCCGGGTTGAACGACTCCAAAAAACTGGCGGCGCATCGGCGTGAACTTTTGGCGGAGCAAATCCGGGAGCGGGCGCTTGCCTGGCATGTTGCCTGCGCTAATGTTCAGGAAATTGACCGGCTCAACATTTTGCAGGCTACCCTGCTTGCGATGAGTCGCGCCGTGGCGGGATTGCATCCCCAGCCGGTCGGCGCGGTTGTAGACGGCAATCGTTGTCCGCTGCTGGCGGTGCCGGTCGAAGCTGTTGTAAAAGGGGACGGCAAAATTACCGCTATCGCCGCCGCTTCCATTCTCGCCAAAACCGCCCGCGACGCCATGATGCGGGATTTGCACCTTCGTTATCCCCAGTACGGCTTTGCCAGGCATATGGGCTATCCGACGCCTGCCCACCTTGCGGCGCTTCGGCAGTATGGCGTTTGCCCTGAACATCGGAAGAGCTTTGCCCCGGTTGCGCAATATAACAACGCGCTTAAATAGAAACGCTCTAGCCTCTACGCTGTCTGCCGCTCTGCCAGGGTTGCCGTCTTCGGATCGTAGACCATCTCTGTGATTGAGCCGTTCCGAATGCGCTCCACCGCTTCGTCAATGACATGGAGCGGCGCGAGGAACCATTCTTTCGGCTGCGCCGGATGACCAAAACGATCTGGAATGGCAAGCTGAAGTTGCGCGGGCGCAAAGAGGCGATGGAGCAATTTTTCCAGCTTGACGCGATTGATGCCAATCAGTTTGTAAGTGGCGACGATTTCAACATCGGCCAGCAGGTAAGTGGCGTCATGCGCGGCATTGGCGATACGGGTTTCCACTTTGCCGCCCGTCACCCCGATTTTGTGGATCAGTTCGCGGTGTTCCGCGATGAACGGATGAGTTGAATGGCTGCGCAGCACGTAGATCGTACCGCTCTCAATGTCGCCTTCAGCCTCGTTTGCGCCAAATAGCGCATCTGTTTCACTGCGCCTGTTTTCGTTACTGTCGTCACTGAAGAGCGAACCGCTTTCAGGCTTGCTGATCCTGCGCCCGCTTTCGTCCTTGTATAACGCTCGCTGTAAAGAGCGGCGCAATAGATTACTCTCGGTTGCGTTGGCGTAGATGGCTCGCAAGCGGGCGTCATTTTCGCCGTTTGGAGCCTTGATGGTTTCGCCGACTTCCGCGACATAGACAAGCTGCCCGCCCAGAACAAAGAAGTCGCCCGCGTCAATGCTTGTGTCCCTGCCGAAGATATACGCCTGCCGGACGCCGGATTTCAGTTCGCTTTCCGCCTGGCGGAACAACGGTCTGAATCGCTCGAAGTCTTCGCATTTTTCGCGGTTGGCGATTTCTTCCGCCGCGCGGATTTCGGCTCTGGGGCGGACATGACGCAGATCAGTAATATCGGAAGGGTTTGCCGCGTCCTGGAGTTCAGACTGGAGTTCAGACAACAGTTCGTCGTCGCTCATTTCTCCGATTGCCAAAGGCGGGATCGTCTTGTCCCCATCCAGCAGACCCTGATGATCGAGAGGGGAAAGAAGGCTCCGACATTCTTCCAGCATACATAGGCGTTCCAGCCGGACGGCGTACAGACGCTCGAAAATGTCCCGGTCTTCGCCGTATCGCGGAGCGCGGCCATGCTGTTCCACGAACCGCTGGATTTCCTCGAACCCGGCGATGATTCGTTCTTCACGCGGCGAGCGCGCGCCCTGCTTTTCAGGGCGGGCGAGTTCGTCGAGTTCGGAGCGCAGTTCGTCAAGATCAATCATAGCGCCCCTCGTCCTTGAAACGGACGAAGGCGGTCGCGCCTTCGGCCATTCGCTTCTCCCAGGCGTCTGTTGAAGCGATTGAAGGCAAGCGACCTCGCTCCCTCTTGAACTGGACGGCGCGTAGCGCAAGCTCCTTTGCTTCCTCCGGCGTCATGCTCGCGCGTTTGCCCGCAATTACCGCCGCCACCTGCTTCAAACTGTCTTCGCGCATGGCCTTGGCGAGAATGGCGTAGGCTGCGCCAAACGGATTGATGCGGTCAATGAGATCAATATCCAGATCGCGCACGTCCATCGCAAACTTGCGTACCCCGTCAATCAGGGCGGTGTTCGCTGGCGCTTCGTTGTTGCCGGACGCTGCCTGTCTGGCCTGTTGCGTCAGATTGAGGGCGGCGATGGCGTGCTGGCGCACCGCTTCCTGATCCGCTTCATCGAGAGCAGGGTATTTCTCCTTGATGATTTTGCCCAGACGAACCTGGGTCAGTTCTTCCGGGACCAGGTCTTCGTCAAACAGGCCGCGCTCGATGGCGGTCTTGTCCTGCGCGAAACTGGCGATTACCTCGTTCAGGTCTTCCCGACAGATGCGCGCGGCTTCCTCGCTTTGGGGTTTAGCCAGTCCCTTGATTTCGATCTGGAATTGCCCTGTTGCGTGGTTGAAGCCGACATTGCATTTGTCTGGATCATAGCCGCCGTCGCCATAGTCGCAATCCTGCTCCGGCTTGCTGTCCGGGCGCTTCGGTCTGAACTCGAAGCGCGGCGCAAGCACTTGCTCCATCAGGAGGCTGGCGGCAATAGCCTTTAGCGTGTCATTGACCGCTTCGGTGACGGACTGCTCGGAAGCGTCCGGCTCGGCAATCAGGTTGGTGAAGCGGGCGCGGGTCTTGCCCGGCGCGTCGCGGGTCGCCCTGCCGATAATCTGCACGATTTCGGTCAGACTGGAGCGATAGCCCACAGTCAGCGCGTGTTCGCACCAAATCCAGTCGAAGCCTTCCTTCGCCATGCCCAGCGCGATGATGATGTCCACATGCTCGCGGTTATTTTTCCGCGCTGGGTCTTTTATTCACCCGGCAATTAAGGGTTGCATCATATTTGCCATTTCGGCCCATATGGGGCGTGCCTTGAAAAGTCAAACCTTAATTGCCGGTTCAATAGCGCGGCGGCCACGCGCTCGCGTTTGCTCGGATCATCATCTACCAGATCGGCGATACGGAGAATCCTGCCGTCAGACGTTCGCGCCAACTGAAAGCCGGTCGCGGCGTCAATTCCCTGCCATTTGCCAAGTTCCTCGATGATGTGCTCGACTTCCTTTAGCTTGTCCTGCGTGCTTTCGCGGGAGTTGACGTTGGGAATGTGAATGATGGTTTTCTCGCCGGGGTCAAGCGCCCGCAAGATACTATCGGTGTAGGAGCCGGAATAGAAGAAATAGCCGATGTCGAGTTGTTTCAGGTGTTCGTAACCGTTGAGTTGCTCGTAGTAGGTATAGGTGACGGTATCAAACTTTGCCTCGTCCTGGGGAGCCAGCACGGCTTCGGCGTCGCCGCGAAAATACGAGCCGGTCATGGCGACGATATGCGTCCGGTCGCGATTGATGAATTGTCCCAGATGCATGCCGAGCTTGTTGTCCGGGTTGGCGGAAACGTGATGGAATTCATCCACCGCAATCAGGCGGTCATCGAACGCTTCCACCCCGAACTGGTCGACCGCGAAGCGAAAGGTGGCGTGGGTGCAGATCAGAATCCTGTCTTCGCTTTGCAGGAACGCGCCCAGCGATTTGACCTTGCCGCCGTTCTCGGAACCGGGGGCGTCGCAGAGATTCCATTTGGGTTCCACGCGCCAATCCGCAAAGAAACCGGATTGCGTTAGCGGCTCATCGTGAAAACTCGCGCCGATGGTTTTTTCCGGCACGACGATGATTGCCTGTTTGAGTTTCTGGTTATGGAGCTTGTCCAGCGCGATGAACATCAACGCCCGGCTCTTGCCGGACGCCGGAGGCGATTTGATGAGCAGGTACTGCTCGCCCCGATGCCCATAGGCGCGTTCCTGCATCGGACGCATACCTAAGGCGTTTACCTTGCTCGAAGAGCCGTTGCGGGCGTAGGAGACCGAAACGGAGGGGATGTGGGGGTTAGTCACTGTTGCGCCTTTCAAAGAGTCGGAGATAACGCTCGAATACAAAGAGGCGGTTGCGTCTTTGCCCGGTTATTTCAACCAGCACGCCGTGATTGATGAAATCGGAAATGAGCGAGGTAGCCGTATTGGTCGTTGTGTCGAGTTGCTTTGTCGCAGACTTCACGTCAAGCAACGGGCGTTTATAGAGGAGCCTGATAAGCTCCTGGGCGTTTTGTTGCCGCCGCTGTGTGAAGCGCGGCAACACCTCCCGCTCTATCTGCTCTTTCAGCGCCAGAACCTTGCGGAAAACATCGGCGGATGAACGCGCTGTTTCCTCAATCCCGTGCAGGAAAAAGACGAGCCATTCACGCATCCTGTTTCCCTCACGAACTGCCATGAGGTGATCGACATAGGCGGTCTTGTTGCGCTCGAAATAATCGGACAGGTAAAGCGCCGGTTTGGTCAGCAGCCCATTGGCCGCGAGATAGAGCGAGATCATCAGTCGCCCCAGCCGTCCGTTGCCGTCAAGAAAAGGGTGGATGGTTTCAAACTGATAGTGGGCAATCGCAATATTGACCAGCGGCGGAACTCTGAGCGATTCATCGTGCAAAAATTTTTCCATGTCGCTCATCAACTCTGGCACATGCCCATGATGTGGAGGCACGAAAGCCGCGTTTTTCAGGCTGACGCCGATCCAGTTCTGCGTTATTCGGAACTCGCCGGGCTGTTTCGTCTCGCCTCGCACTCCCTGCATGAGAACGGCGTGCGCTTCCCGCAATAGCCGGTTGGAAAGCGGCAAGCGTTCGAGGCTGGCAATCGCATGGTTGATCGCCTTGATGTAATTTTGCACTTCCCGCCAATCATTACGCGCGTCCGGCAAGAGGTCTTCGGCTTCCTTGAAGGCGTCTTCGATGTTGGTCTGGGTTCCTTCGATGCGGCTTGATTGAGTAGCCTCTTTTGCGACATACATGCTGATAAAGAAATCAATGTCCGGCACGAGCTGCGCGAAGGCGTTCAATTCGCCGAGCGCCCGATCCGCCCGCCCCAGAATTTCAATCACTTCCGGGTCAGCAATGATCCACGGATGGTGGATGGGCGTGGGAAGAAAGCTCTGATATTCGAGCTGCTGTTCATAACGCCCGGCTCGGTAGTCTGAAAGGTTCATATTTCAGAAACCAGGACGGTTTTTGCAATAACGAATTTCATATTTCAGATTCTGTGGCATTTTGTGGGACTTGGCGATTATATTTCAAATTTCAGGCTGTTTTCTGAAACAAGGAAAAGTTTACCCGCTGGCGCCGAAAACGCGCGGAATCGCAGGCGCGAGCAGGGCGTTATGTGAATGGAGAAAGCAGGCGTTACTGTCTTTTGAGTGACTGCTTGATGTCGCGCTCGATCTGCTCGATTTCCTCCAAATCATTGGCATCAGCATGTTCGCGCTCTGCCTTGCGCCGCTGTTGATCGAACAAGTCGTAACGCTCATGGGCGATGCGCTCCATGTGCTTATGACTGACGGAGCCGGCGCCTCGCAGGATGGGTTGATCGTTGAAAGTCAGCATTTTGTCCACGTTACCGCGCCAAAAATCCAGGCTCAGGTCTTGACGCTGCTTGACGCGCAATTCTGCCTGTTCCAGAAAAATAACTACCAGGCGGTTGAGCGTATCAATTTCGTCAGCGTTCAGATAATTCTTGGCGACGATCACATCCTGCTTACGCACGCGCGAACCGCTCCAGGTCGTCAAGGCCATGTTGGGCTGGCTGGAATCGGCTCGTTCGATCACCAGTTCGGCGGCGGTATGACCAGTGGCGGCGTACAGTATCTTGTTCTGTACCTCGGCGAAGAACAGCGAGGTTTCCTGCTCGCGTATCCGGTAATCGGAACTCAAGGCAAACAGATCGCGCACCTTCTGATAAAAGCGCTTTTCCGACGCGCGAATCTCGCGGATACGCGCCAGCAGTTCATCGAAATAATCCCAGCCGCCGGGGTTTTTCAGCCGCTCGTCATCCAGAACAAAGCCCTTGCGTAAAAATTCCTTGAGGTGTGTGCTGGCCCATTGGCGGAACTGCACGCCACGAGGCGAGCGCACGCGATAGCCGATGGCCAGGATCAGGTCGAGGTTGTAGTGCTGGATGCTGTACTTTTTTCCATCTGTGGCAGTTGTCAAGGATTCCTTGACAACTGAACTCCTGTTCAATTCCCCGTCTCCGAAGATGTTCCTGGCGTGCAGGGAGACATTTTGTTTGCTGGTCTGGAACAGCTCGGCAATCTCCAGTTGACTAAGCCACACCGTCTCGCCGTCCACTCGCAAATGTAGTTTTACCTGACCGTCGTTGGAACTGTAAAGAATCAACTCGTTCATGGTTTGTTCCTTTCAGGCTTGGAATTTTGGTCAGCCGTCATTTTCGTATACAACTCATCGGGGTAGGTCACTGTGCATCCTCCACAGGAGCATTACAGCCGCAAGACGCGCGGTAGGCTTGATGCGGGTGATTGGGGTTGTCCGGGAAACGCAATTGCAATTGTCTGTTGCGGGTCAGGTGTACAAGGTGTTTTTCGTGCAGGCGTTTGGCTCCACGACCCAGCAAGGAAGCCAGTTGATGCAATGCCAGGTAATCATTGGCGCAGAGCGTCAAAATCGTAGTTCGCATGACATCTGGCTTCACGCTGCGCTTCTCCCGCACAGACGCAGCTATCGCCCAGCGCGGATCATCTTCGGGTAGTGAGAAAGAGGGGGAGTTGAGGGGGGGAGTTCCCACGCTGAGGGGGGGAGTTCCAACGCTGAGGGGGGGAGTTCCAACGCTTAGGGGGGGAGTTCCTTGAGCAAGGGAGTACCTTGTCCCCCGACCGACACCTTCAGATACCAGAAAGCCGTGAGCCACCAAGCCGCCCAGCATCCGGGTAATGTCTACCCGATGCATCGCCAACATGCCTTGCAACTGTTGATTGGTAACAACGCCTTCTGTCTGTGCCGTTACCAGCGCCTGAATCTCGTCGCCGCTCAAGGCATCGAAGTTCGCGCCAAAACGCTGATGCAATATCGTCAATACATCTTCCGGCAACAGGCTTGACATCGGCAAACGCAAACTTACGCGATCCGGTTGATGGGATTCTTGTAATACGGGTGATTGCCAACGTTCGGCTGACCAACTGGAGCGAATCTTGTCAATCCCGGAACCGGCCCTGTCGCCTGCGCCAAGCATCTGAAACATGAGTTGCAGGGATTTGTTCCGGCATTCGCTGACCCCGCCCTGCAAAAGCTGCTCACGTGAAACCAGCAATGTGCCCGGGTTGGTAAATTCCAGGCGATTTGGCCATCGGTCAATCACGATCCCGCCCTGCCCGGCGTAGTCGGCATGAATCAAAGCATTTACCAATGCTTCCTCCAGGGCTTCGATGACCGGACTTTCGCCAGCCCGGTATCCTTCAGCGTCGCGCCCAAAAGGACGTTTGATTCCTGGTCCGATGGATAACTTTTGCTTTACCAGTTGATGAAATTGGAACAAATTGCCTTCCCAGTGTCCATCCAGGGTCAAACGGTCTGTCCAGCGGATGTCGGGGTTTTCATCAAAATGCTCTCGGTAATCCAGTTGAAAACCTGGCGCCGCCGATGGGTCGCGAATGGCCTGTTCGCGCCCGAACATCAAGAGACCGGCAAGCGTCAGACCCTCGCGCCCTGAGCGGCGATCTTTCCGCCAGCCGCCAAGTTTTGACAGCAAGCCCGCATCGTCCTCTGCCAACCACGGATGGGAGCCACGCGAGGCGAAGCGATTGCGAAATTGGCGCAGCGAATCAATGTGCAAGTCAGCGAAAGAAAAATTGTCAAGAACGCGACTGTCGGCAGGCTCGTCCGATTGATCGGAAAACATGCGCCGAACTTCGGACTCGGCGCACTTATAGTCGCCTTCGTTGTTGCGTCTGTACGTGCCACGCAACGGATCAAGGCCAATGAATACAGGGCGTTGATGGCGGTCGGCGCGCGGTACTCGAATGGAGATCAGTACGCATTTTGTATTTTCGACATGGTGAATTCGCACATCCTGATTGCGGAGCAAATTAATGTTTGTTTTGCTACGGTTGTTGATCGTGTTCCAAAAATCGGCAATCAATTTCTCTGGCTCTGGAACACCATGAAAATCCAACTGCCCGTCGCGCTGCGTTATGCCAAGCCACAACAAGCCGCCATCTGTGTTGGCAAATGCGGAATATGTTTCCCAAAGATCGCGCGGCAAGCCGCCGCGCGCGCCCTTGTACTCGACATCCGACCCTTCGTAAAAAGCCAGTCTGTCAAACAGATTCAACTGTTCGCTCATGATTTTTTCCCTTTCACTGTCTTCGGGGCGGCGTTGGTCGTCGCAGTCATTTCTGTGTACAACTCAAACAGTTTTTCGAGCCGCTCGGTGTCGTTCCTGAAGCGGCGGCCCATGTAGATGCGCTCCAGCGTCTCGTCGTTACGTTCGTGGGCTTCTCTGACCTGCGGGAATTCCTTGTCCATGCGTTCGGGGTCGTACATGTCGGCAATCGTCGCCGGAAAATAACGTTCTCGCGCCAGCAGGATTTCTTCGGCAGAGTGGGTGAGATCGGCCTTGTTCCGCTCGGTCAACGTGGGGACGGGAAAGGTGTTCCAGCCGATGGTGTTGGAGTAGTTGAAGTCGGTTTTCAATTTACCGCAAACTGTGGCAATCCAGACCCAGTGAATCCTTGAAACGAGAATAGCCAAGTTCCACAACTCTGCGTCATAAAGACCGAAATTTCGATTGCTTATGATGGAGCCTGCTGGCAATAAGCCACAAGGCAAATAATCACGCTCTTCAGATGAAACGGCAGGCACAACCAACGTGTGCGATTTACCTGTGTGCATCTCACGAAATTGATGCGCCCGTGCCGCCATTTCATTGGCTCCCGTGTCACGGCTTGCCAACCGCATGGCGCGTACCCCCTCGATACGTCGGCGAATTGCTGGAATGGCTTGCGCTCCGTCCAAATGCTCATCCTCAATCCACAGGCAATAACGTTCCAGACCCCGGATAAATTCTGCCGAACCGTAAATGCCGCGAATAAAACGGGCTTGCTGTTCAGGCGTTAACCCCAGCGCGGCTACATCACCTCTGGACAGCAACAGGTGACCGCCGTCAACAGGTTTGTTGCCAAAGCTCATTTCGGCCAGCCCGTTAAGTGACCGTGACGCCTTTTCCACCATCACATCAGCGCCGCCCACCAGATAAGCATTTATGCGCGTCACTTCTTTGACATCTACTTCGGCGTTTTTGTCCGCCGCTGAATACAGGCGGCGGGGCAGGCGAGGTTGGGCGGTGATGCCAACGATAACCACGGTCACGCCCGCATTGTGACTGGCGAGATTCGCCCATTTGAACGAGGTATGCGCGAACTGGATTTGGCTGCCCGCCCCAAAAATCAGCGACCAGAGGATCGGCACCTGCTGGCCTTGGCAGATGGAATTGGTGGACACAAACGCGGCAGTGGCCGGGGTTTGAGCGCCGTAGTCGGCGGCCTTCATGAACCAGCCCGCAACGTAATCAAGCGATTTCCAGCTTTTTGCGCGGTGTCCGAAGATGGCTTGCAGGTCGGCTTTTTGTCCATCCGTTTGCCATGTAGAGCCACGATACGGCGGATTCCCGCAGATATACGTCTCCCCGCCTTCGTTATCGAAATCAGTCTCCGTCTGATTGAGCGGCGTCGCAAATAAATCATCCGCCGTAACTTTTACGCCCGTTCCTGTGGGCGGACAGACTGAGAGCCAATCCAGGCGCAGGGCGTTTTCACAGACAATCCAGTTTCTGGTATCGAGCGGCAGAAATTCCGCCAAGGCTTCCATTTGCCCGCGATACAGCACATCGCATTGGAACTCGGCGATGATGAGCGCCAGCCGCGCAATCTCGGCGGCAAAATTCCGCAGTTCGATGCCGCGAAAATTGGTGAGCGGTATGACGCTCTTCTGCCCCGGTTCGCCCCGCCGCCGGTTGATCTCAGCCTCAATCGCCCGCATCTCCTTATAGGCGATGACCAGAAAATTGCCGGAACCGCAGGCCGGGTCAAATACCCGAATCCTCGCCATGCGCTTACGCAGATTGAGCAACATCCGCTGGTTGTCCCCCGCTTCCGCAAGCTGTCGGCGTAAATCATCAAGAAAAAGCGGATTCAGAACCTTCAGAATATTCGGCACGCTGGTGTAGTGCATCCCCAACGCGCCCCGCTCATCGTCATCCGCTATCGCCTGAATCATCGAGCCGAAAATGTCCGGATTGATCTTCGTCCAGTCCAGATTGCCGATTTGCAACAGATAGGCGCGCGCTATCCTGCTGAAACGCGGCGCTTCTACCTCGCCGGAGAACAGACCGCCGTTCGCGTAAGGAAATTGGTCGGCCCAGGGACGAAAGTTTCCCGCCGCCCGCGCCGCAATAGGAGTGTTCATGGCGCGGAAAATCTCGCTGATTACCTGATGCGTATTCGATGAATCGCGCTCGCTCATCTGGGCAATAGTGGCGGTAAACAGCCCATCTCCGTTGAAAATGGCCGTATCTTCGGCGAAAAAACAAAAAATCAAGCGCGCCATAAAATGATTCATGTCATGGCGGCGCGCCGCGCTTCCCCAGGCGGGATTATCTTTCAGCAACTCGATATAGAGCTTGTTCAGCCGACTGGTAGCGCGGATGTCAAACGGGTTTTCGCGGATTTGCCGGATGGTGGAAATCCCCGCCAGCGGCAGAAAAAACCCAAAATGATTCGGAATGTCCGGGTAGGCGCAGACGACGGTCTCGCCGCTGGCGAGTTCCTCCGCTTCCACAGTCTCCCCGTCGGTGGCGAGGATGAATTTGGCTTTTGCCCTGGAGGTAACGGGACTGGCGCGTAACGCCTGCATGGTTTCATTGACGCCGCCATGTTCGCACGCGGCAATGTGGATGTTGCTACGCTGGAGCACGCCGCCGGGGATGTCCGAGGCGTTGCTGTTGCCCACGCGCAAACGCTTGATGGTCGTCTCCTTGTTGCCAAAGGCCGCAAGGAACGCAAACGGAAACTCCGCCGCCTCAAAAGGCTGCGCGGCTAACTCGGAGATAGCTTGTTCGATTTCTACGGCGTTCATGGGTTGTTGTGTGTTTCCTGTTTGCGTGGCGTCCAAGGATCAAGCTAGGCAAAGATAGGGTATAACAGACAAAATGGCAAAACACTTTGATAAAAGTAGCGTTTAGAGCGGTTTCCGCTCAAGCGCATACGTCGTCATTGCGAGCGTCCGCTACGCAGAGCAAACTCTCGGCGGTTTTGCGGGCGGTAATATGCGCCGCACCCTTTGGCAAACCCCCCGCCGCCTACGGCGGCACCCCCTTTAACTCGCGGCGAAGCCAAAAGGGGGCTAAAACCAGTCTGCCAACCTGCAACCTGCCTGCGGTTCTGCCCTCTACCCGGCCACTCTCCTGCTTGCTGCGTAGGGGTTAAAAATTTTTAACCCCTACAGCGGCGCGGATGCTATTTCGCACAGGTGATGACCTACCGTCATTCCCGCGAAGGCGGGAATCCAGCAAAGCCTTTCCGCTCCTCTGGCATTTCTGTATAGGAATATCGCTCCTGTCCTGTTTTGGAAAGTTGTCGTGGCTTTCAGAGCAGCACTGGATTCCCGCCTTCGCGGGAATGACGAGTGGGTTGGTGTGCATGGGTTGGGGTTGGGGTTGGGGTTGGGGTCGGAATGGTGGGGGCAAGGCGGCATTGGGGTTAGCCCCCTTTATAAAAGGCATTGCTCGCTTTATATTGATTGTGTTATGGCTTTTCGCAAAAAATTAGCTACAGGCATTCATGCCTGTAGCTCAAAACGAACAAGGAATGGGTTTGCTCCCCCCTTGTTGCTACGGTCGAAACCCCGGCCTTCAGGCTGGGGTTCCAACCTTCGCGCCGCCCTAAAGGGCGGGGTCTCAAACCAGAGTTAGTTTTACGATGAAACCTGCTGGAAAGAATGCCGACAGTAGCGTCATCGTCGCGGGCAATGGCGATGAGCATTTTATCCGGCAATATCGAGCCGGATAACCAGGCAAACACTGTGTGCGTGGGTGTTTCAGGGGTAACTATAAAACGCGACAGTCCAGCCAGCGCCGCGCGCATTCCAATACGGGGTTCGCCATGTCGCCACCAGTAGCGGCGGTATACCTCGCGGTTATTTCTCATACGCTCCGGTTTCACATGCTCCAGCACGTGCTCAAATGGCTGTTCGTATAGCGCGGCTTCTGCTTCGGTCATGTTGGTTCAGAAATCAATTATCCAGCCGTCGCGCGGGCGGCGCTATTGCTGTCTGCAAGACCGCAGAGGGGTTTGCAGTCTGCGTGTAATTGTTAATTACGGGAATGGCTAACCTCATCTTGAGGCACCCCTGCCTAAAGGCAGGTGATTCCTCGACACAGTTTAGAGAGCCTTCGGCTCCACAAAACAATCTCGCTCACCTCGCCATGAATGGCGAGTCTGCGCTCGACGCGTGTTCAACAAGCGTCAATTCCCTGTCATAAACCATTCCAGCGCCTTAGCCACCGCATCATCAATGCCGATATGGTCGGTGTCAAGCAACAGCGCGTCCGCTTCCTGTTTTAGCGGCGCGATATGGCGGGCGCGGTCGCGCGCGTCCCGCGCCTCAAGATCGGCTCGAATGCTATCAAGGTCGGCGGGTTCATTGCGCTCCAGCAGTTGCTTAACGCGCCGTTCAGCTCGCACCGCCGGACTTGCGGTCAGAAAAATTTTCAGTTGCGCCTCTGGAAACACCACCGAACCCATGTCGCGCCCGTCTCCGACCAATCCCGGCGAGCGATGAAACGCCCGCTGCCGAAACAACAACGCCTCGCGCACGGCAGGCATTGCCGCCACCTTTGAAGCCCCGGAAGAAATTTCCTCATGCCGGATCGCCTCACCCACTTCCCTGCCGTTCAAGCGTACCCCATCCGCATGAAATACCACATCCAGGCGGGCGGCGATGGCTGCCACACCCGCCTCATCCTGCCAATCCACGCCTGCTTCCCGCGCAGCCAATGCGACAAGGCGATAGAGCGCGCCGGAATCGAGATAATGAAACCCCAACGCCGCAGCAACTCGCGCGGAAACCGTCCCCTTGCCGGAAGCCGTGGGGCCGTCAATGGCAATTACCGGCGCTGGCCGCGCAATCGCTCCGAAACTATCGAAATAATCGGGAAACGTCTTTGCCACGCAGCCGGGATCATTGATACGCAATGGCGCGCCAAATGAAGCAAGCGAAAAACACATAGCCATGCGGTGATCGTCATAAGTGTCAATGACGGCAGGTTGGAGCGGACGCGCCGCATCCGGCGGAACAATCCGCAAAAAATCCGCCCCTTCCTCCACCCGCACATTCAGTTTTCGCAACTCGGCGGCCATTGCGGCGATACGGTCGGTCTCCTTTACCCGCCAACTGGCGATGTTGGCGAGCGTGGTTTCCCCTTCCGCAAACAGAGCGACTAAAGCCAATGTCATTGCCGCGTCGGGAATATGGTTGCAATCCAGATGAATCCCTTTAAGCGTCTTGCCATTGGTCGGGCGGGCGGCGGCAATCCAGTCCTCGCCCGCTTCTATCGTCGCCCCCATTGCCGCCAGCGCGTCCGCAAACCGAACATCCCCCTGAATCGCGTTCTTTCCCACGCCTGCCACACGCACGGGATTATCCGCAGTCGCGCCAATCGCCCCCAGAGCGAGAAAATAGGAAGCCGAGGAAGCGTCGCCTTCCACCTGATAGACGCCGGGCGATCGGTAACACGCTCCGGCGGGAATCGAAAACGCCCGCCAGTCATCCCGTTCCACGGCAACGCCAAAACGCGCCATCAGGTTCAATGTCATATCAACATAGGGTTTGGAAATCAACTCGCCTTCGACTTCCACCGTGGTTTCCACCCCGGCAAGCGGCAACGCCATTAAAAGTCCGCTCAAGAACTGGCTGGACACATCCCCGCGAATCTTTACCACACTGCCGGGGCGGATGGCAGCGGGACGCAGCAACAGCGGCGGGAAACCTTCTTTTTCAAGCGACTCGATATTCGCCCCACAAGCCTTGAGCGCGACGACCAGGTCGCCGATAGGCCGCTCGTGCATCCTGGGTACGCCCTTCAACACATACTCCCCGCCCGCAAAAGCCAATACTGCCGTAAGGGAACGAAAAGCCGTTCCCGCATTGCCGAGAAAAAGCTCCGCCCGCCGCGCGGGAAATTGCCCGCCAGAGCCTGTCACCTTCAGGCCGCCTGTGTCTGTCGCCGCCATCGCTACGCCCAAGGCGGCAAGCGCCTCACGCATTCTTGCGGTGTCGTCGGAATCAAGCAGGGCGCGTAATTCCGTCTCTCCTTTCGCAAGCGAGGCCAGGAGCAAGGCTCGGTTGGAAATACTCTTGGAGCCGGGCAGAGTAACATTGCCGGAGGCGGCAAGCATTTGGGGAAGGTCGAGGAAAGTCATTTTCATGTGAGAAATCGAGTCATAGTGTTTCCACAAATAACGAGACGGTCAGGAAGCGCGCTCTTGGCTACGCCGCGAGTGGCTCCTCCGCAAGTCTCCCCTCTCCCGCACACCACTTGAGCGTCGCTTGTATATCTTTCTGGATAATATCATGTTGCGCCGACAGAGAACGCTTCACCCCGCCCCGCGCCTAAAAACCAACACCTTCGGCGTCAGTTTTTGCACCTGTTCGCCGTTCTGGTTGAACGTGTCTATTTGCAGGGTGACGAACCCCCGGTCGGGTTTGGATTTTGACGGGGCAATGTCGGTGATGATGCTCTTTACATGCAGAATGTCGCCGGGTCGGGTCGGGCGCGGCCAGGAAAGCTCCACATTCGCGCCAATCAATCCGTTTGCAAATGGAATGCTCTCCGTCATAAGAAGCATGGTTATTGCCGCCGTGTGCCAGCCGCTGGCGGCAAGCCCCTTGAACAGCGATTGGGAGGCCGCCGTTTCATCCAGATGAAAAGGTTGCGGATCAAATTCGCGGGCAAAATTCTTGATCTGCTCCGCGTCAAGCGAAAATTCCCGGCTGACGAATTGATCCCCAACGGCAATATCGTCCAGCGTGACAGTTTTCTTTTCATTCTTCATGAAGACATTTTTCCTTTCAGCTTTAGTCCCGGATATGCCAGATTTGCGGGTCAATTCCGGCAAAGGTCTGTTGATAGCGCGGCGCGGTATGATCATCGTCGGTTACGTTGCGAATGTGAATGGCAATAATTCGTTCTGGATTAGTCCGGGCAATATCGGCGTAAATTTCAGGGTCATGTTCGCCGGAATCGCCTATCAGGATGAACTTGCGCTGAGGATATGCCGCCAGCAGACGGATAATGACATTTTTCTTGTGTGCAATGGTGGTTTTCTGTCCGGCGTACAGGGTGCGTGTCGAAGTGGATTCGCGTAGATGCAGAACGCCCGGCGGAAAACGCGCATCATCCAGAAATCCCGATAACGCCGGATGAAGCTGAATGGGCGAGGCGGAAAGATAATGGAAAAACGCATGTTGTTCATTGCGCGCCATTTCCCGGTACCACTCGGCCATGCCGGGAACCGCGCGGAAAGGTTCCAGAAAGGTATTGCGAATCAGGATTTTCCTGTTCAGGACGTTTGAAATCTTGATGGTGTCGTCAATGTCGCTGACGATGGAAACGCCTTCCGCCGGAATAGCTATAGAATAACCTTCCTGCCCATGCGCCGGATGTCCGAGGGCTTCCAGCGTCCAGACAATCGAACCGAAGCCGTTTGAGTCATTATCCCATTTGATTCCCTCGCGCCCGATACGCAATTTGATATGGGAGCGTCCGGCGCTGTCGGTGCGCGGCAGAGTGAAAACCTCGTCGACCAGTCGTACCTGTAACCGCTTGTCGCGTTCTGAATGCGCGCGGAAATAGCGCGTCCTCTCGAAGAATAGTAATTTTTGCTCAGGAGACAGTTCATCCAGATTGATCTCCACCCAGGATGTCAGCGCGGAAACGGCGAGGCGTCTTGATTTTTCCTCGAATACCCAGGTATCCACATCAACGCTGAAAGAGCCGTCCGTCTGCTCCACGGCAAGCCCCGGCAGGAACATAACCGATTCATCCGATTTCAGCCTGCCCTCCCACGCAAACGCTCCATCCGCAGCGATGACGCATATGGAAAACAGCAATCCTGACCAGAGTTTTTTCATTTTGAACATTTATAGTGATTCATTCAAAGAACATCCCGTACATCGGCGAAATGTCCGGCAATCGCCGCCGCCGCCGCCATTGCCGGACTGACCAGATGGGTGCGTCCTCCCGGTCCCTGACGGCCTTCAAAATTGCGGTTTGAGGTGGAGGCAGAGCGTTCGCCCGGTGAAAGCCTGTCCGCGTTCATGGCAAGGCACATTGAACAACCCGGCTCGCGCCATTCAAACCCGGCGGCAATGAAAATTTCATGCAAGCCTTCGGCTTCGGCCTGGCGTTTGACCAGACCTGAACCCGGCACAACCAGCGCGAGCTTGACATTCTCCGCCTTTTTGCGGCCTTTCAGAACCGCCGCCGCCTGCCGCAAGTCCTCAATGCGGGAATTGGTGCAGGAGCCGATGAATACCTTGTCAATCCTGATTGACTTAATCGGCATGTTCGCCTGCAATCCCATGTAATCAAGCGCGCGTTCCATGCCTTCCCGTTTTGCGCTGTCCGCCTCTTTTTTTGGGTCTGGAATTGTGGCGGTCACGGGTACGACCATCTCCGGCGACGTGCCCCAGGTGACTTGCGGCAGAATTTCGGCTGCGTCCAGTTCCACGGTACGATCAAAAACCGCTCCTTCATCTGATCGCAAGGAGCGCCAGACTGCTACCGCCTTGTCCCAATCCGCGCCCTGCGGCGAAAAGGGGCGGCCTTGCAGATAGTTGATTGTCACTTCGTCAACGGCCACCAGTCCCAGCCGCGCCCCGGCTTCGATAGCCATGTTGCACAGCGTCATCCTTCCTTCCATCGAAAGGGAGCGGATGGCGGCTCCGCCGAATTCCAGGGCATAGCCCGTGCCGCCCGCCGTGCCGATCCTGCCGATTATGGCAAGCGCCACATCCTTGGCGGTCACGCCCTTGCCCAGACGGCCTTCTACCCGAATCAGCATGGTTTTCGATTTTTTCTGTACCAGGCATTGGGTCGCCAGCACATGCTCGACTTCGGAAGTGCCGATGCCGTGCGCCATTGCCGCAAACGCGCCGTGGGTGGATGTGTGCGAGTCGCCGCAGACAACCGTCATGCCCGGCAGCACCGCGCCGTTCTCCGGCCCGATCACATGCACGATGCCCTGTCGCGCATCCTTGAAAGGGAAATAGGCCAGCGCGCCGGTCTCCCGGATGTTGGCGTCCAACGTCTCCACCTGCTGACGGGAAATCGGATCAAGAATGCCTTCTTCCCAGTTGTCGGTCGGGGTGTTGTGGTCGGCGGTCGCCACGATGGAAGATACGCGCCAGGGCTTTCTCCCCGCGAGTTTCAACCCCTCAAAGGCTTGCGGACTGGTGACTTCATGGATCAGGTGGCGGTCAATGTAAATCAACGCCGTGCCGTCTGGCTCCTCGCGGACAAGGTGATCCGACCATAGTTTTTCATACAGGGTTTGCGGCATAAAGGCATTCAGATAGAAAAGAAAGGATTATGGCAGGTTCTGGAAGCCGGAAAAAGGTTTTACCGTATCGGGGGAAAAAGGCGAAGCATCCATGCCTTTGCTGGAACAGTCCTGAATACGACGGCAAAAGTGTTGCTATAATCCGGGCGCATCGGGAAACATTTTCCCTCTTTCCAAAACCTTTCTGATTTTTGCCTTGATCCAGCCCTTGCCCATGAATATGCCTTCCAGCCCCCCGCGTTCCGTTGAACTGGCGATACGCACCCTCACCATAGAGGCTGAGGCCATAGAAGCGTTGATCTCCCGGATTGACACACGCTTCGCGGATGCCGTCGAATTAATCCTGCACAGCAAGGGGCGGGTCATCGTGAGTGGCATGGGAAAATCCGGGCATATCGCCCGCAAAGTCGCCTCAACCCTTTCTTCCACTGGCACGCCCGCCTATTTTGTCCATCCCGGCGAAGCAAGCCACGGCGATTTGGGCATGGTGAAAAGCATTGATATTTTCCTTGCCCTTTCCAATTCCGGCGAAACCGAGGAGATTATCCGCATCCTGCCCGCCGTGCGAAGGCAAGGCGCAAAACTTGTCGCCATGACCGGCAATGCCGCTTCCACTCTCGCCCGCGAAGCGGATATAACGCTTGATGTCAGCGTCGCCAGGGAAGCCTGCCCCTTGAACCTTGCGCCTACCGCCAGCACAACCGCCGTGCTGGCGTTGGGCGATGCGCTGGCGGTTGCGCTGCTTGACGCGCGTGGATTCAAAACGGAAGACTTTGCCCTCTCCCACCCTGGCGGCAGCTTGGGGCGGCGGCTCCTGACCCATGTCGAGGACGTGATGCGTAAGGCGGAACAAGTGCCTGTCGTCCGCCCCGACGCCGCTCTTTCCGAAGCAATCCTTACCATCAGCCGGGGCGGGCTTGGCATGACCGCAATCACCGATCATGAGAACAAAATCCTTGGCATCTTCACCGACGGCGATCTGCGCCGTGCCCTGGAAGACCGGGAGACGTACGGAAGCGAGGATTTTCTGGCGATTCCGATCGAGCGCCTGATGCGTACCGACCCTTGCCGGATCGCGCCGACCCGTCTGGCGGCTGAGGCCGTGGAAATAATGGATCGGCGACGTATCAATCAATTATTGGTCGCGGATGAAGCGGGACATCTGATCGGCGCGCTCAACATGCACGACCTTTTCGCCGCCAGGGTAATCTGATGTCCATTGTCCGCCGCGCCGCCGCCCGCCTGAAACTCATGGCGTTCGATATTGACGGGGTGTTGACCGACGGTTGCCTTTACTACGGCGAAGACGGGAAGGAATGGAAAGCCTTTAACACCCTGGACGGACAAGGTTTACGCTTTCTGCAACAGGCAGGCATTGAGCTTGCCGTCATAACCGGCAGAACATCCGGCGCGGTTGCAGCGCGGGCGGCCAATCTCGAAATCCGGCATTTGCTCCAGGGAGTTGCCGACAAACGCGCCTGCCTTGTTGCGCTCTTGGACAGTCTCAACCTGTCTCCAGAAGAAGCGGGCTACATGGGCGATGATGTGGTCGACCTGCCGGTCATGCGTCTTTGCGCTTTTTCCGCCGCGCCTGCCAACGCGCATCCGCTGGTCAGAAAATATGCCTTGTTGGTCGCCAAGGCGCGAGGCGGCGAAGGCGCGGCGCGGGAAGTCTCCGATTTTATCCTGACCGCGCAGGGCAAATTAGACAGCGTACTAAAACCCTGGCTACCGGACGAAAAGGCATAACGAATGCGTAAGCAAGGCATGGCGGCAACGCTTTTTCCTATCTTTGTCCTCTCCGGGCTTGCGGCGCTTGCCTTCTGGCTGAAGGAAGCCGTGACCATGCCTTTCCAGCCGGACGACGGGAAAAAGCGGGATACTCCTGACGCCATCGTGGAAAATCTGACCATCTATCGCTATGACATGAGCGGCGAACTCGGTTATCGCTTGACCGCAAGCCGCATGGAGCACTTCCCGGACGACAGCAGCCTGATCTTCGCCCCAAGGCTGATCCATTACCGCCCCGGACAGCCGGATATAACGGTTGCCGCTCAATCCGCCCTCGTTACGGAAAAGGGGGAGCGGGTTTTGTTGCGCGATGATGTGGTTCTGACCAGAGACGCATATGCGGGCAGACCCAAACTGATAGCGCGCACGCCGGAATTGACCGTTCTGCCCGAAGAAGGCAAGGCGTTCAACGACAAGCCGGTTTCAATAACCCAGGGCGCTACCTGGTTGAACGGCATCGGCCTCATGGCGGATCATAACCTTGGAACTTTCACTCTGCGCCAGAGCGTGCGCGGTGAATATGTGCAAACTCCGGCGGGCAAAAAACCATGAAGCGTTTTTGTTTTGTTTTCATTTTCGCCTTTATCCTGCCCGCTTACGCGGAACTGGCGGATCGGGACAAGCCCATCAAGCTGGAGGCGAATCGAATCACCATTGATGACTTGAAACGGGTGCAGGTGTTTGAAGGCAATGTCGTGCTGACCCAGGGAACCTTGATGATTCGTTCCGACAAGATTGTGGTGACTGAGGACGCGCAGGGATTTCATCGGGGCGTCGCCTTCGCAGGCCCCGGCGGACTTGCTCGTTTCCGGCAGAAGCGGGAAGGGCGCGAGGAGTGGATCGAGGGCGAGGCGGAACGTATCGAATACAATACCAACCATGAGATTGCCGAGTTGTTTCATCGCGCCTGGGTAAGTAGCGGCGGCGACCAGCTACGCGGCGATTATATCCGCTACGAGATCATTTCCGAACGCTATATGGCGTCCGCCAGCGCCCCCCAGGTATCCGCGCCGGAATCCGCGCAGGATGCCGCCCTTCCCAAGCGTGTGACAGCAATCATCCAGCCGCGCAACAGGGCGGATGATGCTGAATCCGCGCCGACTGAAGCGGCGGCAGGCGAGGGCGATCTGCATTTGAAGAACGCCCCTCAAATAACAGTGCCTGAATATCCCTGACGCCAACCTTGCTAGAGAGGTTTATAGCGTTTCCCTATACTGGTTCGTGCAAATAAAAGGACATTCGTTCAGCAACGAAAAGGAGCGCTATAAACACGCTTGATATCCCTTTATCTATGAGAGCCACTATAACCGCGCCGCTGTAGGGGTTAAAAATTTTTAACCCCTACGCCGCGAGTGGGAGAGGGCGGGGAGAGGGTCGGGGTTAAGAGATTCAGGAAGCGGAAATTTCAAACTGAAACATAGCCCTCTCCCGCATCCAATCATAAGTCATTCCAGCGAAGTCTGGAATCCAGAATGGATGTGCCCGCTTCTTGAGCCAAAACCGCTCTAGCCATGCCATACGTCAAGCTCAATCAATTGGCGCGTCGCCGCTTTGTCCCATCCCCGATTGGCGGCGGGGCTGGCGGGGCTGGGATGCAGGATACGCGCAATCCGGCAATCGTTGTCTGTTCCGGCTAACGCTGCCCTGACTCTTGCTTCCGCCCAGGCTCCGATTCCGATCATCCATTCCGGCTCCAGCGCCGCCACCAGAGCGCGAAGATGCGTATCGCAAGCGGCAAAGAGCGGCGTTTGTTCGGAGAGGGGCAATTTATCCGGGGTCAGGTTTCGCCCGCCGACAAAGAAAGCAAGCGGGCAATAATTGGCGACAAAATGCCCGGCGAAAAAAGCATCCGCCGTGCCGAACCGCTCCTTGAAAAGCCCCCACAGCCTTCTGCCGCTCACTTCTGATCGCGAACAGGCAAAGCCTTCCACGGGGCGTTGCGGATTGATTTGAAGCGGCGTACCAACCGCGCCTTCCAGTCCCAGCCAATCCCGCGCAAGCGAAATTTCGCCAAACGGTACGCCAATCTGCGCCATGCCGAACGGCCCCGGATTCATGCCCAGAAAGACCACTCGCTTTTTTCCTTCGCCATAACGGCGCAAATAACGCTCATGGATAGCCCAAGCGTAGACAAGCGGGTTATAGACATGCGTCACCGGCGGGGCGAAGCGCATGGCGTCAACTGCGTCGGACAACTCACGCGCGGCGGCAATCAGGGTGTCTGGTGTCATGGTCAGTCATGGCGTTGAGTCCCCCCGGCCTGAAGGCCGGGTATTCCTCGACACAGGTTAGAGAGCCTCAATGCTCCACAAAACGACGGTCTCGCTCACCTCGCCATAAATGGCAAGGATTGCGCTCGACGCGTGTTCAAGTGGATATGCCCGGCCAAACATGAATATTGAAGATATGGGGATGCAGCCAGAAAACGATGATTGCATAAGCAACAGAACCGACTGCCAGCGCCAAAAAATCAAAGAGCATTGAAGCCTTGACCGGGTTTGCGTAAACGGCGCGAAACCTGATGCTGATACGCGCCGCCACTGCCCAAGAGAGGAATGTTCCGAACAGAATCATGCCGCCCATATCGCCATTGGCAAGCAGGTGCGTAATTGCCAATATCATGATCCCTGTCAGCATCGGGTGTCGCAACGTCCGCCGAATATGACAAGGCAGATAGGCGGCAACGAAGAAAACGATGGCAAACCAGTTTACCAATAATGCCATGTGCCTAATCCACAAGGGTGGAAACCAGACATGGATCAGGCCGCCAGACCGATAATCGGCAAAGCCAAAGACGATAAGAGCCAGACCCGCAAGGGACACTATCGAATAAACAATCGTATAGAGGTTCCTGCCCATCCGTTCCAGCAATAAAAGTCGTGTTCTGCCGACTATCTGCAAGCCATGCGCGCTAAAGAACAGCACAAGCCCCAAAAGCATATATGTCATATCCTCATTTCCTTTCGTTGAATTGTCATGAAGCCGGACTGGTCTTTGGCGCTCCCGACGAAGGAGCTATCGGCGAGAGAGGCGGCGCGACATCGCCGCATTGTGCCCTGTGGCGCAGCGCATGATCCATCAGCGCCAGTGCCAGCATGGCTTCCGCTACCGGCGTTGCGCGAATGCCAACACAAGGGTCATGTCGGCCTTCGGTCGCAACTTCAGCCGGATTGCCCGTCAAGTCAATGGTACGGCGCGGCAGGCGAATGCTGGATGTTGGCTTGATCGCCAACCTGACGACAATATCCTGTCCGGTGGAAATTCCCCCAACAATGCCGCCCGCATGATTGCCGATAAAGCCTTCCGGGGTCAGCTCGTCGCCATGCTCGCTCCCTTTTTGTGTAACGGCGGCAAAGCCCGCGCCGATCTCCACCCCCTTGACCGCATTGATGCCCATCATGGCTGCGGCAATATCGGCGTCCAGGCGGGAAAAAACCGGCTCGCCCCAACCGGGCGGCAAGCCTCTGGCAGTCACGGTTATCCGCGCGCCGATGGAATCGCCCTCTTTACGCAAAGCATCCATGAACGCTTCCAGTTCGGGAACCTTGCCGTTATCGGGCGCAAAGAAGGGATTGGCGTCAATATCCGCTTCATTGACAAACGGAATCTCAATCGTCCCCAAGGCGCTCATCCAGCCCCTGATAACAACGCCATAACGCTCTTTCAGCCATTTACGCGCGATCGCGCCCGCCGCAACCCTTGCCGCCGTCTCTCTCGCGCTGGCGCGTCCGCCGCCCCGATAATCCCTGATACCGTATTTTTGCAGATAGGCATAATCGGCATGTCCCGGACGAAAGAGGCTGGCAATCCGGCTGTAATCCTGACTGCGCTGATCCTGATTGCGAATCAGGAGCGCAATTGGCGCGCCGGTCGTCCTGCCCTCAAATACCCCGGAGATGATTTCCACCGTATCCGGCTCCCGGCGTTGGGTGACATGGCGCGAAGTGCCGGGGCGTCTCCTGTCCAACTCCCTTTGAATATCGGCTTCGGCAAGCAACAGCCCCGGCGGGCAGCCGTCAACCACGCAGCCGATAGCCTCGCCGTGCGACTCGCCAAAGGAAGTCATCGTAAAGAGTTTGCCGAAAGTATTGCCGGACATGGGTCGCTCCGTTAAAACACTCTAGTCACGGAAATTTCCGGCGCGAATGGGATAGTCGGTAATGCTTTTGGTCACGAGTTGAATTGCCGCCTGCAAGTCATCTTTCTTCGCGCCCTGCACCCGCACGGCATCCCCCTGGATGGAAGCCTGCACTTTCAGCTTTTCGTCCTTGATGAGCTTTACTATTTTTTTCGCCAACTCGGTCTCGATTCCGCTCTTTACGCGAAGTTCCTGTTTTACCTTGTTGCCGGAAATTTTCTGCACCGGCTGATGATCCAGACGCTTGACGCTTTCCTGTTCCTTTTTTTCCATCGCGGGGAACAGAATGTCCTTGATCTGGTCAAGCTGGAAGTCGTTGTCGCCAACCAGAACAATGGTTTTTGTCTTTTCCTCAAGCTCGGCCTTGGCCGCCGTGCCCTTGAAATCGTAGCGATTGTCAATCTGGCGACCGGCAACGTCGACGGCGTTCTTCAACGCCACCATGTCGGCCTCGGAAGTAAAATCAAACGAAGGCATATGTTTCTCCTGTCTTGACCATGTGTCTCAAAGAAGCCTCGCCATTTATGGCGAGGTTAGCGAGACAGTTGATTATGGAGCATTGAGGCTCCCCTTATTTGTGGCGAGGAATCCCCAACCTTCAGGTTGGGGTGACTCACCTATTTTCATTTTCCCCGCTTGGCGCGGGCGTTGGCGGCAATACGCATCCGCAGGGCATTGAGCCTGATAAAACCATGCGCGTCTTTCTGGTCGAAAGCGCCTTGATCGTCTTCAAAGGTGGCGATGTCGGAATCGAAGAGCGAGTCGGTTTTCGAGTCGCGCGAGACGACGACGACATTGCCCTTGTAGAGCTTCAGCCGTACCCAGCCGTTGACGACTTGTTGGGTGTGGTCAATCAGCGTTTGCAGGGCGATGCGTTCGGGACTCCACCAGTAGCCGTTGTAGATAAGACTGGCATAGCGGGCAAGGAGATCGTCCTTCAAGTGGGCGACTTCCCGATCCAGGGTGACGGCCTCGATGGCACGGTGGGCGCGCAGGAGAATGGTTCCGCCGGGGGTTTCGTAGCAGCCGCGACTCTTCATGCCGACATAGCGGTTTTCGACGAGATCGAGCCGCCCAATGCCGTGCTTGCCGCCCAGTTCGTTGAGCTTGGCCAGCAGTTCGTGCGCCTTCATCTTTTGCCCGTTGATGGCTAAAAGATCGCCATTGGCGAATTCGAGGTCAATGTATTCAGGGGCATCGGGGGCTTTTTCCGGGGAAACCGTCCAGCGCCACATGCCTTCTTCTGCTTCGGCGGCGGGGTCTTCGAGATGTCGTCCTTCATAGGAGATGTGCAGCAGGTTGGCGTCCATCGAGTAGGGCGAGCCGCCCTCGCGGTGTTTGCGCTCAACGGAAATGCCATGCTTTTCGGCGTAGGCAAGGAGTTTTTCGCGCGAAAGCAAGTCCCATTCGCGCCACGGGGCGATGACCTTGATGTTGGGCATGAGGGCGTAGTAGCCCAACTCGAACCGCACCTGATCGTTCCCCTTGCCGGTCGCGCCGTGCGACACGGCATCGGCCCCGGTAGCGCGGGCGATTTCGATCTGGCGCTTGGCAATCAACGGACGGGCAATGGATGTGCCGAGCAGGTATTCGCCCTCGTAAATAGTGTTGCAGCGGAACATGGGAAAGACGAAATCGCGTGCGAACTCTTCGCGCAAGTCGTCAATGAAGATGTTTTCAGGCTTGATACCCGCCTTGAGCGCCTTTTGCCGCGCCGGTTCAAGCTCTTCGCCCTGTCCGAGATCGGCGGTGAAGGTGACGACTTCGCATTGGTAGGTATCCTGCAACCACTTGAGGATCACCGAGGTATCCAGCCCGCCCGAGTAGGCAAGCACAACTTTTTTGACATCGCTCATAACCTGTCCATTTACCGGATGAAACCGGATGTATAAAGAGCCAATTCTACCATTCCTTGGGATACATCGCTTCTTGTCAGGATGCACAAAAATCCTCTGTCACCTTCGATTATTGAGTCACCCCGGCCTGAAGGGCGGGGATTCCTCAATACAGGTTAGAGAGCCTTCGTATGGGAGAGGAGTTGGAGTAGGGGCGACCGTCCCCGGTTGCCAGTTTCCAAAGACATAATCATATGAATATGATTTGGCATGACAACGTAACGGGCGGTTATGACGTTATTTCGGTTATGCGCAAAATCTGTGTGCGGGCGACCGAGGACGGTCGCCCCTACGTCGCCCCCTTTCCCACTTGCTTTGATGTCGCGAGCGGGAGAAGGGGCAAGGTGGAGCGAGTATGTCTCCCCTCTCCCACTTGTGGGAGAGGGTCTGGGGGAGAGGGTCGGGGTCAAGATTCAGGAAGCGTGAATTTCAACCTGAAACATAGCCCTCTTCCGGCCTACGGCCACCCTCTCCCGCAAGCGGGAGAGGGGAAAACCCCGCCTCTCCCATTCATGTCTATGCCGCAAACGGAAGATGGGAGAAACTGTAGGGGCGACCGTCCCCGGTCGCCCGTTTCCGAAAACATGAACATATGAATATGGTTTGGCATAATAATGTAACGGGCGATTATGGATGTTATTTCGGTTATGTGCAAAATCGCTGTGCGGGCGACCGAGGACGGTCGCCCCTACGAGATGTCTCCGATGCAGGCGACGGACAACTCGGCGGACATCAGGCGGGGTAAAAGGGTGTCGCGCAACTTGGTAAGACTGCAACATTCACTCCGATTTTTTCTATTGCGGATAGCTGCGGGGCAACAATCCCAACGAAATCGGCTAAAACATTATCAGGTGTGATGACAGCAGGGTAGTTCATAATCTGTTGTTTATCACCACGCGGCATTTTGGTTCCTTTTGACCCAGCAACCATATAATCGAAAAAAGAGTCGTTGAATAAAAGGCAATAAAGGTACGGTTCAAAAATAACGCTCTTGGCTTGAAAACAAAGAACATCTGCTGAACAACCGCCGACGAAGGAGCAATAGATGATTTTTTTGAAGTATGGGCGAATAATTATTCGCCCCTACGGTTTGCGGAAATGGCTATGAATCGAAAACTCTCTAAAAAACCCGCGCTAGAGTCGGAGCGAGGCCAGCCAGTCCGAAATGGTCGTGGCGACATCCTGCCAGCCGCGCTCGTGGGTAATGGCGTGTCCCATGCCGGGAAAGATTTTGGCGGTCAGACTATAGGTAAGAGCCGTGGCTTCGACGAGAAAGGACGGAACGAGCAAATCCTCCTCCGCGCCCAGAACAAGGAGCGGCGGGCGCTGCCAGCGCGGCAGCAGGGGCAGGTTGAAAAGGCTCATGTCCCAGATGGCGCGTTGCGACTCGATCTGCATGTTTGCCCGAAAACGCTTCAAGAGCGCCGTATCCACCGGCTGAGCGAACAGCATATCGCGCACGGCGGCAAGACTGACATCGCCGCCGCCGATAATCCGGTTCAATTCCGCCAGCAAGTCCGGTCTGGAAGTCATCAAATGTAATTGCGAGAGCAAAAGCCCTTGCGGCGGCACGGCGCAAAGAAGCACAGCCGCCGGGGCAAAATCATGCTCAAGATATTTTTGCGCCACAAAGCCGCCCATCGAATGTCCGATAAGAACAGGCTCAGGAAATCCATGCTCCACAAGAGCGGCGACGCAGGTTTTAACGTCTTCCACATAATCGGCGATGGAAAGATAATTCAACTCCTTGTCGCTCGGACTCCCGCCATGTCCGCGCAGGGAAAGGGAGCAACTTACATAACCACGCCTTGCAAACCAGGGCAGGAAGTTATCGGTCCACATCCACGCTCCGGCAAACGCGCCGTGCAGGAAGAGGAGAGGGACATTACGGCGCGGCGCGTTTTCGGGAGGAAGAGCGAAAATGGCTTCCAACGCGCCTATATGTCTGGTCTGGATCGGAATAGTGGTATCTGGCATGATTTTTCAGGTTTCCTGCGGAAAGAGCGCGGCGCGAACGGCAGCGACGCGGGCGGCGTGGATACGCCCAGGAATGTCGGCAGCGGTCTCTGCTGCTATTATCGCATCATTTACCGACCGGCAGGCCGACAGCGCCGTCCGCCACATTTCGGCCTGCGGATAAGGGGCGTCATCATACCCCAGTCTGCCCCTGCTGTCCGCCTCGCACACCAGAAGCATTTCCTCGAAGCGTTCAGGGCGTCGCCTGAAATCAGCGGCTTCCAGCGTCTTGACGATAGTCGAAGGAGTAAGCGGGCTATCGCCGCATATGCCGTGAATCCTGCCGTGCAGCCGTATTGTCAGCAAGGCAAGCTCCCGACAATCGGCGGGAATTTTCAGACGCTGGGCAAGGGCAAGCAATGGAGCTTCCCCGCGCGCTTCGTGTTCATGATGACTGGGCAGAATTTCCGATGGAGTTGTCGCCTTGCCCAAGTCATGCGTCAGGGCGGCAAAGCGAGCCGCAAGGGAAAGACGCATTCCGGCAGCGGCGCGAAGAACCAGCAACGTATGCCGACCGCTATCGCCTTCCGGGTGAAAATCCGGACGTTCCGGTACGCCAAACAGGGCGTCGACTTCGGGCAGGAGCCTTGCCAGCGCGCCGCATTCGCGTAACACGGCGAACATCCTGTCGGGATGGGTTTCCATTAGGCCGCGCGCAACTTCCTGCCAGACTCGTTCCGGCACAAGATGGTCAACCTCGCCTGCTTCAACCATGCCGCGAATCAGGGCAAGGGTTTCCGGCGCGATTGAAAAATCAAAGAAGCGGGCGGCGAAACGGGCAAGACGCAACAGGCGCACAGGGTCTTCGGCAAAGGCAGACCCCACATGGCGCAATACCTTGTTTTCCAGATCGGCAAGGCCGCGGAAAGGGTCAATCAGGCGGCCATCCGGCGCTTTTGCCATCGCGTTGATCGTCAGGTCGCGCCGCGCCAGGTCTTCCTCCAGCGTCACATCCTCGCCGGTATAAAAAACAAAACCGTGATAGCCGCGTCCGTGCTTGCGCTCGGTACGCGCCAATGCGTATTCCGCATGGGTTTCAGGATGCAGGAATACCGGAAAATCCCTGCCGACCGGCTTGTAGCCAAGAGCGAGCAAATCTTCCGGCCTTGCGCCGACAACCACGTAATCATGATCGGCGACAGGCTCGCCAAGCAAGGCGTCGCGCACCGAGCCGCCGACCGAATAAATTTCCACCGCTATCTCCTTACGGTAAATTGTCTATTGTCCGATCCTGCGGCCAGCGTATCTGGTATTCGACGGAAAATTCCCGCTGTTCCCCGGCTCTCAAGGTGGCCTGCCAGACGACGACGCCCGGAATGTTCTCCCAGTCGTTCGCGCTGATTTCAGGCTGGAATCGGCGTTCAACCAGAATAGCCTGATCGCGGGAAACCGGACTGGCTTCCAGCACCATGACCTCGACCGGATAAGGATGCCGGTTGGTAATCGTGAAGATGTCGGCAATCTGGCGCTCGCTTCTCTGGGCGATAAAACCGCCCTTGCCTCTGGTATCGTCGCGCGGCTTGACCGTGACCTGAATCAGCTCGTTCTGCCCGAAAGGAAGCCTTAGCTCTGCGTGTTGGAGCGGATTCCAGTTTTCCTGTCCCACAAACGCGCCGTTCCGGTAAAGGCGTATCAAGCCGGGAGGCCAGACGCCTTCCGGCAGGCTGCCCTTGGCGACCAGCCAGGCGGTATTTGAGGCGCGGGGAAAGATACGGGCTTCCAGTTTCACCGGCACGGAAACGCTCCCCAGGGCAACCGAAACCTGCCTGCCATCCGCAGGCAGATTGACCGTGCCGGGAATAACGTATTCCGTCGCAAACGCCCCTTGAATGACGGCGGCCTCGAAAAGCGGCTTGGGCAGAGCCTGATCCGATTCTCCCATATCCATACTTGGACTGGCCGCCGACCGCATGACCATCTGCGAGTACTCCGGCATTGCGCGAGCCTCGCGCATCATAAGCTGTTGCTCTTCCCTTAGCCGTAATTCCCAGCTTCTTGGCTGCGGGCCTTCCGCGCTTTGTCGGGGTTGGCCGGTGCTCAAGGTCAGGCGGACGCGATTCCAGTCCTCGCCGCTTCGCTGTGCGATCTGCGCGGCGCGTTCCAGACGCACGGTTCCGTCTGCGGAATCCAGAAAGGCGCGATAGGCCGGACGCCAGCCAGCGTCACGAAAGAGATAGCGGATTTTCACCTGCCCCGCGTTGTTCGCGGCAAGGTTAAGGGTCAAGGTTCGCACGGAATCCACATTGGGACGAACCAGCGCCAAATCGCGCCTTGCGGCTTCCAGTTCACGCTCAAGATCGCGTGTTTGCCCGTCAATGGCGAGAATGCGCCGTTCCGCGTTCTGGCTCCCCTGCCGGATTAGCGCCAATACCTTCGCCGGATCATTGGCGGGGGCGCGTTGAGCCGCGTCCTGTCCGCTGCCGCTGGATAGACTGTCAAGATATTTCAATTCCCGTTCAGCGGCCTTGCGGTCGACTTGCAGGGTGTTTATCCGCTCGGTAAGCCTCTGCACTCTTGCTTCCATAGCCGCTTCCGTCTGATTCAGGGGCTTGAAGCGGGCGCTGTCCAGCCATGCGGCCTCGCCCGGTTCAATGCCGGGCGTGGTTTCGATTTCCACGCTGTCCAGATCGAAATTCGCGGGCAGATTGGTTATTTCCAGGCGGGTATCCCCGGCCTTGACCGTCGCCGTCCTCTCAACCAGGGCGCTGCCGGGATAGAGCGTAACCTGGCTTATCGGCGCTTCGGCAGCAAAAGCGACAAGCGGCGGGAAAAACAAAGCGACAAGGAAAAAACGGGAAAAGACGGTTTTCATACAAGACTCCTTGAAGGTTAGAGCGGTTTTGTTCAATCCCGCGCGATAGGCAGAGATTTTCGCTGGATTCCCGCTCCCCGCCTGCGCGGGGAGCGGGAATCCAGAATCCAGAATGAATGTATCGCTTGCGCCGAAAACAGGGCAGTTCAAATCGGCTGCTCCCATAACTGTTCATCTTTAGGGGATGGCAAGCCCAGATGCCGGTAAATGGCGGGATTCGCCACTCGACCGCGCAAGGTGCGTTGCAGATAGCCCTGCTGAATCAGATACGGCTCCAGCACATCCTCAATCGTATCGCGGGATTCGCCGATAGCTGCGGCAAGATTCTCCACCCCGACCGGCCCGCCGTCGAATTTTTCGATAATGGCAAGGAGCAGTTTTCTGTCCATCAAATCCAGCCCTACCGGGTCTACGTCAAGCAGGGATAACGCGGTATCGGCGACCATACGGCTGATAATCCCGTCAAACTTGACTTCGGCATAATCGCGCACCCGCCGCAAAAGACGATTGGCAACACGCGGCGTACCCCTCGATCGGCGGGCGATTTCCAGCGCGCCCTCTGCATCCAGAGTAACGTTCAATAAACGCGCCGAGCGTTGGACGATTTGCCGCAATTCGTCCGGGGTGTAAAACTCCAGACGGGCGGTAATGCCGAAACGGTCGCGCAGTGGGTTTGTGAGCATTCCGGCGCGGGTGGTCGCGCCGACAAGAGTAAACGGCGGCAGGTCAATCTTGACCGAACGGGCGGCAGGGCCTTCGCCAATCATTATGTCAATCTGGTAATCCTCCATCGCGGGATAGAGAATTTCCTCAACGACCGGGGAGAGGCGGTGCATTTCGTCAATGAAAAGAATGTCGAACGGCAGAAGGTTGGTGAGCAACGCCGCCAGATCGCCCGCGCGTTCCAGCACCGGGCCTGAAGTCTGGCGCAGATTGACCCCCATTTCGTGCGCCAGAATGTGTGCCAGCGTGGTTTTGCCAAGCCCCGGCGGGCCAAAGAGCAGCACATGGTCAAGCGCCTCGCCGCGCTTTTTCGCCGCCGCGATGAAAATCTCCAGTTGCGCCCGGATTTTTTCCTGGCCGGTGTAGTCCGCCAGCCGTTGCGGACGCAAAGCGCGCTCAAAGGCTTCTTCATGGGCTGACTTCGCCTCTGGCGCTATCAGCCGGTCAGAATCGGGCAAGGCGGAAAGTTTGTCGGTTTCGATCACGCGAATATCCAGAGAAAAGAAGAATGATAAATGAAGTCGCATTGAACTGGCAGAGGTCTTGCAGATTGCGCTTGCAGAAGGCAATTTTTGGGGTGAGCCGAAGCCCAATCTATAACACCTCTGATACCTCATCCATGATCCATAGATCGTTTTCGGTTTAAGAGCGCACACTTTTCTCAAAATGTACAGTCGGCGCGGTTAACCCTCTCCCCCGGCTCCTCTTGCTCGCGGCGCAGCCACAAGCGGGAGAGGGTGCGTAACATGCACCGAAAACGCCCTGACTGCACGACTTTCTGGTGCATAATGCGCCCTTTTGCCGAGCCGCCCATGAAATTCCTGTTTGATCTTTTTCCGGTGCTTTTGTTTTTCATCACCTTCAAATATGCCGGGTATCACCCTGAGGCAGCGGCAGCATGGCTGTGGGGCGATGTCGCGCCGGAACAGGCGCCGATTCTGCTGGCAACGGCGGTCGTGATTCCGGCGACTGCCTTGCAGATTTTATATGCGCGTCTGAAACATGGGCGGGTCGAGAAAATGCTGTTGATTAGCCTGGCGTTGGTTGTCGTGCTGGGCGGGCTGACGCTTCTGTTGCGCGATGAGACTTTCATCAAATGGAAGCCTACCATGCTGTACTGGGCGATTGCCGCCGGGATGTGCGGGGCGGCGCTGTTCAGGCGAAACGCAATCAAACTGATGCTGGCCGGACAATTGGAGAACTGGACATTGCCGGATTTTGTCTGGTTCCGTCTTAATCTTGCCTGGATTCTGTTTTTTGCGGCGATGGGCTGCCTAAACCTCTTTGTCGCGTTCAATTTTTCTACGGACATCTGGGTGGATTTCAAGCTCTTCGGCGGAATGGGTCTGCTTTTCCTGTTCGCGCTGGGACAAGGGGTATATCTAAGCCGTCATTTGCGCGAAAAGGACGAAGCGAGCTACAACGGTTGAACACTTGTTAAGCGCAATCCTCGAAATGAATGGCGGGTAAGTGAGACAGTCGTTTTTGGAGCATTGAGGCTCTCTAACTTGTGTCGAGGAATCCCCGGCCTTCAGGCTGGGGCGACTCAACAAATCCGGTATTGTTCAGGCGGTATAATGTTGAGATTGCTTCGGCTACCGGATTATCAACTCGCCTTGCTTACGAAAGGCATCACCATGACCCGCCTCATTTCCGTGTTCTTCCTGCTCCTGCTTTTGGGTGTTATGCCGCTTGCAGTTCACGCCCAGAAGCTGGATTACATAAACTTGTCCCTGCCTGAATTGACGCGAATGGCTGAAGCAGGCGATGCAAACGCCCAGTTCGATCTTGGGAGTAGATACTCTTTAGGACAAGGCGTGCCGCAGGATTATCGGCAGGCGTTCAATTGGTATCGAAAGGCTGCTGAACAGGGACATGATGGAGCGCAGAACAATCTGGGGAGCATGTATGACAGGGGGAATGGTGTGCCGCAGAGTTTACAGCAGGCGATCTACTGGTGGCGAAAGGCGGCGGCGCAAGGATCGCCGCCATCCCAGTACCTCTTGGGTACTGCGTATGCCAATGGAAGAGGCGTGCCGCAGAATTATCGGCAGGCGGTCAGTTGGTATCAAAAGGCGGCGGAACAAGGGTTTTCGCCCGCCCAGCTCAACCTGGGAAACATGTATGCCAATGGAGAAGGCGTCCATAAGGACATTGTATTGGCCTACGCGCTTCTTGGCCTTGCTGCGGCAAACGGACACAATGATGCTGCGAGGAGCCGTGACATTATTGCCAAAGATATGACGCGCCCGCAAATTGCGGAAGGAGATGCAATCGCAAGCCGATGGCGACCCGGTCAACCCTTTCCGACCAGTAGCAGAACAGGCCGTTCCAGATGACCGAACCCGCGTCGCAACGTGCTGAGGCAGGAAAATGGGGCGACATACCGGACTTGAACCGGCGACCACTGGAGCCACAATCCAGTGCTCTACCAACTGAGCTAATGCCGCCATTTTTGGCGCGCCCGGCGAGACTCGAACTCACAACCTACGGCTTAGAAGGCCGTTGCTCTATCCGGTTGAGCTACGGGCGCTTGTTCGTGCTGGCGTTGCCTTGAAGCGTCTGGTCGGGGCGGCGGGATTCGAACTCGCGACCCCCTGCGCCCAAGGCAGGTGCGCTACCAGGCTGCGCTACACCCCGAAAGGGAAAGGATTTTAGCGGGCGGATAGCTTAACGTCAACGCATTACCCTGACCCAAAGCAAAAAAAGCGGTTAACATATAAGGCAATCCCAGATTCAGAGGAATAAAAAGCATCATGCGGTTTGTCTACAAAGCGGTTGATGGAGCAGGATTCACCCACAAAGGAACACTGGACGCAGAGACCGAAACCGATGCGCTCCAGCAATTGTTCGAGCGGGGTTATACGCCAATTTCCCCGCGCGCCGAAAGCGTCACGCAGACGGAAGGTGTCCGTAGCCATTCCGCCGCCATTCGCCATGCCGATGTGATTGCCCTGATCCGGGAACTGGCTACCTTGTTGAAGTCCGGCGTCGGCATTTCCGATGCTTTCCTGACCCTGCAAGATTTCACAAAACCGTGCAGCGTCGCCTTGTGGCGTTGAGCGAGCCGGTCAACATCCTCGTAATCGGCATTGTGTTCGGTGTCGCGTCGCTAGGCTGTCGGCTTTAGTTTTAAAATTTTTTCCTGTTTTTCCTGAAAGGATCAAGCGATGTGCAAACAATATGTTATTCCCCTGGAGCATATTCGGATGAGCGATGTCGACAAGGTAGGCGGCAAGAACGCTTCCCTGGGCGAAATGATCAGCCAGTTGGCGGGTGTGCGCGTTCCGGGGGGATTTGCTACGACTGCGGAGGCGTTCCGGGATTTTCTGGCGCAAGGCGAGCTGGACAGGAAAATAGCGGACGCGCTGGAAAATCTGGATGTGGAAGATGTCAATGCCCTTGTTCGCGTGGGCGGGGAGATTCGACAATGGATTATTGACACGCCCTTTCCGCTCGAGTTGACTGCGGCGATTACCGAGCAATACCAACGCCTGACCGCCGATTCATCTGGCGATGTTTCCTTTGCGGTGCGATCCTCCGCTACTGCCGAAGATTTGCCGGACGCTTCCTTTGCCGGACAGCAGGAGACTTTCCTGAACATCATTGGTCTTGAGAACATCCTGCATGCGATCAAGGAAGTATTTTCCTCGCTCTACAACGACCGTGCGATTGCCTATCGCGCGCATAAGGGGTTTGTCCATGCCGATGTTGCGTTATCTGTCGGGGTGCAAAGGATGGTGCGCTCCGACAAGGGCGCGTCGGGCGTGATGTTTACGCTGGATACCGAATCGGGTTTTCGTGACGCCGTGTTCGTCACCGCAAGCTACGGCTTGGGCGAGACCGTGGTGCAGGGCGCGGTAAACCCTGATGAGTTTTATGTGCATAAGCCCATGTTGCGGGCGGGCAAGAAGGCTGTGGTACGCAGAAACCTGGGTTCCAAGATGATAAAAATGGTGTTTACCGATGAAAAAATCGCGGGTAAATCCACCGTTACAGAAATGGTGCCGGAGGGCGAGCGCAACTGTTTTTCCATCAATGACATGGATGTGGAAGAGCTTGCCCGTTACGCCCTCGTCATTGAGGATCATTACCGATGCCCGATGGACATCGAATGGGGCAAGGACGGCGTGGATGGCAGGATTTACATTCTGCAAGCCCGACCGGAAACCGTGAAATCGCGGGAAGACGGCAGTCGCCAGGAAAAATTCATCCTGAAATCCTTTTCCAAGGCGCTGGCTTCGGGGCGGGCTATCGGGCAGAAAATCGGCGTCGGCCCGGTCAGGATCGTGCATGATCCGAAAGACATGGAAAAGGTTCAACCGGGCGACGTGCTGGTGGCGGACATGACCGATCCGAATTGGGAGCCGGTGATGAAACGCGCCGCTGCCATTGTCACCAACCGGGGCGGGCGCACTTGTCATGCCGCCATTATTGCTCGCGAGCTTGGCGTGCCTGCCATTGTCGGCTGCGGCGACGCTACTGAAACCTTGTCGCAAGGCGAGGTTGTTACCGCTTCCTGCGCCGAAGGCGATACCGGACACATCTATCGGGGCAGGCTGGATTACGAAGTCGTCTCGAAGGATATTTCCGCCATGCCGGATATTCAGGTGGGCATCATGATGAATGTCGGCAATCCCGAGTTGGCCTTTGAGTTTGCCCAACTGCCCAACGCCGGTGTTGGTCTGGCGAGGGTGGAATTCATCATCAACAACGTGATCGGCATCCATCCCAAGGCGATTCTGGAAATTGAGCGTCTGCCTCTTGACGAGCGCGAGGAGATCGAGCGCCGTGCCAGAGGCTATTTCAGTCCGGTGGAATTTTTTGTGGAGAAACTTGCCGAAGGTGTGGCGACCATTGCCGCTGCCTTCTGGCCCAAGCCCGTGATTGTGCGGCTCTCGGACTTCAAATCGAATGAATACCGAAAACTTCTAGGCGGCGAGCTTTACGAGCCGGAAGAAGAAAATCCCATGCTGGGCTTCAGGGGAGCGTCGCGCTATATCGCGCATTCGTTCCGTGATTGTTTTGCATTGGAATGCCGCGCCATGAAAAAGGTGCGTCAAGAAATGGGATTGACCAACGTCAAGCTGATGGCTCCCTTCGTGCGTACTCCTGATGAGGGCAGAAGCGTTGTGAACTTGCTGGCTGAACACGGCTTGAAGCAGGGCGAGGACGGATTGCAACTCATCATGATGTGCGAGATTCCTTCAAACGCGCTGTTGGCGGATCAATTCCTGGATATTTTCGACGGCTTTTCCATCGGCTCCAACGACCTGACCCAGCTTACCCTGGGGCTTGATCGAGATTCCGGTCTGGTTGCCGCGTTGTTTGACGAGCGCGATCCTGCGGTGAAAAAGCTCCTGGCGATGGCGATTGAATCCGCAAACCGGAAGGGAAAATACATTGGTATTTGCGGACAAGGTCCGTCCGACCATGCCGACCTTGCCGAATGGCTGATGGATCAGGGGATACAAAGCATGTCGCTGAACCCTGATACCGTGGTGGATACCTGGCAACGTCTGGCCGCGCATCGGAAGGAGTAGGGGTCAGAGATGGCTCCTGATTTCTGACTTCTGTTCATGCCAGAGGCGCAGCACGTAGATCGTCTCGTCCTGAATCTCGTAGCGGATTTCGTATCGGGCAGTCAAAATCCGCCGCGTTTCGCGCGGTTCAAACTGGGATAGTTGTTGCCCGATTCGCGGGTTGGCAAGCAGAACGACCAGCGACCTGGTCAACGTTTGCACTGCCCGCGCGGCAGCCGGTTTGCTCACGGGAGCCATAAATTCGTACAGGCGCATCAGGTCGGAATGCGCCGTGCTTGTCCATTTCAGCTTCATGGCAGCGCCTTGCCCAGACTATCAGCCCACGCTTCAACCGCCTGATTGTCAATGACGCGATTTGCGTCTACATCGGTCAATGCCTCATGGGTCAGGCGGTCATGCTCTTCCTCCTGGGCAACCCAGGCCGAGAGCGCCTGCTTCATGATCCAGCCACGCGAACGTTCAGCACGCTTTGCCAGGCGGTCGACCTTTTCGGCAAGCGAAACCGGCACGTGCGCGGTAAGAACGCGAGTTTCAGCTTTTTGCATTGGCATTCCTCCATCAAGATTAGAGCGGTTTCGGTTGAGTCACCCCTGCCTTTGGTCGCGCCGCGAGTTGTCACACTCTCTCGCGGCGCAGCCGCAAGCGGGATAATGGTTGGGGGAGAGGGCTTGCCGCGCCGGATTTTCGCCTGGCGAAAAAGTGTATGCGCTTTAACCTAAACCCCTCTGAATTCAGTTCCGGCTTGTTCCAGGCGGCGCTGCGCCGTCAGGAACAAGCCTCATCTGAACTTTATCCATTCGATGGCGTGTCCTTTTCAAACAACTTTTCGTCTTCAACAATCGTGTATGCCTCGCCGTGTTGGCTGCGGTCAAGCCCGATGATTTCACTTGCGATCGAAACCCGCATGGTGACCATCCGGTCAATAACCCAAAAGAGAAGATAAGCGCCGCCAAACGTGTATGCGAATACAAGGGCAACCGCGAGCAGGTGGTTAAGAATATGGCAGAAATGCTCCATACTCCCTTCACCGTGAAACACGAAAATTGCCGCGAGAATAGTTCCGATGATTCCGCCGATCCCGTGCGTCGGGAAAACATCAAGCGCATCATCAACAGAACCCTTGTTCTTCCAGTGGACGGCGATGTTGCAACAAATCGCCGTTATGGTTCCGATGAAGACGCTTTGCCCTACCGTTACCCAACCGGCGCTCGGCGTGATGGCAACGAGTCCGACAACCGCGCCGATGGCAAGTCCCATACCGGACGGCTTATGATTGCGTACCGTGTCGAAGAGAACCCAGGCAATCATCGCCGCAGCGCAAGCCATATTCGTATTCAAAAATGCCTTGACCGCTTCTTCGTTCGCGCCTAAAGCAGAACCGCCGTTGAAGCCAAACCAGCCGAACCAGAGCAGGCAGGCTCCGAGAAGCACCATCGGCATATTTGCCGGAACATGTTTTCCTGTGTAATGCCGCCGTCCAAGATAAATCGCCCCCGCCAGCGCGGCGATTCCCGAAGCGGCGTGGACTACGATCCCGCCGGCAAAATCTTCAATGCCCAGCATGTTGCCCAAAATTCCTTCCGGGTGCCATATCCAATGGGCAAGAGGAGCATAGATCAGCAGCGAAAACAAAATCATGAAAATCAGGTAGCCCGAAAAATGGATTCGTTCCGCAAACGATCCGGTAATCAGCGCCGGAGTGATGATCGCAAATTTCAGTTGAAACAACGCGAAGAGGGCAAGCGGAATCGTCAACTCAAGCCCTTCGATTCCAAGCGGGCTTGCGCCGACGTTTTGGAACATGAAAAATGTCCGGGGGTCTCCGACGAGGCCGTGCCAACTATTACCGAACGCCAGGCTGAAACCGACGACATACCAGACAATGCTGATCATCCCCATCGCCATCACGCTCTGAATCATGGTCGAAATGACATTCTTGGAACGAACCATCCCGCCGTAGAAGAACGAAAGCCCCGGCGTCATCAGAAGCACAAGCCCTGTCGCTGTGATCAGCCAGGCAATGTCCGCATTGTTGAGCAGTTTGGCGGTCTCTTCGTCCAACTGGAACAGGGACGACGGTTCGTCAATGAAAAGACCAAGGATGCTGATCGCAATCAGCAGGGAAAAAAGAACGATCCAGCGTGTTCTTCCGGGTGAAGTACAGTGTTCTGCAGCCATTGTAAAACTCCTTCAAAAAACTGCGCGACGAGCATCCGCCTGCGACAAGGTGGAAAGGAGACAACGTTACAAGGATCAGCCTTGCTGCATTGCAGTATCAGCAAAATATCGCTTATACACAAGGTCACATGCGCCGCCCAAAAGAATTTTGCAGGCAATTGTTGCGTCGCAGCAAAAAACGGCGCGGTATTTGTAGCTTGTGTTTGTGGTGAAAGAAAACTGGCTAAACGCTGAACACACCTGATCTATGCAAATAACGAGACAACCGGGGAGCGCGCTTTACTCCATCTCTCGCTTGCGGCGCAGCCAAAGGCAGGGAGAGTGGTCTTGCAGACAGCTTTCTCCCCTCTCCCATAAATGGGAGAGGGGAGAAAGGCATTTGCGGCGCAACCGCAAGCGGGAGAGTGTGATAGCGAGCGTTAAACAGCGCCTTGCGCCATCATCGCGTCCGCAACCTTCAGGAAGCCAGCGATATTGGAACCCACCACGAAATTGTCGGGATGGCCGCATTTCCTGGCCGCGTTGGCCGCGTTGTGATAAATGCCTTCCATGATGCCTTTCAGACGAGCATCCACATCCTCAAAGCTCCAGGAAAGCCGCGCGGAGTTCTGACTCATCTCAAGAGCCGAAGTCGCAACGCCGCCCGCATTCGCCGCCTTGCCGGGGC
>WRMF01000022.1 GCA_009777245.1 Betaproteobacteria bacterium
CCTTTGTAAGAACCATTCTTGACGTAGCTCACGCTACCGCAGTGGGTGCATTGCATACGATTCCTCCTCATTCAGATTAAACAGATATATAACATAATACCACAATCAATATAAAGTGAGCAATCCTTTTTATAAAGGGGGCTAAAACCATGCCGCGTTATCGTCCAACGCTGTGTTACCGCCGTAGGGGCAGACCTATGTGTCTGCCCAACATCGGGCGAACACGCAGGTTCGCCCCTACAACACCCACTCGCCCGCTTGCGGCGTAGGGATTAAAAATTTTTAACCCCTACAGCGGCGCGGTTAGCTCCCCTTATAGTAGCTTTATTTGCGGAAAACTCTATATAACCGGCAAGGATTGCGCTTGATATATATTCAAGTAATACTTTAAGTTTACTTTCTATATGATTGATTTTATTAATTAATCAATCGTCTCAATGCAAAGCCTCGTAGATGACTTCCGCCAATGCCCGCCCGATGCCGGGCGTTTGCGCCAGTTGTTCCACGCTTGCTTCCGCGACTCCGGCAAGGCCGCCGAAGCGGCTGACCAGCGCCTTGCGTCTTGCCGCGCCCACGCCGGGAATGCTGTCCAGGCGGGATTGTTTTCTTGCCTTGCCGCGTCGCGCGCGATGTCCGGTAACGGCAAAACGGTGCGCTTCGTCGCGGATTTCCAGTATCAGGCGCAATGCCGGATGTTCCGCGCCTAACTGTAATGCTCCCCGCCCATCAGTAAAGACCAGGGATTCCGCCCCGGCCTTGCGTCCTTCCGCCTTGCAAACGCCTGCCAGCGCCACATCAGGAAGTCCGATTTCCTGTAGTGCCTCCATTGCCGCGCCGACCTGTCCCTTGCCGCCGTCAATCAAAATCAGGTCGGGAATCACGCCTTCTCCCGCGACGGCTTTTGCATAACGGCGCATTACTGCCTGTCGGATCGCCGCATAGTCATCCCCCGGCTCGATGTCGCGGATATTGAAGCGGCGATAGGCGGAATTCTTCATGCCGCTATCGGTCGAATTTTCCCCTTCGGCCTGATAGACCACACAGGAAGCCACCGGCAATTCGCCTTGGGTATGGCTGATGTCGAAGCATTCGATCCGGCGGGGAATTTCCGGCAGTTCCAGAGTTTCCTGCAATGCCGACAGGCGTTCAGCCTGACGCCCGCCTTCCCTGTTCCTTGCCAGAATGGCAAGGCGCGCATTTTGCTCCGCCATGCTTACCCAGGCGCGATGCGCGGCGAGTCTGGCTGTCGTCATGGTCGTCGTCCGTCCTGTAGCTTCCAGCGTGGCGACGCATTCGTCCTCCTCGTCCGGCAAGGGCGACAGAATGAGGCGAAGAGGCGCGGGATGCAAGGCGTAATGCTGATTGATAAAGGCGGCAATCGCTTCTTTTGGCGTCGCTTCCCCGTCCCAGGCCGGAAAAAAGGGATGATCGCCCAAATGCCGTCCGCCCCGAACCATTGCCAGATTGACGCACAATTGCCCATTTTCACGCAGAGCTATGATCACATCGGCATCCTCGCCCTTGCCGCTGTCCATAAATTGCTGTTCCTGAACCTGTCGCAACGATTTCAACTGATCGCGATATAACGCCGCCTGCTCAAAAGCCAGTCGTAAAGACGCGGCTTCCATTTTTTCTTTCAACAGCGCCATCACTTCATTCTGTCGTCCGCTCAAAAACCAGATTGCATGGCGCGTGTCATCCGCGTAATCTTCCCTCGTTACCAGATTGGGCACGCACGGCCCGGAGCAGCGCCGAATCTGGTAAAGCAGACAAGGGCGGGAGCGGTGCGAAAATACGGAATCCTCACAGGTGCGAAGGCGAAACATTTTTTGCAGAAGCTGGATGCTCTCGCGTACCGCATTGGCGGAAGGAAAAGGGCCGAAGTAATCCGCTCTTTTCCCCGGAGCGCCCCGAAAAAAGGCCAGACGCGGAAAATCGCCCCGGCTGATGACAATGTACGGATAGGACTTGTCGTCCCTAAACAGGATGTTGAAACGCGGGGAAAGGCGTTTGATGAGGTTGTTTTCCAGGAGCAACGCTTCTGCCTCAGAATGGGTCACGGTTGTCTCGATCCGCGCGATTCGGCTGACCATCAGGGCAATGCGCGGACTCGACAAACGCCTCTGAAAATAGGACGACACCCGCCGCTTCAGGTTCTTGGCCTTGCCCACGTATAGGAGTTCGTCCTTCGCGTCCAGCATCCGGTAGACACCGGGCAATTCCGGCAAGGTCGGGAGAAAGGCGCAAAAGTCGAAGGAAATGGAAGGCGGGGCAAAGGTCATAGCCAAAAACCGGCAAAAATGGGCTTGCCGCATTATGCCTGATAGCGAAATTATGGCAAAAGTCCGCTACCTGCGCCTCAAAAGAGGCAAGCCGGTTCTGCTCTTGCGACATAGTTGAACACGCATCGAGCGCAATCCTCGAAATGAATGGCGAGATGAGCGAGATAGTTGTTTTTGGATCCGAAAGTTCTCTAACCTGTGTCGAGTAATCCCCGGCCTGAAGAATGTGGTGACTCAATTTTGCATGGGCGTCATCCACAAGCGTCTGGTCGGGAATGACTGCTTGCGCGGGCTGGACGCAGCCGCCTGCATCTTTTATCAGTCAATTGAGCAGATGCCAAAAAATACATCCGGCATGGTCGGATGATGGTTTTCCTGTCGGGATGCTGGGGCTGTGGCGCTGTTGGCGCTATGTTGAAATTACGGTAAACAATTGATATACGGTCTTGACATGCCTCGTGCCAATGGGGTAGCCTTGCCCCGATTAGTTTGTTAGCAGTACGCTTTTGAGAACGGAAGCAAACAAGCGATGACTGACTTTATGCAAAGTGAAATATCTCTGCTCCCTGTCCGTTGGAAGTCTGCGCTTGCGCGCGATTTTACGAGAGGCTTTCATGATGCGATATGCTCTCTCGGATTCATTTCAGGAAGAAACGCAACATGAGCCGACACGATGTGGAAAACAAAGGCCAGGGCAAAGCGGCGGCGCATGTCCCTGTTTTGCCTACGCCAGACTCTTCAGAGTCTGCTGCCGTAGCGGCAGAGAATGTCCAGGAAATTCCTGAACAGCCTGCTGCCGCTCAAAAACCGCCTGCTACTGCTCAAAAACAGCCTGCTGCCAAACAACCTGCTGTTGCCCAAAAAATACCCATTAGCTTGCTTGTTCCATCCCCTTACAACTCTAGGCGCTTCCGAACACAACGGCGAATCAAGGAGATTGCCCAATCACTCTCCGCGCATGGGCAAAGGGAAGCTCTGCGGGTATACCGCGGGACAGGAGATTTTCATGGGAAATTTGTGATCGTCTCTGGAGTGACCCGTTTTCTGGCGGCCAAGACTTTGGGCTGGTCAGCCCTGGATGCAATTATTGATCCCACGCTGAATTCGAATGTTCCTCTCGTGCTGGTCAGGTTAAGCCGCCTCCACAATGACACGTTGGCAGAGACCGATATGGATCATGCCGCAATCGTCGCTGACCTTGAGGACAAGGAAGGCTATAGCCAGGGCGCGATAATGGCGGCAATGGGGTTCAACACTCCGCGCAAACTACTCAAATTGAAGTCATTCAGGGAGTTGCCCAAGGCAATTTTCAATATAGCCGCGCAAAACCCGGATAAATTCACCGTCGAATTAGCCGAAATGCTGAACAATGCTGTCTCATCACTTGGTGAAGATAAGGCTGTTTTGCTTGCCAATGAGCTGGTCGCGGAAAATCTCTCCGGGGAACAGCTAATCGGGCGCATTCGAGTTGAGTGTCGCAAAATTGCCAGCACGCCTGTTCGGGCAAAAAAAGAGCGGACGGCCTTGATTCATTTGGGCGACACAAAGGTTGGCAATCTTCGCGTCATGCGCTATCCCGATTCCGACAAGAGAAGAGTTAAATTGGATGTGCAGCTTCCTGAGGATGCCGCCAAGAACTTCTTTATAGAGCTTGAAAGCCTGATTCAGAAGATGAAAGGGAAATGGTAAGCAGGTCTTCGCTCTCTCGTCGGTCATAAAGGTCATTGGCTTTTGTAAGCCATTGATTTTAAAGGAGTGCGCCAACGCAAAAAACCCATTCGCGGGCTTGCCGCCTCCTTTTCCAGCTATGTCGGGATTCGCGTTTCGCTTGCCCAACTTGAACACGCATCGAGAGCAATCCTCGAAATGAATGGCGAGGTGGGCGAGATAGTTGTTTTTGTGGAGCATTGGCTCTCTAACCTGTGTCGAGGAATCTCCGGCCTTCAGGCCGGGGTGACTCAACTCTTTTCCCCGAAAAAAATAGCAAAGCTCGTTCGATTTCCGGACAAAGCGAGGATGATTTTCGGACAAGGAAAATCGCCATTAATTTTCAGACTATTTTTTCATGCCCATACGAACTTTACCAACCGGCAAAGCCCGGCGCCTATCGCCAGCCAACGCAGTCGATCCGGATCAGCCATTTTTCCCCCTGTTACGGCAAAAGGCTTGGATATGCGCTTCTGTTTTGTTAGAATGCGAGGCTTCCACGGAGAGGTGGATGAGTGGCTTAAGTCGCACGCCTGGAAAGCGTGTTCAGGGTAATCCCTGACGGGGGTTCGAATCCCCCCCTCTCCGCCAGGAACTGATTGTGGTAGGAGCCGATTAGATGCGGTTCCTTGCGATAATGCACAGAAAAACAAGGGTTTAGATGTTGTTTTTCGTTGCGTTTGCTCACGATTGCTCGTTGTAAAAAACTGTTCATTGCAACTTTCGCGTAGGTATAATTGTCGGCATCGTCCATGCCAAGGAATGAAATGCCTACAAACAAACTCAAAGACCAACAAATCAAAAGCCTGAAGCCACTACCGAAAGCATACAAGGTTTTTGACGGCGGCGGTCTTTTTCTCTACGTCACTCCAACCGGCGGGAAGTTCTGGCGCGTCGCATACCGCTTGCACGGCAAACCACAAACCATTGCCTTTGGCCCATACCCGGAAATCTCCCTGGCCGCTGCGCGTGAAAAACTCGCCGCCCTAAAAACAACTCTCCGTTCCGGCGACAGTCCAATGGCGGAGCGCCACAGCAAGCGCAAAACCCCAACCTTCGCCGACGCCTGCGCCGCATACTGGTCAGGGCGTAATGATGTATCCGACGGATATAAAACCAACGCCTCCCGCGCCCTCACTATGCACTTGTACCCCAGTCTTGGAAACATACCTATCGGGGCTATCTCTCGTAACGACCTGCTCGCCTGTCTGCAACGCATGAACGCCGCCGGAAAATATGAGTACGTCCGCAAGGTGCGAATGTGGGCAGGACAAGTATGGGACTGGGCAATCGAAAACGGTCACGCAACCGAAAATCCCGCCGCCTCAATCAGACCAGAGAAGGCATTTGGAAAAAACCCCGTGGAAAGTTTCGCCGCGCTATCCTTGCGCGAAGTGCCAGACTTCCTGGAACGCCTCGCGTTGGAGCGAGACTTGAACAGCGTCCTGGCTTGTCGGATGCTTGCCCTGACCTGGGTACGAACCGGCGAACTAAGAACAATGACGTGGGACGACATTGACGACAACACCTGGGTCATACCCGCCGCAAAAATGAAACGGCGACGGGAACACATCGTACCCCTCTCCCGACAGGCACAGGCCATACTTGCCGAAATGCAGTTGCGAAGCGCCGGGAACTACGTATTCCCCGCCCCGCATCGTCTCGACAGACCCATGTCTGAAAACGCAATCCTGTACCTTATAGCCCGCATTGGATTCAAGGGTCGGATGACTGGTCACGGCTGGCGTACCATCGCAAGCACCTGGGCGAACGAGCGCGGATACGCCCCCGACGCGATTGAACGTCAGTTGGCGCACACGCCGGATAACAAGGTCAGAGCCGCGTACAACAAAGCGGAGTACCTGCCCTTGCGCCGCGAGATGATGCAAGCCTGGGCAGACTGGCTCATACCCAGTTGACGCCGTGCTTCCGCAAGGTTGACAAGCGCCAGCCATAACGCTTGCGGGTCATGTACACGTCCGGCTTAGGCAGCTTGCCCTCCAGCATCCAGCGAGACAGCGTCGTGCTTACCACGCCCGCGTTGCTGCAAACTTCAGGCCGCCACACAACACGGTCTGGTTGTTCCAGTTGCTTTTTCATGGCTCACGCTCCCGTATCAGGTAGACACGGCTCCGGCCAAAGTACGCGATTCACAATCGGCACAAGCTCCTGTATCCTGGTAATCGCTCTACGGGCTATCACCGTTCCACCGGAAATCTGCACAGCCGCATCAGCATCCACGTCCGCAATAGTCGGAGCTACCAAAATCCCGTCGGCGCTTTCCTTTACCAGCCAGCCAACTGTCGTGCATGTACTCGGCTGCGGGTCTTCGCGCTCGTCCAGCCATTCCCATCCGCTGAACGGGCTGCGGCTGTCAAGCCATTCAATCAGTACCATTTGCATTTCGTTCTCCTTTCAAACCAAGGCCAAATAAAACTTCTCAACAAACAACGGCAGCGGCAGAAACTGCCCGGTCAACGGATACCCCCACTGCGCTTCCTGCCCTTCGTCAATATCTCCGGGCATGAACGTGGTTTCAAAGTCTTCCGGCAGAGCCGCCAGCACGCCCTGCGGCGTACCCAGCACAGCCAGGCAAAGCCGGTGCGCCGCCCATTGCCTGCCAAGCCAGGCCATCTGCGCCGCCGTCATGTACTGCGACGGGCGCACCCCGTACTTCGTGACTTTCGGCAACCACTTGTACTCAACCCAGGCGTCCCGCTTCCTGCCGCCGTACCAGCTATCAGGCAAGCCCGCCTTGTACATCGTGTTGAGCTTCTCGTAGAGCAACGGCGCGGCAAACCGCGTCAACGCCCCGCGAGACCCCGCCCGCCCCATAATCGGCAAGCGGTCATTCACCCTGTTTATGAATCCAGTCTCCGGCTTTCTCATTGCTCCACCCTCCGTTCCATAGGCACAACCTCCGCCACGTGTCCCTCCGGCAACAGCGAAGCGTCTTCGTCGCGCAGCCGGTACGTCAAGGCTCGTAACTGTATCGGCGCTTCTCCGGGTATGCCGACGGTCAGATTGAACTTTCCTTCGCTTTCCGCAAGCGTCGGAAGCGGCGTAGTGCATTGCGTCGCGGCGTCCAGCCAATGCTTGAACGACACGCGGGACTCCGAGCACCAGCGTTTTACCGCGCCCCGCGACAGCACAAGCGTGTTTGTGGCGGCGACGAATCGCCCCGCCAGCGGGCGGCGCACGTTGGGGTTGTACACCATTGCCCCCAGACCCGCCCGCATGTCTCCCAGCGTGTCCGTCCTGATGATGCTGCCGTCAAGCGCGCGCAGACACTCCCGAAACAACTCCGCGCCAACAAGAACCGACGTGTCAATATGCTCACGGCTGTCCTTCAAAGCCTTCTTGAAGCCCGCCACGATGTCCGCGTCAGAGAACAGGGAAACCCCATAGGTGTCCAGAATTCGTTGCGCCAGGAGCGCCGCCGCCAACGCCCTGGCGTAAAAACGCTCCTTGGTGTGCAAGCCCAGCTTGTCCGCTACCGTCGTCTGCAACTGAACCGCCGCCGCCGACACGCTCGCCGGGTTGCGAACCACGTAATTAGCCAGCAACAGCGGTATCGCCCCACGGTTGGGAGCGAAGCGCCGCCGGACAATCCCCTGAATGACTGATAAATCGCTGCCCAAGGCCGCGCCGTCCGCCGTATCCAGATTAATCTCCAGAAACCGCAACTGCTCCGCGCTGCCGGTAGAGCGCACCGAGGACATCAAATCCCGTATCGAGACATTGCTTGACGACAACGCCATCGTAGCCCACCTGCCGGAGTCCAGTAGCCCGCCCACCTGGGTAGCCCTTCGCTTCTCGCGTCCCAGCGACAAACTATAGAACACAGCCGATAACGCTTCCGGGTCGCTGTTGGTTATTTCGTCGCAAATCAACGGGTACGAGGCCAGCGCTTTCAAGGTGCTCATCACCGCTGTCGGCGACGTGCCGCTCCCGCCCCCGGCTATCGCGCCGGAGATAGCGAGCGCCGACGGATGCGCCATCGCATAAGCGCACAGCATCTGCAACACAGATTTGCCCCGCCCGGAATCCTGCGAGTACAGATTCAAACCAAATCCCGTGCTCGGCAAAACATCAGGCTGCTCGTCCGGCAGGAACTCTCCGAAGAACACCATCAGGGGCGCGGCTACGGTCATGGCGGCGGCAAACCGATAAGGCGCGTGCGCCGCAAGCGGGTACGCCTCGGCAAAACCATGCGCTACCCCCCGCGCGGCATCCGTCAGGCAAGGTATAACATCAGCGTCGGCATAGACGCCAAACTCGTCCGGCTCAATGCCGCGCAAGCATGGCACAGAAAAACCTTCCACAAGCGAACGTAAATGCTTGCCAGGCACAGCGCGTCGAAAACCGCCCGCTGTCGCGGCAAAGCCGCCATGCACGAACGCCATCCCGCCTTCCGGCAATATCTGAAACCCGAAGGACACTCGCGCCGGAATCGAGTCCGCCCGCTTCCGCACAGCGTCAAGTAGCGTCATCACATACCTCCTCAACAAGGCGCTGTTCCTCGCGCCCGATGTAATCAAATGAATGTTGTGCTTTGCCAGGTGCTTCGCCAGCGCCCCCGGATCGGCCAACAGTCCTGCGGGAATAATCCCCGTCTGCCAACGCGTCTTTTGCGAACGAAAGCGAAACTCGGCATACGCTTCAATGTCCTCGTCAGCCTTCGCTACCGTGCCGCATGTAGGCAGACACCATTGCGTCAGATAGAAAAGCCCACCGCGCACAAACGAAGTAAGAACCTTCTTGCCGTCTTCGTCGTCGGCATTCATAAACCCGCAGAGCAAAGGCTCGCCGTCCGCGCCCCAGCGTACCGAAAACTTCCCCGGCAACGCGGCAAGGTTCGGAAACCCCGGCGGCAACTGTTCGCCTTCCTCCGGCGGCGTTGCCGCCGTGTTGGGTTCATACTTCATGGCCGAACCCGTTATGACGGCAAGCTCATCATCCGCCACCGGAGCCTCGCAGCGCTTGTTATCCTCTCGCAGCAAGTCCAGTATTTCCGCCTCGCTGTGTCCAAGGGCGCGATAACCCGCCGCCAAACGAAACAACGTGCCGTTACGCTCGCCGCACCGGATCACCCCGCCGTCAAGCGGCGTAATGATGTCGCCTGATATGTCTCTACGATCAAGTGATTGACAACTTTTGCCCTGGGTTTTGTCAACTTCCGACATGTGTATTGTCAACTTCTTGCCGCTCAACGCCTGGTCAAGCGCCGCCTCTAACTCCGCAAGCGTATACTCGCCATGAAAACGCTTCGCCGTAACCCGCCTGCCGTTACCATGCAACGCGCCGACCGGACGCAGCAGCCTGGCGGAGTCCATAGTGCATTGCCGGTCAGCTTTCAGGCCGTGCCGGTCAGCCAGGTTTTGCAGCCTGGCCGCCAGTTTTTTCCAGACCGGCTCGGACACCGGAACATCCAATGCCCAGTAGACATGCAACCCCGCGCCGCTTGAAGCAATCACGGTCGGGGCAAGCCCGGTAGACGCGACAAAGTTTTGCAGGGCGGTCAGGGCGGCGTTCGCTGTCGGGTATGTCTCCTCCGGGTTCTTGCTGTGTTTGTCTTCCCCCGCGTCAATGTCAAGATACAGGGACTTCTTTTGTAAAACGTTTACCTGTCGCCGCCGCTGCTCGGTAAAGCTGCCCACGCCGAAATACCAGTCGGCGGACGCGAAGGCGCACTGGCGTGTCCTGGCCTCCAGGTCAGTCAGGTCGTCAGACCAGACATGGCGCTTGGTCGCCTTTTCAAACAGGCACGTAAAGCCCTCGCGGGGCAAGAGGAGGCTGTAGAACTCGGCGAGTTCCATACAACCTCCTTACTGTTTACTTGACGCTGCGTACAACGACGAAAGGTTGAACAAAACAGGCAGTACTTTACGCCGCTGCGCTATCGTGACCCTGCCGAACGGAAGAACGCCCTCGTCCATCAGAGTCGTTGCGCGGTCAGCCATGAGTGCCAGCCGGGTAGCCTGAAGGTGCGCCGGAACGCTGCGCCCAGCAAGCCATAAACGCCGACCAGGCCGGGGTGTCGCTCCATTCCGCCGCCAGGGTTGCGGGAGCGGCGGCCTACGCCTCCCACGACGGCATTGTATCCGTAGAAGGCGGCACGGCCAGACTGGATTCTAGCCGGGGATTATTTACCCGCGAAGTGTGGCGCAACCTGTTCTCCCAATTCCTGACCGGCGACAAGGAAGAACTCATCTTTGCCGAACACGACGGACGCCTCACCGGCCTGACAAGCGGCGGACATCCCAACGTGCCGGACTATACGCTGCACGGCTTCCTGCTTGACCTCGAAGAACCGGCTGGGCTTACCTGGCTTGCTTTCCCCTCCCGTCCGCTTGGCGCGTCCGTCGTGCGCGAGGACGATACCCTGTACTTCGGTCTGGAATCAGGCGGATACGCCGCCGGATTCGTCGGGGATTATCTCCCCCTCACCTGGCATTCCAGGGACTATGTGTTTCCCCGACAGGTTTCCTTCGGGGCGGCGGTCATCCTGTGCGAGGGCGAGTTCATTGTTTCAATCTACGCGGACGGGAAAGTAGTTCATACCCAGCAGGTTGTTAGCGGCGAGACCGTGTTTCGTCTTCCTGCGACCCTGTCGCAAAAACGCTGGTCGGTAAAGTTTGAAGGCGCGGGCGTTGTCACCCGATTCGAGATGGGGAGCCGTCCCCAGGAGTTGCAAGGTGTCTAGGCCGGTCACTCCTCGCGCCCTGCCGTGCGTGCCGACCGGAGCCATCAAGGATACGGAGACCCGCCGCGCCCTTCAGGCGTTGTCTACCGCATGGCAGACCAGGAACGGACAAACCGGGGCGCGATTCACGACCGGCGCGGAATTGTCGGAAGTAAGCGTAACCAGACTTGCCGACATGCTGCTGGCGCTACAAGCCGAACTCCTCGCGCTGCAAGACCGGGTGAGAGCGTTGGAGGCGCGAAGATGAACATCGGCTATCTCCCGGCAATCAACATCCCTCACTTTGGCGAGTCCATCGAGGGGCTGCTTGCGCGCGCCGTCATGTTCAACCATGCGGAAGAGACGCTGGATGACATATTCAACAAACTGGCGGCGCGGTCACGGCTCTTGTGGTTGTCGGCGTAAAGAATTACGAGCGGCGCAAGGCATTGGTTATTCATTACGCCGCCGGTAGAGGCGCGACAAAGGCGCTGTTCCCGCAGGTCAAGGAAGCGGCAAGGCAGTTGGAGTGCGATCGGATTGAGTTCATAACCCACGGGCGCGGCGCGGCTCTGGCGGAAAAGTTTGGTTTTGATGTAGACAGGCGGCTCGCCGTTCTGGATTTGACTGAATAGGAGGACGATATGGGATCAGGTGGCGGCGGCAGCGATATGCCGTTTTATCAGCAGCAGGACAGGCTGTTCGGCACACAGGCGGACATCGCCAGGGGCATGTGGAATCAATACGCGAACTATGCCCCCGACACGCTCTATAACCTTGCCAAGATGGTGGACGATGCCAACATGGGAGATTATGAGCGCAGGTTATACGAGCGAATGCGCGATGAGGCATACGCCAACAACGCCTCGGCGAACGCGATGGAGCGGGCGGCTACTGAACGGCAGCTTACCAGCATGGGAGTCAATCCCAACGACCCGCGTTTTGCGGCGTCCTTGCGCGGGTTAGACCTGGGCAATGCGGGCAGATTGTCCAGTCAACTCAACATTGCCGCGCACGACGCGGCGACGCGGGGCGAGGACATGACCTGGGCGCGAACGCATGACTTCTATAACACGCTGGCCGGAATGCCGACGACTGCGACATCCTCTTTGGCATCCGCCGGTTCCGGGTACGCCAACATGGCGAACATGCAGAATCAGCAGGACATGGCGGGTTCCGCCGGGTTCGGGAAGTACGGACAACAGGCGGCGGAAAAGCTGTTTGCCGACGGCGGCGTGATTCGCGCCGACAGGCCGCGCGGACTTCGCATGGCGGCGGGCGGCCTTGTGCCAATCGCCAGGCGTCCGTACAAGCTGAACGAGTTGGGAGAGTACGGCGGCGGCAGTGGCGGGCGGAGTAAAGGTCGCGCCATTGCTGGCTCGCTGTTGCAGTATGGCGCTCCAATAGCCATGAAGGGGCTTGAGACGTATCTGGTAAATCGGTTCGGCAATAAGGGCGCTCCGGTCGCGGCGGCGGGGTCGTCGCCAGCACAGGCATTTCCGGTAGTTGACCACCAGGCGGGAATTGAATCCATGCCTTTGCCGGAGCCGGAACTGTACGGCCCCCCGGCGCACCTGGCGGGCGGCGCTCCGGTCGAAGAACCGACAGGCTACCTCTCGCCGCACCAGGACTTTACCCAGGAAGACTACGCCACGGCTGCAAAAGGTCTAACGCCTGAATGGTCTCCGACTCTGGAACAAGCCTCGGAGATAGCGCCGGAGGCTTTGCAGGGCGTAGACATTGACGATATTCTGCAAAGCGTTGGTTTGACGCTTGCCTCTGGCGGCCCGGTCAGAAAACGCGGCCTCAAGGGCGGACAGCGGCTTGCCCTTGGCGGCATGGTAGGCGGCGGCATGTCGCCAATGCGAATGGCGGGCGGGGGGTTTGGGCTTCGCCGCCAGAACCCGATGGCTATGTCTTCCGCGTCCGCTGGCGCTGTGCCGAAAGGCGGCGCGGCGGAAGCGCCCGAAGGCGCTCCTCCCTTTGGCAAGATGGCGGCAAGCCGCATAGGTAATAATCTGGGGCAGGAGATCGCAAGACCGGGTACGCAAGCCCCTGCCCCGGTTGAAACTCCGGCGAATCATCCCTGGATGTCGGAAGGCGGAGCCGAAATTGGCAAGGACTTGTTGGCGGCGGGGGGAGAAGAAGCCGCTGCGAACCTGGCGACGGACGCGGTTGCGGGCGCGGCGACAGACGCCGTAGTGGGGGCGGGCGCGGACGCCGCGCTGGCGCAAGTACTTCCCCAGGCTACGCAAGCCTTGCTTGCTTCAGGCGCGGGAACAGCCGCTGGCGCGGCTGGCGGCATGAGCGCAGGCGCAACGGCGGGGTCGGTAGTGCCGGGTTTGGGAACGGTTATTGGCGCGGGGATAGGGGCGCTCCTCTCCAGTTTCCTTGCCGACGGCGGCGAGGTCAAGGCGGTCAAGGGTCTGAAAGGCCCGCGCCAGAGGAGAAAGAGCCTGATTGAAGGCGGCAAGGTGACAGGCCCCGGTACGGAGACATCCGACGATGTGCCGATTATGGGGTCGGATGGCGAGTACATGCTGAATGCGGAGACAGTCAAATTGATTGGCGTTGACGCATTGAACCGGCTTAATCAGCTTGGATTGGAGATTCGCCGCGAGAAGCAGAAGAAGCGCGAGAAGAAAATGGCGGCGGGCGGACTGGTGCAAGGCAGACGAAGGAGATAAGTCATGGGCATCAACATGAACCACCTGGGCATAGCCCTTGGCGCGGCGGCGGATGAGCATCACCGGATGCAGCAGTACCGTCTGCGTGATGATGAAAACCAACGCCGCGCGGCGCAGGAACAAAGAAACCAGGAGAACTGGGGTTGGATGCGCGACGACCGGAATGTTCAGGAAGCGAATCGCGTCAAGGAACTGAAACAGGCGGAAGATGTACAAGGCATATACAGGAAGTATGCAGACCTGAACTCTATGCTTGAGGTTGGTAACTATGACGGCTTTGTTAACGCCGCCGGGCAACTTGCCGCGCAGCATGGATACACCATGCAGGCGGGCGACGACGGGTTTAGCTTTTTTGACCCCGGCGGGGGGCTTGCGCGGCATGTCGCTACGAAAGACTTGCCGGGGTTAGCGCGTCAGATGCAAGACATTGAAATTGCGAGGCGCAAGGGTACTGACCCGTATGCAGTATATGACGAACAACAAAAGCGACAGGAAGCGGCGGAAGACAGGCAGCACCTTCAAGCCAAGCAGGCTGCGGAGAGAGGCCGCTGGCCGGTAGACCAGGAAGCAGCGGAATTGACTGTAGACGAGGCGCGTGGCAGCCTTGACCGGAAAAACATGGAACTTCGCTTGTGGAAAGAGAGTAGCTCCGCCTGGGATGAGATGGGCAAGTACGAAGACCTTTATACACAGGCAAGGGAGATGAACAGCCCCGACGGTATGGAGTACGCCAAAAAACAGTTTGAAGCAGCTAATGCGCGGTACGAACGCGCGAAAGCCCAGCTTGTCCAATTCCAAACTACTTCGTCAGGTAGGGGGCGCGGCAGCGGCACTGGTGGTTCGGGCGGGAACGACAAGACGTTTGACCCTGCAACTCTTACACCGAATCAGCGCCTGGAGATATATAAAAAGGCGCGAGAGGATTGGGAAGACAACCTTACCGACGAAAACGACAAAGTGTTCGCAGCAACGAACAGAGCGGCCTTGGACAATTTGTTTATTCAGGGGGCGCACTATGACGACGCGCTTGCGCTTTTGAAGGAGCAACAGGCGCAGGCTTTGATTGATTCTACGAGAGGCAGTCCCGAAGCCATAAAGACCGCACGCAAAGACCTGGATGCGGCTTTGAACGCTGTTGTGTCCCGGCCAAGCATACTTGGATTCGGGGGTAACGATCCAGGGCCTTTTAGGGATACCTTTCACCGCATGGCTCGTGATGTAAATGAGGGTGTGCGTCCAGATTTTGACACAGTTTGGGATACCGTTCTTAGGATTGCCGACTCAGAAAAGGTTGGATCAACTAGCTTGACTGACTTTTTTGGGCTGACAGGACAAAAAAAGGTTTCAGACGCCGATCTGGAAAAGATACGAGACAAGTTGGAAGCGATAGAGTCCGCGTATGACCGTTGGGAAAAAGAGGACGCTCTCAAACAACCAGACAATCGCAGACGCTTGAATAGGTCAGAGGAGAACCAGAGGCGACAGGGGCGGCTTGGCAACAGCGAAGGATCGCCGGACAGTCCAATGTCCCTTGAAGACTTCAAAAAGGCGGTAAATTATACTTCGCGCCAAAGGGGCGTGGCCGACGGAGGCCCGCACTGGCGCAACCCGCCAGAGAGCGACCTGCGTGAGTTGCACACGGCAGTAGAAACTACCCTGGGGCTTCCAAGGGGGACAGTTACCGGCATTTTTGCGGGGGAGTCCGCCAAGGGCACGCCCACCGGAGACGACGGGCGCATCGAGTCTTATACTGGCGTGCATGGGCCGTACCAGATGACGGAGAAGACTGCGACGGCGGCGCTCAAAAAACTGGGTATTGACGTGCAACCTGGCGATTTTTCAGGCGATCCCAAAACAGACATTCGCTATAATCATTCAGTCATGGCTCCCGCCGCCGGGATGTACATCAAGGAAAAGCTGAATGCCAATGGTGGGGATATACGCAAAGCCCTTGCCGCGTGGAATGCGGGACAGGGCGCGGTTAATACGGCGGTCGCCAAGGCAAAGAGCGCGGGCCGCCCGGACGACTGGATACGCTTCCTGCCGGGGATTCAGACATCGCGCGGGTTCAAATCAGCAGCCAAGGTTCAAGCGGAGGTTCGCGGGCTTATAGAGCGGGCGCTGCCGTATATAGAGGACGCTTAACATGGCTTCAGTTCTTCAGATGGTCGCAGAGCGGACTCCGCATTTGCAGGGTAAGTCTGACGAGGAAGTGCTGGCATACCTAAGCCGCGCGTCGGGGAGGCCGATTACGGACATTGCCGAGTCTGTGGGTTATCAGCTTACCGACCCCAGCCTGCTTGCAAACGCGGCGCGATCCTACGGCGCGGGTGCAAGCCGCTTCAGTCGTGACTACCTTGGCACGTCCGGGTCGTGGGGGGATGCGTGGCAGGCAAAGGCGGATGTCGGCGCGGCTTTTGACCCCAGGGAGCAAAAGTCGCTTGACGATGTGGATTTAAGCTGGGAAGGGATGAAAAACCTTGCTACTGTCGCGCAAGTCGCCGGAGCCAAGACGCTCCCCTACCTGGCTGAAATAGCTGGCGTAACCCTGGCGACAGGGGGGCTAGGCTCAAAAGCCGCTCTGGCGAGGGCGGCGGGGCAAGCGGCCAGTACAGGGGCAATCCGTAACGCTGTAGGCAGAGCCGCCCTTGGTACGACCAGCAGGGAGAGTCCCGCCGTTCTCCGCCGCGCGAAAGATATTGTGGAAGCGAGGTCGCACGCCGGAAAGCAAATCCCGATGATAGAAGCTATGGCGCGGGCACAGGCGGAAATAGGTGTGGGCAGACTGGCTCGCGGGGCAATCCCCGTTACCTCAATACCGTCAAGCTACGGCATTCTGAAAGGCGAACAGGAAGAGGCGGACTCTGACGTAAGCGACAATCAGCTTCTTGGGCTTGCCGCGCTGCATGGCCTGGGCAATATAGTTGGTATGGAAGGCTTGGTTGCCAGAGGTTTCAGGCCGACACGCGGACTGATGGGCGCAAGTCGTCTTGGCAACGTCGGCAGAGCCGCGCTCGGCACTGGTCTGGGAGAAAGCGGCGCGGAGATATACCAGACCATGCTTGAACTCATGGCCGGAGGACGCAGTTTATCAGCGGCGCTTGACTTGTCTGACCCGGAAGTACGTCGCGCATATCGTGACGCAGGCGTGCTGGGCGGAATGCTTGGCGCGGGGTTTGGCGCTCCGGCGGGATTGCGGCGTGTAGCAAGCCAGGCCAAGATAGACGCGGCGTGGAAAGATGCGTTCCGGCGAGATCATAACTTCCCCAGTGCGGCGCAGGCATCCCCTGTTTTATCCCCAGAGCTTCTGGGACAAGAAGCTGCCGCGCCGCCACATATAGCCCCCCATGTAACGATTGACGACGCTCGCATTGCTCGTAACCTGGAACTGGAGGCGGCTCCGCAAGCAAATCCGCAAGACTGGGTAGATGTACCTATTGACCGTAGCCAGGAGTACAACCGCGCCGTGGATGCGGGGGAGACGACGCTAAGTTATGAAGACTGGAACAAAGCGCAGCTACAAAGTTTCTTGACTGGCGACCCGGTAGCTACCATAGAGAAAGGCGTAGCTCCGCGAGGGGGGTTTGCGGCGGTTCGGGCTTGGGCAATCAAACTGTTTGAGTCGCAAGGGGGGAAAGCTACGCACCCGGAACTGGGGGACGTTGCGTTAGACGGACGTTCGGTCAGGGATTCCCTTGGGCATAATATCAGCGAAGCTAAATCCGACGCATTCGCCGCAGTAAAGGATGTTATTGAAAAAGGACGTTGGGTTGCGCACGAGCAGCGTAAGGATATGGATAGCTACTACGTAACTGCGCCGATACAGCGAAGCGGGCGAACTAACTTTGTAACCGCCTTAGTGCATAAAGATGTAAACACGCAGCGTATGTACCTACACAGCGTCACTACAAAAGAAGGTCTCCTCCGTAAGGGCTTACCAGAACCTAAGCCGTCGCTTAAGCGACCTGGAAAAAAGCCCGGAGGAGACGTAACCAGTATACTGCGCGACGCTCTGAATTTCAAGGCGGATACAGAGAGCGCCCCGCCGGGAACGCTGCCTGCCCGTACTGGCGCCAGTACAGAACAAGCTCAACCGACCACGGGGCGCAACCTTAGTATAGCTCAGCCGGTTATTGCAGAAACCGCTGCGGAATCTGAAACAACGCCGCCCGCTATTTCAGAAGCTGCTCTTGCTCCAGTAGTTAATCCGACACCTGTAAAAACGAAGGAGCGTTCGCTTTCGCCCGCAGGGCAAGCAATCATCAATGAAGCGAATGGAAGCCTTGCGGCAGAGCTTATAACTCCAAAGGCAGCTAAGAGCGTTATCAGCTTGGCGACGCAGGGTAAAGTCTCTACGGCAAACACGGTTTTGCAGAAAGCGAAACAGGATAAAGCACATCGAGACGCGGCGGCTAGGGAAGTGGCGAAAGCCGAGGCGGAGGCCAAGGCAAAAAAGATGGCGGTCGAAGACGCGGCGCTTCTGAAGTCCGCTGACGAGGCAAAAAAACTGGTGGATAGCGCCCTTAAATCCACTAACAAGAACGCTGTGGATAGCCCGCTCGGAGAAATCGTTGCTACCAAGGCAATTGACCACGCGCTCATCGCAGGGAAGACCGCTGTTGCGCGTCTGGACAAGGCTATCAGCAGGCATCCGCAGGATAGTAAGCAGGCGCGGGCGCTACAAAAGGCGCGAGACAACCTGAACGAGCGCGTGGCAACATTGCAGCGACGCTATGACGAAGCGTGGGCGGATACGCAAAAGATGCCCTATGCAAAAAAGAGCAACAAGCTGCACGATGAAAAAAATCCGGGCGAAAAACAGCCTGACCGCGTGTATCAGGACTTTGGCGACGACGGCATTACTTTCATTAAGACGAAAAACACATGGGATGTTCCAAAGCCGACGTGGCCTACAGCAAAACCGCGCGAGGCGTGGAAGCCAGTAACGGAAGCCGAAATTCTGGGGGACGAACTGGCGCGCGCGGACAGACAACTGGACTCGCTTGACTACGGCATAAAGAAAGACCCCGATGGTTCGCTCCGCGAGAAAACCCAGGCGATAAAGAAACAGCTACTGGATAAGCGAGCCGCGCTCTCTCCGGCTGACCGCGAGGCTGCTGATAACGCTTATGATAAATCGCGCAGTGACCAGTCGGAACGCGTAAAGGAGCGGATTTACAAAACCGACCATGAATATAACTATGACAACATCGTACAATTCTCCGAAACAGACAAGGCCAAGGTTGACAAAGCCCAGGCCGAAGCTCGTGTGGCTGACGCCCGCGCCAGTCTTGAAAAGTATCTTGGCAAGGCTGTGGTTGACCGGCTTATCAACTCCGGCCAACTGGAGTTGCTTACCGCCGTGCCGGAGGAGATAGCATCCAAGCGCGACGGCGCGGTGACGGGCATGTTCCATGATGGCAAGATAACCCTGTTCCTTGACAACATCGCCAGGGGCAAGGAGATGGTGGAACTGGCGCACGAGGCGTTCCACGCGGCTATGCACAGCCTGTCAGAGAAGTCCAGGGGGGATTGGAACAAGCTCATGGAACGGCTGGTTCGCACAGCCAGACTGGATAAGGCGTGGGTCAGGAAAGCCCTGGAGGCCATACCCGCAAGGGATCGTAACTCCGACGGAAGTCTTGGCGTCAGGGGCGCGGAGGAGCTTGGCGCATACGCGCTAAGCCGCCATATGGACAAGAAGCTGACGCACCTGGGCTTGCGTAAGTGGGCGCAGGATATGCTGGACTTTGTCGCCCGCACAATCAGGGAGTTCCTTGGACTGAAGCAGGATGCCCCCCTGACGCCAAAAGAACTGGAGAGCATAGCTATCAAGCATCTGATGGATATGGCGAATGGGACGGTACGTCTGCCTGTGGATACCATGACTTTTGCCGAGACTTTGGTAATGTTGAAGAAGCTCGGCAACACTCCCATGACCAACAAGGCTACGGGGATTGTGGCGGAGGTGAACTCGACGCAGGCGAGAAAGCTGGTGAGTAACGAGGCGGTGCAAAAGAGTGAGGCCAATGGTTTCTCACGCGCTCAACATTATGCAGCGGCGGCGCATATCAGGACGCTGTGGGAAAACGCGACGCTTGACGGGACATTCCCTGACGAGGACGGGCAACCGCATGTTCGGTCTGTCAAGCGGTTCTCAACGCCATTCACCACCAGGGAGGGGGCGCGTGTCGCGCATATGGTGGTAAAAGAAACATTGCCGCGCCGTAAGCTGGGTGTTACAAACAGAATTTACAGCGTTGAATTGGCAAGCATAGAAAAGGTATCTGATGACACGAGGACTTGGATAGCGCGCCCGCCGCACACCCAATCAGGCAGTACCCCAGGTGCGCCGCGAGCCGTAGGGCGCTTGGTAGAAAACCAAGACGCCGAGAGTCGGACAGCGAAACCGCCCCGTACCACGCTATACCCCCAAACCCAAGGTATGCTTGGGAAGGATGGCAAAAGTGCGACGCTTGACGCGCCGCTGCCCCGTGCATCAGACACAAAAAACATTATAGACAAAACCCCTGCCAATATCAAGGACGCCGATCTGGCGCAACGGATAGACAAGGCGATAGAGGATTCAAGCAAGCGCGTAAAGGAAGTAGACGACCTTATAGAGGACAACCGCCGGTTCTCCGAAGCCCTGACGGACAGGGCGAACAAGAATTGGAAAACAAAGCCAAGAAACCGGACAGAAAAACTGGCCGCCAAACTGCCATACAAGCAAGGCAAGCAGTTCATGGTATTTGCCGATACGGTTAAAAACTGGGTCGGCAAGTTGGCGGTCGCGCTGCCAAACACCACCACGCTTATTGAATGGATGAACGACCTTGGCATGAAGTCCGGCGAGGCAGTCAAAACGGCGCTCGGCAATGCCGATGCCAAGCGCAACGAAGTCCTGCGCCGGCACGAGAAACTTCTGGCAAAATCGCAAAAGATAAGCCCCACCAAAGACGGCAAGAATCCTGTATGGGATGTGATCTTGCAAATCTCGCAGTTGCAGGAAGCCCCGGAAAACTTCGGGGGCGTGTTCGAGAATCAGCCTGTGGTGGAGAGTGAGCTATTCAAGTTCCCCCGCGACAAGAAAACCGGAGAAGAAAAGCAAACGGCGCGAACGCCAGAGCAGCAAAGGCAAGTCCGGGAAATGCTTGCCGCCTGGAAGGCGCTTGACGACGAACAGAAAAAACTGGTTAAAGACCTTTTTGCGGAATCGGCCAATACCAGTGAGGAAATAGCCACGCTGGTAGAGGCCGAGTTTGCCGAGCGGCTTGTTGAAATGGAAGCGGCTAATGCTACCCGCCTGGAAGATCGCAGGAAACAACTTGCCAAGCGCAAGAAGGGCAAGCTCCTGTCGCAGGAAGAACAGGATGCCGAGCTTGCCAAGGAAGAAGCAGCGTTGAAGAAAGACCTGGAGAAGAAGAAAGAGAAGTTTGACAAGGTTGTGTCAGACCTTCGCAAGTCCAGCAAATTTCCCTACTACGTCCCGCATAACCGCGTAGGAGAGTATGTTGTTGTAGGGAAGTCGGAAGCGTACCTTACGGCGGAGCAAGCCCTGAAAGAAGCCCAGGAGTCTGGAGACGCCGAGACCCTGAAAGACTTGCAAAAGAAATTCGACAAGATGAAAACAGACCCGGAGCACTATCTCATGCGCCGGACTGACAGCTACAGGGACGCGCAGCAAACAGCGCGGGATTGGCAGGAGACCATTGCGGAAACCGACGTATTCCCTGCCATTGAACTTATAAACCGAACGGGCGAGCTACCATTTGAAGGCGCGTTGAATCTGCTTGATACGGTGAAAGAGTTTGACGTTAAAGGAACCACGAAGAACGCTCTTACCCGCCTGCTGGTTGACGCCTACGCCAGCAATCTGACGCTTGCCGCAGCGCGTAAAGCCAGGGCGCAACGCACAGGCAAGCATGGTCTCACCGGCCATGACCTGCTCGCCGCCTACGCCGCCACTGCCCAGACGGACGCCAGTTATATCGCCGAACTCTCGTTTGGGCAGCGCACGCAAGAAGTATTCAGGGAATTCAAAAAAGAAGCTATGGCTGCGGGCGAACGCCGCGATACCCGGATGCGCCTGTATAACGAAGTAATCAAGCGCGTGGAAAAATCATTCGAGGAGACGCACAAACTCACGTCGTTCGCCCTGTCGTACAACGCCGTCACGTCGCTGATGTTCAAGCCCGCGTACTACGTGCAGAACTTTACCCAGCCGTGGATGATGACGCTCCCCTACCTGTCCTTGAAGCATGATTCTGTAAAAATCGCCAAGATGATGGTTACCGCCTATGGCGAGGTATTCAGTTCCGTCAAGGATGTTGAAGGCATCAGAGAGAAACTGCATGAGTTTGGTCGGGCGGAAGGCTTGCCCGAAGATGTGCAACTGCTCATAGAAGAGCTATCCAACCGCAACATGATAAACATTAACGTCCTGCATGACGTAACCACATTCAGGATAAACAAGCCGCCCAAAACAGCAGTCGGTCGGTCGGCGCAAGCGGCGCTGCGGGTTGGAACCGACATAATGGCGAAGTCTGAACTGCTTAACCGCGCCGTCTCCGCCATTGTCGCTTACCGCGCGGAGTTGGCGCGGCTGGAAGCGGTCATGGAAGGAAAGGCCAAGCCCATTGGCAACGAAGCCATACCAGCGACGAAGGAAGAAGCCAGGCAGACGGCGATTGATTACGCCGCGCAGGTTATCACCATGACCCAGGGCGACTACAGCACGTTCAACACGCCGCGCTGGATAAGCGGCAGCGGCGCGTTGCGCGTCATCATGCAGTTCAAGAAGTTCCCGATGATTCAAATGACCTTCTATTTACACCTGGCGCACAAGGCGATCTTCCGTAGCAACCGCACCAATGCGGAAAGAATCGCGGCGCGTAAAGCCCTTGGCTTTTCGCTGGGGATGCTTCAACTTGGCGCGGGTGTGCTTGGCCTGCCGGGCGCGGACTGGATCGGGCGCATATTCGCGTACATGTTTGGCGATGATGACGACCCCATGACAAAAGAGGATGTAAGGAAACATCTTATCGAAGCCACGGGCAACGAGTGGGGAGCCGACCTTATCATGCGCGGCGTTCCGAGCCTGGCGGGCTTGGATATGTCGTCAATGATTGGCGCGGGCGACATGACTCCGTTCCTGACCCGCGACGAAGTGAAAATCAGCGACCGCGAAGGTTTGAGCAAAACCCTGCTCAATTACGGAGGTCCGTCAGTAGGTAAGATACTGGGCTTTGGGGACGCTTACGAAGCCCTGGAGAAGGGGGACGTAGCCAAGGCCATATCAAGGGTAGCTCCGCAACCATTTGCGGGCTACGCTCGCGCAAGAGTCAGAGGAAGAGACGGCCTGGAGCGCGGGCAGGGCAAGCAGCGCGTTGAGTACTACTCGGCGAAGGACTACCACTTTGGCTATATGCTCGCAACGACCCTTGGTTTCCAGACCATGAAGGACAACCTGGCATACGAAGCTATGGGTAACGCCCGCGACCGCGAGGATACATGGAAGCGGGAGACGGCAAGGTTGAAGCGGCAGTACAAAATGGCATATGAAGTCCGAGACTTCAGAACCCTGCAAAGCCTGCGCGACCAATGGCGCTATCTACAGGACGCCAAGGCGAAACACGGCGCGACGCGCTCTGACATCAAGTACCTGACGAACCCGAAGTAGCCGCTCGGTTGTCGCTTCGGCCTAGCCGTATTTCTCATAAAGATGAACTACCCAGAAGCCGAAACCCACTACGAAACACAAGACCACACCAGCGTGCCAAATTTCGCTATTGGTAAACAAAGATGTAATGTACCCCACAAGCATCATACCAAAACACCACCCAAACATCAGCAGCAACCCAAACGCCCATCCCGCGCCATAGGGCACGCTTGGAGGCAAGGCTTCGAGATTCCACGGGTTCTTCGGGGCTTTCGCCGCAGGCTTGTCTGTACTGGCCGCTGATGGTTTGGCTGTATAGGCGCTGGCTTTATCAAGCCCTAATCTTTTTTTGGTTTCGTCCTCGGCGGCCTTGGCTGCCGCATCTGCGTCCGCGCCTTCCAGCTTGTAAAGGCTCTCGATATGATTTTTGATTATGGCTGTTATATTAGCCTTGATGTCTTCGTCAGGACTTCGCTCACGCATGTCGTACAGGCGCTCTATTGAGGCGAGTAAGTGTCCTTTTTGAATTTTGTATTCCTTCTTATCCATTTCATTCTCCTGTTAGGTTATTCAGATTAGCCAGTGCTAATCCGTTACGGGTTAAGGTCTATATCGTCATGTACGGCTACGCGACGTAAAACTGCTTCGGAACCATCTATCTCAAAGGAAACCTTGAAATTACCTGTAGCGTGAATCGTGTAAATGCCAGGGTCTTGATAGCCTTTCAACTTCTCAAAGTCAATACCCGGAGGCATAGGTGTCTGCACCAGCTTGGACAACGCTTTGTCAACGCGCCCCTGTACAACCGGGTCTAACTTCCTGTACTCCTTATCGAAGCGGGTCAGCGAACGCCAGGAAGTTATGCTGACTCCGCCTGCGCCAACGATTGTCATTTGTGCAAGTCCGCAAGCAGTTCCTCAACAGTATCAAAGCGCGGGCGCGAATCCCTGTCCTCTGCGGCCAGGTCATGAGCAATGATAGCGTTCCGTAAAACCCGCATGACTTGCAACTTGGCCGTTGCCGCAGCCTGCCATTCTTCATAGGCGCTGTGCAAATCTTCCCGATGCTCCGAGCTTAAGTCCGCATCCTGGTCAATGGCGACATGCCTGACAGCTATAACAGAAAAACGTTCTTTCAGCGACACTTCAGCTTTGGCTAAAGCGTCAATCGCATGGTCATCCGCATCCAGAAACACCCCCTTTACAACAGGGCGTTCCTTAACATTATCCGCTATGTCAAGAAGCTGGCGCGTCTCGTCGTTCATACGATGAACAGCATCCGCAAGCATATCAACGGCGCGGTCAATTTCGCGCAGCACGTCAAGCGACACAGTACCCTGCGCCAGTTCCACAGCGCGGGAGAGTCCTGCGAGGGGCGTGTGTTCAAAAGGTCTCATGGTCTTGGAGTCTGAAATTGTCTTGTCCATTCCGTATGTGCAATTATGCTCCATGTGCGCTAAAATGCAAGTCATGTTGACAAAAAACTTGGTTTCGTCGTGTTGTTCTTGTAGGCATCCCTGTAGGCACTTTGAAAAAAGCACGCCTCAACACCAACGCGCATAGCACACGATGAATCCCCCCCTCTCCGCCAGCAATCCACGCCCCGCGACGGCAGCCTTGCCGGGCGGATACTTTTTAGACAATTACCATGTCCGCCGATCTTGCTCCTTATCTGCCCGCTATCCGGGAAATTGCGGCGCTCTTGAATAATGCGCGTCGCGTTCTTTTCATCACGGGCGCGGGCATTTCCGCCGATTCCGGGCTGCCCACATATCGCGGGCTGGGCGGATTGTACGAAAACGACCTGACCGATGAAGGAATGCCCATTGAAGAAGCGCTTTCCGGAGAGATGCTGCGCCGTCGTCCTGAAATACCGTGGAAATATATTGCCGCTATCGAGCAGAGTTGCCGTTCCGTAGGCCCCAATCCCGCGCACCGGATCATTGCGGCATGGGAAAAAGAATTGCCTTATGTCATGACGCTTACCCAAAACATTGACGGGCTGCATTATGCGGCGGGCAGCAGGAATGTGATAGAAATCCACGGCAATGTCCACCGGCTGTACTGCGAATACTGCGGTTTTCGGGAAACCGTGGATAGCCTTGCCGGACGGGAATTACCGCCCGTCTGCCCGCAATGCGGCAAATTCATCAGGCCGGAAGTCACGCTGTTCGGGGAGATGTTGCCGGTGGATGAATTGAACCGTTATCAGGAAGCTCTTGCCGCAGGATTCGATCTGGTTTTTTCCATCGGCACGACCAGCGTGTTTCCCTATATCGCGCAGCCGGTCATTCTGGCTATTCATCGGAATATGCCGAGCGTGGAAATCAATCCGGGACGCACTCATTTGAGCGATCATGTCGCCTATCAGTTGCCGCTAGGCGCGGCGGCGGCGCTCACCGCCATTGACGAGGCGCTACGGGCTTGATACTTCCATTTCGCCGTGAAAGCGTCCGGGTAAACAGACAAACACAAGGACAAAGAGAATTGAGGCCAGGATCAAGGCCACGCCTGTCCGGCGCAGATTCAGCCATAGTCTGGGGCCGCGCCGCAAGACCTCGAAAGTCTCTATGAAAACGGTTTCACAAGCGCCGGGGCCTGTATCGGTACGCGCCGTGCTGGTGCTTCGATACATACCCTTCGAGTTGCTGTATTCCGCCAGATAGCCGCGAAAATGGATTTGATCGCCTACGCGCACATCTTTTATCCGTCGCTTGATTGCATAATCGGTAGCCAGAATGTGATTGTTTGAAATCTCCTCGTTGACAAAACGCTCCCAGGTTTCCCGGTCAGATGTTTTGTAATAACAGGTAAATTGACCGCTACTGAAAGAGAGTTTTTCATAGAGGCCGGACAAGGCATTGCTTTTTCCCCAGACAACGCAGAGGTCCACCACATTCAGGAAGTCGCCTGTATTCCGATGGAAGCTATCCCACCAACTGTCGCTGTGGTGCATACTGACGACCAGTCCCCAAAGCTCATATTCATGGAGAGGCTTGACTTGGTAGCTGATCCCGTCAAAGTTCGTCGTGAAGGGCAGCGCGGAAGTCGGCTTTTGTATAGGTTCCTGGGCAAGCGCAGGCAAGAGCGCGGCAGGCGACGGCAAATCATCCGCGAATAGCCATGTCAGCGCCAAAATGAATAACCCTATGCCAAATGCCGCCTTGGCAAGGGTAATCAGTCTATCCGCCAAGCTACGCATGGGGTATCTACGTTTGACAGATTGATAAATCATGTGCACGGACGTGTTTTGAAATGCTCATTGGCTTCTACGATGTCCAGGACGTACTGGCCTAATAAGCCGCGACGCACAGGTAATTCTATCTTGTCGCCCGGCTGGTGCGGCTGGCGCGCCAAATCGGCGCAGATTTTCAACTCAAGCCGCTCCGCGCCGCCTTGACCCTCATTGAATGATTGCCATATCTGTATTGCAGGCGATGATTGTCCTTCGCCGCCTTGCGGGCATGATGGATTGCATGGTAATGGCGCTTGCAGTACGAAAACACGAGTTTCCTGTTGCCATTGGTGGTAATCGGCTCCGGGCTGGACGATGTTCCACGCAAAAGTTCCGCTGAACAACAAAGCTGTGACAAGGCTGGTCAACCTGGAATTCCTGCGGCGGCAGCGAAGCAGCCACAGGCTGATTGCAGTTATCGGAGTGATTATGACCATGATGACAAAGAATATCCACAGCTGATTGAGCCAATAAGGAGAGTAGGACAACATGCCAGACATAAACAGGAATAATGCGCCGATGCCCATGCCTAACGCCACGATGTCGGGTTTGTGGGAACGCCGTGTTTCTGCGAGTTGTCTACTCAAGGCAAACGGAACCAAGCAGGTTCTTTTCACTACGCCTTGACCCAGATAACGCTCGATTTCACGGACAACTGCGGGGCGCTTGTCCGCAACCAAACCGGAATTTTTGCTATCTGCATCATCTTCGTCGGCTTGCCATGCGCTGACCATATCAAGTTTGAATGCAGGATTGAACGGCGTTTTAACGCCGTGGAGCAGGTCAAGCCATTTGTTTGTCGTCTGGATGTCATCAGGCCGAAGAGACTGGATGTAAAGAGTATCCAACCGTGCGCATTTGTTCAAAAAGTTGGCATGATGAACTATTGGCAACTGGATGTCCTGCCAGGCAATGCGCCATGACTTGGACTTATGCAAACTGGACAATTTGGAGCAGGCATGACAATCAAAACTTATGCCGTGATCGTCAATCCGCAAACGGTCGTGTCGGCGCAAGTAAGATGGGGAGAGTAAAAGCGCAAAAAGCGCAAATAACCCCATCCAAAATATCTCAGGGTCTAGAATAGGCCACAGAAATAGGTATCCCATCATGGAACGGCCTTCCTCGTCAAATAGCATACTGAATCGCACAGATACTTGCACCTCACAACAAAACATCAGGGGGATGACGAGCAGCGAAACCAGCCAAGCGCCGAGAACAAACATTAAGGTAATGTTGAGAAACAAAGCCTTGGCGGCAATGTACGTCAGCCTTTCACGTTTGATGATGAATCCCACGGCTGCGCCTCAAGATCATTCGGAATTACTGGAATGTCGGGCCGCTGGATTGGGTGGCGGCTTCCAGGCGGGCAAGCAGTTCCTCCCAGTCAATCCGGCGATTAAAACCCATGATGTTCAAGGCCGGGATGCCTCCGCCCTCCACAATCACATATTGTTCGCCACGGTCGGAGCCGGGAATGCCGTGCATGTGGCATATACCGTTTTCAAGTCGGCAGGAAAGCCCGATCCGGCGATAGCCAAAATCCGAAAACATCCTTAAGACACTGGCTTGCAAGGCCGCCATCGCGCCGCCGCCCGCGCCCAAAGACGTGATGTCATTGACTGCATGTTGGCTTATGCGGCGCGGATAACTGCCGGGACTGCTGACGATGTTCGCGTTGAACGCCACCGGACGCCATCCGGCAATTTCCAGTCCCTTCAAACCTGCATCCACAAAGCCGGTAATTTGGCCAAAGGAAAAGGTATGGGTCAATTGTTCCAAGTCTATGTGACGCGCATCCACATCGGCCAGAATGCGCGGCCTGACGCCAAAAGGATCAATGAGGCGCAAATTTCCGCAACTCAAATAGCCGTCAAACACCCGAATTATCAAAGTGCCGTCCAGTGACGCCTCACGGCGCGCATAACGAATGAGCGGCAAATCGGCGGAAATCGCGCCGGTCATGATTGGTAAATCCAGTCTTTCCGTCAGCTCTTCCAGAGCCATAGGCGTGACCGAAAGGCTCAATGCGCCTTCCCAGTTTCTGCCTGTTTCATCCTCGGACATTCCCGCCACCAGACGACGAAGGATCAGCTCGCCATCCAGCAAGGGAATGGTGATCTGGGAAGTCAGGGCAAAGCTCTGTGCCGGATAAATGGCAAACGCCGCATTGAATTCGCCGCTTTCCAGCCTTCCTATCGCCATTTTCCTGAATGCCAGAGAGTTCTCGGTATGCTGATCGTTACGCCAGACAATGTTGCCATGTATTCCTTCCAAGGCAAAACGATTGCCTTCCAGCGCAAAGCCCGCATCATTCAAGGCGACGGAAATTACCGCTATCTCGCCGTTTTTCCATTCCGCATCAAGATTGAGTTTGCCGGAGAGATCGGCGCGCAATGTGCCCTGACTTGCCAGAATCGGCGCGACTATTGCCTCTCCAAAAGACTGAAGGGCAAGCGATTTCGCCGAGAGCTTAAGGTTCATCGCGTCCGCTTCTGCCCAGAGTCCATGCCCGCTTGCGGCGATTTGCCCCACTTCGGGAAAGGTGAATCGCGCGTCAGACAATGCCCAACCGGAAGCGTCAATCTCCCCCGCAAATTCCAGATTTTGCCCATTGCCTGTCAGAAATACCGGAGCATGAAACCAGTCTCCCTCCAACCACTCCAACCGTCCTTTCATTTTCCATTTGCCCTTGTTTTCCTCGCCGGAAACGGAAAATGTAGCCGCCATTTTTTCCGCCGCCGAACTGCCGTCCGGCGAGGCATACGCGCCGTCACGCACGGTCAATGCGGCGGATAATCGCTTGCCGTCGTAATTCACCATGCCTTCCAGCTTTCCTGCCGAATGCCAGCCCGTCGGCAGGAAGGCGCTCAAGTCTTTTATGTTTGTGCCGACAAACTCGATATGCAGATTCTGGCTCTCACCGTCATAGACCGCTTGCGTGTACTCGTTGGCGGCATGGGTCAGGCGTAACGTCCATTGTTTGTTTTGCTGCCGGATATCAAGCGCAATGGGCGCTTGATTCGCAATGTGGAGACGCCCGGCTCCACAATGGAACGCGCCGCTGGCAAGGCTTAGTTTGCCGCATTCGATCCGCGCCTGTTGCCAGCTTTGTCCGGCGATGTCGAGCCTTGCGAGATTGAGCGCGCCGCCTTCGCTCCGCACATTGAGCGTCAAGCCGGAAATTGAAAAAGCCGGGTGCTGAATATGCGCTATATCCAAATCCAGAGAAAGCGGCAGGGCAAATGCCGCTACCGCGCCAAACAGCGCGAATACAGCAGGAAAAAATCGCTTCAAGGAATTTTTCATGGCTTTATTTTCCGGTCTGCATCAACTCTGCCTGCTCCCGCAGCCACTTGACATAAAGTGCAACCCCTTTTTCTACCGGAATGAATGGTTCTTCATATCCGGCGGCGCGCAGACGGGAAATGTCGGCGCAGGTATAAGCCTGGTATTTGCCTTTCAGGGCTTCAGGGAAGGGTATATATTCCAGAAGACCGCGCGCGACAATTTCTTCCAGGCCAAGGGGAGATTCTCCCGTCGGTATACGGCAGTTATTGATGACAGAGACCGCCACCTTGTTGAAACTCTGCGCCTTACCTGTGCCCAAGTTAAAAATGCCGGATTTTTCCGGGTGATCCAGAAAGAACAGATTGACCTTGGTCACATCGTCCACATAGACGAAATCCCGCTCCTGCCCGCCATTGGCATAACCGTGCGAGCCTGCAAAGAGTTTAACCTTGCCGGTTTCCGTAAACTCCCGGAAGTGGTGGAACGCAACCGAGGCCATGCGCCCCTTGTGGCTTTCGTGGGGACCATAGACATTGAAATAGCGAAAGCCAGCCACTTGGGATGTGGCATCCGGCAAACGCTGGCGCGCGATCTGGTCGAACAGGAATTTGGAATAGCCGTAGATATTCAGCGGCGCTTCAAGGCCGCGCTCTTCCCGAAATACCGTGCCGAGGCCGTAGGTTGCCGCGCTGGAAGCGTAGAGAAAGGGGACTTTCTGCTTCAGACACCAGTCAAGCAGGATGACGGAATAGCGATAATTGTTTTCCATCATGTAGCGCCCGTCTGTTTCCATTGTGTCGGAACACGCGCCTTGATGCAGGACGGCTTCGATTTCCCCGTCGAAATGCCCGTGCCGGATGCGGTTGATGAAGTCTTCCTTGTCCAGATAGTCGGCGATTTCGCAGTCCACGAGGTTTTTGAACTTGTCGGCGCGGGAGAGGTTGTCCACGGCGATAATCCGGGTTATGCGCCGCGCATTCAGGGCGCGTACCAGATTCGAGCCGATAAACCCCGCCGCTCCGGTGACAACAATATAATTTGACATGGCGATTATCCGAAGTCGGAAAAGGGAGAGTTTAGCCGTTTTTTTGCCCTTTAGTAACTCGCTGATGGGTATGCTGATTTATTCCGTACCTACAACGCTGTAACGGATTTTGCGCTTGCAATGACGTTGCATCTACTTGAGCCGAAAACGCGCCATAAACAAAAAACCGCGATAAAGACGGTTCTTGCCGGTCTGTCGCGCGGCGATGGAAAGAGTTACAATCATCCGTTGTGCCTTGCGGTTTTTGCGGCCTTATGCCTTTCAATCTGCCAATTTTCCTCACCTGGTTGCGCGTTGCCGCCATTCCGTTGCTGGTTGCGCTTTATTATCTGCCGCTCGGTTGGCTCTCTGTAGCCGAGCGCGATTTCTTGTCCGCGCTGGTCTTTGTTATCGCCAGTCTGACGGACTGGGCGGACGGCTATCTGGCGCGGCGGCTAAACCAAACCTCGACATTCGGCGCGTTTCTCGATCCGGTGGCGGACAAGCTGATCGTAGCCGCCGCGCTCATCATTCTGGTCGACCTGGGGCGCGCCGACGCGATAGTGGCGATTATCATCATCGGGCGGGAAATCACAATTTCCGCCCTGCGCGAATGGATGGCAAAGATAGGGGCCGGGCGCAACGTGGCGGTTTCCATGCTCGGCAAGATCAAGACAGGGGTACAAATGACAGCTATTCCGCTATTGCTTTATCATGGGCAGATTCCGTTTATGCCGAAGGGCTGGGAAACAGGCGGCATTGGCAGTTTGCTCCTTTGGTTTGCCGCGCTCATGACCCTCTGGTCAATGGGATACTATCTGTACAAGGCATTGCCGGTGATTGCAAAGCTGGAGAGAAAGAGGACAAAATGAGCAAGGATCGACAAAAACAGCAAGCGGCAAAGGCGGCTGCGGATTATGTGGCGGCTAATCTGGAAGCGGGCGCGATATTGGGCGTAGGAACCGGCTCGACCGTCAATTTATTTATAGATACGCTAATGCCGCTAAAAGAGAAACTGGGAGGCGCTGTTGCCAGTTCGGAAGCGACCCGGCAACGTCTTGTCAATCATGGCATTCCGATTCTGGATTTGAATGACATTGACCGTCTTGCCATTTACGTGGACGGAGCGGATGAAATTGACCATGATTTTGCGATGATAAAGGGCGGAGGAGGGGCATTGACAAGGGAAAAAATCATTGCCTGCGCCTCCGATACCTTCGTTTGCATTGCGGATGCCGGTAAACGGGTTAAACGTTTGGGCAGATTTCCTTTGCCGGTGGAGGTAATTCCGATGGCAAGCCGACTGGTTGCCGGACAATTAGCCGCAATGGGCGGCAAACCCGTTTTGCGTGAAGGTTTTGTGACCGATAACGGCAATTTCATTCTGGATGTCGCCGATCTGGCAATCCATGATTCGCAGGCGTTGGAGGCGGACATCAATCAGATAACCGGCGTTGTCTGTAATGGATTGTTTGCCAAGCGCGGCGCGGATATTCTGCTTTTGGGCGCGGAAAACGGCGTGATGACCTATTTGTCTTCCGGCGCTACGCTTCGACGATGAGTACGCCGATTTCTTCCCTTTCCGCGCCGGAGAGAGCCTGGCAATGGTGGCAGGCGGCGTGGGCGCTTTTCCTGCAAAGTCCGATCATATTCATGTTTCTTGGCTTTTGTTATTTCGCGTTTTGCCTTCTGATTTTCTTATTGACCAGAGAGGGTGGGTGGATTTTCGCTCTATTACTCTATTCCTTCGGACAACCTTTTTTTAGAGCCTTTCTTTTCAGGTATATACGAGCGGTGCACCAGCCGGAAGAGCGTGCGCCTTTCCGCCTTTCCGCGACGCAGAAAAAATCCTTGCTATGGCAGATTTTATGGCGCGCAAGGTATCAGCTTCCCGGTTTGTGGCGGTTTTCCCTGCATTTGAACATCTATTGCCGACTGTCCGCCGGTCAGGCTAAAACCCTGATAAGGATGGGAATAATCGGATTTGCCGTATTCCTTTTGAGCGTCGCGCTGGATTTGTTGCTGCGGCAAGCGGGCGGCATTCATGCGGGCGCGGTACTTCTGCTTTCCCTGCTCTGGTGGATGGCGTTCTGGTGCGCGCCGCAACTGGCGGTCTGGGGGCATCATTCCGCCGCAAAATCTCTGCTTTTCAGCTTTCTCACGGCTTGGTTCAACTGGCGTCCTGTCTTTTACGCCATGCTTTTGTTTGCCGCGTTTACGTTGTTTGCCATGACCGCAGGGACGTTTGTTATCATGCTGGTCATGCCAGTCCTGCAAGGCTGGCTTTTTATGGCGCTTTTGTGCATATTCTGTCTGCCGATAGTGGTAATGATGTATTTTTGCCTGATATACCGGATGTATCTTGATTTTTTTCCATTTCCCGCCCATGTTTCCGAACATGTCTGAATCTTCATTGACTCCGATAGGGTTATTCGGCGGCGTCTTCGACCCCGTGCATTACGGGCATTTGCGCCTGGCGGAAGAGGCGCGGGAAGCTCTGGGGTTATCAAAGGTGCGCTGGCTACCGGCGGGACTGCCCACGCATCGGGAAAAACCACGGGCAGACAGTCGGCATCGGCTGGCGATGCTGGCGATGGCGTTGGCGGAAAATGCGGCGTTTGAACTGGATGACACGCTCGCCGCGGATGATGTGCCAGCCTATACAATTGACGCGCTGACTCATGTTCGCGGCAATGAAGAGCAGGGACAGCCGCTGGTCTGGCTGATGGGGGCGGACGCCTTCGCGCATTTTCACACCTGGCGACGCTGGCAGGAAATTGCGGAACAATGTCATATAGCGATACTGACTCGCCCGGAAGAAAATGAAGGCGGCAGACCTTGGCCGGAAGTATTGCGTCGTTTCGTGGCGGAGAGAGAAGCCGATCATCGGGAGATTCTGGCGAAAGAGCCGGGAGGCAGGATTTTTTTCGTGTCCATGCCTGCGCTTGATATTTCTTCTTCCGGCATTCGCGCGCGGTTGTCTGCCGGGACTAGCGTTCGTTATTTGTTGCCGGATTCTGTGCGCGAATACATTATGCGCCATAATCTATATACTTCTGTTCATCATTCCCAATCGTTTTGAACATGGAATTACGCAAACTGCAAAAAATCGTCATCGCCGCCCTTGAGGACGTCAAGGGCAGGGAGATTGAAACGCTTGACACCGCTCATCTTACTCCTTTGTTTGAGCGTATCGTGATTGCCTGCGGCGACTCCAACCGGCAGGTACGCGCCTTGGCAAGGAATGTCGCGGACAAGGTGCGCGAGGCGGGCGGTGAAATATTGTCCATTGAAGGCGAGGAGGCGGGCGAATGGGTGCTGCTTGATCTTGGCGATCTGGTGGTGCATGTGATGCAGCCGGAGGCGCGGCGTTATTACAATCTGGAAGAACTCTGGCGCGACGCGCCGGTCTCAAGCGATCTTTTGATTCGGCGTCGGGCGGGGTCATGAAATTCCTGCTTTTTGCCGTTGGTCATAAGCAGCCGGAATGGGTGGAGATGGCCTGTCAGGAGTACCTGAAACGGTTGCCAAGGGAAATCAGCGTTCAGGTCTTTGCAATCAAGCCGGAGCCGAGAGAGGGTAAAACGCGGGAACAACTGCTGGCGGCGGAGGGGATTCGTATCAGGCAAAACCTTAAATCTTTCCCCAGGGCGCGTCTTGTGGCGCTGGACGAGAAGGGCGAGGATTTGACGACCCGGCAATTTGCGGGACGTTTGCAGGATTGGCTGACCTTGGGCGAAACAATAGCATTTCTTATCGGCGGCGCGGATGGACTGGAAGATGAATTGAAGGCAAAGGCGCGTGATATTCTTCGTCTTTCCAGCCTTACCCTGCCGCATGGCCTTGCTCGGACGCTGCTTTGCGAGCAGCTTTACCGGGCGAGCAGCTTGCTTGGCGGACACCCATACCATCGGGAAGGATGAGCCTCATGCCTGTGTCAAGTCTGAATCGGATTTATCTTGCTTCGCAAAGCCCCAGGCGAAGAGAATTGCTGACGCGGGCGGGCGTTCGCTTTGATCCCCTGGTGTTTCGCGCTCCGCCTAAGTTTGACCAGGCAATTGACGAAACGCCGCTGGCGGGAGAGGCGGCGGCTGATTATGTTGTGCGAGTAGCGAGAATCAAGGCGGCGCAGGGGTTGTGTCTTCTGGAAGCGCGTAAACTCCTGCTCTTTCCTGTGCTCTCGGCGGATACCGCGCTGGAGATGGATGGCGAGATTATCGGAAAGCCGGTCAATGCAGCCGACGCGGTTTCCATTTTGCAGCGTTTGTCCGGCGCTTCGCATCGGGTGTTAACCGGGGTTGCCATTGTCACCGAGACGCGGCAGGAGACGATTCTGGATGTTTCCGAAGTATTCTTCCGCAAGCTCACAATGCAGGAAATCATTCGCTATGTGGATAGCGGCGAAGCGATGGACAAGGCGGGCGCGTATGGCATCCAGGGAAGAGCCGGACTATTCATCGAGCGCATTGAAGGCAGCGATACCGGAGTCATGGGCCTGCCCCTGTGCGCTACAGGAGAACTCCTTAAAGCCTTTGGGTATGTTTGGTGAGTCTGCGCCGCATCTTCAAGGCACATTGAGCATCTACGCAGATTTGCGCTGAAACAATTAATCAATAAAATCAATCGAATAGAAAGTAAACTTCAAGTATTACTTGAATAAGAATTGAGCGCAATCCTCGCCATTCATGGCGAGGTGAGCGAGACAATTGTTTTGTGGAGTCGAAGGCTCTCTAACCTGTGTCGAGGAATATCCGGTCTTCAGGCCGGGCTGACCGTCCTCATCTCATTTCCGCCCATAACGAGGCCATTGGGACAGCAAGCATGTCCTTCCCGAACGACAGGGTATCCTCTCCGGTATAAAGGACGATTCCTTTGAAGGGCTTTTTCGCAATGTTGTCCTTGAACCATTCCATATGTCCGAAATCGCCTTTGGAAACGCTTTGTCCCGCTTTCGCCTCAACGCCGACCATTGAGCCATCATTGTGCTCGATGATGAAATCAATCTCCCGTTTTTCCCGATCCCTGTATTGATAGAGAGCGTATTGTCCATCCAGTTCCACCTGCGCTGCCAACTCATGGAACGCGAAAGTCTCCGCCAGCTTTCCGGAACGATCTGGGTCAAGATACGCCTCTTTGGCATTCCATCCCAGAATGGAAGCCATCATTCCCGTATCCGCCGCATAGAACTTGGGGCGGCGACCAACCCGGTCGTAGTCTGTGCGAAGCCAGGGGGGAACACGGTCGAACAGGTACAGGGAAACCAGAGCGTTCATATAGCTTTCAACCGTCGCCTTCGAGACGGCCAGCGAAGCAGAGATACCGGAGACATCCATGAATTTTGCCGACCACGACGCCAAAACTCCCACCAACTCACGCAAGGATGCCTGTCGGCGGATGTTGGCGATGTCCCTCAAATCCCGTTCGATCAGGCTGCTGACATAGTCTTTGTGCCATTCCTTTCTATCATGCCCATCATTGATGCGCACGGCCTCGGGATAGCCGCCGCGAAAAGCCAGATCAAACAGGGACTCTTTGCCGTACCCCGGTATCTTTACTGGAAAATCAGCAGCAAACGCGCGTTTGAGAAAGGAAGGGGACTTGCCCAGAACCTCTCCGACGGTAAACGGACGCAAGCGGATATTTTTGACCCGACCTGCCAGACTTTCCGAAACGCTTGGCAATGTCTGTATGTTGGCCGATCCGGTCAGAAGGTATTGTCCAGGGCGATTATCATTATCCACGACCTGCTTGATTGCGGGGAGAAGCGCGGGAGCCTTCTGAATTTCGTCAATCACCATTGTTTGGGACGGGTTTTTCACAAATCCCTTCGGGTCTTCCAGCGCCGCAGCCAGAAGCCCTGGGTCGTCCAATGTACGATAGATGCAATCATTACTCAAAATCTGGTTGGAAAGCGTCGTTTTTCCAGACTGCCTGGCTCCTGACACGATGACGACGCGCCTGATTTTCAGAGCCTTTTTAACGCTTTCTGACTGCCAACGGGGGTATTCCTTGTCCATGATCAGCATCCTTTTATATAGATTTCCGCATTATTTATAACACTTTCCCCGCGAAAAGCAAAATAGAATGCCCGCGAAAAGCAAAATAGAATCTCCGCGAAAATAATAGTAGGCTGTGGGAGACCTTGGGGGACGGCAAGGGCGGGCGGTGAGTCACCCCAACCCGAAGGCTGAGGCTTCCTCGCCACAGATTGTGGGAGCCTCAATGCTCCACAAGACAACTGCCTCGCTCACCCAGCCATAAATGGCAGGCTTATTCGAGACACGCGGTCATGCTTCTTCCAGAAGCCGACGGAGTTTGTCGGGCGGCAGACGTTCGCGCTCTCGTCCGTCGCGGCGTTGGAAACGTTGATGTTCCAGGTGAGCCGGAAAAATATGCAGGTTAACATCCGCTTTGGGCAGGGAGAGGCGCAAAAGCGTTTCGGCCTGCCGGTGACGCGGTTTTTCCGCCGTATAGGCAATGCCGTTATCAAGCAGGAAAATTTCCACGTCCTTGCCGCTATCGGCGAACAGCAGCAGATCAACGGCGGAAAAGCCGGAAGCTGTCCCGTCCAGCGCCGCGCCGGTAAGATAAGGCCGGAAGGGGCGCAGCCAATCCATCGTTTCAAGGGCGGCTTCCCGCAAATGGCGTAGGCGGCTCGGCTGTTCTTCGCCTTGATAGAGCGTCAGATAAAGCCGCAATTCAGATTCCACTTCCGCGTCGTCTGGCATGGCGTGGGCGTCTGTTGCGCCTATTTGCCGCGCCGCCTTGCGCTTGGCGAATGCAATATCTTCGATTCCATCCTCTGCCATCAGGCGGGCTGCCGCGCTGGCTATGCTGATCCGGGAGAAATTGCGACGGGAAGCTCTGGACATGGCGGCGGCAAAAGTAATCTGGCAAATGGATTCTATCCGGTTATCGGGCGTTGGGTACAATACTATCTTTTTCGGACAGGGGAAAACTCATGATTCTTGTGACAGGCGGCGCGGGATTTATCGGCGCCAATTTTACGCTGGATTGGCTTCATGCTTCGGACGAGCCGATCATCAATCTGGACAAACTGACCTATGCCGGGAATCTGGAAAATCTGGCTTCTCTGGCGAATGATCCGCGCCATATCTTTGTGCGCGGCGACATCTGCGACCGCGCGTTGATTGATTCGTTGCTGGCGACCCACCAACCCCGCGCCATTGTGCATTTCGCGGCGGAAAGCCATGTGGATCGCTCGATACACGGCCCCGGAGAATTTCTGCGTAGCAATGTCGAGGGCACGTTTACGCTGCTTGAGGCTTCTCGCGCCTATCTTTCCGGTCTGGATGAGAAGGCCAGGGCGGGGTTTCGTTTTCATCATGTCAGCACCGATGAAGTGTATGGCAGCCTGTCGCCTGAAGCCGCGCCGTTTGCCGAGGGGCATCCTTACGCGCCGAACAGCCCATATTCCGCGAGCAAGGCCGCTTCCGACCATCTGGCGCGAGCGTGGCATAAGACTTACGGACTGCCGGTAACGACAAGCCATTGCTCCAACAATTACGGCCCCTTTCATTTTCCGGAAAAGCTGATTCCGCTCGTTATCGTCAATGCCCTGGCGGGTAAGCCGCTCCCGATTTACGGGGACGGCCTGCAAGTGCGGGATTGGCTTTATGTCGGCGACCATTGCGCCGCGATTTGCCGCATTCTGGAGGATGGCAGGCCGGGCGAGACCTACAACATCGGCGGCTGGAACGAAATGAGCAATCTGGAGATCGTGCGTCAGGTATGCGCCCTGCTGGACGAGCTACGCCCCCGCGCGGACGGGCAGCCTTACAGGAGTCAGATGGTTCATGTCGCCGACCGTCCGGGGCATGATCGCCGTTATGCGATAGACGCCCGCAAAATGGAGCGGGAACTTGGCTGGCGTCCGAAGGAGACTTTTGCCAGCGGCATCAGGCGCACGGTTCATTGGTATCTGGAGCATGAAGACTGGGTGAAAAACGTGCAGAGCGGCGCGTATCAGGAATGGGTCACGAAACAATATGGAGCGGAGTCATGAAGGATAACGCGGCATTGCTGCTGGGTTGCGACGGGCAACTCGGCTTTGAGCTTCGGCGCGTGTTGGGGGAGACGAACGGTTGGAACAAGGCCGTCACCGCTCTTGACCTTGCCGACTGCGATTTTTCCAGTCCGAATTTTCGGGAGATTCTCACGGAATGGGTGGAAAAAACGCGCCCTGCCGTCATCATAAATGCCGCAGCCTATACTGCGGTGGATCGTGCCGAAGCGGAAGCGGAACTGGCTCTTGAAGTCAATGGAACAGCGCCCGGCATTCTGGGCGAGGTTGCCGCCGCGCGGGATTTGCTGGTCATCCATTACTCGACCGATTACGTGTTTGACGGGACAAGCCATCGCCCTTACCGCGAGGACGATCCGACAAATCCCCTGAATGTGTATGGGCAAAGCAAACTTGCTGGCGAGACGGCCTTGCGGGATAGCGGCGCTCTCCATCTCATTTTTCGCACTTCCTGGGTATTCGGCGCGCATGGCGGCAATTTTCTGAAAACCATGCTGCGTCTGGCGTCAGAGCGGGAGACGCTCTCGGTTGTGTCCGACCAGATAGGCGCGCCGACTTCCGCCGCATGGCTTGCCGAAGTGACGGCGCGTGTGCTGACGCGCTACGGGCAGCAGGGCGCAAGCGAAAATTTCCCGACCGGACTGTTTCATCTGACGGCTGCGGGCAGGACTTCCTGGCATGGCTACGCCGCCTATCTTTTAACGCTTGCGCGAGAGCGGGGGATGCGGTTTTGTCTTGCGCCGGATGGGTTAAAGGCGATTCCCGCGAATGCCTATCCGACCCCGGCGGCGCGTCCTGCCAATTCCTGCCTTGATTGTTCCCGCGTGATGACTGCTTTCAGTATTGAGCAGCAGCACTGGCAGGATGGTGTTCAGGCAGTGCTGGAGACCTTGTCCGGTAAGATAGCGTGACCTTTGCCGCAAACTGTTGGAGGAAATGATGAAACTGACGATGGTCAATTGCAAGGTTTGCCTAAAAGAGGTTTTTGCTGATTCCGCAAATTGCCCGCATTGCGGAGCTGAAAAGCCTGGCATATCAATCAAGTGGCCGCTTGCTCCTCTTGTCATTATGTGGGTTATACTTGGCATCATGATGGCTTTTAATCTAAATGTAATGCTGGATCACGCGCTATTTGTCATTTTTCTGTCGTGCATGGTTTGGGCATGGGCGCGTCAACGGAATGTGTTTGGGTTGGCGCTCTTCGCGGTTTTTTTGGCAGTGGGCGGCTTTTATATGCTGTCTGAAGCGGAGAATTGGCTGATGGTGTTCACCCCGTTGGTTTTACTCATATTTGGTATAATTTCGGCCTCTCAGGCTTGGCGGATAAGCATGAAGGCTCGGAGAGCCTTGCAGGCGCACGAGCGAAAACGGTCGGTGAATTGAGTTTTAGTAACGCATTTTTACGAATAAACATCATAAAAGGGTTTTCTTTTGCCCGGCAACAGGCTATAAAGATTATATGGTTCATGAGGAGCGAGAAATGAAACGCTTTTTTTCCTGTCTGGCAGTTTGCCTATGCGGAGTTGCGCTGCCCGTGTCCGCGCAGGTGTACCGTTGCGTTACTGATGGCGCGGTGACTATTTCCACCCAGCCTTGTCCGGCGGGCGCGGCGGCGACGGAATACAAGCCGGAGCCGGGCGCGGCGGAGCGGGAGGCCGCCGCAAAAAAGGCTGCGGATGAAGACCTGGCGCGTATGAAAGAGCGGGTCATGCTGATGGAGCGCGAACGCCGCGAACGCGATGCCGCGCTTGACGCCGCCCACAGGGAACAGGAAATCCGTTCGCAGGAATACCAGCCCTCGATTGAGCCGACACAAGAAGAAGGTCTTGTGGAACGAACTGTAATTTGGGGCGGGCCGCTTTATCCCTACCATCCACCCCATTATAATCCCGGCAAGCCGCCGAGGCCGCGTCCGGGGCCGCCGCGTCCCAACCCGACCAATGGCGGAAACAAGAAAAGTTCCGGTAATGAATCAACCGGGGTTTTTCGTCCCGGGTTAGGGGCGGCAAGTCCTGAACCCGAAAAGAAAGGCGCTTCGTCCGCGCCGCGCACTTCGCCCGGAGCGGCAGGAAGAGCGGCTTCCTCCGGGGCGACAGGAAAAACAGCTCCAGGAAACAGGGCAGGGAAGCCTTGAATCTTCGTAAAGCAATACTTGAAGTTTGCGTTGTATATCATTGATTTATATGGAGTTTGCTGCATATTATCTCAATGAGTTTTGATGAGAAAGGATACCCTTGCGACCATCCGTAGCGTTTGATATGAAGCAAAGCGCAGACCAGAAGGGCAATCGTTGGTATGCTCCAATACACTTAATGTAACACTTGAAGTTTATGCTATATCTTGTTGATTTATAATAATTTATGTAAATAATTGTACCTTTTTCGCATAGTGCGCAGGAGAGGGAGAGTTTTGCTCCAATGCCCAATTACTCGTCATTCCCGCGAAGGCGGGAATCCAGCGTTGCATCAGAATTTGTGACTGATGTTCAGTATGACGAGAAACGGGAATGCTGCTCCTCTTGCGGTATGGGAATGTCGTTCCTGTTCTGGAAGCCTATCGCAACTTTCAGCTCCGTACTGGATTCCCGCCTTCGCGGGAATGACGGGGTAGGTTATGGTCTGTGCGAAAGATTGACTATCAGAAGGGGGCGGGGGAGAGGGTGCGTAAAATGCAAGCGTTGAACCAAAACCGCTTTAGAGCTTGCGGGGTGTGCCGTAAAAGACGCCTAGTTTTCGCAAACTTTGCAATACCATCTCGACCGGAAAGCGCAAGGACATGGAACGGTTATTCCGGGCTGCATTGATAATCGCCTCGCTGTCAATCCAGTCGCGTTCATCGGCAAACTTTTGCATCCGCCGGATATTGCGGCGGCACATGAATACCGGCAGTGGGCGGCGATAAATATAGAGGTCGGAAAAGTCAATCAGTCCCAGCTTGCCGTCGGGCGTCAGGATGACATTGCCCAGATGCAGCGAGCGGAAATAAATGCCCAGAGAATGCAGATGGATGACAAAATCGGTAAACAGACGCTTCAGCCGGTTTTCCGTTTCAGCGTCAAGCCCATGCCGGATCAGAGCGCGGAGGCTATCTCCTTCGAGCGGCCAGTAGAGCGCCGCGTCCAGAGATACCGACGGAATACGCCAGGCCCCGATTACATGCGGGACAGGAATACCCCCCCCCCCCCCCCCCCCCCCCCCCCCCCCCCCCCCCCCCCCCCCACCCCCCCACCCACCCACCACCCCCACACCACCCACCGCGGCCCCCCACCACCCACACCCCAACGACAAACGCACCC
>WRMF01000023.1 GCA_009777245.1 Betaproteobacteria bacterium
CAACCGATAGAGCGGAGCACTTACTCCCTTCTGAATATGCTTCTGAGCCAATTGAGGCAAAAAGCATTAACACCGCTATCATAAAAAATTTCACCAGCTTCTCCTGTAAGACCTACCTCAAAAAATCCGCGCTAAAAACGCGCCAGTGTTTTCTGCCGGGATTGGCAGCCAAACGTGATGCCCCGCGCCGGGCGCGACTTCCACAGGCTCTCTGGCGGCGTTTTCCATGCGCTCAACCATGATAATGCTGTTCCCCTGGGGATGCACGATTTCCAGACTATCCCCCAGCGTAAAGCGATTTTTGACGACGATTTCCATTAGATTGCGTTCAGCGTCAAAACGCGCGGCATCGCCTACGTACTGGCTTTTGCTGGAGGCAGAGTGACCGCGTGAATAATTCTGGTATTCGTCAGGCTTGGCATGGCGTTGGTAAAAGCCGCCGGTGTAGCCGCGCTGGGCAAGGTTTTCCAGCGCGACCAAGAGCGCGGGATCGAAAGGCCGACCCGCATAAGCGTCATCAATAGCAATGCGGTAATTCTGGCAGGCGCGGGCGACGTAGTAGGCGCTTTTCGTGCGTCCCTCGATCTTTAGCGAATCCACGCCGATTTCAATCAGCCTCGCCACATGCTCAATGGCGCGTAAATCGCGGGAATTCAGAATGTAGCTGCCGTGTCCGTCCTCTTCCATCTGCATCCACTCGTCGGGGCGGCTGGCTTCTTCGATAAACACCGGCGCGAGAGCGCCCGCCGCGTCTTCTTCCGCAGGAGCTACCCGGTACTCCCAGCGGCAGGCGTTGGTGCAAACGCCTTGATTGGCATCCCGATGATTGAAATAGCCGGAAAGCAAACAACGGCCTGAATGCGCGATACATAACGCGCCATGTACAAAGACTTCCAATTCAATTTCCGGGCAGCGCGCGCGAATTTCGGCAATTTCTTCAAGCGAGAGTTCGCGGGAGAGAATGACGCGGGCGATCCCCAGCTTCTGCCAGAATTTCACCGCCGCCCAGTTCATGGTATTGGCTTGCACGGAGAGGTGAATGGGCATCTTAGGCCAGGCGTTACGCGCAATGTCAATCAAGCCGGGGTCTGCCATTATCAGGGCGTCCGGCTGCAAGGCGATAGCCGCTTCCATGTCGCGCCGCCAAGTGGTCAGTTTTGCGTTATGCGGCAGGAGATTGCTGACCAGATAGAAAGACTTGCCCGCTGCGTGAGTCATTTCTATCCCTTGGGCAAGGGCGGTGATAGAGCCGAATTCGTTGTTACGCGCCCGCAGCGAATAGCGGGGCTGACCGGCATAAACCGCGTCCGCGCCAAATGCAAGGGCGGCGGAAAGCATGACAAGGGAACCTGCGGGAGCCAGAAGTTCAGCGGGCATTAATACTGCGGAAGGGATGAAAAACTCAGCCTATCGAACCGTCGGGCGATACGGTAAAGACCCGGTTTTTACCGGCTTTTTTGGCGGCGTACATGGCGGCGTCGGCGCGTTTGATGGCGGAATCCTGCTTTTCTCCCAAAGTTAGTTGAGCGACTCCCGCACTGAAGGTAATCAGGAGCTTCTGGTTCTGGTAAAGAAAAAAGCGGCGGGTCAGGTTGCGCTGTAGACGGGTCACGACAGAGGCGGCATCGGCAAGCGAGGTTCCCGGAAAGATAAGGAGAAATTCCTCGCCGCCATAGCGGGCGACGCTATCCTGCGGGCGCAGGGTGTCGCGGATGACGCGGGTTAAATGAATAAGCGCCTCGTCGCCTGCGGTATGACCCTGGGAGTCGTTCAGTTGCTTGAAATTGTCAATGTCGAGGACGGAAATGCAAATTGGCAGCTCATGCCGTTCGGAGCGGGCGATTTCCTTGGTCAATGTCTCTTCCATGCCGCGCCGGTTCATGGCTCCGGTAAGTTGGTCATGGCGAATCAGATGGCTGGTTTCAGCCAGTTCGCGCTCCAGTATTATGATACGCTCTTCGGCCTCGACAACCTGGCGTTGCTTTTGTTGCAATTCATCACGCGATTGCTGGGCGTTGTATTGAATCGCGCGGGTTTCGCGCATGATTTCTTGCAGCACCGTCTCCAGTTCGCTGATGTTGTTGGCGGAGCTTACTTGGCGCGCGCACTTTTCTATCGTGTCATGGTAGCCGGAAGTCGCATCGGAAAAATTGGCGAGATGATCCACAAAACCGGAAAGCATATTTTTCAGCGCGTTTTGGGCTTCCTGCAAACCCAGCTTCAACTGACCCTGTTTGAAAATGACTTCCTTCATCCGCGTTTCGGCATCGTCCAATGCCCGCTGGGAAAGGGGTTGTTCCACGATTTCCCTAATCATGGCAATTTGCCCATGCAACCATTGGTCGTCCTGCAACAGTTCGCCTATGTTTTCGACGATAAGGCGGAGGAGTTGCAGCAGGCTGGCGCGCAGTTCGACCTGATCCTCAATGGCAAGGGACAGCCGGAATGTGAAACGCTTGAGCTTGCCCTTTATCGCTTCCAGTTGCTTTAAAGCTGTTGCGTTACGTATTTCTTTCCCCAGCTTTGCCGCGTCTTTTGCCAGAGCCGGATGGTCGTTAAGCAATGGCGCAATGCAGTTATCCAATACGTAAGCCAGCATTTCCCGAATTTCCGGCAGCAGGTCGGCGGTTTTGCCCATGTGTTCAGCAGGCTCGACCGGAGAGGCCGGCAGAGTTGCGGCTATCGCAGCCTTTTGGTCGTCCCCTGAGGGCGAATGGTCGGTAAGGGGAATATCGGCTGCCGCCTCGCCACGCGCCCAGGCGCGCGTCATTCCTTCCAGACGGGAGAAAAGAGCGCTCGGATTGGCGGATGCTCCTTCCAGAACGCGCTCCAGAGCCTCGCGTTTTTTCCCCGGCGTAATGGTAGATTTGTTGTCCCACTGTCGGACAAGTTCGTTAATCAGCCTGCCCCATGCCAGATGTTGCAGGTTCTCCAGGAGAGACAGCGGTTCGGAAAGCGCAAGCTCCAGAATGTCCCAGTTCTGGTTATCAATGGCCTCGCTAAGTTTACGCCCCAGCTTTACCTGCCCCGGCGCGTTTTGCCGTATGGTGTCCACCAAGCGACGCATTTCCTTTTCGGGAAAAGCGCCGCTCGCAACGGGTTGTCCGGAAATTTCGGCATAGAGCGCGTGGTAGTTTTCCGGAGTGGGCGGGATGCGACGGGAAGCCAACTGCCGGAAGGTTTCGCGGGCAATGTCGGTAGAATTGGATAAGGCAGGCATATGCGCGACTGTGAGATTTCTGAAGCCATTATTTTAGGCAATTTTTCTCGTTTGGGAATACAATTCGCACTTTCTCGCCCCTGTAGCATGAAGGTCGTGCAGTTGACTTGTAATCATCAGGAGTTGGTTCGATTCCGACCGGGGGCATGACATAACCATTCTCTGCATTCTCATATAGTTTTGTGTTGTATCATCAAACCTTAGAAAAACAAGGGTTCTGGGCTTTTTCTTGTCTATTACCGCCCAAACAAATTTACTTGAGTCTGGGTGTGTTTGGGTATACAATTGGGCGCGTATCCCATATATCATAACTGTAAAACCCTTTGTTTTCAATGACCACAGCGGTCGGTTGTATTCCTGTCGAGGCAAAAATCCGGGTAGGTTTCGAGATACGTCCCGCCGATGAGATCAATGCAGCAGGGCACGGCGGGGAAGACGGCATGGAGACATTCGGCAATGGCCGCCGGGTTTCCGGGCAGATTAATGATGAGACACTGACCCCTGATGCCGGCAGTCTGTCGGGAAAGAATCGCAGTCGGAACAGAGGCGATCGAGACTGAACGCATCCGCTCGCCGAAGCCCGGCAGTATTTTGGAGCAGACTTTTTCAGTAGCTTCCGGCGTGACATCACGGAGAGCCGGACCGGTTCCGCCGGTGGTGATGATAAGGCAGCAGTCTTCCCTGTCGCTGAGTTCACATAGCGTGGCCTCGATCAGCGCTTCGTCGTCGGAGATGATACGAACGACGGCTTCCCAAGGACTATTGAGCGCCTGAGTAAGCCAATCACGGATGGCGGGGCCGCCCTTGTCTTCGTATTCGCCCAGGCTGACCCGGTCGGAAACGGTAAGAATGCCGATGCGCGCTATGATGCTGTCCATATTGAAAGCCATCAGTCATGAGTAGGAATAGAGGCTACTGCCGGGAAATAGGGAATGTTCGCACAGCAAGCACCATAATGGATTATGCCCCTGCTTGCAAGTTTGTTGAAGGGATAACAGTAGAACACCAGGCAAACCATTGCAGGGGGTAGGCATATCAAGTTTTTGCTACGTGAAACTCTCTGTATCCGGCGTGTCTTGCCAGACTGAGGCTTCCAGGATTTGCGCCTGCGCTATGGCGCCCGCAGCTAGACCGTTAAGCCCGCTCGGAGCCACGAGCAGAACATCGGCGCACATCATGGAGAGAATATCGGCGCTGCTCTGCATGGTGTTTGGCGTCGCTACATAGGCTCCGGTTGCGTCGCGTGACAGTGTTGCGCGAATGAATTCGACGCGACCCTGCTTGGATTTGACCGCCTGGGTCAACCGGGCGGGAATCGTGCGGCGGAACAGGCGGCGGTGACCCATCAGGCGGCGTAGCGCGGGCAGGACGAGTTGCTCGAAGCAGACCATGCTGGAGACGGTGTTGCCTGGTAGGCAGAACACTAGGGCGCGCCCCAAGGTGCCGAATGCCACAGGGTGGCCAGGCCGCATTGTTACGCGCCAGAAGTGCATGGTAACGCCCAAGGTTGCGAGGGTTGGGCGCACATGGTCGTGCACGCCGACGGAGGCTCCGCCGGAGATGAGCAGCACGTCGTATTCGAGTCCTCTCTTGAGGAAGTCGGCTAATTCTTCCGGTTTGTCGCGCGCGATGCCGAGGAGCGCGGGTTCGATGCCCAAGGCTTGCACTTGCGCCATGAGGGCGTAGCTGTTTGCGTCGGGGATTTTGCAGGGGTCGAACGGATCACTCAGAGCTTCGAGTTCGTCGCCGTTTGACAGTATGGCGACGCGCGGTCTACGAGCGACTTTTACTTTTGATCGCTTGACTGTGGCCAACACGCCGATCGTGCCGGGTGCGATTTCTTCTCCGGGTTGGAGCACGATGTCGCCCTCGCGCATGTTCTCGCCACGCCAACGGATGTCGGTGGCGAGTTTGACGGGAATGGTAAATTCGACTGCGCCGTTTTCCAGCGCTCGGGTGTCTTCCGCGCGGACGATGGTATCCGCGCCTAGAGGCAGTGGCGCGCCCGTCATGATCCTGGCGCACTGACCCGGCTGGAGGAAGAGGCGAGGGGTGTCGCCCGCCTTGATGTCTTCGATGACTTGCAGCGTTTGCGGGGCGTTTTCGATGTCGGCGGCGCGCGCGGCGTAGCCGTCCATTGCAGAAACATCGTAAGGCGGCAGGTCGCGGTTGGCGCGAACTTCTTCGGCCAGCGCCCGACCGAGCGCCTCTCCAAGTCCGACTTCTTCCGCGTCCAAGGGGGCAATCCTGTCGAGGATGCAGGCTTGTGCTTCCAAAACGGATAGGCTGGGGATTTTTGCGGTTTCGCTTGAGGAAGGCACGAGAATTCAGTCTCCAAAGTGCCGTAGCGCCCTTGTGGCGTCTTCCGGTGTGTCAAGGTCGATGAAACTGTGGAGTTTCAGGTCGATATCGGTCAGGTGGCGTTCGCCGACGCGGCAGGTGTCCAGTTCCGGGAGCGCCGCGAGCAGGCCGGGCTTTCCGGGTCGGGCCAGTACGCTGCGTAACGTGGGCAGGGACGAGACGGCGTAGAAAGCCGTGAGCGGGTAGGGTTGTCCGTCAATGACGGGCACGACGGCCTGATGTCCGGCGGCGCGGCAGGCGGCCAGCCGTTCGATGACTTCCGGCAGCAGGTAGGGCATATCCGCCGCCACGGCGAAGACCCATGGGGTTGTTGCATGTTGCAATCCCGCGCACAGTCCGGCAAGCGGTCCGGCTCCGGGGATTTCGTCGCACACTTGCGGCGCGTCAATATCGTCGCGGGGATACTGGACGCTGACCAACACACTGTGGAAAAGTTCCCGCGCCAAGCCGAGCGCGCGTTGGAGCAGGCTTTGTCCGCCAATTTGCATTAAGAGCTTGTCACAATCCATCCGGCGGGAATCACCGCCAGCGAAAATCAGCGCCGTGCAGTCAGCGATCATGTCCGATGGGTATATTGCAGGAGAAAATCCACCAACATTTCGAGGTCGTCAAGCGCGAAATGCGGCAGTTCCGGGTAAATCTCAGGGCAATCGGTAGCGATTGCGATCAGGCCGTCACCGATTTCGCAGCGCGGCGGCTTGCCGAGGGCGCGGCGCAGGACTTCTATCTTTGAGCCGGGCGCACGCGAAAACCCTTCGGCCAGTACGATGTCGGCCTCGCCAAGAAAGCGCATGGCCAATTGCGCCGGTTCACGCTCCTCGTCGGCATCTGCCACCAGTTGCAGCTTGTTCGTAGTGACGAGCATACTAAAGGCGGCTCCTGCGTTCTTGTAGCGCCAACTATCTTTGCCTTCTGTATCAAGTTGGACTTTGTGATGGGCGTGCTTTATGGTGGCCACACGCAACCCCCGGCGGATCAATTCCGGGATGAGCCGTTCGATAAGGGTGGTCTTGCCGGAATTGGAATGTCCGACGAAGATGAAAACGGGAGGTGTCATGTTGGAAAGAACCATGTTTTTTGAGATTCTAAAGATGTGGCGTTACCCAGGATTTACCCTGGAGGGTAATTTCTTTTTTCCAGATCGGAGCGCGTGCCTTGAGTTCGTCAATCATCCAGCGGCAGGCGTCAAAAGCGCCGACGCGATGTTCCGCGCCTGCGACGATGAGAACGATGTTTTCCCCTGCGCGCACAGAGCCAAGGCGGTGAATGATGCGTGCATCAATGAGATCGAACCGCGCAATAGCTTCGTTACGTAGACGTAATAGTTCGGCGAGCGCCATGTCGTAATGGACATCGAATACGATTTCATGGACTTCGCGCCCCTCGGAAAAATCGCGCGCGCAGCCAAGGAAGGTAATGATGCCGCCGATGCGCTTCGAGTTTACGCGCAAGGCGGCGACCTCCTTGTCAAGGGAGAAATCTTCCGGTTGCAGGCGGACGGCATCGTTCATGTTATCCTCCGGAGAAGGCGGACATGAAAACGATTTCCGCGCCGTCAGTCAGAGGCGCAGTTTCCTGTTCGCCGACTCGCTGCCCATTGACCGCTACGATAGAGACAATCTCGAAAGCCTCGGGGTAGCGCGCTCGCAGTGTGTCGCGCACGTCCTGCCAGCGCAAGCCTTCCCGGAAATCCAGGTCGATCTGGCGTGTACCGGAACGTTCAGCGACCGGGCCAAAAAAGAGCACGTTAATCATGCGATGTTTCCCCTGCGGGAGGAGTGCGTTGCCATGTGCCGCTCTTGCCTCCGCTTTTTTCTTCCAGTTGGATGTTTTCGATGCGCATGCCCCGGTCGATGGCCTTGCACATATCGTATATGGTCAGCAATGCCCCGGCGGCGGCGGCGAGGGCTTCCATTTCGACCCCGGTCGGACCAGTGCAGCGGGTCGTGATCCTGGTCTGGATGCCGACGCAGTCCTCGGCATCTGGTGCTAGGATTTCACTGAACTCGACTTCGACGCCAGCGAGTGGTAGGGTGTGGCACATCGGGATCAGGTTGGGGGTGTGCTTGGCGGCCATTACCGCCGCGACATCGGCCACGGCGAGCACGTTGCCCTTGGCGAGCGTGTCGGCGCGAATGCGCTCCAGGGTGGCCGGACGCATGCGCAGAACACCGCTCGCAGTCGCGGAGCGATTATCGTTCGGCTTGGCGGAGACGTCGACCATGCGGGCGCGGCCCGTAGCGGAAAAGTGAGTAAGATTGTCGGGTTCGTTCAAGGAAGTTCCTTTTGTGAAAAATGGGGCCTTTCATCAAGGTTTGCAGGATACATATCTATAGCGGTAATCAATGTAACCGCACAAATTTCTGTTTTGATTTAGCCATACCATGAATTCCTCGGCGTCGAAGCCTTCATAGTCAATGTAGTCAAGACCCTTGGCCTTGGCCTCATCCACTGCCTGCGGAGAGGTGAACCACTGCCCCTCCGGCGAGTTAAGCCACTGATCCTGTCAGCATTGCTTGTCAGAAGCATGAGAAATAGAACTAGCCGGAACATTATGGATCACCCCCCGATATACGACATCTCTATTCTACCGGATAGCGCCTCGGTCACTTCATGGCGTATTTGAGAATAGCGGTCGGCGCGACCGCGCCAAGTGGCGGCGATGCGTTGCCGTAATGCCGCATCATCGCCGGGTTGGGCGCGTATGAGGGTACGTAAATCTATGCCATCGGCAGCGAATAGGCAGGTGTAGAGCTTGCCGTCCGTGGAAAGCCGTAGGCGGCTACATGTATGACAAAACGCCTGCGTTACCGAAGTGATTACACCGATTTCACCGCCGCCGTCCTGAAATGCCCATCGTTTCGCTACTCCTTCTTCATGCGTTAAGGTGTCTATGGAAATCAAGGGGTACTCGCGGTCAATCAGCGCCAGAATTTCCCCGGCGTTGATCACATCATCAAGCCGCCAGCCGTTGCTTTTGCCGACATCCATGTATTCGATGAAGCGCACGATGATTCCAGTATGACGAAAACGGCGTACCAGCGGCATGATTTCACTCTCGTTCACGCCGCGCCTGACGACTGCGTTGACCTTGACCGGCGTCAGCCCCACGGACTCTGCGGCGGCAATGCCTTCAAGCACGGCCTCAGGCGAGACGCTGCCACCGGTTATGCAGCGAAAAGTGTTCTCATCCAGCGCGTCAAGGCTTATGTTCAGCCGCATCAGCCCTGCGTCTTTCAGGGCGCTGGCTTTTTTCGCCAACAGGGTGCCGTTACTCGTCATGGCTAGCTCGATAGATTTGCCGTCATTGCCATGCAGCCCGGCCAGCATTTCGACCAGCCGCTCAACGCCATGCCTCAGTAATGGCTCGCCCCCGGAGAGGCGAATCTTGCGCACTCCCAGCGCGATACATTGCCGGGCGACACGGACAATTTCCTCGAAACTCAGAAGCTCGGCATGACGCAGAAAAACGAAATCCCGCCCAAAAAGTTCGCCCGGCATACAGTACGCGCAGCGCAGGTTGCAGCGATCCGTCACAGAAATCCGCAAGTCACGCAGGGGGCGCTGTAAATTGTCAAGGCAAGACGTTATGCTATAAAGATCGCGCATCACATAACTTTGCGAATGGATTCGGCTGGCTATTCTGTAGCATCTTCCTCCTCGGGGGTAGTTTCTTCCGCAGGCACGGCTTCCTGCTCGGGAACAGGAGTTCTTAAAATTTCCAGCGCAATGCCGGGCGGATCGGCCAGGTTTATTCCCTGGGCAATTGGCGGCAGTTTATGCACAATGCCCTTGTGACACTCAATGCAAGTCTGCCCCTTTAACAGCCCTTCCTCATGCTGATTGACGGAACGGTAACCTTGTGCGCCGAGGTCGAAAGACATGGAATCATGGCAATTGCGGCATGCCTGCGAGTCGTTGGCTTGCATGCGTCGCCACTCGTTTTGTGCCAGTTGCGCGCGTTTTGCCTCGAATTTTTCGGGCGTGTTAATGGAACCCAGTATCTTGTGCAGGACTTCATTGCTGGCTTGAATCTTACGGATCATTTTGGGGACAAACTCCTTAGGCACATGACAATCCGAGCAAACCGCCCGCACACCGCTACGGTTGGTGTAGTGAGCGCTTGTCTGGTATTCCCGGTATGTGTTGTCCTTCATTTCGTGGCAACTGATGCAGAATGCTTCCGTGTTCGTCCACTCCATAGTCTTGTTGAAAGTGACAACGAACAGCATCCCCAGGACGAATGCCGCCATGATGGGAATCGTCAGGAAACGCTTCCACTTTTTCCAACGCGTTACCGGTTGCTCGGAAGCGGAAACTTCAACAGGAGAATTGGTATCCATTTGTGCTCCTCGTGACAGTTAGTGGTGGGTGGCGAGCGTTATTGCGCGCGCTGGAAAGTATTGGCAACCAGCGGTTTGGCATCAACCTGAGGAACATGGCATTGCACACAGAAATAGCGCCGGGGCGAGAGATTGGGCAAGGTTTTTCCATCTGCCGATACGAAATGGCTCGTCGGAACCCTGGTGGTTTTTTCCTTCCTGTAGTTTTCCAGGGAATGGCAATCCATACACTTGTTGGCATTTATGGTGATAGTGTATTTGTCTACGGCATGCGACACCAATGGCGGTTGATCCGTAAAATTGAGATCTGTCGGGTTAGTGTCACGCACTTTTTTGAGACCATCGCCGGTAGGAGCCTTTTCCTGCGCTGAAACAGGCGCGCCACGCAACGTGACAAGGCCGCCGTCTTCTGTGGCCTTGGAGATGCCGACAAGTAGCGTTGTTGCCAATACGGCGGCTGGAATAAGGGCAAGGAAACGTTTTCTCATGATGAACTCCTCTGGTCGAAACGATGGGTTAATCTGAAAACCTGTTTGCTGCAAATATCTATACAGCGCCCACAGGTCGTGCAACGAGAATCAAGAATGACGGGGCTGTCCTGCCCAGCTTTTTTAAGCGCAGGGCGAATTACCTGGGGCTCCGGACAGATGACAAAACAATCCATGCAGTCGTCACAAGCACTCCGTTTATGGGCGGCTACACGCAGCAGCGCCGTTTTGCCGAGCAGGCTGTATAACGCGCCCATCGGGCAGAGATGGCCGCACCAGCCCCTGTTGGCGACGAATGAATCGTAAAGAAACACAGCGACGAGAATCCACAGCCCTGCGCCCATGCCGAAAAACAGACCGCGATGGGCGATCGAGACCGGATTGACCCATTCCATCGCCAGAGTGCCTGTGAGGGCGGCGGCAATGAACGTTCCGCCCAGGAACCAGTAACGGGTATTGGCGGGGAGAGCATGGTTGGATTTGATACCAAGACGTCGACGTGCCCACGCGGCAGCATCGGTAATTATGTTGACAGGGCAGACCCATGAACAAAATACACGTCCGCCGACGAGCAGATAGAAAACGGTCACAATGAGCGCGCCGATGACGGCATTAGCTGCGGGCAGGAATCCCGCCGCCAGAACTTGCAGGAATATGTAGGGATCGGTCAGTGGCAAAACGTCCAGTACGAGACAGGAGGACAGATTGCCCTTGATGACCCAGAAAAGGTCGGTCGAGGGCAAAACTTCCGATCCGAGATTTGAAGAGAGATTCCCCATATCGATCAGGAGAGGTTCGCTCACCAGGGAAACTTCCTGCTCCGAACCGGAGAAAGAATCGCTCTTGCTTATCCAGACGCCGAACCACGGGCTGATCATGAAAAGAGCCAGAATGCCAAACTGGCTGGCACGGCGCAACATCAGCCATTTGTGGGCAAGAAGCCATCCCTTGCTCGCAATGGCATCCTGTCCTACTCTGTTCGAAATACGGGCGTTCATGGCCTGCTCCCCGAATCAGAGTCGTTGGGAAGTACCGGATCGAATGGTTGAGGGTCGGCGATGTTGCCGATGCGCGGCACCGGTTCGTCGTAGACGCGGGTATCCCCGTAGATTCTGTCTTCCAGCCCGCGCACCGGGAGTTGGTGCTGGTCGCCGATCAGCGAGCCGCCGTGTTTTTCCCGCTCTTCCCATCCCTTGAGCCAGTGCTTGCCCATCTTGCCTTGCGCCAGCTGGGGCGGCAGTATCCTGATGGCTGATTCTTCCAGGATGCAAGACTTTTCGCACAGACCGCAGCCGGTACAGTACTCCGAGTTCACCGTAGGCAGGAGCATGGCATGGCGGTCTGAGCGGGGGTTGCTGCGTTTTTCCAGCGTGATAGCCTTGCCTAGCACAGGGCAGGCGCTATAACAAATCTCGCAACGTAGCCCGAGGAAAGCGATACAGGTTTCTTGGTCGACGAGGACGGCCAACCCCATGCGCGCATCGGCGATGTCTTTCAGCTTCGGATCAAGCGCGCCCGTGGGGCAGTTCTTGATGCAGGGAATATCCTCGCACATCTCGCATGGGCCGGTTCGAGCCGTGAAGTATGGCGTGCCGGTCGGGATGGGGTCGCCAGGCATAGCGAGCTTCAGGATGCCGGGAGGGCAGTCCCGAATGCACAGGCCGCAACGCGTGCAGGCTGCAAGGAACTCAGGCTCCGGCAATGCGCCGGGAGGCCGCAGAGCCAATGCGGATAGCGCGCTGGCCTGATGAGAGTAGATGCCGATGCCAAGCGCCATGAGACAGCCGCAACCCGCCGCCCCCGCCATTCCGGAGATGAACTTCCGCCGCCCCGGAGAAACTGCGGGTATCTCCTGGGGTTGGCTACGCTCAACGGGTTTATCCGTATTCATGATCTGTCGTTTTCAGAAAATGATTATCAGGCGCGCACTACCTTGACAGGACATTTCTTGTAGTCAGTTTCTTTGGAAAGCGGGCAAGTGGCATCCAGGATGAGCTTGTTTACGAGTTTCTGCTCGTCGAAGAAGGGAACGAACACCAAGCCGCGCGGCGGCTTGTTGCGCCCTCTCGTGTCAACTTGCAGCATGATTTCGCCCCGACGGGAAATGACCTTTACTCTGGCTCCCTGTCGCAGGTTGCGCGCCTTGGCGTCGTCCGGGTGCATGAAAACAACCGCTTCCGGCACGGCGCGGTGCAATTCTTCCACGCGACGGGTCATGGAACCGGTATGCCAGTGCTCCAGCACGCGACCCGTGCACATCCAGAGATCGTATTCCTTGTCCGGAATTTCGGGTGGGGACTGATATGGCAGCGCGAAAATAATGGCCTTGCCGTCCTGATGCCCGTAGAACCTGATGCCTTCGCCCCGCTTCACATAGGGATCATATTGCTCGTTGAAACGCCACAGGGTTTCCTTGCCATCAACGACAGGCCAGCGCAGGCCGCGCGCCTTGTGATAGACATCAAATCCAGCCAGATCGTGGGCATGACCCCGACCGAAAATGGCATATTCTTCGAACAGTCCTTTTTGTACGTAGAAGTTGAAATAATCGGATTCGTCGTTGGCGTAATTTTTGATGGCATGCGCGTTGACAGCAGCCACATTGCTCTTTGGGAATTTGTTGACTACGCCGTTGGCGTAGAGAATGTCATACAGGGTTTTGCCCCTTAATTCCGGCTTCTTGCTGATCAGTTCGGCAGGCCAGACCTCCTCCACCTTGAAACGTTTGGAGAATTCCAGGTATTGCCACAGGTCGGAACGAGCTTCGCCCGGAGCCTTGACCTGCTGCCGCCAGAGTTGGGTGCGCCGTTCGGCGTTGCCGAAAGCGCCTTCCTTTTCCGCCCACATGGCAGAAGGAAGAATCAGGTCGGCCATCTGCGCGGACACCGTGGGATAGGCATCGGAAACCACCACGAAGGCATTGGGATTGCGCCAGCCGGGAAACATTTCATCATTGATGTTCGGCCCGGCTTGCATGTTGTTGTTCGTAGAGGTCCAGTAGCACTTGATGTTGCCGTCCTTCAACTGTCGGCTCTGCTCGACGGCGTGGAAGCCGACTTTTTCGGGAATAGTTCCCTCAGGCAATTGCCAGATTTTCTCGGTGATCCTACGGTGCTCTGGATTACCGACTACCATGTCGGCGGGCAGTCGGTGCGCGAAGGTGCCGACTTCCCGCGCGGTGCCGCAGGCGGAAGGCTGCCCGGTCAGAGAAAAAGGCCCGCTTCCGGGTTTGGAAATCTTGCCGGTCAATATATGGATGTTATAGATCATGTTATTAACCCAGGTGCCGCGCGTGTGCTGATTGACGCCCATCGTCCAGAAGGAAACCACTTTCTTGTTCGGGTCGCAGAACAACTCAGCCAGCCTCCTTAACCTATCGGCGGGCACTCCGGAGAGTTTGACGGCTCTTGCCAGCGTGTATGAGGAAACAAATTTGGCGTATTCATCGAAGGTGATTTGCTCAGAAGCGCCGGTGTTGCCCCTGGGCTTGCCATCCGCGCCCGGGTAGCCGTTGTTGTTGGCGTCTTTCTCGAGCGCATGGACGGGACGCAAGCCATAGCCAATGTCGGTAACACCCTTCCTGAAGTTGGCGCATTTGTCGACAAAAGCCCTATCAACCCTTTTGTTTTGGATAATGTAGTTGGCGACAAAGTTCAATATGGCAAGATCGGATTGCGGATTGAATACCATCCCGTTATCAGCCAGTTCAAACGAACGGTGCTCGAAGGTCGACAGGACGTGGACTGCGCACGACTTGTGGGTTAAGCGGCGGTCAGTAATGCGCGACCACAGTATCGGGTGCATTTCCGCCATGTTGGAACCCCATAGCACGAAGGCGTCGGCATTTTCGATGTCGTCGTAGCAACCCATCGGCTCGTCTATACCGAAGGTGCGCATGAAGCCAACCACGGCGGAAGCCATGCAGTGGCGGGCGTTCGGGTCGAGATTGTTGGAGCGGAAGCCTGCTTTCCATAGTTTTAAGGCGGCATAGCCTTCCCAGACCGTCCATTGGCCTGAGCCGAACATCGCTATGGAATTCGGGCCGCCGGTTTTCAAGGCTTCCTTCCATTTTTGTTCCATGATGTCGAAGGCTTCTTTCCAGGATATGGGCGTGAAGGTTCCGTCCTTGCTGTATTTGCCGCCCTTCTTCCGCAGCAGGGGACGGGTTAGCCTGTCCTTGCCGTACATTATCTTGGAGAGAAAATAGCCCTTGATGCAGTTCAATCCGCGATTCACCGGCGAGTCCGGGTCGCCTTGGGTGGCTACCAGTCTGCCGTTCTGCACGCCAGCCAACACTGAACAGCCGGTGCCGCAAAAGCGGCAGGGAATCTTGTCCCAGCGAATGGTTTTGTCGCCGACGGCCTGGGCGATGGCGCCGGTGGGCAGCGTTATGCCTGCTACCGCAGCGGCTGCGGTGACAGCTTGGATTTTCAGGAAGTCGCGGCGATTGGTCATTTCAGTTCTCCTCAAGAGTGAGTGCTTCATCCGAATATTCGTAGGAAAGGGTTACAGACATTGCTTGCGGGATATGGTGGACTTTAAGGATGGAATCTGAGATAGCGTAGTCCGAGCCGTCTTCCAGCAGAACGACCATGCGCCCATCGCCACTATCAATAGCGACGCTGGCGCCAGGTATGGGTTCAATGGCAGACTTTACCGCACTGGCATCTTCCGGCATGAGCTTCAGGACAAGGCTGACGATTTTCATGGTTATTTCAGGCAAACAGTTGAATGCGAGTTGGACAGCGGAAAGGTTTGCATGGTTATGGCATGAGCCGGACAAGGAGCCACGCATTCGCCGCAGCCGGTACAGCGCGATTGCGTAATCTCTGGCTGCGCAGGGCGACCCTGGCGCAGAGCGAAGCGAATGGCTCCTTCCTCGCAATGGTCTGCGCAGGAACGGCACAACACGCCTTGTCGGGGCAAGCAGGCCGTGCCGATCATGGCCTGGAGCGTCCAAGGCTGAATGTCAGGGGAAAAATTCAGAGCCGGTGGTTGGGGAGAAGCGTTCTGCCGGGCATTTTCCGCGCAGGCATTTGCACAATCAGCACAAAATGTGCAACGCCCCCGCCGGAAGTCTGCCTCTGGAAATCCCCCTTCTCCCTGCGCGAGTAACCCGGTAGGGCAAGCCTCCACGCAAGCGCCGCAGCGGGCGCAGGCGCGCGTAAAAAGCGTTTCGTTTGCCGCCCAAGGAGGGCGGTACGGGAGCGTCGCGATACTATGCAAACGCTGACCTCGCAGGAAAGCGCGTCGTCCTTTATACATAGCCCCGCCTTTCGTTTTATACACATGATTATTAGCACAAATTAGCAAAACTAATCATTGATCCAAAACAAAAAACAGATAATTTTCGAATCCATAAACAACTGTATCGCTAACCTCGCCATTCATTTCCAGGATTCGCTCGACTCAGGCTCAACGAAGAATCGCCACGGATTTCACCTGTGCGACAACGGAGAGTCCGGGAGTAATGGCCAATGCCTGTCGGGATCGTTCGGTGATGCGCGCCAGCAACAAGGATTCTCCTCCTATGAGTCGCAACTGCACGAATACATGCCCTGGCGTGTCGGCATCGGCAACAGCGATGACGGTGGCAGGCAGGGCGTTCAGGATACTGGTGTCCGTGTGCGCGCTCAAGGCGATGCTGACGTCGTTGGCGTTAATGCGGCAGCGCAGAGGACTGCCGGGCGCGTGTGCGCCCCCGGCGATGTAGAGCTTGCCGCCGGGAAACTCCAGTCGAGTGAGACCATCCGTTTCGTGTGCGACCACAGTTGCTTCCAGTACCGCGCCGACTCCCCCGGCAAAGGCAGAGCTAAGGTCAGGGCGCGCCAGAATGTCCGTAAGCGAGCCTGTTGCCGTAATGCTCCCGTCCTTGATGAGCACGAGATGGTCGGCGAGTCGCGCTACTTCATCCAGAGAATGACTAACATAGATAACGGGTATGGAGAGTTCGTCGCGCAGCCTTTCGAGGTATGGCAGGATTTCCAGCTTTCGCTTCATGTCAAGCGCTGCGAGCGGCTCATCCAGCAGCAGCAGCCGGGGGCGGGTAAGCAGCGCACGCGCAATGGCGACCCGCTGTCGCTCGCCGCCGGAAAGACCGTCTGTGGCGCGACCGAGCAGAGCGCGGATACCCAGCAGGTCGAGCATGGCCTCGAATCCTTCATCCTTTGCGTTTCCTGCCCGCTTCATGCCGTATTGAAGGTTCTTCTGGACGGTCAAATGCGGGAAAAGGCTCGCTTCCTGGAAAACCAGCCCAAGCGGGCGTTTGTGGGTGGGAAGAAAAAACCTGCGCTGTTCGTCTTGCCATATTTCGCCTGCAATGGACAGAAAACCTGTCGGCGAGCGCTCCAGCCCGGCCATGCAGCGCAGTATTGTGGTCTTGCCGGAACCGGATGAGCCGAACAACGCCGTGACGCCTGTTTCCGGCAGCGTCAGGTCGACATCCAGCGTGAAACCGGGGTAGCTTATGTTGAAGTGCCCCCTCATCACCGATTCCAGGCGACCCTTTTGCGGCTGCCGTAGAGCAGCAGCAGGACGATGAAGCTGAAAAACACCATGCCCCCTGCCAGCCAGTGCGCCTGCGTATAGTTGGCATTTTCCACGTAATCGTAAATTTTGACCGACAGCACCTGGGTTTTTCCGGGAATGTTGCCGCCTATCATCAGTATCACGCCGAATTCGCCGACCGTATGCGCGAAGCCCAGGATAGCGGCGGTCACGAAGCCAGGTCTGGCCAACGGCAAGGCGACGCTAAAAAACGCATCGCAAGGGGAAGCTCGTAAGCTGGCCGCAGCTTCCAGCGGGCGTTTACCGATGGCTTCAAACGCATTCTGGATTGGTTGCACCACGAATGGAAGCGAATACAGGATGGAGGCTACCACCAGCCCGGCGAAGGTGAAGGGGAGTCGTTGCAGGTTCAGCGCGTCCATCGCCTTTCCGATGAAACCGTGCGGTCCAAACGCGATCAGGAGATAAAACCCCAACACCGTGGGCGGCAATACCAATGGCAGAGCAACCATCGCGCCCACAGGCCCTTTCAGACGCGACCTGGTATTGGCCAGCCACCAGGCGATGGGCGTTCCGATCAAAAGCAAAAGCACGGTCGTGAGCGTTGCCAGTTTGCAGGTGAGCCAGATAGCTGTAAGACTGGAACTATCCATGATTGGCGAGCCTATGCGGGTGTTGGGATTATTCCCGGGGAAGCTGATACCCGTAAGACTCGATAATGGCAACTGCTTTCGGCTCTTTCAGGTATTGCAGCAACGCGGCGGCGGCGGGATTGTCCCTACCCTTTACCAACAGCGCCGCGTCCTGGGTAATTGACTCATGGAGATTACCCGGCACGATCCAGCCCGAACCGCCTGTCAGCTTGCCGTCTATGTAGACCTGCGAGAGCGCGACAAACCCTAGTTCCGCATTGCCGGTAATGACAAACTGATGTGCCTGAGCAATGTTGTTTCCCGTCACGAATTTTGACCGGAGCGCGTCATGCATTCCAAGTTTTCTTAGCGTTTCCACCGCTGCCGCGCCGTAGGGCGCTTTCTCAGGGTCGGCGATGGCAAGATATGTAAACGCGCCTTTTTTCAATACTTCGCCCTTGTCATCCACGAAGCCTTCCCTCGCGCTCCAGAGCACGAGCGTGCCAATGGCGTAGGTAAACCGGCTGCCGGGGATTACATCCCCTTCCGCCTCCAGTCTGGCGGGTGTGGCGCTGTCAGCGGCAAGGAAAACGTCAAAGGGCGCGCCGTTTTTGATCTGCGCATAGAACGAGCCGGTCGATCCGGACGAGAGTACGGCTTTGTGTCCGGTTTCCCGCTCGAATTCGGCGGCAAGCGCCCGCATGGGAGCGATGAAATTGGCGGCGACGGCAACGATGACTTCCCCAGCCCGCGCAGCGGAAGTAAAGCCGAACAAGGCAAAAACCATCACTAGAAAATTAAGGCGTTTCATGGCATAGCTCCTTTTGGAGGCGGAACAAAAAATCTCCCGTCGGACTTCGATCGACCGCCTCCGGTCAGGCGGAGCAGTTGTTCGCCGCAGACAGGACAAGCCGGATCTTGACCGAAGGTGACGGTGCGCATCGTCTGAGAGAGGGCATCAATCAGCAACAGCCGCCCGGTGAGCCGTGTGCCGATGTCTGCAAGCAATTTCAGGGCTTCCGCCGCTTGCAGGCAGCCTACTACGCCAACCAGCGGCGCGAATACGCCGGTAACATTACAGCGTTCTGCCGCCACCGGCTGCCCGTCCGGGAACAGGCAGTGGTAGCAGGGAGAGTCCGTGCGTGAAAAATCGAAAACGCTCACCTGACCGCTAAAGCGCAACGCCGCGCCGGAAACCAGCGGCGTCCGGCTCTGGACACAGGCGCGGTTGATCGCATGGCGCGTGGTGAAATTGTCGCTACAGTCGAGCACTACATCGGCTGCCGCCACATGTGTTTTCAATGTCTCCTCGTCCATACGTTCACAAAGCGGAATGAGGCGCACGCTTGAGTTGATCTCTGCCAGCGATTGTATTGCGGAAACTGGCTTGGCCTGACCGATTCGCGCTTCCGTATGCAATATCTGACGTTGCAGGTTGGTGGCGTCGACCGTGTCGCCGTCAACCAGCGTCAGCGTGCCCACTCCGGCGGAAGTCAGGTACAACGCGGCGGGCGAACCCAAGCCGCCCGCGCCGATAACTAGAGCATGACTTCGCAGAATACGTTCCTGTCCCTTGATACCCAGTTCATCAAGCAGGATATGGCGGCTGTAGCGGCGCTGTTGGGAATCGTCCACGATGGAATGATGAAATGTTAAAGATTAAAGGATTCGACGTGACGAATCACGAACATGTTTCATTCTCGCTTATAAGCGAAAAAACTGTCAATGCAGAGCAATCGCATTTGCCCTTGAGCGTAATGTTTTCCCCTGCCAGTTGGTTTGAACGATTGCTTTGTTTCAAATCAGCCTTGGAAAACAGCCCGTCCGAAGACGGGCTGTGTCCTGTTGCGGCAATTTTACTCAAACTCGATGATTACCTCATCAACGGCAAGGCTGTCGCCTACTTTGGCGTGAATTTTCTTCACCTTGCAGTCTTGCTCGGCCTTCAGGATGTTTTCCATCTTCATGGCCTCGATCACCGCCAGTTTTTCCCCAACCTTGACTTCCCTCCCCGTTTCCACCGCGATTTCACGCAGAAGCCCAGGCATGGGGGAAAGCAGGAATCGGGAAAGATCGGGCGGAGCCTTCTCAGGCATCATCGCAAGCAGTTCGGCGGCGCGGGCGGACATGACCATCAAATCGGCTCTTGTTCCCCAATGGTGAATCTGGTAAACAAGACGGTGCCGCTCAACCTGCACCGTAAAAGGCTTGCCGTTGCAGATGCCGTTGAATAACGATTGTCCCAGACGCCAGTCGGAAAGAATCCGATACCTGCTGCCCTTGTAGTCAATCTCATATCCTCCGGGAACAGGATTGGCGATTACATGATGCCACTCCTTGTTGCGAATGACGACCCAGTCCTTGCCGACCTTGCGCTCATGACCGGGAAGCTGCCCGGAAATTTTGGCGGCGCGATCCCGATAGCAACGGTGCACAAAAGCGGCGACAGCAATCAAAAGCGCCGGTTCATCATGCGGAACCATCGAGGAATCAAAACCGCCCGGATATTCCTGGGCGATAAAGCCGGTGTCAAAATCGCCAGACCTGAAACGCGGATGCTTTATCAGCGCAGCCTGAAACGGAATATTGGAACTGATGCCGCGAATGACAAAAGAATTCAAGGCGTCGCTCATCCGAACCAGGGCTTCTTCACGGGTCGCGCCATGCACGACAAGTTTGGCGATCATCGAGTCGTAGTACATTGAGATTTCACCGCCGTCGTAAACGCCGGTATCCACCCGCACATGAACCGTCTCTTCCGGAACAATGAGCCTTGCAATCCGTCCGGTAGAGGGTAAAAATCCCCGGAACGGGTCTTCGGCATTGATCCGGCATTCAATCGCCCAACCGTCTATCTTGACGTCATTCTGGGCGAAGGAGAGCGTCTCGCCCGCCGCGACAAGGATCATCTGCTCTACAAGGTCAAGGCCGGTTATGAGTTCGGTAACCGGATGCTCAACCTGAAGACGGGTATTCATTTCCAGAAAATAGAAACTCTTGTCCGCGCCTACGACAAATTCCACCGTGCCGGCTGATTCGTACCGCACCGCGCGGGCAAGCGCCACGGCCTGCTCGCCCATAGCCTTCCTGGTGTCCGGGTCAATGAAGGGCGAAGGCGCTTCTTCAATGACCTTCTGGTGGCGGCGCTGGATTGAACATTCCCGCTCATTCAGATATACATAGTTGCCGTGGGAATCGCCCAACACCTGAATTTCAATATGGCGCGGCTTTTCCACGAACTTTTCGATGAACACGCGATCATCGCCAAAGGAATTACGAGCCTCATTGACGCAGGAAGAGAAGCCTTCATGCGCTTCCTCGTCGTTCCAGGCCACGCGCAAACCCTTGCCTCCGCCCCCGGCGGAAGCCTTGATCATGACGGGATAGCCGATCTTTCTGGCGATTTTCACCGCTTCATCCGGGTCGGGTATGGATTCGTCATGGCCGGGTATGATGTTGACGCCTGCTTCCTGCGCGAGCCTTTTCGACTCGATCTTGTCGCCCATTCTGGCGATGGAGTAATGCTTGGGGCCGATGAACCTTATGCCTTCCTCCTCAACGCGCCGGGAAAATTCAGCATTTTCCGAAAGGAAGCCGTAGCCGGGATGGATAGCTTCCGCGCCGGTCTCCTTGCAGGCGGCGATGATTTTATCCATGACCAGATAAGATTCCTTGGAAGGCGCGGGGCCGATGCAGACTTTTTCATCCGCCATCATGACGTGCAGGGCGTCCTTGTCCGCTTCGGAATAGACAGCGACCGTCTTGATACCCATCTTGTTCGCCGTCTTTATGACGCGGCAGGCGATTTCGCCGCGATTTGCTATCAGGATTTTCTTGAACATTTCTTTTCTCCCAAACGTCAGAGCGGAATGTTTCCGTGCTTGCGCCACGGATTTTCCAGTTTCTTATTGGTCAGCATCGCCAATGAGCGGCAGATACGCATACGGGTGCAGTGCGGCATGATTACATCATCAATAAAGCCGCGGCTGCCCGCAACGAAGGGATTGGCAAATTTCGCCTTGTATTCCGCCTCGCGCATCGCCAGCTTCTCCGCGTCGTTTTTCTCATCCCGAAAAATGATTTCCACCGCGCCCTTAGGCCCCATGACCGCGATTTCGGCTGAAGGCCAGGCAAAATTTACGTCGCCTCGCAAATGCTTGGAAGACATGACATCGTAAGCCCCGCCGTAAGCCTTGCGGGTAATGACCGTAACCTTGGGAACGGTGCATTCGGCAAAGGCGTAAAGCAGTTTTGCGCCGTGCTTGATGATGCCGCCGTATTCCTGCGCGGTTCCGGGCAAAAAGCCGGGAACGTCCACAAAGGTGATGATAGGAATATTGAAGGCATCGCAAAAACGCACAAAACGCGCGGCCTTGATCGAAGACTTGATGTCCAGACAACCCGCCAGCACCATCGGCTGATTGGCGACAACCCCTACTGTGGATCCGCTCATCCGGGCAAAGCCGATGAGAATGTTTTTGGCATGATCGGCCTGAATCTCGAAAAAATCGCAATCATCAACCGCCTTGATGATCAATTCCTTCATGTCGTAAGGCTTGTTGGGATTGTCCGGAACCAGGGTATCCAGCGAAAAGTCAAGGCGGTCTGCCGGGTCGTTAGTTTGCACCAGCGGCGGCTTTTCGCGGTTGTTGCAGGGCAGAAAGTTGATCAGACGCCGCACGTAACTCATGGCTTCCACATCGTTTTCAAACGCGACATCCGCAACCCCGGATTTAGTGCTGTGCGTGACCGCGCCGCCCAGTTCCTCGGCGGTGACTTCCTCATGGGTAACGGTCTTTACCACGTCCGGGCCGGTAACAAACATATAGGACGAGTCTTTCACCATGAAGATGAAATCCGTCATTGCCGGACTATATACCGCGCCGCCCGCGCAAGGCCCCATGATCATGGAAATTTGCGGCACCACGCCGGATGCCAGCACGTTACGCTGGAAAACATCCGCATAGCCGCCCAATGACGCCACGCCTTCCTGGATACGCGCTCCGCCGGAGTCATTGATGCCGATGACCGGCGCGCCAACCTTCATCGCATGATCCATGATCTTGCAGATTTTTTCCGCGTGCGCTTCGGAGAGCGCGCCGCCAAAGACGGTAAAGTCCTGTGAGAACACAAAGACCAGACGACCGTTTACCATGCCGCAGCCGATCACAACCCCGTCGCCGGGGACTTTATCCTGATCCATGCTGAAGTCGCAGCAGCGATGCTCCTTGAACATGTCCCATTCCTCAAAGGTATCAGGGTCAAGCAAAAGCTCGATGCGTTCACGGGCGGTGAGTTTGCCCTTTTTGTGCTGGTTGTCTATTCGCTGTTGACCTCCGCCCAGTCGGGCGGACTCTCTTTTCTTCTCCAGCTCGCGAATGATGTCATGCATTTGAAAATCTCCTTCATGATTCCTGAAAATCAAAAATTTGCGCGGCTTCCAGTAAGGAAGAAGCCGCAGCGGCAGGGGTAATGCATCCTGAGAACACCTTCTGGGTGACTCCGGGCAAGGCATCTTTCACAGCGGGATGTTGCTGGAAACATTGGTCAAGTCTGGAGTGAATGATTTGCCACATCCAGTCTGCCGCCTGACGGCGGCGTTTTTCCTCGAATTCCCCGGTGGGGATCAAGGTGTTCCTGTAACGCAAAACAACGTTCCAGAATTCGGTAAGCCCCTCTTTTTTGAGGGCGCTCAAGGTTAGCACAGGCGGCGTCCAGTTGGGAGAGGCAGGACGCAACATTTTAAGCGCGCTTTGCCATTGCGCCTTGGTCACAGCTGCGGCGCGAGGGTCAAGATCGGTCTTGTTGATGGCGATAAGGTCAGCTGTCTCGACAATGCCCTTCTTTATGGCCTGCAAGTCATCGCCCGCGTTGGGTAGTTGCAGGAGCAAAAACATGTCGACCATGCTTGCCACGGCAATTTCCGACTGGCCTACGCCCACAGTCTCGACAATTACCACATCAAAACCCGCCGCTTCGCAAAGCAGCATGGCTTCGCGGGTCTTGTTCGCCACGCCGCCCAAATTGCCTGCTGAGGGCGAAGGGCGGATAAAAGCGTTGGCTCGCTGGCTCAATGTTTCCATTCGGGTTTTATCGCCCAGAATGGAGCCGCCCGTCGCGGCGGAAGAAGGGTCAACCGTCAGCACCGCGAGCTTGTGCCCCTGGTCAATCACATAATTGCCCAAGGCTTCGATGAAAGTGGATTTGCCGACTCCGGGCGCACCGGAAATGCCAAGACGAATCGCCTTGCCGGTGTAGGGCAGAAGCGCGTTCAAAAGGCTCCTGGCGCGGATTTGATGGTCGAGGCGGGAGGATTCGATCAAGGTGATTGCCTTGGCAAGCGGACGCAAACGACAGGCCAACACGCCGTCAAAGAAAGCGCGATCATCCATGTGCAGAGCGGGCAGTTCGTCTTTATTCATCCGGCTGTGGGAATCCCGGACAAAACACCGCCAGTCCTATGGCAAGAGAGGGAACTGCTCCCCTCTCCCGCTTGCGGGAGAGGGTGCCCCGAAGGGGCGGGAGAGGGCGCAGCATTTGGTTGCGCTCATTCCAGCCTATAGTCCTGCTACCCTCTCCCCCGACCCCTCTCCCACTCGCGGCGAAGCCGCAAGCGGGAGAGGGGAGTAAAGCGCACTTCCCGACCGTCTCGTTATTTGCGGAAAGCACTATAACCACGATGGTTTTTCCGCGTGAAGGAAGAATGTCGAAAGCACTCATGTCCGTATGCCTCAAGCCGCCGCCCTCGTCATGCGCGACTCGCGGGTAGCCGCGAAAGCAAGGCTGGCGCGAATGTCCTCGCGCTCAAGCTCAGGATAGTCTGCGAGGATGTCGTCCTCGCTCATTCCTGAAGCCAGCCATCCCAGCACGTCATATACGGTGATACGCATCCCGCGAATAGAAGGGCGTCCGCCGCGCTTGCCGGGTTCCAGGGTGATACGTTGCATAAAATCGTTCATGTCCGTCTGCCTCAAACTGCCGCCCGCGCGGCGCGGATTTGTTTCAATATTTCATGCGCACAAACCGGGATCGGCGTGCCGGGGCCGAATATGGCTTTTGCCCCGGCGGCGTAGAGGGCGTCGTAGTCTTGCGCCGGAATGACACCGCCGACGAAAGTGATGATGTCATCCGACCCCAGTTTTTTGAGTTCCCGGATGATTTCGGGAACCAGCGTCTTGTGACCGGCGGCAAGGCTGGAGCAACCCACGGCATGTACATCGTTTTCCACCGCGTGACGGGCGGCTTCTTCCGGGGTCTGGAAAAGGGGGCCGATGTCAATGTCGAATCCGAGATCGGCAAGAGCCGAGGCTACGACCTTGGCGCCGCGATCATGTCCGTCCTGGCCTAGCTTGGCGACCATGACGCGCGGGCGGCGGCCTTCTTCGGCGGCAAAGGCTTCGACTTCGGCCTGCAATGCCTTCCATTCGTCGCTCCCTTCGATTACGGAGGCGTAAACGCCGGAGACCGCCTGCGGATTGGCGCGGTAACGGCCAAAGACTTTTTCCAGCGCGTCCGACACTTCGCCGACCGTGGCGCGAAGGCGAATCGCGCTGACCGAGAGATAAAGCAGGTTGCCTTCGCCGGTTTCGGCACAGCGGGTAAGCGCGGCTAACGCCGCCTCGACCGCCGCCGCATCGCGGGTAGCGCGGATTTGCCGCAAGCGGGCGACTTGCGCTTCCCGTACCGCATGATTGTCAATTTCCAGAATTTCTACCGTGTCTTCCTTGGCAAGCCGGTATTTATTGACGCCTACGATTACATCCTTGCCGGAGTCAATCCGCGCCTGCTTGTCGGCGGCGCAGATTTCCACCTGCATTTTTGCCCAACCGGACTCGACTGCGCGAGTCATGCCGCCCATTGCCTCAATTTCCTGAATGACGCCCCAGGCTTTGTCCGCCATGTCCTGAGTCAGTTTTTCCATCATGTAGGAGCCAGCCCAAGGGTCGACCACGCTACAGATATGGGTTTCTTCCTGGATGATGAGCTGGGTGTTGCGAGCGATACGGGCGGAAAACTCGGTCGGCAGCGCAATGGCTTCATCGAGCGCGTTGGTGTGCAGCGATTGGGTTCCGCCGAATACTGCCGCCATTGCTTCAATCGTGGTACGCACCACGTTGTTGTAGGGGTCTTGCTCGGTGAGCGACCAGCCGGATGTTTGGCAATGGGTACGCAGCATCATGGATTTTGGTTCTTTTGCGCCGAATCCGCTCATGATGCGATGCCACAAGAGACGCGCGGCGCGCATTTTGGCGATTTCGAGATAGAAGTTCATCCCCACGCCCCAGAAGAAGGAGAGCCGTCCGGCAAATGTATCAACGTCCATCCCGGCCGCAATGCCGGTACGCACATATTCCATGCCGTCGGCAAGGGTGAAGGCAAGTTCGATCGCCTGATTCGCGCCCGCTTCCTGAATGTGGTAGCCGGAAATGGAGATGGAGTTGAATTTCGGCATGTGGACTGCCGTGTAGGCGAAGATGTCCGCTACGATCTTCATTGAGGGGCTGGGCGGATAGATGTAGGTGTTCCGCACCATGAACTCTTTCAGGATGTCGTTCTGGATGGTTCCTGATAGCTTGTCCTGTGATACGCCTTGTTCTTCGGCGGCGACGATGTAGCCCGCCAGCACCGGCAGCACCGCGCCGTTCATGGTCATCGAGACGGAAATTTCCTCAAGCGGGATGCCGTCGAAGAGGATTTTCATGTCTTCTACCGAGTCAATCGCCACTCCGGCCTTGCCTACGTCGCCTAACACGCGGGGGTTGTCCGAGTCGTAGCCCCGGTGTGTGGCAAGATCAAACGCTACTGAAATGCCTTGTCCGCCGGCGGCCAATGCCTTGCGATAGAAGGCGTTGGACGCTTCGGCGGTGGAAAAACCCGCGTACTGGCGGATTGTCCAGGGTTTGACCGCGTACATGGTCGGCTGCGGCCCGCGCAGGAAGGGCGCGAATCCGGGCAGGGTATCGGCGTGCTCCAGATTCGCCATGTCCTGTTTTGTGTATAACGGCTTTACCGTCAAGCCTTCCGGCGTTTGCCAGTTCAATTTTTCCAGGGAATCGCTTTTCGACTGTTTCAAGGCGATAGCATTCCAGTCGGAGAGATGCGTGGAATTTTTGAAAGATTCAGGCATGGGTTTCCCTTCTGAAAGCAGTTGTGGGCAGAAGCGCGCGAAACCCTAAATTCTATCGTGAGATTTCCACAGGAATCAAGAAGTTATGTCGAGCCTGAATCCCGGTTTTCCCTCTCCCCTCTTTTCGACAACCATGCGACAACCATGAGCCGGTTCGAAATTCAGGCATGTTCTTCTGGACAAAGGGCAATGGCTTCTGTCGCTTTCGCCGTTTCGCAAGCAAGTACGGCCAACGCGCCATAGCCATCCGGCGAGGGCGCGGCCTGGATTATTTTTCCTGCCGGAGATGCGCTGCCTTTCGGCCACTCGTCTCCGGCGAGCAAAACATCATTGCTGTCCACGCGATACAGACGGCGCTTGACCTGACCCAAATGCTGGGCGCGGGCGACAACTTCCTGTCCGGTATAACAGCCTTTCCTGAAACTGACAGCCCCCAACTTTTCCAGATTCATCATCTGCGGCACGAAGGCTTCCGAAGTGGCGGCGGAAACCCAGGGCAGGACATGTCGCACATCCAGCCAATGCCAAATATCGGTTGCGACAATCGGCAGGGATTCTTCCAGTTTGCGCCGGATGTCATCCAGATGCGCGCTTGGGACGGAAAGAATAAGCCTGTCGTTATCCGGCAGGCGCAGCAGGGAATTGTCCCCCTTATGGGTGACGGCAAGCGGCGCGGATGGCATATCCGGCAGACCTGCCGCAGCAAGGATGCCGGTCAGGCGGGCAGCTTCGCTTTTTGCTCCCGCGCCTGAAATGCCGAGGTGGGATAATGGTTCATCGGCAAACGTAACCTTGGCGCGCAAGACATAACGCCCAAGGCGTTGCGGCAGGGTAGAGGCGAGGTCTGCGGAGAGGATCAGACGAATTGCTTCCGCGCCCTCCGGCATGGGGCGGGCGTAGAGAAGAAAGTTGGCGATTACCCGCCCCTGCGCGGTACACAAGGCGGATAATTGCGCGTTGTCGGCAGGCAGATTCAGGAGATCGTTGGTGAGTTGCCCGTTCAGAAAAGCGCGGGCATCCAATCCGGCAACATCAAGGCTGGCAAGATGAGGCAGCGAAAAAATCGCCGGATCGTTTGGGGGAAAGAGGCTATGCATAAACATTCTCGTTAGAGCGGTTTCGATTCAAGCGCATACGCTTTTCTCCGGACGGAAATTAATCACGGCGCGGCAAGCCCTCTCCCCCTGCCCCTCTCCCGCAAGCGGGAGAGGGGAGTGTTTCCCTCTCCCACTTGTGGGAGAGTGTGACCACTCGCTTTGATACCACTCGCGGCGTAGCCAAAGGCAGGGAAAAGGTTCGTAAAATGTTACTCACTTGAATCTAAAATGCTCTAATCATGAACTGCTTATCTGGAACCGCCTGTTTTGCTGCTGGTCGGCAAGGGCTGACCGGGTCGCCATTGGTTTGCGATAGCTTGTCCTTCCTCGATTTGTGCGGGCGTCATCTCTTTGGCAATGAGATCAAGAGCCTGAGCAGCATCCTTGTGTCCATCTGCCGCCGCAAGGTTGAGAAGAGCATAGGCAAGCACGTAGTCCTGCGGCACGCCTTGTCCATGATAATACATGAACACCAGATTGGACTGGGCATCTGCATTTCCCTGCTCCGCCGCCTTGCGGTACCAATCCACAGCCTGCCGATAATCCTGCGGCACTACTCGTCCACTTTCATACATGACCCCAAGATAAAACTGGGCTTCCGCATCTCCTGATTCCGCTCTTTGCGTCAGAATTTCGGCGTAATCCAGCTCCTCTGCGTGAGCCACAAACGCCATAGCGCCCAACAACAGCAGGGAAAACACAATACGTTTCATGACGATACCTTTCTTAAATGATTTATTCCCGTGCGACAAGCAATACCGAGCCTTCGCGCCCCTTTATCACCAGAATGTCTCCAGGTGCGACAGGAATATCAGCGGCAGGGTTTATCAGCCGCGCCGTCCATTCCGAGCCGCGATAACGCACCCTAAGCTGCCCGGAAATCTGTTCGGGCACGACTTCAACCTTCTGCCCGATAGCGTCGTCCATATCTTCCGGCTCAGAACCGGCGCGTTTTCGTTTCCAGTACACCGCCACTCCCAGAAGGCTGGCAACGGCAAACACGCTGATCTGGATATGTAAACTCCCCGGCAGATAATAAGCAATCAGCGCGGCAGCCAACGCGCCCGCGCCGGCAAAAAGCAGCGCAATGGACGCAAGCAGCATTTCCATGCCGATCAGAACGCCCGCGATAATCAACCAGTACCACATTCCGTTTCCTTTCCTGCATGGTTATTTTGCGGCCAGAACGCCAGATATTCCCGCCAATGCGGCAGATCAAGCCGGACAAGCTCGGCGCGGATAAAAGCCTCTTCCGCATCGGCTTCCTCCAGGGTAATCTCCCCCTTGAAAAGACGAAAGCGGTTGAACATCAAATAGGTATTTACCACGTCGGTCTCGCAATAATCCCGAATTTCGTCCGCGCGCTTTTCCTGCCACGCTTCCCAGACCTTGCCGCCGTCCATGCCCAACTTGCCGGGAAATCCCGTCAATTTTGCCAGCTCGTCCAGCGGCGCATTGGCGCGGGGTTGATAGAGGGCAAGCACATCCATCAGGTCAAGATGGCGGGAGTGATAACGGTTGATGTAATTGTTCCAGCGAAAATCACGCGAATCGGCATGACCGCCCTCGCCCGTCTCCCAGTAGCGCGGCGCGCTGATTTTATGAAGCAGGCTGCGATAATGCAGCACAGGCAAATCAAAACCGCCGCCGTTCCAGGAAACAAGCTGGGGCGAATACTTTTCCACGCCGTCAAAAAAACGCTGAATAATCTCCGCTTCCGACAGCAAAGGCTCACAGAGCGACCAGACCTTGAAATTATCGCCCCAGCGCATTACGCAGGAAATGGCAATGACCCGCTGGAGATGAAGAGGCAGAAAATCATGCCCGACCTGAGCGCGACGACGCTGAAAGGCGAACTCCGCTACTTCCGCATCGGACAGGGAAGCTCCAAGACCATACAGATGACGCAACCCGCCCACATCGGGAATGGTCTCGATATCGAAAGCCAGTACCGGGGCGGGAATCAGCATGGGGCGTTCCGTTCGCTATATTGGCGGACTGTCAGTCTGCGGCGGCTTGTTTTTGCGACCAGGCGCCGTTATTGTCCTGAATCCACCAGCCTGCCGGAATCCTCCTCAACAGGGTGCGGGCAAAGGTCTCCGCTATCTGTTGCTCCCATTCTGGATGTCCGTTTACGCGGGCTATTTCACGATAAAGCGCGGCCTTGTCGCGGGTGTTGGCATTGATAACGGCAGCGAGTTTTTGCCGTTCGGCAACCGGCACTCCCGCCGGATCGCGCACAGCTATGGAGCCATCCATCTTCATGCCGAGCGCCCCGCTTTCCAGCAAGGGTCTTAGCTGCGCGACATGACCTCGCATAGCCTCGCGCAACTCGGTAATGGCGGGCGAATTGACCCGCATGTCCGGCTCGGCTTGCGCCATGACCGTTTTGGGCAGGGAAAGCGCCAACAGCGTCAGCGTTATTAACAACAGCTTTTTCATTATTTCACCTCGTCTTGTCACGGTTACTGGGGATCGTTCTGGCCAGGCGACTCCTGCAACTGCCAGATGTCGTCAATGAACGTTTCCGCAGCCTTTTCGGCAGCGGCTGCGGGAAAGTAGATATTGATGGTCACGCAGGCCGAAAGCGCGGTCGAGAGCGCGAACATGAGCGCGGGGAGAAGGAAGGGGCGCTGCCCCAAAAGGGCGACGCGCCGCCCGGAAAGATCGGATTTCATTCACGAACCTCGCTATGTCGAATTGAAGAAGTAGCGATTATACATTGCGTCAACCGGCAGTTTGAACAGCGCGTCAATCTTATTTCGCTTGCCCTATTGCGGCAAGGCTCTTCGCATTACCGGCGAGGCGGTCAGAATGGAGTTCCCCCGGCTGACCGCCCTATCCAGCGCGGCTTTGGCGGACTTTTCGCCTGCCCATACATGTTCCAGCTCCTCGTCAACCACGACACGCACCAGATCAAGCGCCGAAATTCGCAAGGGACTGATAGCCCCCTTGTCTTTCAGGGAAGCGTAGGCCACCTCCAAGACACGTTCCTCGTCCCTTAGAAGCTGCCCGGAGATAGCGTGTCTGGCAGGCTCGGTAAGCGGCAAAAAGCCGACTCGCGCCATTTCGATCTGCACATCCGGCGCGATTAAAAAACGCATGAAACGGGCGATGTTCCGGTAGGTTTTTGCCTTGTAGCCGGTTCCTACCCAAAGCGAAGCTCCCGCCGCCAGAGTATGCTGGGGGCCGTTGTAGAGATCGTCGTGGCTTGGCAGGGGCGCTACGCCAAGCTCCACGCCGGGCGCGTTGGAAAAATAGCGATTGGCATCCACATTGGTCGTGATCATCGCGCATTCGCCGCTATAAAAATGCCTGTCCGCCTCGTTTGTGCGCCCGTAATTGCGAAAAAATCCCGCCTTGTGCCAGGAAGCCAGCATGGCGATATGCTTGACCTGCATCAGTCCGTTGAACTCCAGCCGTCCCTTGCTGTTGGCGATCGGCACGCCGGAAATGGCGCTCAAATTATCCAGATGCACCCACACCGGCCAGGACGAAGTGTAAGGACACATTACCCCATGATCCATGAGGGTATCCGCCATTTGCTGCATTGCCTGCCAGGTTTGCGGCGGCTTTTCAGGGTCCAGCCCGGCTTGTCGGAATAGCCGCTTGTTATAGAACAGCACCGGCGTTGTAAACGCTATCGGCAAAACGCTAATCCGCTTTCTGTCCTGCCCGAAGAGCAGGTTGGGGGAAATTTCATTCACCGGCAGGGTAATCTTTGCTTCCTGCATAACCTGATGCACCGGCTTGAACGTCGCCTTGTTCCTGAGAAAATTCGCTACTGTTCCAGGCGTCAAAAGACTTAGCGGCGCGGGTCTCCGCTCGCCTCCCAAGTGTACGAGCTTGATTCGCATCGCGTCCTTGTTGGCTTCGTTTTGCTGATTGAAACGCTCCACCAATATGGCAAACGCCCTTGCTTCATTGGTTTGTAGCGTGTGTGCAAGCTCAATTTCATCAGCCGCCTCGGAAACAGCCGCCGAAGGCTGGGATACGGGTTGTTTGCCTGCCTTTGGGGGCGTAGCGGCATGTAGCGGCATGGCCAGCGCGAATAAGACCGCGCATCCTGCATGTTTTAGCAACCGGCGCATAACGAGTTCTCCTGAACGAAACCAAGTGATTATAGTGCATTCGGCAAATAACGCGAATGTCAAGCTCGTAGGCTAGTCGCCCGCCACAGCCCAAAGCGCGTTATAAACACCTTCAACGACTTGCGCCATTTTCTGGTAATCCAATTTTTCCGCCGTATCATCAGGCGTGTGGTAATTCTTGTTTCGGTAAAATGCCGTATCGGTAATCATTACCGCAGGGTAGCCGTGCTTCCAAAAATTGAGGTGATCTGAAAAATCAATTCCTGGCATACTCTTCGGAGCATTAATGGAATACACCGGCAATGAAGACGCACCCTTCATTGACGATTTAATTGTCCGAACCAGAGCCATATCGGACAATGAACCGACCACAGCTATAAAATTACCTTGTGTTGGATAAAGCCAGCGCAACAAGGCCGCTGCCGGAAAATCCTGGCTATCCGGCTGATCGCTAAAATAGCCAATCATTTCCAATGCAATCATCGCACGGGCTTTAACGTTATCCTTGACCAGTTGCTCAGCATAAACCGAGCTACCCATCTGATCGGTTCTAAAATAAGGCGGCTCCTCAAGCGCGAAAGCAACAAGATCGACTCTGAAGGGCAGCGTCGGCTGATACTGGTCAAGCATACGCGCCAGTTCAATCACTCCAGCAACGCCGCTGGCGTTGTCGTCTGCGCCAGGCGTTCCTTCGACGACATCGTAATGTGCGCCAACAATTATACGTTTGCCATCTTCCAAGCCGAATGAGGCAATTATGTTACGGAATTTTGTGCCGCCGACCTCGAATTCTTGTTCGCTAACCCGTGCGCGTGTTTCTTGCAAAGATTCTTTGATGTAGTCGGCAGCCAGTTGCATCATCTTCGGATGACGATGACTGCGTGGATGAAGCTCCGTCGACAACGTACGGACATGCGCCTCAAGACGCAATGGGTCTGCCGCCGGGATGGGGACAGCAGAGCCAGGCCGACAATACGGCTGCGTCATGCCAAAACTCATAACCGTAACGAACACTACAACAATAACCAACATGATGCGCGCGCTCTTACTCATTCAATCACCCTGTCAGCATATACATCAATTCGATAACGTCATTACCGTGTCAACGCGCAATGGGCTTGTAACGTATCCGTTTGGGTTTCGCCCCTTCTTCGCCCAGGCGTTTTTTCTTGTCCGCTTCGTATTCCTGGTAGTTGCCAGCGAAGAACGTCCATTGGGAATCGCCTTCGGCGGCGAGGATATGGGTGGCGATGCGGTCAAGGAACCAGCGATCATGCGAGATAATGAGCGCGACGCCCGCAAACTCCAGCAAGGCGTCTTCCAGCGCGCGGAGCGTCTCCACATCCAGATCGTTGGAAGGCTCGTCAAGCAGCAGAACATTGCCGCCCGCCATAAGGGTCTTGGCAAGATGAAGCCGCCCGCGTTCGCCGCCGGAGAGTTTGCCGACATGCTTTCCCTGATCCGCGCCCTTGAAGTTGAAGCGCCCGATATAGGCGCGGCTTGGCATTTCGAACTTGCCGACGGCAAGCACATCCCTGCCGTCCGCAAGTTCCTCGAATACCGTCTTGTTGCCGTCAAGGCAGTCGCGTGTCTGGTCGACGCTGGCGAGTTTGACGGTCGGCCCGATGGCTATTTCGCCGGAATCCGGTTGCTCCTGCCCGGTAATCATTCTGAAAAGGGTCGTCTTGCCCGCGCCGTTGGGGCCGATGATGCCGACGATTGCGCCCTGCGGCACTATGAATGAAAGTTGATCTATCAGGAGTTTGTCGCCGAAGGCTTTGCCAACTCCCTTGAATTCGATCACCTTGTCGCCCAATCGTTCGGCGACAGGAATAAAAATTTCCTGGGTTTCGTTGCGCTTTTGGTATTCAAAGCTCGACATTTCCTCAAAGCGGGTAAGCCTTGATCTGGATTTGACCTGCCGCGCCTTGGGGTTGGATCGTACCCATTCAAGCTCCTGTTTCATAGCGCGCATGTGGGCGTCAATTTGTTTTTGTTCCTGTTCAAGGCGCGCTCCTTTCTGCTCGAGCCAGGATGAGTAGTTGCCTTTCCACGGGATGCCGCAGCCGCGATCAAGTTCGAGAATCCACTCGGCGGCGTTGTCGAGAAAGTAACGGTCGTGGGTAACGGCGACGACAGTACCGGGAAACCTCAAGAGGAACTGTTCAAGCCATTCGACAGATTCGGCGTCCAGATGATTGGTAGGTTCGTCCAGAAGGAGCATGTCGGGCTTGGAGAGGAGCAGCCTGGCGAGCGCGACGCGACGTTTTTCCCCGCCGGAAAGGTGGCTTACCAGAGCGTCCCACGGCGGCAGGCGCAGGGCGTCGGCGGCGATTTCCATCTGGTTTTCGATGTCGGAGCCGCCGGTGGTTATGATTGCTTCGAGCCTTGCCTGTTCTTCGGCGAGCTTGTCGAAGTCGGCATCCGGCTCGGCGTAGTCTGCGTAGACTTTTTCAAGGCTTGCCTGCGCTTCAATGAGTTCACAGAAGGCTGTTTCCACTTCCTGTTTTACGGTTTTTGCGGGGTCAAGTCGCGGTTCCTGCGGCAGGTAGCCGATTGAGATATTCGGCAACCATTGCACTTCGCCGTCGAATTCGGTCTCCACCCCGGCCATGATTTTGAGCACGGTGGATTTTCCCGCGCCGTTAAGGCCAAGAAGACCGATTTTCGCGCCGGGGAAAAAGGAGAGGGAGATGTCCTTGATAATCTGGCGCTTGGGCGGGACGATTTTGCTCACGCGGAGCATGGACATGACGTATTTGCTCATCGGGTTTTCCGCAAGGATAAAAAGGGACATTTCACCATACGGCGCAACATTGCCGCAAGTGAAAGACGTATGCCGGGGTTGAATTTTTCCTTCCCCCGGCTCTGCATGCGCTATTCCTGCGAGGGCGAATATGGTTATTCTCGTAATAAAAAATCGCGCGTTACCTGCAAACCCCGGCGGTCTTGCAGACAGCAATAGCACAGGGAGTTTGTCGGGCGCGATAAATCGCGCCCCTTGTCGGAACAAACGGAGATACTGCCGTCACGCCTCGTTCTCCCCTTCTTTAGCCGCACCCTCATCCAATTGCCGTAAAAAGGCCATCTTTTCGCGGATTTTGGCTTCCATGCCTCTGGAAACCGGCTGATACCAGCCGGGCTTTGCCATGCCTTCCGGCAGATAATTCTCCCCTGCCGCATAGGCGTCCCGCTCGTCATGGGCATAACGATACTCGCGCCCATGTCCAAGTTCCTTCATGAGTTTGGTCGGCGCGTTACGCAAATGGATCGGCACGTCGCGCGACTTGTCTTCTTTCACAAAGGCCATCGCCCGACCGAAAGCCAGGTAACCCGCGTTACTCTTGGCAGTCACCGCAAGATAAATCACCGCTTCCGCCAGAGCCAGTTCACCTTCCGGCGACCCCAGGCGCTCATAAGTTTCGGCGGCGGCAAGCACAATCTGGGCAGCGCGCGGGTCTGCCAGCCCAACATCTTCCCAGGCCGCGCGCACCAGCCGACGCGCCAGATAACGCGGATCCGCCCCGCCATCCAGCATCCGGCAAAACCAGTACAAAGCGGCATCAGGGTCTGAACCGCGTATGGATTTATGCAGCGCGGAAATCTGGTCATAAAAGGCGTCGCCCCCCTTGTCGAAACGGCGTAAACCCTGCACCAACGCCTCCGTAACGAAGGCGGTATCCATCTCTGTTTTTCCCGCGCTCCTGCCCGCTACCGCAAGTTGCTCCAACATGTTAAGAAGCCTTCTGGCGTCCCCATCCGCCATGAGAAGCAAACGGCTCTTCGCTTCATCGTCAAAGACAAAATCAGCCAGCGCGACCTCTCTCGCCCTGTCGAACAGCAACGCCAGATCCGCTTCTTCCAGCGGCTTCAGGACATATACTGTTGCGCGGGAGATAAGCGCGGAATTGACTTCAAAGGAAGGATTTTCCGTCGTCGCGCCGATAAACGTCACCGTGCCAGATTCCACATAGGGCAAAAAGGCGTCTTGCTGCGCCTTGTTGAAACGATGCACTTCATCCACAAACAAGATGGTGCGCCGCATTCGGCGCTGGTTCTCCTCAGCCCGCCGCATGGCTTCGCGGATGTCTTTCACCCCGGCAAATACTGCGGAAATGGCGATGAATTCGCACTCGAACCCGTCCGCCATCAGACGCGCCAGGGTGGTTTTACCCACGCCTGGCGGCCCCCAGAAAATCATGGAATGCGGCTTTCGCGCCTCAAAAGCCAATTTAAGCGGCCTGCCCTCTCCCAAAAGATGACCCTGCCCCACCACTTCATCCAGACTTTTTGGGCGCAACCGTTCGGCCAGCGGCGAAAAACCGGATGGAACACGGCCTTGCGGCAAAATATCATCAGCGGAAAACAGGTCTGTCATGGCGCTCCGCTTACAGTTATGCCCTAACGCATCACCGCGCCCAAGGCCGCGCGGAAATGGGAAGCCAGATTTTCCGGGCTGTCCACATTCATACCCAGATCGCGGACAAGACCGTCTTGCAGGCTGTAAATCCAGGCGTGAACCGTTACTCGCTGACCGCGCCGCCAGGCATCCTGCACCACGAAAGTCTGACAAACATTTGCAGCCTGCTCAAGCGCGTTCAGTTCGCAAAGGCGATTGTGTCGCTCTTCTTCCGGCAGGCTTTCAATCAATCCGCTGTGTTTCTGGCGCACATCCTGCACATGGCGCAGCCAGATATCCACCAGACCAACCCGCGCGCCTTCGAGCGCGGCCTTGACCCCGCCGCAACCATAATGACCGACTACCATGATATGTTTGATCTTGAGCACGTCAACGGCATACTGGATAACGGAAAGGCAATTCAGGTCGCTATGCACCACCACATTGGCCACATTGCGATGCACAAACACCTCGCCCGGCAGGAGACCGACAATCTGGTTGGCGGGCACGCGCGAATCGGCGCACCCGATCCAGAGATAATCAGGACGCTGAATGCCGGCCAGCTTGTTGAAATAGTCCGGGTCAAGCGTTTGCATCTGGTGCGCCCAGGCGCGGTTGTAATCGAACAGATGGAGAAGACACTCCTTCCTGATTTTCTCTTCCGCCCAGTCTGTCAGATCAAGCGACAGGTAAATCGAGCCTTCCTGCGGCGCGGGATAATAAGCCGGAGCCTCGGTAAAACCGAGTTCCCGATAGAGCTTTACCGCAATTCGCATGGCGGGAATGGCATCCAGCACCAGCCTGCGAAATCCCTCTTCTTTCGCGGTACGAATCGCGGCTATGGCAAGCGCGGTACCTGCCCCGCGTCCACGCGCATCCGGCGTGACATACATCCGCTTCATTTCGCACATCGAATCCGACATGGGCAAAAGACCGACGCAACCGACGGGACGACCGTCAATTTCACCGACAAAAAGCCAGCCGGACGGCGGGGCATAACATCCCGGCAGGGTCGCTATCTCCTCGCCGAAACTCTGGAACGAAAGATGAACCCCCATCCAGGCCGCGTAATCCTGAAAAAAACCGCGCAGCGCCTCAATTGCCGGATCGTCCGGGGAAAGAATCTGTCTGACACGCACTTCCTTGTTCATTATTTCCTGCCTTTCTTCGTACTCAATGACTGCATTCCCCTGCAAGAGGACGACGAACTCTGCTTTGGCCTGGTCGTACCGAGTTCAGATTTCATAACCGCTCCCTTATCTTGCGCTTCACTTTGTCCAAATCGCTGTCCGCAAGCAGAGGAACAAGATTTTGAATTACATCAATCGGCTTGTCCCACCATTTGAACTCAAGCATGAGGGCGATAAGCTCATCGTCAAACCGTTTGCGGACAGGTTTTGCAGGATTACCCACGACGATAGTATACGGCTCCACATCGCTTCCCACAATGCTGTTCAAGCCGATAATCGCGCCGTCGCCAATATGGACGCCGGGCAGGATAGTAGCGTTTTGGCCAATCCATACATCGTTGCCGACAATCGTATCGCCCTTGAATTGCATCTCCGTAAGCGGCGGCGTATCCTGTCGCCAGCCATCGAAAATATAGAATGGAAACGTACTGACGGCGTTCATTTTATGATTCGCGCCGTTCATAATGAACTCCACGTCTGCCGCTATCTGGCAGAACTTCCCGATAATCAGCTTGTCGCCGTAGAATTCATAGTGATGGGTCACGCAGCTTTCAAAATCCAGGCCGCTGTAATATGAGAAATCGCCGACGATGATATTCCGGCGAGTAATGGTCGGTTTGATATAGGTCACGTCAAACCCCGGCACAGGGTAGATTGCGGTCGGGTCAGGCATTGGCATAATTGCTTTCCTCCATCCTCAACTTTTATGATCGCTACTGTCTTCCCCGGGTAACGAAACATGCGCGAGAATCACGCGCACTTTCTCCATTGCTTCCTGAAGCACAGCTTCCAGCTTGTCAAAAATGATTCCCTGACGGCTGTCATTTCGTCCGGCGGCGTGATTGGCAACCAGATTGATCACCGCGTAGGGAATTTTGAGTTCGCGCGCGAGCGCCGCTTCCGGCATTCCGGTCATGCCTACGACATCTGCCCCGTCGCGTTCCAGCCGGTTGACTTCCGCCGCCGTCTCCAGTCTTGGCCCCTGGGTTACGGCATAAACGCCGCCGTCCCGAGCCGGAATCGCAGCCGCCTTCGCGGCTTCAAGCAGACTTTGGCGCAGACGCGCATCATAAGGTTCGGTAAGGTCAATATGAGCGACAGGATCGCCCTCGTCCTCAAAGAAGGTAGCCGCCCGTCCCCAGGTGTAATCCATGACCTGATGCGGAATGACGAGATCGCCGGGCAAAAGTCCGACCAGAATGCCGCCTACAGACGCGACAGAAACGATATGGGTAGCCCCGACATCCCGCAATGCCCAGATGTTGGCGCGATAGTTGACCTTGTGCGGCGGAATCGTATGCTGATGCCCATGCCGGGCGAGAAAAACGGCTTCCTGCCCGCCCAGACGGCCAAAAGCCAGGACGCTGGAAGGCTCGCCGTAAGGCGTCCGCGCGATTTCGCGGCTCATTACATCCAGATTGGAAAGCTGGGATAACCCGCTGCCGCCAATGATTGCCAGCATAGGCATTACTCCTTAACAGACTTAAAATATCGGGCATTGTACCAAGCAACGCCATTTATAGCGCTTTCCGCAAATCACGTTACTACCAGAGGGGCTAACCAAGCCGCTGTAGGGGTTAAAAATTTTTAACCCCTACGCCGCAAGCGGGAGAGGGGAGCAAAGCGCACACCCCGACCGTATCGTTATTTGCGGAAAGCGTTATATCTGTATTCTGCCAAGGTTTCCGGCATTAGCAAAAAGCCGGTAGAATCCGGCTTTTTCTTTATCATTTTATTTTCAAGCGACTGGATTTACTCATGAAACTTCTCGTAATCGGCTCCGGCGGGCGTGAACATGCTTTGGCCTGGAAGCTCGCGCAAGCCCCTGGTCTGCAAAAAATATACGTCGCGCAGGGCAACGCCGGCACCGCGCTGGAGCATGAACTGGAAAACCTGCCCCTCACTCAACCGGAAGAGCTTGCCGACTTTGCGACCAAAAACAAAATTCATCTGACCGTGGTCGGCCCGGAAGCGCCATTGGCTCTGGGAATCGTTGATCTCTTTCGCGCGCGCGGCCTTCCGATTTTCGGGCCAACCAAGGCTGCCGCAGAGCTTGAATCCTCCAAGGATTTTGCCAAGCGTTTCATGGCGCGGCACAAAATCCCGACCGCCGCCTTTGCGACGTTCACGGATGCGGCGAGCGCCCACGCCCATGTGGAGAAGGAAGGCGCGCCCATCGTCATCAAGGCCGACGGTCTTGCGGCAGGCAAGGGGGTTGTCGTCGCCATGACGCCGGATGAAGCGCACAAGGCGATTGACGACATGCTCTTGGCCAACCGCCTTGGCGTAGCGGGAGCCAAGGTCGTGATCGAGGAATTTCTGACCGGCGAAGAAGCCAGTTTCATTGTCATGGCGGATGGCAAGAATGTGCTGTCGCTTGCTTCCAGTCAGGATCACAAACGCCTTTACGACGGTGATGTCGGCTCCAACACGGGCGGCATGGGCGCTTACTCTCCCGCCCCGATCGTCACGCCGGAAATCCACGCCAGAGTATTGCGGGAAATTATCAGGCCGACGGTGCAGGGCATGGCTTCGGACGGCATTCCATACACCGGCTTTCTTTACGCCGGTCTGATGATCGGAAATGACGGCAGCGTCAAGGCGCTGGAATTCAACTGCCGGATGGGCGACCCTGAAGCCCAGCCTATAATGATGCGGATGAAATCCAACCTGCTCGTTCTCCTGGAACACGCAATCCACGGGACGCTCGATCAGGCGGATATCGAATGGGATCGGCGCGCCGCGCTGGGGGTCGTGCTTGCTACTGCCGGTTATCCCGAAGCGCCGGAGAAGGGCGATGTCATCTCCGGCATTCCCGCCGATAACGCATTCGGCGAAGACGCGCGTGTATTCCATGCGGGAACGGCGACCCGGGACGGAGAAACAATAACCAACGGCGGGCGGGTGCTTTGCGTAACGGCTCTTGGCGAAAACGTGAAAATCGCGCAAAAACGCGCCTATGAAGCCATCCTCGACATTTCCTTTCGCGGAATGCAATACCGAAAAGATATTGGACAGCGCGCCATTGCCCGTTAGAGCGGTTTTGACCCAAGCGCTTACATTTTACGCACATTCTCCTACCTTCGACCGTACTCTCCCGTAAATGGGACAGGGGTCGGGGAAGAAGTTTGCCCGCGTCGGCATTCAGCTTTGAGAAAAAGCGCGCATACTTGGAGCTTATCCGTAAATAACAGTTTCCTGTCGCCAGCAGATCAGCGCAACAGCCAGTGACAGCAACGCCTCAAAGGAGGCGGCAGATTTCTCAAAGCGTACCAAGAGCTTGCGAAAGCGATTGAGCCAACTGTGACTGCGTTCGACTACCCAGCGTTGCGGTTTCGCTTTGATCGTAAAACCAACTCTGGTTTGAAACCACGCCCTTTAGGGCGGCGCAGCGGTTAAATCTCCGGCCTAAAGGCCGGGGTGGCTCCATGCCTGTCGCTGATTTCTTGCTGTTTTTGATGTATTTTGCTTGTAATTTTGTTGTATTTTGACGAATGAGCTTGCTTTTTTTGCCGGGATTGCGGA
>WRMF01000024.1 GCA_009777245.1 Betaproteobacteria bacterium
CCTTTGTAAGAACCATTCTTGACGTAGCTCACGCTACCGCAGTGGGTGCATTGCATACGATTCCTCCTCATTCAGATTAAACAGATATATAACATAATACCACAATCAATATAAAGTGAGCAATCCTCTTTTAAAAGGGGGTGGCGCGTTGCGCCGGGGGTTTGCCGGATAGCTCTCGTAGATAAAGGGGCATCGAATGTGTATAGCGCTCGTTGCTGAACAAATGTCCTTCTATTTGCACGAGCTGCTATAACGAGACGGTCAGGGCGTACACTTTATTCCCCTCTCCCGCTTGTGGCATCAAAGCAAGTGGGATAAGGGATGGGGGAGAGGGTTCGTAAAATGCGCTCACTTTGATCGAAAACGCTCTGCTCAAGCCAACGCGCCGGAAAGGGCGGTCAAAAACCTGTCATTCTCCTCCGCCGTGCCGATGGTGACGCGCAACCAGCGCGACCAGTCCGGCATGGCATAGCCCGCCAGCGGACGCACAATCACACCAGCTTGCAGCAATCTCTGGTTAACCGCCGCGCCGTCATTCACCCGAAAAGTCACAAAATTGCCGCGTGAGGGAATGTACTCCAGCCCCAGACGCGAAAATCCGGCGGTCACGTCACGCATTCCCTGTTTGTTCAGGATAAAGCTCCGTTCCACAAACTCCTGATCGGAAAGCGCGGCCTCCGCCGCAGCAAGCGCCAGATTGTTGCAATTGAAAGGCTGGCGAACCCGATTCATAAGCTCGGCGACCTGCTCCCGGGCAACGCCATAACCGATCCGAAACCCCGCCAGCCCGTAAATCTTGGAAAAAGTACGGCACACGATGAGATTGGGAAATTCGGCAAGCCAGCTTATCGCGTCATAAGAATCTTCCGGGGCAAGATATTCGCCGTAAGCCTCATCCAGCACCACCGCCACATGGTCCGGGACTTGCGCCAGAAAGGCGCGCAGACTATCGGCAGGCAAAAAAGTGCCGGTCGGATTGTTGGGATTGGCAATCCAAAGCACGGAAGTATCAGGACGAATCGCCGCCAGCATGGCGTCAAGGTCATGTCCATAATTATACGCAGGCGCGACAATGCCCTCCGCGCCCACGGAAAGAGTAGCCAACGGATAAACCACAAATGTGTATTGCGAATAAACGGAAGAGCGCCCGCTATCCAGATACACCCGCGCGATTATGTCCAGCACGTCATTGGAGCCGTTGCCAAGCACAATCTGTCCCGCCGCCACGCCATGCCGCTTTGCCAACGCCATGGTCAGATCATGGGGATCGGGATAACGCTCCGCATGCAGCAAAGCCGCCTCTGCCGCAGCTCTGGCCTTGGGGCTTGCACCCAGTGGATTTTCATTGGAAGCGAGTTTGACGATGTTCTCCACTGGCATTCCCAACTCACGCGCCAGTTGGGTAATGGGCTTGCCCGGCTGATAAGGGGAAATGGCATGGATGCGGGAAAGCGATTGTAATGTCATGATTCAACAGCCTCGAAAAAGTTAATAAACCGCCGCTGGGTAAGAACCCAGAATTTTCAGATAGGCGGCGCGACCGGCAAGCTGTTTCAGGGCGGAAGCCACATGCGCCGCATTTTTGTGCCCTTCCACATCCACATGATAAACGTATTCCCACAATCCCTGCCGCACCGGTCTCGATTCCAGCCGGGTCATCGAGACTCCTTCTGTCGCAAAAGGCTCCAAAAGCCCGTGCAGGGAGCCGGAGATGTTGGGGCCGGACATGATGAGCGAAGTCTTGTCCTGCCCTGATTCGCCAGCGTCATGTCTGCCCAGCACCACGAAGCGGGTTGTATTATTGGGATCGTCCTCAATGGCGGCGCAAAGACACGGCAGCCGGTAATGCTCGCCGGCAGCCTGACCGGCAATGGCAGCGGCTTCCTGGTCGGCAGCAGCCATTTCCGCAGCCAGCGCGTTACTGGAAACCGAAATACGCTCGGCGTTTTGCAGGTTCTGGTTCAGCCATTCATGGCATTGCGCCAATGATTGCGCGTGGGAATAAACCTTTTTTATGTCTTGCAGATTGTCCGCCCTGGAAAGTAAATTCTGGTGGATGCGGACAATCACCTCGCCGCAGATTTTGAGCGAAGTCTGCAATAGCAAATCCAGAGTGCGCCCCACCGCTCCTTCCGTGGAATTTTCCAGCGGGACAATCGCATACTCGGCATGTCCGGCCTCCGCCGCCCGGAATACGTCGTCAATGGAAATCGCGGGCATAAGCCTTGCCGCATGACCGAACTGCTTGACGGCGGCAGCTTCGGAAAACGTCCCGGCAGGGCCTAAGAACACTACCCGTATCGCTTCTTCCAGGGACAGACAGGCGGACATCACTTCGCGGAAAAAGAAGGTCACGCTTTCATCCGGCAAAGGCCCCTTGTTCAAAGCCTGCAAGCGGCGCAGCACCCCCGCCTCGCGCTCAGGCCGATAGCCATGCCCTTCGTCATTGTCCTTGCCTCGCGCCTTGACTTCCCCGATCTTTCTGGCGCGGCAGGCGCGGCGATTCAAAATTTCCAGCAATTGTTCGTCAAGCGCGTCAATCTCCCGACGCAAGCCGGAAAGTTCCTGTTGCAAATTCTGGCTCATAATCCTTATGCCTAAAAATTGTGGCAAAACGGCAGGAATATTACCCCTGCCTTGCGCCCCCGCCTAGTCTATCGGCACGGCAGAAGGCGCGTAAATCTTGAACAAGCCATTAATGATAACAGCCAATCCGCTTTTCGGGGATAGTTCGCTTACGCAAATGATCGGGCTTCGCCGCAAGCGGCATCAAAGCGAGTAGTGTTAAGCGATCAGGAGAGGACTAAAGCGTTTTCGATTCGAGTACTAGAGCGGTTTTGATTTGATCCTGTACAGCAGATATGGATTTTTGCTGGATTCCCGCCTTCGCGGGAATGACGAATGGAAACTTTGGAACAGTGGGAGCAGCAGGCGCGCTGCCACAGCGGAGAAAACATGACCACATTTCTGACGTCATTCCCGCGAAGGCGGGAATCCAGAATGGATGTATCCGCTTAAACCGAAGCAGCTCTAACGCTTTTTCTCCAAACGCACAGCAATCGCGGCGCGGTTAGCGCGTTTTCGGTTCTTTTACATACCCTCTCCCTGCCTTCGTCCACACTCTCCCACTCGCGGCGCAGCCACAAGCGGGAGAAGGGAGCGACAATTACGGGAGTTGTTATAATCCGCCTGCTTGTTCGTATCGGATGCACATCTTGTCCCGTATCTTCCCTCGTGTCCTCGCGGTTTTTTTGTCCGTCGCGCCGGGTTTTCTGTTTGCCGATTCCCTTGTGGAGCGGGAAATTCCGGCGGCGTTCGTTCTGCCCCGAACCATTGATCTGACCGCGCCCGCGCCTGATTTATGGGCGCGTATCCGTAACGGGTTTGCCATGCCGGACTTGCAGCATGATCTGGTCTGGCATCATCAGCAGCAATATCAGACGCGCCCGCTTCATCTGCGCCGGGTAGTCGAGCGTAGCCGCCCCTATCTGTATTACGTGGTCGAGATGCTGGAAGCGCGGGGAATGCCGATGGAAATCGCGCTTTTGCCGATGCTGGAAAGCGCCTATAACCCGTTTGCCCTCTCTCCGGCGGAGGCATCCGGCCTTTGGCAATTCATTCCTTCAACCGGACAGCGATTCGGTCTGGAGCAGAACTGGTGGCGCGACCAGCGGCGCGACGTGGTAGCCTCGACTCGCGCCGCGCTCGATTACCTGCAATTCGTCTATGAGATGCACGGCGATTGGCATCTTGCGCTTGCTTCCTACAACTGGGGCGAAGGGGCGGTAGGAAGAACGCTCGCCCGCAATCGCGCGAACATGGAGCCTGCCGATTATGTCAGCATCAACCTGCCGAGAGAAACTCGCCACTACGTACCCAAACTGCAAGCGTTGAAAAACATTTTCAGCGATCCGTGGCTGACTGCCGAGCTTGAATTGCCCAATCTCCCGAACCGCCCTTATTTTCGCACCCTGACCATTCATGCTCCGCTGGATATTGCGCTGGCGGCGCGGTTTGCGGGCATGAGTCCCGCCGATTTTTTCGCGCTGAATCCGGGATATAACCGCCCGATCATCCCGCCGTACAGCACTCTCGTTATTCCTGACGACCGGATGGAAGAATTTGCCAAATGGCTGCGGTATCATGAGCCTTTGAGCAGTTGGGGCGTCTATTCGCTGAAGAGAGGCGAAGGCTTGAGCGAGGTTGCCGCGCGCTTTGAAATCAATCTGGAAGACTTGAAACGGGTCAATGGCCTGACAGGCGAGGCCAAGCCCGCCCTTGCCCTCGTGCCGCTCAATGGAAAAACCGCTGGAGCGGGAGAACTCGACGACAAGGCATTTTCCCTGTTGGCGCGACAGAATTTCCGCTCTGTCGCGGCGCGAACTCATCAGGTGAAAAAAGGCGAAACCCTGGGGGGCATCGCCCGCCGCTATCAGGTTTCCATTGCCGAACTAAAGCGGATAAATCGTCTGCAAAGCTCCCGGATTCGCGCAGGTTCCCGCCTCGTAATTCGTGAACAACGCATTTCCGCCGCAGCCGGGCAGCATCCCGCCCTGTTTTCTCTTGCTCCTTTTCCGATTCCTTCCGATCAAATCAACATTCTGCCGGATGAAGAAGATATGGAAGAAGATGAAGCGGATGAGGCGGATGAAGTGGATTTGCCCTGACAAGCCTGCCGGACAAGGCCATGCCGCCGCCCCTTTCGCTTTATCTGCATTTTCCCTGGTGCGTCAAGAAGTGTCCCTATTGCGACTTCAATTCCCACGCCCTCCAGGGCAAGTTGCCGGAAAAAGCCTACATCGCGGCGATACTAAGAGATTTGGATTATGCGCTTGCCTGTGGCTTGTTTGCGGAGCGGGAGATCGGCAGCATTTTCATGGGCGGGGGGACGCCCAGCCTGTTTTCTACCGAATCTTTGCACGGCCTTCTTGGCATCATTCGTGAACGCCTGTCGCTGATGCAGGATGTGGAGATCACTCTGGAAGCCAACCCCGGAACCTTGCGGGAAAGTCTGGCGGAAAACAAGCTAATCGCTTTTCGTAGCGCAGGAGTCAACCGGCTTTCCATAGGCGTACAGAGTTTTGATTCCGCCGGTCTTCTCGCGCTGGGGCGCATCCACAATGGCAATGAGGCAAGAGAGGCGGCGCGACTGGCGGCGCGGCATTTTCCCCGCGTCAATCTCGATTTGATGTATGGCCTACCCGGACAGACTCTTTCCGGCGCATTGGAAGATATGGAAATTGCGCTTGCCGTCGGCGCTACCCACCTTTCCTGCTATCAGTTGGGGACTGAGCCGCATACCTTGTTTGCCAAAAGTCCGCCGCCTGATCTTCCAGACCCGGACCAGTGCGCCGACATGGGGGAAGCCATTGAGGCGCGACTTACCGAGGCGGGGTTTTTGCATTACGAAATATCCGCCTTTGCCCGTCCCGGTTTTGCCTGCCTTCATAACCTCAATTACTGGCAATTCGGCGATTATATTGGCCTGGGCGCGGGCGCGCACAGCAAGCTCTCCTTGCCTTCGGGCGTATTTCGCCAGACGCGCAAAAGGCAGCCGGAGGCTTATATGGCGGCTAAGGGCGAGGCGATGGAGACGGAAATCCGTGTTTCCGAGGCTGAATTGCCGTTTGAATTTCTGATGAATGCCTTGCGGCTGGTGGATGGCTTCTCGCCCCGGCTTTTTGTCGAGCGCACCGATCTGCCCTTGTCCGAAATCATGTCGCGTCTGGAAGAAGCCCAGGCGGACGGGCTGCTCATTATCACGCCGGAGCGTATTTTGCCCACCCGTGTCGGGAGACGCTTTCTCAATCGGCTCCTTCTGCGGTTTCTTCCGTAAAAGCGGCGCAAAAACAATATATTGGACATTGCTATTCAGTGAAAGTTCGTTATAATTGCATGATTTTCTTCGCCGCGATGCAATGCGGCTTTTCCGGGATGGGCTTCGTGCCCATTTTTTATTATGGATTTTGCTCATCTGCTTGAAAAAACGTTGAATGGCTTGGGCTACGAACTGGTTGATTGTCAGTTCGCAGCCCGTGGGCTTTTGCGCGTCCTGATTGACAAGCTGGACAAGGAAGGCGGGGTTGATGTGGAAGATTGCGCGGCGGCGTCGCGTCATCTGTCCCGTTTTCTGGAAGTCGAGCGGGTGGATTACGAGCGTCTGGAGGTTTCTTCTCCGGGGTTGGATCGTCCGCTCAAAAAAGCGGCTGATTTCGAGCGTTTTACCGGGGAGGAGGCGCGCATTTCCTTGCGGACTCCTGTTGCCGGACGGCAACGCAACTACAGGGGCCGGATTCTGGGACTGATTGATAATCAGGTGCGGCTCCTGACCGAAGCCGGTGAAGTCAGCGTGGATTTGGAAAACATCGAAAAAGCGCGTCTGGAACCGGATTTCCGGCAGAAGGAGGAGAACTGACAATGAATCGTGAAATGTTGCTGTTGGTAGATGCGCTGGCTCGCGAGAAAAGCGTGGCGCGGGATGTTGTCTTTAGCGCGCTGGAAATGGCGCTGGCGCAGGCGACGAAAAAGCGCGTTCATGACGAAGCGGATGTCGCGGTTACGATTGATCGCAAGACCGGCGAATATCAATCTTTTCGCCGTTGGCAGGTCGTATCTGACGAGGAATATGTAAACGAGTTCAACCAGACTCCTCTTTCCGAGGCGCAAAAGGACGATGCGGAGATCGAGATCGGCGATTATCTGGAAGAGGCGCTGGAGCCTATTGATTTTGGCCGTATCGGCGCGCAGGCGGCCAAGCAGGTCATCCTGCAAAAAATCCGCGACGCCGAGCGCGATCAGGTGCTGAACGATTTTCTGGAACGCAAGGAACGCATCGTTTCCGGCACGGTCAAAAGGGTCGAGCGCGGCAATGCCATCATCGAGGCGGGCAAGATCGAGGCTGTCCTTCCCCGCGATCAGATGATCCCCAAGGAAAACCTGCGTAACGGCGATCGGGTTAAAGCCTATCTGCTTCGCATTGACCGGAATGCTCGCGGGCCGCAAATCATCCTTTCCCGGATCATGCCGGAATTCGTCATTCGCCTTTTTGAACTGGAAGTGCCGGAAGTTGAAGATGGTTTGCTGGAATTGAAATCATGCGCGCGCGACCCAGGCATTCGCGCCAAAATTGCGGTTAAATCGAACGACGCTCGCGTCGACCCTATCGGCACATGTGTCGGAATGCGCGGCACCAGGGTCATGGCGGTACGAAAGGAAATCGCCGAAGAGCAGATTGACATTGTGCTCTGGGCTGCGGAGCCGGCGCAGTTTGTCATCAACGCCCTGGCTCCTGCGGAAGTCGCTTCCATCGTGGTGGACGAGGAAAAACACGCGATGGATGTGGTCGTTGAAGAAGCGAATCTGGCGACCGCCATCGGCAAGGGCGGGCAGAATGTGCGTCTGGCTTCCGAAGTCACCGGCTGGACGATCAATCTGATCACCAGGGAGGAGTCGGAAAAACGCTATGAGGCGGAAACAGCCGCGACCCGTCTTTTGTTCATGGAAAAGCTGGATATTGACGAGGAAATTGCCAATCTTTTGATTGAAGAAGGCTTTTCCACTCTGGAAGAAATCGCCTATGTGCCGCTTGCGGAAATGCTGGAAATCGATGGTCTGAATGAGGAGATTGTGGGCGAGCTTCGCAGTCGCGCCCGCGATGTGCTCCTGAACGCTGATATTGCCGCCGAAGAAAGGCTGGAAGAGGCGGACGAGGCGCTTCTTGCCCTTGAAGGCATGGACAGGGAACTGGCGGGCAAGTTGCTGGATGAGAACATCCGCACTCTGGATGAGCTTGCCGAACTGTCAGCCGACGAATTGATGAGTCTGTCCGGACTGGATGAAACCCGCGCAAAAGCCTTGATTCTGAAGGCTCGTGAGCATTGGTTCGAATGAGGAGGGAGCGATGGGAACCATTCAGGAATTCGCGCGCGAACAGAACCTACAGGTTGAAAAACTGCTGGAGCAACTGGAGGAAGCGGGTGTCGGCAAACGCGAGGCGGGAGACGTTATCACCGAGCAGGATCGGATCAAGTTGCGCGATTATTTGCGCCGGTCGCATGGCGAGGGAAAGACGCGGATCACCCTGACCCGCAAGGAAACGAGCGAGATCAAGGCCACCGACGCGCAGGGACGCGCCCGTACCGTGCATGTCGAGGTGCGCAAGAAACGTGTCATGGTGAAGCGCGACCCCATTGAACAAGCTGCGTCAGCCGCTAAAGCGCCCGAAGAACAGACAAGCGCATTGCCGAAAGAGCCTGTGCCCGCAATTGAAGCGCCGGTTGTGGCGGTAGTGGAAGCGCCGGTGGAAAGTTTGCCGCCTGTCGAGGAAACATTGGCGACGCCGGAAAAGCAAGCCAAGAGCCAAAAATCGCCCAAAGCTACTGTCGTGGCGGAGAAAAAGCCCAGGTCCGCCGCGAAGGATGCAAAAGCTGCCAAGGGCGCAAAAGATACGAAAGAGGTAAAAAAGGACGCGAAAGATCGAAGAGGCGCGGAAAAAACCGCCGCCCCGTCGCCGGAAAAAGGCGCGGCGAAAAAGACCATTGCCAGGCACGCCTTTCTGGATGAGGCCGAGTTGAAGGCGCGCGCGGAAGAAGAACGTCGGCATCGTGAGCTTTTCGCGCGGCAGGAAAAGGAATTTCGAGACAAGCAAGCGCGTCAGGAAGAATTGGCGCGGTTGAGGAAAGAAGCCGAAGAGAAAAAGGCCGCTGCCGAAAAAGCCTCGGAGTCGGCGCGTCAGGTAGCGCTTGAGAGTAGTGCCGTCGGCCCTGAGGTTGAGTCGAAACCGGTCAGGAAGACCCTGAGAAAACCGGATAGCAAAAAGCCGCATGTCCATAAAAAAGGCAAGGGGGGCGGCAAAAGCAAAAACGGCGGTAAGGATCGGGGCGAAGGACGAAAGAGAGGCGGCCTGAAATCCAGGGGCGAAGCCGAAGGCGGCGATAACAGGCGGGAAGTCGGCGCGAAGCAAAAGAAACATCACCGTCCGGAAAGCAGCGAGGGCAGCTTCAAGGCTCCCACCGAGCCTATCGTGCGGGAAGTGCATGTGCCGGAAACAATTTCTGTGGCTGATCTCGCGCACAAGATGGCGATCAAGGCTGGCGAAGTCATCAAGACCCTGATGAAAATGGGAACAATGGTGACCATCAACCAGATTCTCGATCAGGATACGGCGATGATCATCGTCGAGGAAATGGGGCATACCGCCGTCGCCGCTCGTCTGGACGATCCGGACGCTTTTCTGGATGAGGCCGCGCATCATGCCGACATACCGCTTGAGCCTCGCGCTCCGGTTGTCACCGTCATGGGGCACGTTGATCATGGCAAAACCTCGTTGCTGGATTTCATTCGCCGATCCAAGGTGGTTTCCGGCGAAGTAGGCGGGATAACCCAGCATATCGGCGCATACCATGTGAAAACCCAGCGCGGCATAATCACCTTTCTGGATACGCCCGGGCATGAGGCTTTTACCGCGATGCGGGCGCGGGGCGCGCAGGCGACCGACATCGTTATTCTGGTAGTTGCGGCGGACGATGGCGTCATGCCGCAGACCAGGGAGGCTGTCCACCACGCGCAGGCTGCGAATGTGCCGATTGTGGTGGCGGTAAACAAGATAGACAAGCCGGAAGCCAATCCCGAACGGGTAAAGCAGGAACTGGTCGCCGAAGGCGTGGTTCCTGAAGAGTACGGCGGCGAGGCGCAATTCATCCACGTTTCCGCGAAAAAGGGAATCGGCATTGACGAGCTTTTGGAAAAGGTGCTTCTGCAAGCGGAAATCCTTGAACTCACCGCCCCTCGCGCCGCTCCTGCCAAGGGTTTGATTATCGAGGCGAAACTGGACAAGGGGCGCGGCCCGGTCGCCACCATGCTGGTTCAGAGCGGCACGTTGCGCCAGGGCGACATGCTGCTTGCCGGACAGGTTTTCGGAAAAATCCGCGCCATGCTGGATGAGAACGGAAAAACGGTCAAGGGAGTAGGTCCTTCCATTCCGGTGGAAATTCTCGGTCTTTCCGATGTACCGGCAGCGGGCGAAGAAGCCATTGTTCTGGCTGACGAGAAAAAGGCGCGTGAGATCGCTCTTTTCCGGCAGGGCAAGTTCCGCGATGTCAAGCTGGCCAAACGACAGGCTGCCAAGCTGGAATCCATGTTCGACCAGATGACCGAGGGCGAGACCAAAATCCTGCCGCTCATCATCAAGGCCGATGTGCAAGGGTCATTGGAGGCTTTAAGCCATTCGTTGCTCAAGCTCTCCGCCGCCGAAGTGCGGGTCAATGTCATTCATGGCGCGGTGGGCGGCATCAGCGAATCGGATGTGAATCTGGCGCAGGCTTCCGGCGCGGTCGTCATAGCCTTTAACGTCCGCGCGGACGCTTCCGCCAGAAAATTGGCGGAGAGTTTCGGCGTTGATATTCGTCATTACAACGTGATCTACGATGCGGTAAACGAAGTCAAGGCGGCCTTGTCCGGCATGTTGGCGCCTGAGAGGCGCGAGATTGTTATCGGCCATCTTGAAATACGGCAGGTTTTCAGGGTTTCCAAGGTGGGGGCGATTGCCGGCTGTCTGGTGCAGGATGGCGTTATTCGCCGCGCCGCCCGAACCCGCCTTTTGCGCGACAATGTGGTGATCTGGGATGGGGAGCTTGCTTCCCTGAAGCACTACAAGGATGATGTCAGGGAAGTAAGGTCGGGCACAGACTGCGGCCTTTCCCTGAAAAATTTCAACGACATTCTGGAAGGCGATCAACTGGAGGTCTACGAAATTCAGGAGATTGCGCGTAGTCTGTAATTTGCGTCTAAATTGCGTTAGCTGCCATGCACACCGCCCTTGATTCAATGCACGACCTGGAACTTGATCGGTACGTGTACGACGGTCACAATCTACTGGCTGAGGTCAATGAACTTGTCGTTGGATACAGACATCGTATTGTCCAGGGGAGTAGACGCTATATCGTTCGATTTGCAAAGCCTGCGGCGCATGCCGTTATCGAGGAGTTTCCGGCTGCGGTAGCGCAACTACTCCAAGGGGAGGATATTGGCTTCTTGCGCCGCGTAGACAAAACTGCTCTCCGCACCACGCTCGGTCTCGACCTTGAACAATTTGAAAACCTTAATGCATACGCCCTCATCACAGCGCACGAAGTCCTTATCGCCTATTGCGCTGAAGAACCAACGATCCAAGGTAATGGGAGCTAACAACTTATTCAACCCGGACGCGCTAAAGCGAGTAGGTGAGCTTGCGAACCCCAACGCATAGCAGGTAGCTTTTCCAATTTCATTTCAAGGAGTTCATCATGGATAAACTGTTCAATCCTGTTCGTGTAGGTCGCTACACCCTGCAAAATCGTCTGGTCATGGCGCCGATGGTTCGTTCGCGTTCCCAATTCGACGGTACGCCGGACGAATTGGCCGCCGAGTATTATTCCCAGCGCGCCGGGGTGGGGCTGATTGTTACTGAAGGAACCCAGACATCGGACGACGCGCAGGGCTATATGGCTACGTCCGGCATTTACACCGACGCGCATGTCGCCGGTTGGAAAAAGACTACTGATGCGGTACATGCGAAGGGCGGGCATATGTTCATTCAGCTCATGCACGCCGGACGCATGTCCCACCCGGACAACACGCCGCACCGTCGCCAGGGGGTTGCGCCCTCGGCAATCGCGCCGGGTACGGAAATGTTTACGCCCAAGGGTATGCAGGAAGTTCCCGTGCCGCGCGTCCTGACCCTTGATGAAATAAAGCAGACCGTTCAGGATTTTCGCCATGCGGCCAGCCGCGCCGTTGAGGCCGGAGCCGATGGCGTGGAAATTCACGGGGCGAACGCCTATCTGGTTCGTCAGTTCTTCGCGTTAAGCGCCAATGCGCGCACCGATGAATATGGCGGCTCCATTCATAACCGCGTGCGCTTTGCCCTTGAAGTCGCCGCCGCGATTGCCGGAGAGATTGGCGCGGACAGGACGGCGATCCGCTTGTCGCCCGGCACTACAATCTGGGGCATTGACGCAAATTCCGAAGAGCCGGAGCTTTATCGCCATCTGGTTACTGAACTGGACAAACTTGGTCTGGCTTACGTGCATATACTGCACCAGGGGGACGAGGCGTTGCTGGCCGATATTCGCAAGCTATGGAAGGGCGCGCTGATCCTGAACCGTCCGGGGCGTTCGCGTGATTTGGTTGGGTCTGATGTGGCTTCAGGTCTGGCCGATCTGGAGTCTTATGGGCAGATGGTTCTGGCGAACCCGGATTTTGTCGAACGGTTGAAGGCCAACGCGCCGATGAACGCAGCCGATCCCGCCACTTTTTTCGGCGGCTCGGCGCGTGGTTACACCGACTATCCGACTCTATAGCGATTCACGCGAATATGGCGATTTCCGCAAATAACGATACGGTCAAGGAGTACGCTTTACTTCCTTATAGCGCTTCCCGCAAGTAACGCTACTATAAGGCGCGGCCATTCTTTCGCACAGACTATAACCCATCCGTCATTCCTGCGTAGGCGGGAATCCAGTACTGCATCAAAATTTGTGACTGATGTTCAGTATAACGCGAAGCGGTAACGCCGCTCCTCTTGCTTTTCCGCATGGAAATGTAGTCCCTGTTCTGGAAACCTGTCGTAGCTTTCAGAGCCGTACTGGATTCCCGCCTACGCAGGAATGACGAGTGGTTAGGCGCGAAAGAGTGACTACACCTTATAGTTGTTTTATTTAAGTGAGCTATTATAATTACGGAATCTCTATATAATTGAAGCCCCAATCCCATATCGGAGATTGGGGCTTTCTTGCTGCGAACGTATGGGACGAGGCTGCTAAACCCGGTATTCTCCCATTGCGCGGCGAATCTCCTTGGCCATGTTGTCAATCAGGATAGCGGCTTCCGAAGATTGATGGGCGGCGATGCTGTTTTCCTCAGTAGACTGCGCTACCAGCTCTACTTGCTTGGCGATGCCGTGGGTAGCCACTTCCTGTTCCTCCAGAGCCGTGGTAATCTCTTTGGTATGGCGCAGGGTTTGATGGGTGCCTTCCTGAATTTCATCAATGGCCTGTCCGGTCTGATGCGCCAGCGCGACACCTGATTCCACCCGCTCCGCCGCGTTGCTCATGGCTCCCACGGCGGACTGCGAACTTGTCTGGATGGCGCTGATCATGGCGCTTATCTCGCCGGTGGCGTTGGCGGTGCGTTCCGCCAGCTTGCGAACTTCGTCCGCCACCACGGCAAAACCGCGTCCTTGTTCACCGGCTCGCGCCGCTTCAATGGCCGCGTTAAGCGCAAGAAGATTGGTCTGATCCGCAACCTCCCGGATGACCTGCACAATCCCGGATATTTGTTCGGATTGCTTGCCCAACTCCGCGATGGTCTTCGACGAGCTTAGCACGACCTCCGACATAACCTGCATTTCGGAAATCGTCCTCTGGACAACTTCTTTGCCTTTCTGGGAGCAATCCTCGGTTCGCTCGGTAAGATCGGAAGTCTCCTTGGCGTTGTCGCTGACAATATGGATGCTCGCCGCTATTTCCTCGATCGAAGCTGCCATGGTGGAGGCGGCTTCGCTGGTTACGTCGGATCGCTTTGCGGATTGCTCGGCGGATTCGGCCAGGGTTGCGGACGCCTTATCCAAATCTTCCACATTATCCATAATTCTTTTGATGGATTGCTGCACGGATTCCACCAACTTGTTAAAGGCTGCGGCGGATTGTCCCAATTCATCCGCGCTCATAACCGGCACGCGAAGAGTGAAGTCGTGGCTTTTTGCAATTTCTTCCATTCCTTCTTGCAACCGCACCAGAGGATTGGTAATCGAACGAATGATGGAATAGGCGATTCCAAGGCTCAACAAGGCTCCGAGTATGCCTACGACCGTTATCAGGGTCACGCTGGAATCGAAGTGAGCCAGACTACGGGAGATTGCTTCGTCGGAGTACTTCTTCTGCAAGTCCATCGCGGCGGCAATTGAACGCAGCTCCATTTCCTCCCCATGCTGCATGAACCCCTTGAGGAAGCCCAGCAGGAGTTCGGGCGAATAGTCCCCGCCGCGGATTTTCTGCATGGTAGGCATGACGGTGTTGCCAATAAAATCCTGGTAGTGACCGTCAAATTTCGTAACAAGCTGCTCTTCTTCCTTGGACAATGGCGTCGCCTTGAAGTCGTTCCAGTTTTTTTCGAGGACGCCACGCCACATCAGCGCGCTTTCGAGGTGCAGTTCTACCCCGTGGTCGCCGTGCAAGGCCGCAAACGGCCCCTGCGGATCATGCTGGAAGGCGAGAAGAAAGTCGGCTACTATCTTGCCGGCAGTGCCGTTCATTGACCCCAAGGCGCCCATCGCGGTCATGTTTTTGGCTCCTATCGCCTCAATTTCGCCCTCCATTTTTGTCATGCCATTGATGCCGGTAATCATGACAATCAAGGTAAAGGCCAAAGCGATGCAAGACAGCGCGAAAAGCCGCTTGCCTATGTTGATGTTATTAAACATGTCACACCTCCGTAACAAATTTTGACAATGACTCCAGCAGGGAATTATGCGCTCATTGCCGACGGATTTGTCAAAGGTTGTCAAATTTTTTTGCCTGTTGCGTTTGGACAATAAAAAACGGAGACCGTCAAGGTCTCCGTTTGCTGTGCCTGGGACAGCGTATAAATTACATCATGCCGTCCATGCCGCCCATACCGCCCATGCCGGGCATGGCGTGGGACGGCTTGTCCTCCGCCATCTCGGCGATCATGCAGTCGGTGGTAAGCATCAGACCGGCGATGGAAGCCGCGTTTTGCAGCGCGGTACGCGCAACCTTGGTGGGATCAAGCACGCCCTGATCAACCAGATCGCCGTACTCGCCCGTGGTGGCGTTGAAGCCAAAGTTGCCTTTGCCTTCGGCAATCTTGTTTACCACTACGGAAGGCTCGGCCCCCGCATTGGCGACAATCTCACGCAAGGGTTGTTCCAGAGCGCGCAGGACAATCTTGATGCCAGCGTCCTGATCGTGGTTTTCGCCCTTCAAGGCGGCAACGCTGGGACAGGCGCGCAAGAGCGCAACGCCGCCGCCGGGGACAATGCCTTCTTCCACTGCGGCGCGAGTAGCGTGCAGGGCGTCCTCGACGCGAGCCTTCTTCTCCTTCATCTCGACCTCGGTCGCCGCGCCAACCTTGACGACGGCAACGCCGCCCGCCAGTTTGGCGACACGCTCTTGCAGCTTTTCGCGGTCGTAATCGGAAGTGGCTTCCTCGATCTGAACGCGAATCTGCTTGATGCGCCCCTGAATGGCGTTCTCTTCGCCCGCGCCGTCAATAATGGTGGTGTTTTCTTTCGCCACTTCAATCCGCTTGGCTTGCCCCAGATCATTCAAGGCGGCCTTTTCAAGGGTCAGCCCGGTTTCTTCGGAAACAACCGTGCCGCCGGTCAAAATGGCGATGTCTTCCAGCATGGCCTTTCTGCGGTCGCCAAAGCCGGGAGCCTTGACCGCGACCGTCCTCAAGACGCCGCGAATGTTATTGACGACAAGAGTGGCAAGCGCCTCGCCATCCACATCCTCGGCAATGATGAGAAGCGGGCGGGAAGCCTTGGCGACCTGTTCCAGAATCGGCAGAAGATCGCGGATGTTGGAAATTTTCTTGTCGAACAACAGAACATAAGGGCTTTCCAGAATGGCCTGCTGCTTGTCGGCATTGTTGATGAAGTAAGGCGAGAGATAACCGCGGTCAAACTGCATCCCTTCAACCACATCCAGCTCGTTTTCCAGCGATTTGCCGTCTTCCACGGTGATTACGCCTTCCTTGCCGACTTTTTCCATTGCCTGGGCGATGATGTCGCCGATGGAAGTATCGGAATTGGCGGAAATAGCGCCGACCTGGGCAATTTCCTTGTTGGTGGTGCAAGGCTTGGACATTTTCTTCAGCTCTTCAACGACGGTGGTAACCGCCTTGTCAATGCCGCGCTTCAGATCCATCGGGTTCATTCCGGCGGCGACATAGCGCATTCCTTCCCGCACGATGGCCTGCGCCAGCACGGTGGCGGTAGTGGTTCCGTCGCCGGCGATGTCGGAAGTCTTGGAAGCGACTTCTTTCAGCATCTGCGCGCCCATGTTGGCAAATTTGTCTTTCAGCTCGATTTCCTTGGCGACGGAAACTCCGTCCTTGGTGACGGTCGGCGCGCCGAAAGAACGCTCCAACACCACATTGCGCCCCTTGGGGCCGAGGGTGATCTTGACGGCGTCCGCCAGAGCATTGACCCCATCCACCATACGAAGGCGGGCGGAATCACCGAGTTTGATTTCTTTAGCTGTCATTTAAATCTCCTGAATATTGAAACGGCGAGACTCAAGGCTTACGCCTCAAGCACGCCCATGATGTCTTCTTCGCGCATGACCAGAACTTCCTGGCCATCAACCTTGACGGTCTGACCGGCATACTTGCCGAACAGGACGCGATCGCCTACCTTTACGTCCGGCGTGATGATTTTGCCGGAGTCGTCGCGCTTGCCGGGGCCTACAGCCAGAACTTCACCCTGATCGGGCTTTTCGCCTGCGGAATCGGGGATCACGATACCGGACGCGGTAGTGCGCTCGGCTTCCACGCGCTTGACAATCACGCGATCGTGCAAAGGACGAATTTTCATGGAAAACTCCTGTCTGAAAAAATGAACATATACAGGAAGAGTTTGTTAGCACTCTCCTGTGACGAGTGCTAATAATAAAGGCGACCTTGCAGAATTTCAAGAGACATGCCGGAATTTTTTTCTTATACCTATAAGCAAATGCAGGGGCGCGATATAGCGCGCCAACAAACCCCCGGCGACCTTGCAGGCATGCGCTACCCTGCAAACCCCAGGCGCTTAACGCGCCACACCCTTTGACTCGCGGCGAAGCCAAAGGGGGCTTTGCGTTGTGCCAGGAGCCAGCCCAAGCCCCCTTTAAGGGGGTTGCTCACTTTATATTGATTGTGGTATTATGTTATATAATCTGCTTAATCCGAAGGAGGAGGAATCGTATGCAATGCACCCACTGCGGTAGCGTGAGCTACGTCAAGAATGGTTCTTACAAAGGTTCCCAACGATATCTCTGCAACCAGTAATCTTCGGGACGAAAAGGCTGAAATCCGTACATGCAGAGGTCAGTAGTCAGTAAACAGGGCGGTTCCTGATTTCTGTATTCTGTCCACCAACCTCTGTTAAAACAATCCATGTAACATGGAAATAACTCCCAGCCGCTGATCAGTCCTCGGTCGTCCGCATCCGGCAACCTGCCGCCCGTTATTTCACGCGACATCGGGCGAACATGTAGGGGCAGACCTGTGTGTCTGCCCTGAAGGCGAACATGCCCCAACATCGGGCGACCGGGGACGGTCGCCCCTACTATCCTCTGTCCTCTGACTTCTGTATTCTGCCTTTGTTTTAACTCTTCCAGCATTTTTTCCGTCATCTCGACCATTCGCGCCCCAAGGAATGTCGAAGGCAGCGTGGACTGCATCAATTCCGCCACCATGCGCGATTCTGGCAAAATCAAGCGGTAGAGGAACGGCTTGCAAGGATAAAAACTTGCAAGCCTTTGATTTTATTGGTGGGCTGTGTGAGACTCGAACTCACGACCTACGGATTAAGAGTCCGCTGCTCTACCAACTGAGCTAACAGCCCCAAACCTTGTATATCATACAGAAGAGGCGTTTTCTTTGCAACATTGACCAAACTTGACGTGTAAGGGATACTTTTGGCAAGCGTCTGCAATTTGCTAACCTGAATCAGCCATCCCATGACAAACACCATCATATACACCATCACCGACGAAGCCCCGATGTTGGCGACTGCCGCCTTTCTGCCCGTGGTACGCGCTTTTGCCGCAGAGGCGGGCATCCATGTGGCCGAGGCCGATATTTCGCTGGCCGCTCGCATTCTCGCAGAATTTCCCGATTACCTTGCCGACGGGCAGAAAACGCCCGATGCGCTTACCGAACTCGGACAACTGACCTTGCGCCCTTCTGCCAACATCATCAAATTGCCCAATATCAGCGCCTCGATTCCCCAACTGGTCGCTGCGATCCGCGAATTGCAGGGCAAGGGCTACATGATTCCCGACTATCCGGCAAACCCGAAGAGCGAAGAAGAAAAAGCTATCAAGGCGCGTTATGCCCGTTGTCTTGGTTCCGCCGTAAACCCGGTGCTGCGCGAAGGCAATTCCGACCGCCGCGCTCCGATGTCGGTGAAGAACTACGCCCGCAAGCGTCCGCACTCAATGGGCGTGTGGAAGCAGGCGTCCCGCACTCATGCTTCGTTTATGCGGGGCGGCGATTTCTACCACGGCGAAAAATCAATGACGCTCGATTCCGCCCGCGATGTGAAGATGGAATTGCTGACGAACAGCGGCAAAACCATTGTGCTAAAGCCTAGGGTTTCGTTGCTCGCGGGCGAGATAATTGACTCGATGTTCATGAGCAGGAAGGCGCTGTGCGCGTTTTACGAAGAACAGATGCGGGACGCTCTTGAATCCGGTGCGCTCTTTTCCCTGCACGTAAAAGCCACGATGATGAAAGTCTCTGACCCAATCATATTCGGTCATTGCGCACGTTGCTACTATAAGGAAACATTCGCCAAACATGCCGATTTGTTCAAGGAATTGGGAGTCAATGTCAACAACGGCATGTCTGATCTCTTCGACAAGATCGCGTCCCTGCCCGAACGGGACGAGATTATCCGTGACCTGAACGCCTGCCATGAGCATCGCCCGGAATTGGCGATGGTTGATTCCGACAAGGGCATAACCAATTTTCATTCGCCCAATGACGTGATTATTGATGCTTCCATGCCTGCTATGATCCGCACGGGCGGCAAGATGTACGGCGCGGACGGCAAGGAGAAGGATGTCAAGGCTGTGATGCCGGACTCCACCTTCGCCCGTATTTATCAGGAAGTGATTAACTTCTGCAAGACCAACGGCGCGTTTGATCCACGGACGATGGGAACCGTGCCCAATGTCGGCCTCATGGCGCAGCAGGCCGAGGAATATGGCTCGCACGACAAGACTTTTGAAATACCTGAGGATGGTATCGCCAACATCGTCGATCTGGCTAGCGGAGAAGTATTGCTGTCGCAAAACGTGGAGGAAGGCGACATCTGGCGCATGTGTCAGGCCAAAGACGCAGCCATCCGTGATTGGGTGAAGCTCGCCGTCGCCCGCGCCCGCAATTCCGGCATGACTGCGGTTTTCTGGCTTGACCCGTACCGTCCGCACGAAGCCGAACTGATCAAGAAAGTCGAAGCCTGTCTCAAGGAGTACGACTTGACCGGTCTGGATATTCAGATCATGTCCCAGGTGCGGGCGATGCGTTATACCCTGGAGCGCGCGGCGCGCGGCATGGATACCATTGCCGTTACCGGCAACATTTTGCGCGATTACCTTACCGACCTTTTTCCCATAATGGAATTGGGAACCAGCGCCAAGATGCTCTCCATAGTCCCCTTGATGGCGGGCGGCGGCTTGTATGAGACCGGCGCGGGCGGTTCAGCTCCCAGGCACGTCCAGCAGCTTGTCGAAGAAAACCATCTGCGCTGGGATTCGCTCGGCGAATTTCTCGCGCTTGCGGTCTCGTTTGAGGAACTTGGGCTGAAAACCGGCAATGCCCGCGCCCGGATTCTTGCCAGAACGCTTGATGAGGCAACCGGCAAGCTCCTTGATAACGACAAATCCCCTTCGCGCCGTGTCGGCGAGCTTGATAATCGCGGCAGTCAGTTTTACCTGTCGCTCTACTGGGCTCTGACGCTTGCCGCTCAGGACGAGGACAAGGAACTCGCCGCCCGTTTTATCCCGCTTGCCAAAACATTGGCGGAAAATGAACGGGAGATCATTGCCGAATTCAAGGCTGTGGCGGGTAAACCCGTTGACCTTGGCGGTTATTACCGCGTTGATCCTGAAAAATGCAACGCGATCATGCGCCCCAGCAAAATCTTCAATGACGCTCTGGCGGGGCTTGGAAGGTAAGAGAGGGGACAGAGTGGGGCGGGGTTGTTTCTCCTCTCTCATTAATAACGTGACGGTCGGGGGGTGCGCTTCGCTCCCTTCTCTCATTTATGGGAGAAAGGAGAAAACCTTTGTCCTCTCCCTGCCTTTGGCTTCGCCGCGAGTGGCCACACTCTCCCCGGTCACTCTCCCGCTTGCGGCGTAGGGGTTAAAAATTTTTAACCCCTACAGCGGCGCAGTCGCTATTTCGCACAGGTGATAACCTACTCGTCATTCCCGCGAAGGCGGGAATCCAGCGCTGCATCAAAATTTGTGATTGATGTTCAGTATAACGCGGCGCTGGAATGCTGCTCCTCTTGCGGCATGGGAATGTCGTTCCTGTTCTGGAAACCTGTCGTAACTTTCAGCGTCGTTCTGGATTCTCGCCTACGCGGGAATGACTTGTGATTAGATGCGGAAGAGGGCGGTTACTTGCGGTGCAGCCATGAATGGGAGAGGTGGGATTGTCCCCTCTCCCACTCGCGGGAGAAAGAGCAGGATTCCGCTTTTCCGGCGATAGGCGAAAGACCGAAAATGGCAAGAGAAGCAGATGTTTATAGGCCGCAAAGCCTGTCCGTATGTTAAAATTATCAGCTTTGCTTCTTTCTCCCGACAGGGCGGAAAATCGCCGGGAACAACATGGAACAATTCGCCAAGGAAACCATACCAGTAAGTCTGGAAGATGAAATGCGCCGTTCATATCTCGATTACGCGATGAGCGTGATTGTCGGGCGGGCGCTGCCGGATGTGCGCGACGGCTTGAAACCCGTGCATCGTCGCGCCCTTTACGCCATGCACGAAGCAGGCAACGACTGGAACAAGGCGCACAAAAAATCCGCGCGGATTGTGGGCGAGGTCATGGGTAAATACCACCCGCACGGCGACTCGGCGATTTACGACACCATCGTGCGGATGGCACAACCGTTTTCGCTGCGTTATCCGCTGGTAGACGGGCAGGGCAACTTCGGCTCGGTAGACGGCGATAGTCCGGCAGCCATGCGATATACGGAAATACGCATGGCGAAAATCGGGCATCAACTCCTCGAAGATATTGACAAGGAAACCGTTGATTTCGGCTGGAATTATGACGGATCGCTTGAAGAGCCGCTGGTCCTGCCGACTCGCCTCCCCAACCTGCTCGTCAACGGCTCTTCCGGTATTGCGGTGGGCATGGCGACCAACATTCCGCCGCATAATCTGAATGAAATCGTGGCGGGCTGTCTTGCCTTGCTCGAAAACCCGGAAATCTCCATTGAAGAACTGATTGGCATAATCCCCGCGCCGGACTTTCCCACCGCCGGTATAATCTACGGCATAAAAGGGGTGCGGGACGGCTATCTGACCGGGCGCGGGCGGATAATCATGCGCGCCAAGACCCATTTTGAGGACATGGAAAAAGGGAATCGCCAGGCCATCATCGTGGATGAGATTCCCTATCAGGTAAACAAGCGCGTTTTATTGGAAAGAATCGGCGAACTGGTCAATGAAAAGCGCATCGAAGGCATTTCCGATTTGCGCGACGAGTCCGACAAGTCCGGGATGCGGGTCGTCATCGAGCTGAAACGCGGAGAAATGCCGGAAGTCGTCCTGAACAACCTGTTCAAGATGACCCAGTTGCAGGATACCTTCGGGGTGAACATGGTCGCGCTTGTCGAAGGTCAGCCAAGGCTTTTGAACTTAAAGCAGATGCTATCGTACTTCCTCGCGCACCGGCGCGAGATCGTTACCCGTCGCACCGTCTTTGAACTCAAAAAAGCCAGGGAGCGCGGGCATATTCTGGAAGGTCTGGCGGTCGCCCTCTCCAATGTGGATGACATTATCAGTCTCATCAAGGCCGCGCCCACACCAGCGGACGCCAGACGCGAACTGATGGCGCGAGTTTGGCAGAGCGGCATGGTGAGTGAAATGCTCTCCCGCGCCGCTGCCACATCCCGCCCGGAAGGGCTGGATGCGGAATTTGGCCTGACTTTGGCAGGCTACCGCTTGTCCGAGACCCAGGCGCAAGCCATTCTTGACCTGCGCCTGCAACGGCTGACCGGCCTTGAGCAAGACAAGATTCTGGCGGAATATCGGGAAGTGCTGGAAAAAATCGCCGACCTTGTTGATATTCTCGCCAAGCCAGAGCGCATTACTGAAATCATTGTTGCCGAACTCGTCGGCATTCGTGACCAGTTTGGCGATGCGCGCCGTTCTGAAATTGTCATTAACGCGCAGGATTTGGGCATTGAAGACCTGATTACGCCGCAAAACATGGTCGTCACCCTCTCCCACGAAGGGTATATAAAATCCCAGCCGCTGGATGACTATCGGGCGCAGCGCCGCGGCGGGCGCGGCAAACAGGCGACCGCGACGAAGCAGGAAGATTTCGTCGACCAGCTTTTTGTCGCCAACACGCATGACACCATTCTTTGCTTTTCCAATCGTGGGCGCTGCTACTGGCTCAAGGTGTATGAAGTGCCGCAAGGCAGCCGGGGGAGTCTGGGCAAGCCCATCATCAACATGTTCCCGTTGGAAGAGGGGGAACAAATCAACGCCATTTTGTCGGTACAGGAATTTTCCGACGAGCGTTATGTCTTTCTCTGCTCGATCAAAGGCGTCGTCAAAAAAACGCCATTGACGGCTTTTGCCAATCCCAGGAAAGCCGGAATTATCGCGGTTGATCTTGATGAAGGCGATTTTCTTGTCGGCGCGGAATTGACGACCGGCAAGAGCGACATCGTGCTTGTTTCCGACAACGGCAAGGCGGTGTGGTTCGGCGAGGAGCAGGTGCGCTCAATGGGGCGTCAGTCCCGCGGGGTGCGCGGCATGAACCTTCAGGAAGGGCAAAGCGTCATTTCGCTCTTGGTGGCGGAGAGCGAGGATGAGACTGTGCTGGTTGCGACGGAAAATGGTTATGGCAAGCGCACGCGTCTTGCCGATTTTCGCCGTTCCAGCCGGGGGGCGCAGGGCGTTTTGGCCATTGCCGCAAGCGAGCGAAACGGAAAAATCGTAGCCGCCAAACTGGTTACGGACGAAGACGAAGTAATGCTGATCACCACCGGCGGCGTCCTGATTCGTACCCGCGTTTCCGAAATCCGTGAATTGGGACGTGCAACCCAGGGCGTGACCCTTATTTCTCTGGACGAGGGCGAAAAACTCTCCGGCATGGAAAAGATAGCGGAAAACGGCGAAGATGATGAAGCGGACACGAATAGCTCTGCGGAAGGCAACGAAGAACCTGTTACCTAAGAACCGTGACAGCCTTGCTGAGTGCTGGTTAGCCGGTTTGCGGCGCACTATACTCAACATTGAAGCGGTTGTTAAAGTGAATCACCCCAACCTGAAGGTTGGGTCTTAATAACATTACTATCAGAGGGGGTTAACCACGCCGCTGTAGGGGTTAAAATTTTTTAACCCCTACGCCGCAAAGTGAAATAGGTAGGGGAGAGAGTGGATGCGTTGTGGTATTTTCCCTCTCCTGCAATCACGTGATAGCAGCTTTACTTGCGGGAAGCGCTATACATGAAGCGTTGCGAGCAATGTAGAATTGATGCTGCCTTTAAAAAGGGGGCTTGGTCTGGCTCCTGGCACGACGCGAAGTTCCCTTTTGCGTTCCGCGCAAGTCCAAAGGGGTTGCCGGATAGCTACCGCTTTCTTTGATGCTACTTGCAGAGAAGCATTACTATATAATGTTAGGGTTCGCGCTTTGCTTGCCTGGCACGATCCCGACAGGTTTGTTTGTCCTGTCGCGCCTTTTGCGGCGGGCTGGCGTTTCCCTAACGCCCTTTCCGTCAGGAACGGGCTGTTCGTAAAACATTGGAAACCTGACCATGAAAAATCTCAACGTGAAATTCAAATTCGACCCGGTTCTTTTCGGCATTGCCGACTGGATTTGCCGGGTACTGGCGTTGCTGGCTTTGCTGGCGAGCGTTATCTTGCTGTTCTCTACCCTGGGAACCTTTGTCTCCAGCGGCTTGTCTGTGCCACGCTACGGCGTTGAGGATAGAGATAGGAGCGGGTACGGAGTTCTTGGCTCTTTGACCGCAGGACTGGTGTCGCCGGATCGTTCGCGCGATGATCGTTCGACGGTGGGAGAAAGTTACGTTCAATTTACCGCAAAGTATGGCGTCGACGTCGAAAACACTGTCAAGAGGCATGGTTTTGGCGCAACAACCGAAGAAACAAATGAACACACCAAGCAAATACTGGAGCTTTTACAGGGAGTTCCTGAAAGATGGCGCAAATCCTATCTCTCCGGTTGGGATAGCTACCTGAAAAACGGCTTGGACGCTCTGGATAAAAAGGATGAAAAAAAGACTTACTCGCCCAGTCGGCTCACCGGGGAATATAACCTTCGCTTTCATAGGGCAATTGGGGAACTAAGGCTCGATGATGCGAAGCGTGAAGCGGCGCGCATCGCGTTTTTCATGGCCTTGCTTTCTTCTCTTATGACATTCGTGATAGCGATTATCGTGCCGGTTCTGATTTCCATTGAACGAAACACTCGCCCGCTGCGCTCTGGCGCGGGAGAGGCCAAGCCGGTTCAGGCGCTGCCCGTTTCGGATAAACCACCCGACGAGGCAAAGGCCTCGTCCGATAAGGTTGTGGATTCTGCGGCAAAATGCCCTAATTGCGCGGCGACGATTACGTCGAATGATGCCTTTTGTACTGAATGCGGTACGCGCCTGACTTGAGGATAACGCCATGAATGATTGCCCACATTGCAATGCGCCGCAAGCCGACGAGGCGCGCTTTTGCCGGAGTTGCGGTCAGTCTCTGACCGCTGCCGCAGCGACACTTTCCTGCCCTGTCTGCCATTCTCCCAACGCGCAGGGAGCCAGGTTCTGCAAGCAGTGCGGCACAAGTCTGGCGGCGGTTTCGGAGAGCGGCGCATCTCCCGCGCCGGTTCTTGCGGCAGAAAGTGAAGCTGCAAAGGCGGTTGCGCCGGAGCCTGTGCGTGCTTCCTTACCGGCGACCATGCGCCCTGTGCTGACTACTGGCGTTGTATTAATGGCGTTGTTGGCATTGGCGGTGGTCTTATTTTTCGCCTTCAGGGAACAGCCGACGCCTGCCGCATCCGAAGTGTCGACCGATGCGTCGCAGTCCGAAAATGAAGCAACGCCTGCCGACGCCGCATTGTCGGCAGAGGCAACCGCCCATACTGCGGAAGCATCGCCTGAAACACGCGCCCCCGCGCAGGAAAGAGCGCCCGGAACAGAAGCGGACAGAAGTCCCGCTCGTCCTGAAACCAAAAAAACCGAGCAGCGAACTTGCAGCGGGCTTACCGGCTTTCCCAGCCTGATCTGCAGGACGGAAGGGCCTGCCCGATTCTGGCGTTGCGCGCCGGATGGCGTCAATTGGAACAATGATATACCCGGTTGCCGCCGCAGCGCAGGGCGTGATAGCAATATACCGCGTTGATCCTGACCACGTGTCTCGAAGAAGCCTCGCCATTTATGGCGGGGTGAGCGAGACAGTTGTTTTGTGGAGCATTGAGGCTCCCTCATCTTTGGCGAGGAAGCCCCAACCTTCAGGTTGGGGTGACTCACAGCGCCTCGCCGGGCGTGTTTTGTGACTTGTGGCCTGTTTGCCCGTTTCAGGCAAACTGGCCGTAATTGTTCCAGCAAGCCGTAACGAACACCCTGTTCGGTCTTTGTCGCGCTAAAATGCCGCCTTTGTTTTCTGTTTTGCGCCATGTTGGTTCATCCTGCGTTTGATCCCGTCGCCTTTTCCCTGGGGCCGTTTTCCGTGCATTGGTACGGGGTGATGTATCTGTTCGCGTTCTGCCAGTTCTGGGTTTTGGGGTTGTCAAGGCTCGCGCAGGCAGGCTGGTCGCGGGGAGCGTTTGACGACCTGTTGTTTTACGGGGTTCTGGGGGTGATTGTCGGCGGGCGGCTGGGATATATCCTGTTCTATGCTCCTGCCTATTATGCGGCAAATCCGCTTGAAATTTTCTCCATCTGGAAGGGCGGGCTTAGCTTTCACGGCGGATTTTTGGGCGTACTGGTCGCGCTTGTCTGGCAGGCGCGAAAACACGGGCTGCCCTGGCTTGCCGTTTCGGATTTTGTGGCGCCCCTTGTGCCGCTTGGATTGATGGCGGGAAGAATCGGCAATTTCATCAACGGCGAATTGTGGGGCAGGGTTGCGGATTCGTCGCTTCCCTGGGCGATGATTTTCCCTCGCGCCGCCGATTTAATGCCGCGCCATCCGTCGCAGCTTTATCAGGCCGCCCTTGAAGGACTACTGCTTTTTCTCATGCTTTGGCTATACTCCGGAAAACCCCGGCCTTTGGGCGCGGTTTCCGGTCTCTTTTTGTTGGGCTATGGATTGTTTCGCTCGTTCGCCGAATTTTTCCGCGAGCCTGATCATGGCGTATTTGGCTTTTCCTACACGGTCAGTATGGGGCAATGGCTTTCCATCCCGATGATTATCGGCGGCCTGGCGCTCTATCTTTGGGCGATACGCCGCGCCGCGAATTGAGAATCATTGCCGGATTCCCGCTATACTCAACCTTTTCGTCGCCGCTATTCACACATGCCTATCATCATCAAGACCCCTGAAGAAATTGAAAAGATGCGCCTTGCCTGCCGGTTGGGCGCGGAGGTTTTGGACTACGTGACAAAGTTTGTTCAGGTTGGGGTTACTACAGCGGAACTGAACCGGCTATGCCACGATTACATGGTCAATGTGCAGGGTACGACTCCCGCGCCGTTGAATTACGCGCCGACCGGACATTCGCCGTATCCTGCGTCCATTTGCGCTTCCATCAACCACCAGATTTGTCATGGCATTCCGAATGAACGGCCTTTGAAGAGCGGCGACATCGTAAATCTCGATGTGACGGTCATCAAGGATGGATTTCATGGCGATACCAGTCGGATGTTCATGGTGGGCGAACCTTCGATTCAGGCGAGACGCCTTGTCGCCGTTACCTACGAGTGCATGTGGCTTGGCATTCACGCGGCTCGTCCCGGCGGGCGGCTGGGCGACATCGGCGAGGCTATTCAGACACATGCGGAAAAGAACGGATATTCGGTCGTGCGCGAATTTTGCGGGCATGGCATAGGGAAGAAATTTCACGAGGCTCCGCAGGTGCTGCATTACGGCAAGGCAGGCACGGGGGATGAACTGAAGCCCGGAATGATTTTCACCATTGAGCCGATGATTAACGCGGGCAAGGCCGCGATCAGCACGCTCGCGGACGGCTGGACGGTCGTGACCCGCGACCGTAGCTTGTCCGCGCAATGGGAGCATACCTTGTTGATTACGGAAGACGGGGCGGAAGCATTGACCGTGTCTGGTGGCTCTCCGCCACCGCCGAAGATCGAATGACAAAGCCGCCAGGCGGCCTGTGAGCCAGCGCAGGGCAAAAGGCATCTATGGCGCTTTCCGTAAATCATGAGACGGTTGGTGAAAACGCGCTGTGCTTTCCTCTCCCGCCCCTTCGGGGCAACCTCTCCCACTCGCTTTGATGCCACAAGCGGGAGAGGGGATGCGGGTATTTTGCCTCTCCCGCACATCACTTTATCGTCGCTTTATTAACGGAAAGAACTATAACTTCAGCGCGTCCCGCTTGTCCAGGCCGTCGCTTGGCTCAAAAGAATGAGATAATGAATTGGCGTCTTTTTGCTGACCGCAAGCCAATAAACCAACCTTGAGGAAATGCCTTGACTACTTTCACCCCACCGCCCGCCGGTTCCCGTCTCCTGATGTCCGGCAACGAAGCAATCGCCCGCGCCGTATGGGATGCGGGCGTGCGCGTCGCTGCCGCTTATCCCGGCACGCCCTCTACGGAAATACTGGAAAACATCGCGCTTTATCCAGACCTTTACGCCGAATGGTCGGTAAATGAAAAAGTCTCGCTTGAAGTCGCCATTGGCGCGTCCATCACCGGGGCGAGGAGCTTCTGCGCGATGAAACACGTAGGCTTGAACGTCGCTTCCGACGCGCTGATGACGCTCACGCTAACCGGCGTGGTAGGCGGGCTGGTAATCGCCGTTGCCGACGATGTGGGTTTTTCTTCTTCGCAAAACGAACAGGATTCGCGTTTCTGGGGTCGTTTCGCGCATCTGCCCATTCTCGAACCAGCCGATTCACAGGAAGCCTACGACATGACGCTGACCGCGTTCGATTTATCGGAACGCTTCACCGCCCCTGTGATCTTGCGGATTACAACCCGTATCTGTCACGTCAAATGCCTGGTCAATGTCGGCGAGCGCGAAGTCAAACGCATTGCCGACGGTTTCGTCAAGAACCCCGCGCGCTGGGTAATGGTTCCCGCCAACGCGCAAAAGCGCATACCGGAAATGTTCGCGCGCGAAAAGGCGCTTCTTGATGAATCCGAGGCAAGCGCCTTGAACCGGCTGGAGTTCGGCAGTGACAAGCGCGTTGGTTTCATTACCTCCGGCCCCGCCTATATGCACGTGCGCGAAACCTTCCCCGACGCGCCCATCCTGAAGCTCGGCATTTCTTATCCTGTTCCGATGAACAAGGTGCGGGAATTCGCCGCCTTTGCGGATACGCTCGTAGTTGTCGAAGAAACTGAACGACTGCTTGAGACCGAAATCCGCGCCGCCGGAATCGCGGTGCGCGGCAAAGACCTTTTGCCTGCCGCCGGCGAATTATCGCCGCGCATTCTGAAACAACATCTCGTTTCGCTTCTCCCTGAATTGCAAAATTTTGCCGATACGCCTTTTCCTGCCCAGTTGCCGGTCTTTCCGCGCCCGCCCACAATGTGCGCCGCCTGTCCGCATCTTGGCGTGTTTTATACTCTTTCCCAGTTACGCAATCTGACTATCACGGGCGATATCGGCTGCTACACTCTGGGCGCAGGCCATCCCTGGAACGCGCTTGACACCACCATCTGCATGGGCGCGTCGCTCAGTATGGCGCTCGGCATGGACAAGGGACGCGGCCCGGATGAGGAAAAGAAAAAAATCGTCGCGGTCATTGGCGATTCCACTTTCATGCACATGGGCATACAGGGCTTGCTCGACATCGCCTACAATCGTGGCAATGTCACCGTACTATTGCTTGACAATCGCACTGTCGGCATGACCGGCGCACAGGACAATCCGGCAAGCGGGCGCGACATTTACGGCGAAGAAGCGCCAAGGATTGACTTTGCCAAAGTGGTCGAATCCCTGGGCATTGACCGTGAACATATCCATGCTGTTGATCCTTACCTGCTCCCCGTCCTCTTCAAAACCATACGCGAAGAAATCAGGCACGATGGGCCATCCGTCATTATCACGACTCGTCCCTGCGTACTCATCAACGAGTATGAAAAACGACCTGCTTACGAGGTGATTGATTCAGCCTGCACTGGCTGCGGCAACTGCGTCGACCTTGGTTGTCCGGCGATTCACGTAACCCGGCGCGAAAAGTCCGTCAAGCCTTCCGGGAAAGAAGTGGAGTTGGCGTTTGTCCGCATTGATACGGCGGCCTGTACCGGCTGCGGTTTGTGCTTGCAGCCCTGCGCGCCCGACGCGATCAAGGAAGCAAAGGCGAGCGCGGCGACGGTAGCGTTTGCATGAGTCGCGCCTGATTTATCAAGAGGAGAATGAACATGAAGACGAGAAAGCATGTACAACCGAAAACAAACGCACAGCCGACAAAATGGCGACATGCCATTATCTTGATAACGGCAGTATTTGTCGGCAGTATTTTCGCGGGGTATTTTTCTGATGGCGGAGGGGCAGCATTGGCGGATGAGCATAAAGTCGTCATGTACAAGGATCCAAACTGCGGATGTTGCGGCAAATGGGCAGACCATATGCGAAGCAATGGTTTCATCGTGGAAGAAATTGAAACATCCAAGGTGCGCGAAATTCAACAGGAAGCGGGCGTGCCCCTTGGATTGGGTTCATGCCATACCGCCAAGGTTGGCGGGTATGTTATCGAAGGTCATGTGCCGGCACAGGATGTCAAACGGCTGTTGACTGAACGCCCCGCGCTGGCAGGTATAGCTGTGCCTTTTATGCCGCTCGGCTCTCCTGGCATGGAAGGGCCTTATGAAGCGGAGCGTTACAACGTCATCGGCTTTACCAGCGGCGGCGCAACCGAGGTATTCTCAAGGCATTAGAGCGGCTTCGGTTCAAGCGCTTACATTTTACGCGCACTCTCCCGGCCTTCGCTCACCCTAACCTGCCGGCATGACGGTCGCAGTTTATAGACTGTCAATCTCGTAGGCAGGTATGAAGCGTAGCGTAATCTCAGCATCTTGATTGCCGTGATGCTTGAACACGCGCCGAGCGCAATCCTGGCCATTCATGGCGAGGTGAGCGAGACAGTTGTTTTATGGAGCATTGAGGCTCTCTAACCTGTGTCGAGGAATCCCCGGCCTAAAGGCCAGGGTAACTCAATCTGGGACTCAATTTACATTTCACCAGTCTACGGCGCTCACAATATCAACGCAACCGGCAGGCCGCGCGACGCCGTCATTCGCCATGAAGGCGTCAGCTCACGCAAAGGCGCGGAGAAAACAGCCCGACGAGAGATAGCCTGTTGTAAAAAAGACACTATTAAGCCCAGCTACGCTTCTGATGTAAAACACACTTGACAGATATGTATTGTCTAGCACACAATACCTACTAGACACATATGTATAGTATGTGTGTCATTTTCAAGGAGAATTGGAATGAACGGACATCTACAACGCTTTGCCAGGCTCGCAATCGCGGTTGCTCTTCCATTTGTCGCCGCTGCGGGATTCCCGTCCGTGTATGCGGCGGAGAAAGAACAGCGTCCGACCAGGATTGTCGTGGCCGACGCGAAAACCACGCACCACTTGAATCTCTATGTTGCGAAAGAGCTGGGGCTGTTCAAAAAATACAACCTTGATGTGCAAATCGTCGAAGTGAACGACAACGCGGCGTCTCGCGACCTTGTGGTTTCCGGCGGCGCGGATTTGTTCTGGAGCTGCCCCACGGTGGCTATCGCCGCCATAGCCAATGGCGCTCCGATCAAAACCATCGCACAGGTAAAAAAGCCTTGCACAAGCGTGCTTTTGGTTCCGCCGGAATCCAAAATTTCCAGGCTGCAAGATTTGGACAGCAAGGAAATCGCTGGCATTTCGCCAACTTGCGAAGCTGTTATTTCACTAACCTCGGCGGCAAGGAACAGTGGTTCCAAATTCAACTTGCAACGTCTCGCCGGTGGCCCCGCCATTAGCGCACTGGAAAGTAGAAGAGTAGATGGGGCTATCCTGGAAGAACCTCATGCGAGCGTTGCCGAACTGGCAGGCCACAAGGTTCTTTTCCGCGAAGTATCTGCGGGCATCCCTTGCCGTACCATCAACGCAAGCAACAGGATAATCGCAAGCAACCCTACGCAACTGAAAGACTTTGTCAAAGCCATTCAGGAAGCTAACGAGATTATTCTTGCCAATCCCATAGCGGACAATATTGTGAAAATCGCCATTGATTACACAGGCGCGCCGCGAGAAGCCATTATCCACGGAAACCACAGGCTGCTGTTTGACACCCGACTTGCCGTTGACGGATTGAATGCGCTTGGCGATGAGCTTATCGCACAGGGCAGTATCAGGGAAAACCCCGGCAACAACGCGTATGCCAAGGAATTCAAGGGCATCACATGGTAAGCAAACCGATATTTGTCGCGTTATTTTTCTCGCTGGTTTTGACTGCGTGCGGGGAAAAAGACACGCAGGTAAAAATCGGGCATGGCGGCGGATACCTGTCCGCCGCCTTGTATGCCGCGCACGGCAATTTCCCCGTAAATATGCAGCAATTCCGCTCTTCATCGGATGCCGCTTACTTGCTGCTTTTGGGTCAATTGGACGCGGTGTTTGTGGAAGCCGAAAAACTGGGCGCTCTGTCGAGATTGGAAGGGTTTGACCGGCTTACCGTTGTCGGCAAAGTTACCTATCCTTATGGCGCGACGCTGGTTTTGCGAAAAGGGCTGAACAAACGCTTGCATGAACTGGACGGCCTGACCATTGCCGTTTCAGCGCCGCAATGCAAATTGCTTACCGCGTTTACCGAAGACGCCGAACGCTTGGGAGCCGATATATCCGGCGTAAGGTACAAGTACATGGCTTTTGACGCAATGGTTCCCGCGTTGGAATCAGGCGAGGTAGATGCGGCAATAATCAGAGGCACGTATTCTGTGGTTGCGTTGCAGGAAGGCCATTTTATTTTGTATCAGAACTGGGACGTACAGCCGGGAGATGAATGCTGCCCGGCGATTATTGACCAGGCCGCGCTGGCGCTGCTTGCACACCGCAGCAAATTGGACGCGATAGAGCCTTTGCTGGATGCACTGGAAAAAACGCGCGAGCTTTCTCAGGATGATCTTCGCCGCGCTGTAGCAGACAACACGGTAATACCTTTTGAAATACTGCAAGGCCAGCCCGTGCCTGAATTTTCCAGAGCCGATGACGAATTGGTAGAAATTTTTCGCCAACATTCCCATGACGATGACGATCATAACCATGATCATGACGACCACTATGGCAATGTGTGTCCTCTGCCTCCTGTTCTTGGGTATAGCGGTCAGGCATGGCAGCCGCCAGAGGTATAGCGATGAATAAATACGAAACCAAGGGTGCGCGTAGCGCCTTTCGGCTGGCCTTGCGCGAGCTTGGCTACTTTTTCAAGGGCGCGGCGATGAATATATTTTCGCTTGAATTCCTTATGGTGCTTATTCCCTTGCTTGGGTTGTGGGAGCTTTTGCCGCGTATGGGCGTTGTGCCGCGCACACTCGTACCTCCGCCTAGCGATGTGGCTGTGGCTGCCTGGGACATGTTTACCAAACATAATTTTTTGAAAGATATAGGAGACAGTATGCTCAAGTTTTTCATGGGATTGGGCATTGCCGTTATCACCGCCATTCCAATCGGGGTGCTTATGGGGTGGAACATCGCCATGAGAAAGCGGGCGCTGCCGTTGTTTCAGCTTCTTGCCCCCATCCCGCCGCCCGCGTGGGTGCCTATTACCATAATCTTTTTTGGCATTGGTCTGCCCATGCAGACTTTTTTGATATTCATAGGCGCGTTTTATCCCATTTTGTTCAACACCTACCAGGCGGTTAAAGATACCGAGCCACGCTATCTGGCCAGTGCGCGGGTATTTGGCGCCAGCGAGCTTGCGCTTATTCTGCACGTATATTTCTGGCATGCGCTCGGGGCGATTATCATGAGCGTCAAAACCGGCGTGGCAATGGGGCTTGTTATGCTGGTCATCGCGGAAATGTATGGCGGGCGCACGGGAATCGGCTATGTTCTTGTCGAGGCCAAGGATTATTTCCAAATTTCCAAAATGGTGGTGTGCATGGTGACGCTGGGAGTCATCGGTTGGTTTTTGATTGAGGCGTTGAAATTTATTGAACTTAAATTAGCCGTCTGGAAAGTAGGGCGCTAAATGATTGAAGCCCGCAACATTACCAAATTCTTCTCGATAGTAAACGAGGACCGCACCGCAGACGGCATTACCGCAGTGCTTTCGGTGTCGCTCACCATTGAGGACGGCAAAATCGTCAGCCTCTTGGGGCCATCCGGCTGCGGCAAATCCACCTTTCTTGAAATCCTAGGCGGCTTGCAGGCCCCCACCGAGGGCAGCGTATATATAGACGGCGCACAAGTGCTTGAGCCTCTGCCTTCTACCCGCAAAGAAATGGACGAATATCGCCGCAAATATCGGCTTCTGTCTCCATTGGCAAATGGTTTAATCAAAAACCGCCCCAAGCACGATATAGCCATGATTTTCCAGGATTACGCCGTGTTCCCGTGGATGACTGTGCTGCAAAACGTGAAGTTTACCCTGAAATTGCGCGGCATTCCGCGCCGCGAGCGCGAACCTGTGGCAATGACCTATCTGAGAAAAATAGGGCTTGCCGATTCTCTGAACAAATATCCGTCGCAACTGTCGGGAGGAATGCGCCAGCGCTTGGCTCTTGCCCGCGCACTAGCGGTGCAGCCGCGCATCATCCTGATGGATGAGCCTTTCGCCGCCGTGGACGCTTTGACGCGTGAGCGATTGCAAGACGACCTCTTGCGCCTGTGGTATGAAACAGGCATTACCATCGTGCTGGTTACGCATGACACCGACGAGGCCCTGTATCTCTCGGATGAAATAGTGGTATTTTCCCCAAATCCCGGCGCCATACGCAACCGCTTTGCCATTGACTGCGCGCGCCCGCGCCGCCGCAGCGATCCGGAGCTTCTGGCGCTCAAAGAGCGCATAACTTCGCTTTTCAAGTATGACATCAATCATGAGAGTGAGTACTCAATATGAGCAATGTTTTTCGTTCAAGGTTGTATGGCAATATCACAGACACGATAGGGGCTACGCCTCTGGTGCGGTTGCCAAAAATCAGCGAAGGATTGCCGGGCGTACTGTTTGGCAAGCTGGAATCCTTTAATCCTGCGGGTAGCGTCAAATGCCGCATAGGCGCGGCCATGCTGGAAGCGGCACGGCTGCAAGGCAAACTAAAGCCCGGTGGCGTGGTAATAGAACCTACAAGCGGCAATACTGGCATTGGGCTGGCGTTTGCCTCTGCGTCGCAAGGATACCGGCTGATACTTACTATGCCTGAAACTATGTCCGTAGAACGGCGCAAGATCGTGAAGATGCTTGGCGCGGATCTGGTCTTGACGCCGGGCAACGAGGGCATGGCCGGCGCAATAAAAAAAGCCAGGGAACTCGCGGCGCAAATTGTAGGCAGTTTTATGCCTATGCAATTTGAAAATCCGGCTAATCCCCAGATTCACCGCGAAACCACAGCGGAAGAAATTTGGCGCGACACGGACGGCGCGGTTGATATTTTCGTGGCAGGCGTAGGCACGGGCGGCACAATTACCGGCGTAGGCGAGGTGCTGAAAGCGCGAAAGCCCTGCGTAAAAATAGTCGCGGTAGAGCCTGATGCCTCCCCTGTGCTTTCGGGCGGCAGAGCCGGCCCTCATCGCATACAGGGAATAGGCGCAGGCTTCGTGCCAAAAATCCTCAACCGCTCGGTGATTGACGAAATCATACGCGTGACGAATGACGATGCTTTCGACACCGCCAAAAAGCTCGGGCGTGTGGAAGGTGTGCTGGTGGGCATATCTTCCGGCGCGGCGATCTCTGCGGCCTTGAAGCTGGCGGGCAAAGAAGAAAACGCCGGAAAAATTATCGTCGCCATGCTGCCCGATTCAGGCGAGCGCTACCTGGCCACCCCGCTTTCAGACATCTCGGAGTATTAGAGCGGTTTATCTCCAGACCTTTGCTTTCATGATTGCCCATACCTATGATGACAGGTATACTCACCTAATCCAAAGTCATGCGGCAGAGCCAGTATCGCAAACGCAATTCCAAAAAGGGAACTCATGCTTTTCAACAAAAAACAGGGCAAATTTCTGCTTGAGGTCATTGATAAATGGGTAGCGGAAGAAACAATTCCGCAGGAAACTGCCGCCCGTTTGCGGGAAAGTTTTTCCATCCGTCCGTTCGACTGGAAAAGACTGGCGAAATATTCCTTCTGGATTGCCATCATTTGTCTCGTCATTTCGGTCGGCAGCGTGCTTGCCGACAGCGCATTACGCGCGTTGCTGGCATTCTTTTTCTATGCCCACGAAGGCATACAGAGCCTGTCTTTGGCGCTGCTCGCGGCAGGCGTTTTTTACCTTGGCCTGACCCTGCGCCGCAAAAATCCAGAGCGTATCTTCAGCACGGAAGCCATTTTCTTTATCGGGGTATTGCTGTGCGCTGGCTCCATCACATTTCTCGGCATGGCCATTGATACCGGCAGCGGTCACTTTTCGCTACTCTTCCTCCTGGCAACGCTCGTTTATGGCGCGCTTGGCCTGAAACTTTCGTCCAAACTGATCTGGGCGTTTTCCATCCTGTCGCTGGGTTCCTGGTTCGGCACGGAAACCGGCTATATGTCCGGCTGGGGCGCTTACTATCTTGGTATGAATTATCCGTTGCGCTTTGTCTTGTTCGGCGCCGCTTTAATCTGGATCAGTTTCGGGTTCAGAAAGTTTCTCTATCTCAAGGATTTTGCCCATTCCACGTATGTGTTTGGCCTGCTGTATCTCTTTATCGCCCTGTGGATACTGTCCATTTTCGGGAATTACGATGATATTGATGTCTGGCGTTATGCCAGGCAAATAGAGCTTCTCCATTGGGGGCTGTTATTCGCGCTGGCTGCCATTACTGCCATTGTCTATGGCCTTAAATGCGACGATTACACCTCGCGCGCCTTCGGCATTACCTTTTTGTTCATCAATCTGTACACAAAATATTTCGAGTTTTTCTGGGATGCCACCCACAAGGCCGTTTTCTTCCTGATTCTGGCCGTATCGTTCTGGGCAATCGGAAGCCGCGCCGAAAAAATATGGAATCTGGAATTCCTGAAACCCAACTCTACCGCCGCCGAAAGTCCAGAAGTATAGCATATTTTTCTGTAAATAAAGCGACATGCAAGTGGTTGGGGTTCGCTACGCCTTACCCCAGTCTTCTCCCGCTGATTAGGCCGCTCATCTTCTGCATCAATTCCGCCCGCTCCTCCGAGCTTAGCCGGTAGAACCAGCGCAATAGCACAGCCTCATCGTCATCTTCCGCGTAAAAGAATGAGACTGGCACGCTCAACACACGAGCAATCCGTTCCACCATTGAGGAATCTGGCTCGTGCTTGCCTCGCTCATACTGGTTCATTCGAGCGCTTGCCGACATTTCGTCAATCCCCGCCAGCACACCAAGTCGTGCCTGAGACAGTCCGGCTTCACGCCTAATCTCCTTGAGACGCTTTGAAAAGACAGACATCCACAGCCTCCAGTATAGAGGCTAAGATGATCTTAGGTAGTTGTTGACTTTGTACTAAGAGTTTTTTAGTATTGGGTTTTCAACTCACAATGGGGAATTGTTATGAGACTGTTAGCGATTACCTTGGCATCTGCGTTTTTGCTCGCTGGGTGTGGCACAGCCAACAACTACCTGGCACAGAAAAGTCATACGATGGAGTATTATCGAATTTTCGATATCAAAACAACAGCTTCTAGGCAGAGCGTTGCCAAAGCGGCAAGCAATGGAATAGGACGCAATGTAAACAGCGTACAGGAAGCCACTCCGATTCCAGCTACTGGTGAAATCCCTGAAACACCAGGGCGATTCAAGCTCGTAAATCCACTAGCTGGTTCCCAATTTGCTGCACTAGCTGGTGCTGGTGGTTTACCACGCTTTCCAGTCTGTGACGACGCAATCTGGACGGCGCGAGCCCAACGAATCATCACCGATTACAATACTACGCATCTGACGGCTTGCCTATTTCAGTACAAGGACGGCTACCACCTCAATCTTTACGCAGCGCTTGTAAAGAAAACGGGGGGAGTATTCCAGATTAGCCTGACTATGACTGATGCTTTAGTTGGTACGCCGGAAGAATGGACGGAGAAAACGCTGCTTGACATCGTGCGCACAATTCATTCTGAGTCTGGCGCAGAAATTACGTTGCTGGAAGCACAGCCTGATATTGCCGGAACTCCTTGGCTGGATGATGGAAAACCGCTAGAGCAACTCAAGTAGTCCGTAGATTTGGGGGGAGCATAGCGAACTCCAACCCATGGGATTGACCGTCGTTTTACAGGAGTCGCTATGCCCCTGATCTCGTCACTATCTCCCCATTCATCCGCTCTATCAACGCTGCCAGCGGCATTGTCCCCAGGTCCTCGCCTTTTGCTCGCACTGCGACCAAGCCCGCTTCCTTTTCCTTATCGCCCACAATTAGCTGATATGGCAGGCGGTTCATGCTATGGGCGCGAATCTTCCAGGTTATTTTTTCATCGCGGGTGTCGGCCTCGGCGCGCAGTCCCGCCGCGCGTAATTCCTCCGCCACACGAATCGCATAATCAGCCTGGCGTTCGGAGATGGAGAGCACAACCGCGTGTTGCGGCGCAAGCCAGAGCGGAAACGCGCCCGTGTAGTGCTCGATCAGAATGCCCACAAAACGCTCCAACGAACCGAAAAGGGCGCGATGCAGCAGAACCGGACGCTTGTAGGCATTGTCCGCATCAACATAATGAATGTCGAAACGCTCAGGCAGGTTCATGTCGACCTGCAAAGTGCCGCATTGCCAGTCGCGCCCGATTGCGTCGCGCAGCACAAATTCCAGCTTGGGGCCATAGAACGCGCCCTCGCCGGGAAAAAGTTCATAGGCAACTTCCATGTGCTTTAACGCTTGTTCCAACGCGCCCTCCAGCTTGTCCCAAATGGCATCCGTTCCAATCCGGTTGGCAGGACGGGTTGAAAGTTTCACCCGCACATTCTCAAAACCAAAATCCTTGTAGATACTGAAAATCAATTGCACAACATTGCGACATTCCGCTTCCATCTGCTCTTCGGTACAGAAAATATGCGCGTCGTCCTGGGTAAAGTGACGCACTCTTAACAGGCCGTGCAATGCGCCGGAAGGCTCATAGCGGTGCACCTTGCCGAATTCCGCCATCTTTAACGGCAGATCGCGGTAGCTCTTCACCCCTTGCGCGTACATGGCCAGAGCGCCAGGGCAATTCATCGGCTTTAAGGCAAATACGCGCTCGTCCTCGGTCTGGGTGGTAAACATGTGCTCCCGATAATTGAACCAGTGCCCGGAAGTCTCCCAAAGAGCGCGATCCATCACATCCGGCGTGTTGATTTCCAGATAGCCCGCCTTGTCCTGCTGCTCACGCATGTAATCAATCAAGGTCTGGAACAGTCGCCAGCCTTTGGGATGCCAGAACACCGCCCCCGGCGCTTCATCCTGAAAATGGAAAAGGTCAAGCTGTTGCCCTAGGCGGCGATGGTCGCGCCTTTCCGCTTCTTCCAGTTGATGCAGATAGGCTTCCTGCTCTTCCTTCCTTACCCAGGCCGTGCCATAAATGCGCTGCAACATCTCGTTTCTGGAGTCGCCGCGCCAGTATGCGCCCGCAACTTTCATCAGCTTGAAGACCTTGAGTTTGCCGGTGGACGGCACATGCGGCCCCCGGCAAAGGTCGGTGAACTCCCCTTGCCGGTACAGGGAGACTTCTTCCCCCTGCGGTATGGCGGCAATCAACTCCGCCTTGTATTTTTCCCCTTGGGCAAGAAAAAACCGCACGGCTTCATCGCGTGATTGGACTTCGCGCGTGACCGGAGAATCCGCCCTGGCAAGCTCCGTCATTTTATTTTCGATGGCGGTCAAATCTTCCGGCGTAAAGGGGCGCTTGTAGGCAAAATCGTAATAGAAGCCGTTTTCAATTACCGGCCCGATGGTTACTTCCGCATCCGGGTACAGACTCTTGACCGCATGCGCGAGCAGATGCGCGGTGGAATGACGTATGACTTCCAGACCTTCCGGGTCTTTGTCGGTCACTATTGCCAAGGCTGCGTCTTGCTGGATCGTGTAGGAGGTATCAACCAGTCGCCCATCAATTTTTCCGGCCAGCGCCGCCTTTGCCAATCCCGCGCCGATGCTTGCCGCCACCTCTGCTACAGTGACGGGCGTAGGGTAAGCGCGGACGGAAGCATCCGGCAGGGTAATATTGATGGCGGACATAAAGCGCCTCCGGCGAGGAGAAAAAGATAGCGACAAAAAATGCGGCCTGGCCGCATTGATCAACATGGCAGGCGCGATCACTAACGCACAAATCGCTGGAAGCCTTACCAATAACTGATTCTGAAAATTCGATTTGCCGTTATGCAATCAAACGCCCCGCTATTTAGCGCTTGCTGCCCCTGCCTTTCCAACCGGGGTCTTGACGTGCGCGGCGCGGTCAAGTTTCCAGAATCCAAGGATGAAAGGATAGCATCCAATGCTGGCTTGTGTAAACTCCCCGGCGAGAGAGGGCAGCGGGTCAGGTTGAACACTTGTTAGGCGCAATCCTCGCCGTTTATGGCGAGGTGAGCGAGATTGTTTTTGGAGCCTTCGGCTCTCTAACCTGTGCCGAGGAATTCCCGGCCTTTAGGCAGGGGCGACTCAAATAGATGCTTTCTGAATTTGCGCCGCAATCACCCTCCTCCCGGCTCCTCTCCCTCTTTCCCGCCCCTTCGGTGCGTCCCCTTTGACTTGCGGAGAAGCCAAAAGGGGCAAGGCGGCAATTGGGGTTAGCCCCCTTTTTAAAGGGCATTGCTCACTTTATATTGATTGTTTTGTACTGTTTTTGATGAAAGAACAGTAGGAGGGTATCGTTCAACGCCTCAAGGCTTTTGCTGTACCTCTTACTCTTCCTGTTGAATCTGGCAAGGTTATCCCTGACACTGCTGTTGATACTCTCTATCAAGTGCGTTTGTGATTTCCCCGGCGCTATTCTGTGTAGCTTTGATATCCCTATCCTTGCAAACACTTCTGTGTAGCAACTGTTTCCATCTGTGTAGATACGCGCTATCTTGCCAACCGCCTTTCTCGCAGCATGATAAAGTTGAGCCGCGCACTTGCTTGCAGTCCCTATGACATAAGCAATAACCTTGCCCGCCCTTCTAGAATAAGCAAGCCATACTTGAATTCTTGAGCCCCTTTTTTTACACGTGTATAAAGCTCGTCCATCTCTATGATTTCTGGTATTTCATCACCCTCCAGCAGGGTTTG
>WRMF01000025.1 GCA_009777245.1 Betaproteobacteria bacterium
GAGCGATTATGTCTCTCCCTATGTGGGCGCGTACTATGACTACGAGTTCGGCGGCAAGGTCAAGGCCACGGCCAATGGCGAATCCATTGCCGCGCCTTCCTTGAAGGGCGGCACGGGCGTGGGCGAACTCGGTCTTTCATTCGCGCCTTCCAGAAGCACGCCCCTGTCCATTGATTTGGGCGTGCAAGGCTATACGGGAAGACGCCAGGGCGTGACCGGCTCATTGCAACTGAAGTTCGAGTTCTGACTCTGACGTTTTACCAGCAAACAACAGCAATGCGCGGCGACACCTTTTGGCTTGCGGCAAAGCCAAAAGGGGGCTGACACCAACGCCGCGTCGCCGCCCAATGCCATGTTACCGCCGTAGGGGCAGACCTATGTGTCTGCCCATAGCGCGGACACGCCCCAACATCGGGCGAACACGCGGGTTCGCCCCTACGACACCCACTCGCCCGCTTGCGGCTTGCAAACCCTCGTCCCTACGGAACACCCCCTTTATGAAAGGGGGCTTTGCGTCGGAGCAGCTTTGGGGTTAGCCCCCTTTATAAAAGGGGGTGGCGCGTTAGCGCCGGGGGTTTGCCGAATAGCTACCGCTTGCGGCGTAGGGATTAAAAATTTTTAACCCCTACAGCGGCGTGGTCGCTGTTTCGCTTATGAGTTCAGGCCAAGGCGTTAGCGCGTTCTTCTCTCCCGGAAAGCGATCACGGCGTGTCACTTTATTCTTCGACGCATATTCCAGTTCAGAAAAACTCCCTTGCATGTTCGCTCCAGAGAATCTTGCAATCACTCAATTATACCATATGTATAGTATGCTGTGGCAGGGAATAAATCAGTACATCCATAAATCAAAACTGCGTTAAATCCGCTCAACAGGGCAAAATGGCGCGGTTGCCGCGCCGGTCTCTCCTTTTCCGCTTCGTCGTGCGATAATGTCCTCGGCAGAACCACATGGAACCATTGAATGACTTTGTTTCAAATCTCCGAGCCGGGCGAGTCGGCAAGCCCGCATCAACGCCGCCTTGCAATGGGAATTGACCTGGGTACGACCCATACGCTGGTAGCCACTGTAAAAAGCGGCATGGCGATAGTGTTGAACGACGAGGCTGGCAGACCCTTTCTGCCTTCCGTCGTCCGTTACGCGCCGGACGGCAATATAGAGACCGGCTACGCAGCGCAGCGCTGGCAGGCGCAGGATTCCAGAAATACGATAGCCTCCGTCAAGCGTTTCATGGGGCGGGGACGGCAGGACATAGCCCATATCGAATCAATGCCCTATGAGATTCTTGAGTCTCCCGGCATGGCTCTTCTCAAAACCCGCGCCGGAGAAAAAAGCCCGGTGGAAATTTCAGCGGAAATCCTGAAGGCGGCAAAAGCAATGGCGGTAGCTCATCTGGGCGGCGAGCCGGTCGGCGCGGTAATCACCGTGCCCGCCTATTTTGACGATGCCCAGCGTCAGGCGACCAAGGACGCGGCAAAGCTCGCCGACATTCATGTGCTCCGCCTCTTGAACGAGCCGACTGCGGCAGCCATCGCCTACGGGCTGGATAACGCGGCGGAAGGCATTTACGCAGTATATGACCTGGGCGGCGGAACTTTCGATATTTCCATCCTTCGCCTTTCCAAAGGCATATTTGAAGTATTGGCGACAGGCGGAGATTCCGCGCTGGGCGGGGACGATTTCGATCACCGTATTTTCTGCTGGGCGTTGTCCGAAGCCAACCTCCCGCCACTCTCACCGGAAGATGCCCAGCAACTCATGACAGCCGCCCGAAAAGCCAAGGAATTTCTTTCCCGACATGATGTCGCGCCGATCTCTCTTGGTCTCGCCAGCGGAACCGCAGTAAACCTCACCTTGGGAACAGAGGTGTTTGCCGAAATTTCCGGCAATTTGGTAAACAAGACGTTGGAAGCCGTCCGAAAAACGCTGCGGGACGCCAAACTGCGCCCGGATGAAATCAAGGGCGTGGTCATGGTTGGCGGCTCGACCCGAATGCCGCAAGTGCAACGCGCGGTAGCCGGATTTTTCGGAAGCGAGCCGTTGAATAACCTTGACCCTGAAAAAGTGGTGGCGCTGGGCGCGGCGACCCAGGCAAATCTTTTGGCGGGAAACCGGACGGGTGATGACGACTGGCTGTTGCTGGACGTTATCCCGCTCTCTCTGGGCGTGGAGACAATGGGCGGACTGACCGAGAAAATCATTCCCCGCAACACCACAATCCCGGCCACACGCGCCCAGGAATTCACCACTTTCAGGGACGGTCAGAGCGCAATGGCGATTCATGTCGCGCAGGGCGAGCGGGAAATGGTCATTGATAACCGAAGCCTTGCCCGCTTTGAGTTGCGGGGCATTCCCCAGATGACCGCCGGGGCGGCGCGGATTCTTGTCACCTTTCAGGTGGATGCCGACGGTCTGTTGTCCGTTTCCGCGCGGGAACAAACTTCCGGCGTTGAGGCAAGCGTTACGGTCAAACCTTCTTACGGGCTTTCCGACGACGAAATTGCCGCCATGCTGAAGGACTCAATCACGCATACCAGGGACGACGCCAGTCGTCGCGCCTTGAAGGAAGCGCAGGTCGAAGGACAACGCCTGATAGAAGCGACGCAAACCGCTCTGAAAGAGGACGCCAGCCTTTTGAACGCAGAGGAAATCGCCCGGATCGAAACCGCCGTGACACATCTGCAAGCGTCGCTCCTTGGCGACAATCGGAGGCAAATCACGGTGGCTTTGGACGACCTGTCCGCCGAAACGCAAGAATTCGCGCAACGCCGCATGGATCAAGGGATTAAAAGGGCGTTGGCAGGCAAAAAACTGGAAGACCTAAGCCGCATTGCCGAAGAAATGGGCAAAAGGACGGCAATTTCCAATGAGGAGACCGAAAAATGACCCGCGTTATCGTATTGCCGAGTGAGGCGTACTGTCCCCAGGGCGCGGCTTTTGAAGCGGTGGCAGGGCAATCGCTCTGCGAGGCGTTGCTTGAAAACGGCATTGAAATTGAACACGCCTGCGAAATGTCCTGCGCCTGCACGACCTGCCATGTCATCGTGCGCGAGGGCTTTGGTTCCCTGACGGCAGCCGACGAATGCGAGGAAGACATGCTTGACAAGGCTTGGGGGCTGGAGCCGACTTCCCGCCTTTCCTGTCAGGTGATTCTTGGCAATACCGACCTGGTGGTTGAAATCCCGCGCTACAGCATCAACCAGAAGCATACAGGGTAGTCAATAATGTATCCAGACCAAGCCTCTTTTGATAGTCATTCCCGCAGTTATAGCGATTTCCGCAACTATCAGGGGCTTGGCGGCAAAGCGGCATCGGCGCGCTTGAATCCAAGCCGCTCTAATGTCTGTTCCGCGCTTGCTTTGCTGGCGGCGCTCTGCCTTTCCGCCTGCGCCTCTTTCTGGCTTTCCGGCGGCTTGCCATTGTTGAAAATAGCTCCGGCAACGCTAGGAATCCAAACCGTCGAGCAACGCGCAATAATCACTTGGCCTGGCGGACAGAAAACAATGGAAATGGCGCTTGATGTCAATGACGACACATTGACAGTGATCGGTCTTGCGTTCGGAGCGCGTTTGTTCAGCTTTGATTACGACGGTGAAAAAATCATTGAGACAAAGCCTTTGCCCGACGGCTTCTCTGCCGTTCGTATCGTCAATGACTTGATGCTGGCATACGCGCCGCCGGATGCCTTACGCGCCGCGCTGCCCTCCGGCTGGACGGTTCACGAAGAAAAAGGGGCGCGGCAGATTTTTCTCAACGGGAAGCTCAACATTTCCATCCGCTACGCCGAGGGTTCGCCGTGGCAGGGGCGCGTCGCGCTTGACAACCACGCGCTATACTATCGACTGACGCTTGATAGCAGTGAGACAACTTCCGATGCGCCCTGACCCGATCATACTGCTGCCGCCCGCGATTTCCTGCGCGTTGGGCGATGGCCTTGCAAATGTCCGCGAAGCCCTGTTCGCAGGGCGGAGTCCGGGTATGCGTCAGAGCGACTTATTCAGTCCGGGGCGGGTTCTGACGCTCGGCCATGCCGATACGCCATTGCCGTCGCTTACCTCTTTTCCGATTCAGCAACAGTCGCGCAACAACGCCCTGTTGCTGGCAACCTTCGCGCAAATCGAATCGTCATTTTTGAGTCTGGCGCGCGACATTCCGGCGCGCCGCATTGCCGTAATTCTGGGAACCAGCACTACAGGCATTGGCGAGAGCGAGGCTGCTGTTCGCCACTACTGCCAGACCGGGAATTTTCCCGAAGGTTTCCATTACAGCCAGCAGGAATTAGGATCGCCATCCCGGATGCTTGCCGAATATCTCGGTTGCAAGGGACCTGCCTACAGCGTCTCGACCGCCTGCACATCAAGCGCCAGTGCGCTTATCAGCGGCGCAAGGCTGCTCCGCTCCGGTCTGGCTGATCTGGTGATCGCCGGAGGCGTTGATACGCTTACCCGTTTCACCATTGCCGGATTCTCCTCGCTTGAAGCGGTAAGCGAAACAATTTGTCTGCCGTTTTCGGCCAATCGTCGCGGCATAAACATCGGTGAAGCGGCGGCATTGTTCTTGATGCGGCGGCAAACAGATGCAGATGAACACACGGTCGCTCTGGCCGGTTGGGGCGAAGCGTCCGACGGGCATCACATCTCGGCTCCCGACCCGGAAGGCACGGGCGCGACCAACGCCATTCTCGAAGCTCTGGATCGCGCCGGTTGCGCGGCGGCAGACATCGGCTACATCAATCTGCACGGCACGGGCACACAGCATAACGACGCAATGGAAAGCCGTGTCATCTCACGGCTTTTCCCCCATTGTCCGGCCAGCGGCACCAAGCCATTGACCGGACACACGCTGGGCGCTGCCGGAGCAGTGGAAGCGGCATTGACCTGGCTGACATTGACCGATAGCGACAATCGCCTGCCGCCGCACCTGTGGGATGGCATCCATGATCCAAATGATCCGCCCCTGTCGCTGATCAAGCCCTTTACCCGAGCCGCAGAGCCGATACAGGCGGCGTTATCAACCTCGTTCGCCTTCGGCGGCAGCAACGTCGCGTTGCTGCTAAAAACAACCTGACCTTTTCATGCCATGAGCTATCGCCCGATCATTGATTACCTGCCGCACCGTCCGCCGATGGTATTGCTCGACCGTGTTGTCGAGGTCGAAGAATTGCGTATCGTCTGTGAAGTCGCCATCAAGGTTGATAGTCCGTACTGCGACGGCGCAGCCGTTCCCGGCTGGGTCGGCGTCGAATACATGGCGCAGTCCGTCGGCGCTCTGTCCGGCTGGCGCTCGTTGGCAAGAGGGTTGCCGGTCAAAGTCGGTTTTCTGGTCGGGACGCGCCATTACCAAAGCCATGTGCCGGAGTTTCGCGTAGGCGAAATGTTGCGTGTCGCAGCCGCCGAGGAATTGATGACTGACGACGGTTTGGCAATGATGCGCTGTACGCTGCATAATGCCGACGGCGCATTGCTTGCCGAAGCGTCGTTGATGGTATTCCAGCCCGACGATGTGGACGCTTATCTGCGACAGTCCGCATCCCCACACGAGAGCGCTGCGGCGTTACAATGACGCTATTTTCCGATCAATAAACCCTTATGCTCCAGTCTTCTCCCAGAACCGTGCTCGTAACCGGCGCAAGCAGGGGCATCGGTCGCGCCATTGCCTTGCGTCTGGCAGAAGACGGATTCGATATCGTCGTCCACTGCCGCAGCCAACGCGCCCAGGCTGAAGCCGTCATCAAAGCCATTGCCGATCAAGGAAGGCAAGCCCGGCTGCTGATGTTCGATGTCGCCGACCGCGAAGCGACAAGGCAGGCGTTGGAGACCGATATAGCCGCGCGCGGCGTTTATTACGGCGTGGTATGTAACGCGGGCATTGCCGCCGACAATGCCTTTCCCGCCATGCCCGCCGCCGACTGGGATCGGGTGATTGAGACCAATCTCGACAGTTTTTACAATGTCCTCCACCCCTTGATCATGCCGATGGCGCAAACTCGCCGCCCCGGGCGAATTGTCACGCTATCATCCGTTTCCGGAATCTCCGGCAATCGCGGACAGGTCAACTACAGCGCCGCAAAAGCAGGTATTATCGGAGCCACCAAGGCGCTGGCATTGGAACTGGCGAAACGGCAAATTACCGTGAATTGCGTCGCTCCCGGCCTCATTGACACCGAAATGGCGTCGCCGGAAGTGCTTGAACACGCCCTGCCGGTAATTCCGGCGCGACGAATCGGCAAGCCGGAAGAAGTCGCGGCTGCCGTCGCCTTTTTAATGCGCGATGACGCTGCCTATATCACCCGGCAGGTAATCGCTGTTGATGGAGGTATGCTGTGAGTAATCGTCGTGTTGTCGTGACCGGCATGGCAGGCATAAGCCCGATTGGTAACAACTGGGCGGATGCCGAACGCGCCCTGCGCGCCCGACAGAACGCTGTCCGCTATATGGACGAATGGGCTGATATTATCGGGCTTCGCACCTGCTTAGGCGCGCCGGCAGCGCCGTTCGATCTGCCGGAGCATTATTCCCGCAAGCGTACCCGCAGCATGGGGCGCGTCGCCCTTATGGCGTGTCTAGCCAGCGAATGGGCGCTTGCCGATGCCGACTTGCTCAATCACCCGGTACTGAATTCGGGACGTACTGGCGTATCCTACGGCTCCTCGCTCGGTGAGCCTGGCGCAGTTACCGATTTCGCGCAGCTCCTGAGAGGCCGTTCGCTCGAAGGTCTCACCGCCAACAGTTATCTACGGATGATGGCGCATACCGCGCCGGCCAATATCGCCGTCTTTTTCGGACTGACCGGCAGGGTTATCACCACATCAAGCGCATGCACATCCGGCAGCCAGGGCATCGGCTACGCCTATGAAGCCATCCGCTACGACCATGCCGATGTGATGGTTTCCGGAGGTTCCGACGAATTGTGCGCGTCGGAAGCGGCGGTTTTTGACGCTCTGCTTGCCACCAGCACCCATAATGACGCGCCCGGCATAACGCCGCGCCCTTACGATCTCGACCGCGACGGACTGGTGATCGGCGAAGGTGCAGGCACGCTGATCCTCGAAGAACTTGAACATGCCCGTGCCAGAAATGCCCGGATATATGCCGAAATCGTCGGTTTTGGCACCAACTGCGACGGCGCGCACGTTACCCAACCGCGAGCCGAGACCATGGCCGTCGCCATGCGGTTGGCGCTTGCCGACGCCTGTCTTCCGGCAGAAGCCATCGGTTACGTAAACGGTCACGGCACAGCTACCGAACTGGGCGACATTGCGGAGACAATAGCTACCCATGCCGTTTTCGGCGAGAGAATGCCCATATCGTCACTGAAGAGCTATGTGGGGCATACCCTGGGCGCAGCCGGAGCCATCGAGGCATGGCTGACGATTGAAATGATGCGAACCGGCTGGTTTTCGCCGACGCTGAATCTGGAGCAGGTCGACCCGCGTTGCGCTACGCTCGAATATGTGCGGGGCGATGGTCTCGCTCTTGACTGTGAATACGTCATGAGCAACAATTTTGCTTTTGGCGGCATCAACACGTCGCTGATTTTCAAACGATGGAATTAATTTTTTACCAAGGAGAACCTCATGAAAATGTCCCTTAAAACAGCCGCCTTAGCCGCTCTGTTCGCTTCCCTGTGCGCGATCACCGCTCAAGCGCGGGATACCGCGCATGTCCTGCCGGTCAAAAGCGCCCTTGAAACGAGCGAAGCCAAAGCGAAACTCGATGGCGACATCCGGTTTTACTTTGGCAATCAACCGCACTCGGCTGTTGAAGCCAGATTGACCAAAGGAGTTGTCAGCAACAAGAGAACAAACGCCGCCAACAAGAGCGCCGCAGAAGCGTGCAACCATGTCATATTGTCGGCGCTGATTTCGCTTCAGGAGCGCGCCAGAAAAGAGGGCGGCAATGCCGTCATCAATATCGAAAGTTATTTCAAGAAAAAAACTTTCAGAAGCAACGATCAATTTGAGTGCTATGTAGGAAGCATCATGGCCGCTGTAACCTTGAAAGGCGATGTCGTCAAACTGAAACGTTGATCGGTCTTTGCGCGGAAATGCTGATGCGGGGAAGGCCATATAGCCATTCCTCGCCTGCTTCGGAAAGCCATGAATTGCAAATTGAATCCGCGCTGGCGGTGGGGTAGTGTGCCGCCTGTGCCTGTGACCGACCCTATGTATTCATGGCTGACCTGTCGCGGCTCCTTGACTGATCGCCTATGCGCGTTCTGTGAGGATTTTCGGGTTGTGGTGTATCAAAGCGGGTTTATGAGGGTATGCCCAGACGAAGCATTTTTGCGCTTGCCCGGCAATAGTTCCCAAGGCGCAACGGCTCCGGTGCGGGAAGTCAGTCTGGTCTGCGATGGTGCGCCGCTTGTTTTCGGGCACAGTATTTTGCTGACTCGTGAATCAGGTCGTCTGGCGCGATCATTCAGGCGGGCGGGCAACAACTCCCTGGGTTCAATCCTGTTTGCATGTCCTGATATTCGGCGCGGCCCCGTTTATTTCAAGCGCGTCAATCGGCAACACGCCCTGTACGCCAAAAGCGCCATGCTGTTGGGAGATAATCCGCAATCGTTTTTTCTGGCAAGGCGCTCTGTTTTTTCGTCACGATCCGAGCGGATTTGCGTGACCGAAGTATTTTCGCCGCAGTTGGTCATGTTTTCCGGTTCGTGCCAAGTCAATCGCATGAAATAAAACGACTGTTGCGGAGTGCGATTTTTTCTTCTCTCCCGCTGTTATGAACTGCGGCTTTCAAGTTTCAATATAGTCTGAAATGCGCCCACGCCGTCAAATTGCTCTACAAGCTCCAGACCGGCGGCCTTCGCGTATTCTATCATCTCGCCGCAGCGATACATTCTGGAAGTTCCATTTGCCATTGCGGTAAAATAAAGAGATGTGCCTACAAGCGCGTATTTTGCCTGCGGATGTTGCTGTGTATCAACAAAAGGCTCCATTATGTACAAATACCCGCCTTCAGCCAATGCTTTTCTTCCGCGCTTCAATAGCTCCACAATATCATTCGGCGGGAAGCAATCCAGAAATTGGCTCATCCAAACCGCATCGTAATTTGTGGGAAATTCTTTGGAATGGTCAATAAGATCAAGCGCAAAGCCGTCTATTCGATCAATAAGCCCTGCGTTCCTTGCGTTTTCCTTTGCTACGTTTAATAGTCCTTCCTTGTCTAATATAGTGACCTTTGCGTCCTTGTTATACTGCGCGCACTTTATGGCAAATCTGCCGGTATTTCCTCCGACATCAAGAATCTTCTTTGCTGAATTATCAAGGAAAATTATCTTCAGCGCCTCATTAAATGCAGCGTCCGAATAGTAATGAGTAAACTCAAACCAACTATTCTTCACATTTTCAGGGAGTTTTGATCCGCCATCATACTGCGAAAGCCCTTCATAGATAGTATCCCATTCGCCAAAAACCTCAAGCCCGACAGGTTTTTCCTTGTCAATTGATTCGCCAAGGAAAAACAGACCTTGATAGCAGACATCGTTAATGAAGCTCATGTTTCTTCTTGCCGTTTCGTCTGAAATCAGCATGAATCCGGTCTTTGACAGGTAATACCGCCCTTCGGCAAAGATTAAAACGCCAGCTTGTTCACCGGCTTCAAGCAAAATACGAGCGGCATAATCGTTCAACGAGCAAGATTTTGCTATTTCCATCTCGGACTTTCCTTCGTCGTTTTCGTTCAAATATGCCAGAACGCCCTTGTCTCGCAAGACGATTATGGCCTGAAAGAAAGCAGGCGCAAACGCTATCTGTTGCGCTTTGGACGCCGCCTCGTATGCGCTTGTCTTGTCGCCTCCGAATAATTTTGTCATCTTTTGCCTCTGTATGGTGAAAGTTCGCCTTCGTTGCAAACATCCATCTTGAAGGAGGCGCATATTGTATAACAACAGTATCCCGGTGTGGAATAACACTGCTCCTGCTGACAATTCGCCAAGATGTTGTTAAAATACATTCTTTCGTTTTGGTTGAATGACTGGTATGCATACGGTATTGAAGAACACGGTCGTAACGCTTGACTATAGCGTAACGGACACGGACGGCGGTCTGGTCGACGAAGGGCGCGAAGCATTGGTTTACCTGCATGGCGGCTATGACGACATCTTTCCGAAAATAGAGGAAGCCCTGCATGGAAAGCGGATTGGCGAGAGTGCGACCGTGCGTCTGCAACCGGACGAGGCATTCGGCGAATATGACCCGGAGCTGGTTCAGTTGGAGACGCGCGATGCCTTTCCGCGTGATCTGGAAGTAGGCATGGTACTCGAAGGCGCGCCGGAAGGGAGCAGCGAAGAAGAGTTTACCCTGTATCGCGTCACCGACATTGCGGACGACCAGGTGGTGCTGGATGGCAATCACCCTCTGGCGGGAAATGCGTTGATATTCACCTGCACGGTCACGGCAGTGCGCCCCGCAAGCATGGAAGAAATAGCGCACGGACAGGTGCATGGCGCGGACGAGGGCGGATACGTCTGCCACTAGCATGGAAAAATTCGGCATGGAAAAGCTCGGCATGGAAAAGTTCGTCACTTTCTCCGGTCTTGTAGTCCCGTTGGATCGCAACAATGTGGATACCGACGCGATTATCCCCAAACAGTTCCTGAAATCCATCAAGCGATCCGGTTTCGGGCCTAATGCGTTTGATGAATGGCGCTATCTGGATCAGGGCGAACCGGGCATGGATAACAGCCGTCGCCCTCTGAACCCAAATTTCGCGCTCAATCAGGAGCGTTATCGGGGAGCCTCGATTTTGCTCGCGCGCGCCAATTTCGGCTGCGGCTCCAGCCGCGAACACGCGCCCTGGGCGCTGGCGGATTTCGGTTTCAAGGTGATTCTGGCCGAATCATTCGCCGATATTTTCTTCAATAATTGTTTCAAGAACGGACTCTTGCCCCTGATATTGCCCAAGGCGGAAATTGACGCGCTGTTCGGTCTTGTCGAAAACACGCCCGGGTTTTCGCTCGTCGTAAATCTGGCGGAACAAACGATTGCCCGCCCCGATGGATATATAATTCCGTTTCAGGTGGATGCGTCTCGCAAGGAATGCCTGTTGAACGGTTGGGATGACATTGGTCTTACGCTGCGTCATGCCGATGAAATTCGCGTGTTTGAAGAACGAAGGAAGCAAAAATTGCCGTGGCTGTTCGCGGGAGAAATGAAATGATTGCATCCTTGCTTGATCGGTTTATTGATATCGTCCCCTTGGTGATCGTTTTACTGGTCTTTTACGCCCTCATATATTTTGGTATGCGTTCCGCTGGGGGGAGCAAGTCGCCCACGGCTCGGCTTTTGGAGCGTCAGATTGACTTGATCGAGCGCCAGAACGATTTGATCGAGCGTCATGTAAAGGCCGCCGAACGTATCGCTACCGCATTGGAAAAAAACGAAACAGAAGGATAAAGACATGACAAAAAAAATCTGCGTTCTCCCCGGCGATGGCATCGGTCCTGAAATTACGGCTCAGGCTGTGCGCGTGCTGGAGGCATTGAATCTGGGCTTTGAGATGGAAACCGCGCTCATAGGCGGCGCGGCGGTTGATGCGGCGGGCGACCCGTATCCACAAGCGACCCAAAAACTGGCGGCGGAAGCGGACGCTGTTTTGCTGGGCGCGGTGGGCGGCTCGAAATGGGATTCGCTGCCCCGTGAGCAGCGCCCCGAACGCGGCCTGCTCGGTATCCGCAAGCATTTGAACCTGTTTGCCAACCTGCGGCCTGCCGTGCTCTACCCGGAACTGGCGAATGCTTCCACCTTGAAACCGGAAATCGTTGCCGGGCTGGATATCCTGATCGTGCGCGAATTGACCGGGGATATTTATTTCGGACAGCCGCGCGGCATTGAAAATCGCAATGACGAGCGTTTCGGCTTCAATACCATGCACTATTCGGAGTCCGAAATCCGCCGTATCGGGCGCGTCGCGTTCGAGGCCGCAGGCAAGCGCAATAAAAAGGTGTGCTCGGTCGACAAAATGAACGTGCTGGAAACAATGCAGCTCTGGCGCGATGTAATGAATGAGCTTGCGCCGGAATATCCCGATGTGGAACTATCGCACATGCTGGTGGATAATGCCGCCATGCAGCTTGTGCGCGCGCCGCTGCAATTTGACGTAATGGTGACCGGCAACATGTTCGGCGATATTCTTTCCGATGAAGCGTCAATGCTCACCGGCTCCATCGGCATGTTGCCTTCGGCTTCGCTGGACGAAAACAACAAGGGTCTGTACGAGCCGTCGCACGGCTCCGCCCCGGACATTGCAGGCAAGAACCTCGCCAATCCCCTGGCTACCATTCTTTCCGCCGCCATGATGCTGCGCTATTCGTTCAATCTGGAAGAAGAGGCAAAAAGAGTGGAAAACGCGGTCAAAAACGTACTGGCGCAGAGATTGCGAACCGGGGATATTTTTGAGTCGGGTATGACCCGCGTCGGCACGAAACAAATGGGCGACGCTATACTGGCTGAACTCGGAAAGTAAAACGGCACGGATGCGCCATGTTGACAGTTATGGTCATTCCTTTGAAATAAGTGATTGCCAATTGCACGAGGCAACATTACGCTTGTTGCCCTCTCCCCCGACCCCTCTCCCGCAAGCGTGAGAGGGGAGAGACCCCTGTGCCGCCTGCATTACCCCCTCTCCGGCAAGCGGGAGAGGGGAGAAACTCCTGCGCCGGGCAGTACCAGTTGTGTGTTACTACTGATCGAAAAATACTCGTCAAAACAATCAGTTATAGTCATTTCTTTGGATAAAGAGACAAGTAGGAGCATGAAAATCCAGGAGATGATGCCTGAAATTTTGCAAACGCATCCCCTCTCCCACTTGTGGGAGAGGGTGGCCGTAGGCCGGGAGAGGGTGCGGCGTTTGTTATGTTCACTCCCTGTGAGTCAGGGGATTGGTTATAATCACGCCGTTTTACCCAGACGCTTTCTTGCCTGGCGGGGCAAACAGGCGTTTTTGGAGCAAGAAGCTCCATGTTGTAGAGGAATCTTTGCCGTTAATGGCAGGATGAATCAAATTATTTGAGAGGACATCATGAAACTAGTAGGCTTGGTTGGCTGGCGCGGAATGGTAGGTTCCGTGCTCATGCAACGAATGGCGGAAGAAAATGATTTCGCCATGTTAGATCCCGTTTATTTTTCGACCTCCAATGCCGGGGGAGAATCCCCTGTTTTCGGGGGCAAAGAGGCTAATGAGACGCTACAGGATGCCAGGAACATTGACGCTCTTAAAAAGTGCGACATTATTGTCACCTGCCAGGGCGGCGATTACACGAAAGAAGTGTTTCCGAAGCTCTGCGGCGCGGGTTGGCAAGGACACTGGATTGACGCCGCCTCGGCGTTAAGGATGAATGACGATGCGGTAATCATCCTTGATCCGGTAAACCTCGACATTATCAGAAATGCGCTTATCAAGGGCGGCAGGAACTGGATCGGCGGGAATTGCACGGTATCGCTGATGCTGATGGGTCTGGGCGGGCTGTTCAGGCACGATCTTGTCGAATGGGTATCGTCAATGACTTATCAGGCCGCTTCCGGCGCGGGGGCGCAAAATATGCGCGAACTCCTGGCGCAGATGGGCGCGCTTCATGCGTCGGTGGCCGATTTGCTTCTCGATCCGGCTTCGGCCATTCTCGGCATTGACCGCAAGGTGACCGAGACCATGCGTTCACCGGCATTCCCGACCAAAAACTTTCGCGGCGCGCCGCTGGCGGGCAGTCTGATTCCGTGGATTGACGCGCCAGTCGAGCATGGGCAATCCAGGGAAGAATGGAAGGGCGGGGCGGAGTGCAACAAGATTCTCGGTAAACCAGAGTTTCGCGCGGCGGGCAGTATCCCGGTAGATGGCCTCTGCGTTCGCGTCGGAGCCATGCGCTGCCATTCGCAGGGAATGACCATCAAACTGAAAAAGGATGTGCCGCTTGATGAGGTGTCCGAAATCATCGAGTCAGCCAACGAATGGGTGAAGGTCGTACCCAACGAGCGCGAAATTTCCGAGCGTGATCTGACCCCTGCCGCCGTTACGGGAACTCTTTCCGTTCCTGTCGGGCGGCTTCACAAATTGGCGATGGGGCCGGAATACCTGGGGGCATTTACCATTGGCGACCAATTGCTATGGGGCGCAGCCGAGCCGTTACGACGCATGTTGCGTATTCTCCTGGACTGAAAGGCGCGTAAAATTGCGTAAACAGGAAAATTCCTGTTTACGCATGTTTTTCGGGCGATATGTGTGGTGAAAATGCCGAAAGAACTTTTCCTGAGAATCAAGATTAGCTTGCGCGTCTAAGTATATGATGTTATTTTGAAAATCCAATTAGGAAACAAAGGTGGCAACGTGACAACAAATTGCTTGCTGATAGATGGGATTCAAGAAGGCGCGCGCTCTACAGCGAGGCGCAGCGCGTTCTTGACCGCCTCTGCCTTTTCTCTTGTCATGGCGCTGTCTGTCCCATCGGCGGGCGCGGCCGGAATGGAAGGGATCAGGGTGCATTCGCTTTTGGGGCAGCCCCTGCGGGCGGAGATCAATGTTTCGGCTACACGGGACGAGCTTGGTTCAATGACGGTGCGTCTGGCAAGCCCGGAGCAATTCTCCCGAGCCGGGCTTGGCTATTCCCATGAACATACCCGTTTACGCTTGTCATTGGAAAAGCAGGGTGAGAACAACGTTGTCGTCATTCGTTCCACCGAGCCGATCAATGAGCCTTATCTTGACCTTCTGGTTGAGTTGAACTGGCAGGCCGGTCGCCTGATGCGCGGTTATACGGTTTTGCTCGATCCCCCGGAAGTCGCTTCGCAGACGCTCTATCGTGCTGCCACAGTAATGCCTTCCGTGTCTTCCTCCTCGCCGGCGGCAACGCCCGCGCCGCAGGCAGTCGCACAGCCGCAGGAAGTCGCACAGCCGCAGGAAGTCGCACAACCGCAGGCAGTCGCAGAGCCGCAGGCGGTAGCAGAAGCACAGACAATCGCACAGGAATCATCCGCGCAACCGGTTGCAGAAGCACAGGCAGTCGCAGAGCAGGAGCCGGTCGCAGAAGCGCAGGCGATCACAGAGCAACCAGCGGCGCAACCCCGGTCGACAGTTTCCGCAACCTCTGCCGAGTATGTGGTCAAGAAGGGGGATACCCTGCACCGCATTGCCGTGGCCAACCAGTTATCCGGCGTCAGTCTGGAGCAAATGCTGGTGACGCTCTACCAAAATAACCCTCAAGCCTTTGTCGACAACAACATGAACCGCTTACGGCAAGGCGCGGTATTGCGTCTGGCTGATGAAATTGACGTCTCTCTCGTGACGCAGCAGGAAGCAAGGCAGGTGATTCGCACCCAAACCGCCGCCTGGAATCAATATCGTAGCGCCTTGGCGTCCCGCGTCGGCGATGCGAGCGCGACAACGACCGCAGGCGGGCGTTCTGTGACCGGCACGGTTACTGCCAGTGTGGACGACAAGTTGCAGTCTGCCGACGGAGGCGACAGGGTGCAGGTTTCCCGCATCAATCCGACCACGGGTCGCGCCGGTGTGAGCGAAGAGGACATGATCGCGCAGAACAGACGTTTGCAGGAATCCAGGGATCGCGTTGCGGCGCTGGAAAAAATCGTCTCCGATCTGCAAAAACTCCTGGAATTGAAAGACCAGAATTTGCAGGAAATACAAAGACAGCAAGATTCCTCATCCAGAGACAGGCCGGTCGGGCGTTCCGGCAGGCCGTCCGCCTCTTTGGATGAGGTATTTCCCGTCGGGCAAACCGAGGGGCAAGTTTTTTCAACCATTGATGCTTACAAGGTGGCAGCGTGATGAAGAAAAATATTTTTCCTTTCTCTAATGGCGCCGTAGCGTCCAGTCTTCTGCTGGCGCTTCTGTCTCCTCTGGCTGGAGCGGCAGGTTTGAACGAAATCACAGTATTTTCCGCCCTGGGGCAACCCTTGCGCGCGGAAATCGTTGTGACTGCGACGGCTAATGAAATTCCGGGCATGGAAGCGCGTCTGGCTTCGCCGGAAGTTTTTGCCATTAATGGCATGAACTATGCCACGAGCCTGCGGCAACTACGCATAAGTTTGGAGAGACGCGGCAATGACGTAGTGATCAAGATAACTTCCGACGGACCGATCAGCGATCCGATCATGAGTTTCATGCTGGATTTGACCTGGCCGGACGGACGCCTGACAAAAGGATATACGTTCCTGCTCGACCCTGTTGTGGAAGGGCGAGGCGCGCCGGTTTCCACCATGCCGGACAGCGCGGCGCGTTATAGCCGTGCCACGCCTAGCGTTCAGGTAGCTGTCCAGGCAGCACAGCAGGAAGCTAGTGCTACTAGGCGAGGGGGGCGTGAGGTTTCCACGCCATCTGCCAGACCGGATGCCAAGGCTGACAGCAAAGCCGAAGATGGCGGAGCAGTAGGCCACACCGTCAGAAGCGGCGAGACGCTGCATAGCATTGCGCGCAGTAATCTTTCCGGCGGCCTGACGCTGGAGCAGATGGTCGTTGCTTTGTACCGTAACAATGTCGTCGCTTTTGCAAACGGCGACGCGAATCGTTTGTTGACAGGCTCGATTCTGCGGATTCCTTCTGTGGCGGAAGCTAGCCAGCTTTCCCCGGAAGAGGCGCGTAAGGTTTATCGCTCAACTTTTACTGTGGCGAGACCTGCTGCGCCCCGTCCGGCTATAGATGCCGGGCAGACTGCAATTTCTGCGGAAGACAGGAAGCGCGAGCGTGAAATGACGGCGCGTGAGCGTGAGATTAAAAAAAATGACGAGCGCGCAGCCAAGCTGGAGCGGGATGCTGAGCGGCTGAAACAGGAAGTGGCGGCGCGAGATAAACGTATTGCCGCCGAGAAGGCTAAATTGGACGAGGAACGACAGAAAGCGGCACAGTCTGCTGCTGATGCTGAGGCGGCTAAAAAGGCTGAAGCAGATAGGTTAGCGGCTGAGGCGGCTAAAAAGGCTGAAGCAGATAGGCTAGCTGCTGAGGCTGCTAAAAAGGCTGAAGCAGATAGGCTAGCTGCTGAGGCGGAAAAGGCTGAAGCAGATAGGCTAGCGGCTGAGGCGGCTAAAAAGGCTGAAGCAGATAGGCTAACGGCTGAAAAAGCCGCTGCGGAAGCGGAGCTACAGGCTGCAGAAGCGGAGCTAAAGGCTGAAGCAGATAGGTTAGCGGAGTTAGCCAGACAGCAAGCAGAAATAAAGAGCATTGAGGAATCAGACATGCTCATGAAACTGGGAGCCGAAGATGACCCTGGTATAGAAGATGGCTTTGAAGGTCAGGAAGAACAGCCGCTTGTAGCAGAGCCGCCACAGGTTGTGGAACAGCCACAGCCGCTAGTCGTTACGCCTCCCGCGCCGCCTTCTCCTGCCTTGGACAGCAGCGAGTTTGAAGAAGAGGGTATGGGAGTTCTGCCTTTGCTGGGCGGCGTTCTGTTCTTGGCATTGTTGGGAGGGGGCTGGTTCTACATGCGCCGCAAGAAGGCGAGAGATGAAGAAGATGATGCTGATCTTGATTCCGAGACCAGCGAGAGATTTGTCTCCGGCCTTTCCGGCTTTACGGATGATGGTTTGAATTCGATTTTCCAGGTCACGACCGGACAAAATGTCAAAACAGCTACTGCCACAACACCGCCTTCAGAACTGAGCCAGGCATTGCCTGACAGCTTCGGTATGGATGAGGTTGATCCGGTGATGGAGGCGGACGTGTACATGTCATACGCTCGGGACGCGCAAGCGGAAGAGTTATTGCTGGATGCCCTGCCGAAAGACCCGAACCGGGTTGCGATCCGCGTCAAACTGCTGGAAATTTACGCCAATCGCAAGAGTGCCGTGGAATTTGAGGTTATCGCCAGGGAAGTTTATGCGCAAACCGGCGGCAAGGGCGCTGATTGGGAAAAGGTTGTGGCGATGGGATCCGTGCTTGATCCGGGCAATCAGCTCTACGGCGGCAAGGGTTTCTATGCCACAGATGTCGGCACGTCGTCTATCGCTTTTGCCATACGAACGGATACTGGCGCCATGTCGCCGGAACAGACTGGCGCTCTGCCGCTTGAACAATCAGATTCTGGCCTGTCGGGAGTATCCAATGATGATCCCCTGTTGCAGATGTTGCGCGAAGGCACGGCGACGAAACCAGCGACGGACAGCGATCTGGATTTCGATCTGGCAGCGATGGAGCAAGCTGAAGAGTCGCTGCCGGAGTCTGTTGCCACGATGGTTGTATCGAAACCAACCGGCGCTAAATCCGAACTGGATTTTGCCCTTGATGAAGAACCGGAGGTAGAGGAAAAGCCGATTGTCATAAGCGAGCCGCCTGCGCCTAAGCCTGTTCCAGAGGCGGCAATGGATGACAGCTCTTCGACTTGGGTATCCGATGCGGATCCGGCAGCGGCGGCGACAGTGGTCAATCCGGATTTCGCGTTTACCAAGACACTGACGCGGGCGGAAGAGATAGAAGGAATGAATGTTCCCGGTCTGGATCTGGAAGCGGAGCTTATGCCTGAAGACATGGAGATGGCGGCTACCACCTTCATGCCCTTGGGCGGCGAGCAGGAAGAGGATGTGGAATTCGATGTGCAACTTACCGAATCCACCATACTCGGTCATACCGGTAGTCTGGATGAACTCTCCGGAATTGATCTTGATCTGAAAGGGTCGCTGCCTGTCAAGGATATTCAGGACGAAATGGACGCATCCGCCGAAGCAATTCTAGGTAGCGCGGAAGCCATGATTGACGAAGTTGAAACTCCGCTCGACGATGTTAAAACCATGATTGGCGGTTTGGAAGCCCCGTTTGGCGATGCGGAAACTTTGGTTGACGACTCTGTAATTCCGATTGATACCGACAGCCCTGATGCCAGACGGGGCGAGAACGATACCAAGCTCGAATTGGCGAAGGTTTACGAAGAGATGGGCGACCTGGAAGGAGCGCGTGAACTCCTGGCCGAAGTCATTACTGAGGGCGATCAGGATCAGATAAGGCAAGCCGAGGCGATACTTGCCCGATTGTCCGGTTAAACGGATTTGATCGCGGCATTTTCTAAACCGCAGGGACACGATAATATGTCGTGTCCCTGTTTTTTTGTTCCCTGATGCTTGCCTGTCCCTGGCTTAATCCTGCCGCGCGTTTGTTGATCTGGTTGATGCTGGCGATTTTTCTGCAAGTAGCGGCGTTGCCGCTACTTGTCGCGGTTTCCTTCCTGCCGTTGTTTGCGGGCGCTCTGATTCGGCGGCATTGGTGGAGGCTTTTTTTGCGCGTTCGCATTTTGCTGTTGACCTTGTTTTTGGTTTTTGCCTATGGTTTTCCGGCTGACGGCGCGGGCTGGCTGCCCGCCTGGGAAGGTTGTCTGGAAGCCTGTCAACACGTTTTGAGGATGCTGGTTTTTCTGGGCGCGTTGGCCTGGCTTCTGGCTCCCTTGCGTCTTGACGAGCTGATAGGAGGTCTTTGGTTTTTGCTTCGGCCTTGTCGGTGGTTGGGCTTGCCGGTTGACCGCAGCATTGCCCGTTTGTCCCTTGTTTTGGTCTGTCTGGAAAATCCACCCGCCGCGCCGGATGGCTGGCATCGCTGGAAACAATGGCTGGAAGAGGGAGTGCGGGATGAACATTCTCTTGATGTCGCCGCCGATCCGGTTCGTATCTTCCTTCCCGTGTGGCGCGGACGGGACTTGCTCTTGCTGGCGGGCATATCGCTATTTTTGGGGTATTTTGCATGAAGCGCATCGCGCTGGGTCTGGAATACGACGGTCGTTCATTTCACGGCTGGCAGCGGCAAAAGGGTTTGCCGAGCGTCCAGATGGTTTTGGAAGAGGCTCTTTTTCGGATAGCGGGGCATTCCGTCAATGTGCGGTGCGCGGGACGCACGGATGCGGGCGTACATGCTTTGGGGCAGGTTGTGCATTTCGATACGCTCGCCAATCGTCCGGAAACTGCCTGGGTGCGAGGAGTTAACAGCTTTTTGCCTGCTTCCGTTGCGGTGCGTTGGAGTCGGGAGGTGTCGGATGATTTTCATGCCCGTTATGCGGCAAAAAGTCGGCGTTACCGCTATCTGTTGCTGAATCGGGGCGAGCGTTCCGGCCTGTGGGCGGGTAGGGCAGGGTGGTTTCATCGTCCCTTGTGTCTTGAGGTCATGCAAAAAGCGGCGGAATTTCTGGTGGGTGAACATAATTTTTCCGCTTTTCGGGCGGCGGAATGTCAGGCCAAAAATCCGGTTCGGAATTTGACCCATGCCGAAATCGGACAGGAAGGCGATTTTTTCTTTTTTGATTTTGAAGCCAATGCGTTTTTGCAGCATATGGTTCGCAATATGGTAGGTTCATTGGTTTATGTGGGCAAGGGAGCCTGGATGCCGGAATATCTGCATGAGCTTTTGCTTGCCGGAGATCGCACTCTTGCGGCTCCGACCTTTCCCCCGGATGGACTTTATTTTTTAGGGCCATCCTACGATTCGGCGTTGCAGTTGCCGATGGCTGCACTCTCCGATGCCCATACCCTTCCGGGAGGTCTGTCGAAATTGCGCTGAAATCAAGGGGCGGCTTGAAACAACCAGTTGTCGCCGTTGAATCTGTACATATTTTAGGAAATATGGTAAAATGAGCAATTCAAATTCGTCATGCAACATTGTAGTGAAAAGGTGGAGAGACTGATGAGCCGTATCATGGAAGATCTTGCCAAGATTACTAACGGCATAAGTTTTCAGAGCTATAAATATAGCTTCGATTCCGTGCGGACGCCCACCCCTGATTATGATGACAGTCCTGATGCGATTGAGTCGTGGGCATTTGACGGCGAAACAAATTCTCAAAAAAAGTCGACAGATTTACGTGAACATGCCATTGAACTTGCTAAAGCTCGCCCTACACCTTGCCTTCAATACTTCCTTGATGGTTCACGGCATGTATATCATGTAGATGACATTTCCTATGATGCGCGGGTTTTTCCTGTTGTTGCGGGGCAGGTTGGGGTTGCGTGTTGTCAAAGAACCGACGGACGAATGAAGGCTGTTCCCCCAGCAATGCGTAAACTCATAATATCACTGCCTAACAAGTGCGATCAGTCGGGCAGATACCCGGAAGCCTTTCGTGCAAATATAAGAGCAAAGTTGAACGAAAACCCAAGACTCAAGGGTATTGGGATACAACTGGATGATGTTCTCATGTATGAAACTGCTAATCCTGAAAAAGGTGAATTTCAGGACAGAGGAATTGCTGTCATCCAAGACTATATGATTGATGCAGAAAAGGAGTTGGTTGATAATTTAGCGCGACAAGGACTCCTGTCTTCTCGGGCATATTTAGTCAAAGATGGGTCACTTGAGTACGTGCCAAGGTCAAATAATGATCGTTTTGCCAATCTCAAGAATTTCAAAAACAGTTACCAGTATGTAATTGGGGTATCAAAATCCTTTAACCCCGAAAATTGTAAGGACGGTACTGGGAAGGCGAATGCACGGGCAATTATCGAATTGCCGCAATTTCATCGTACACCAGTCGCTCGTGTGAAAGTCACACGAATCCCAGATATTGAGTTTGGTGTATGGTATATACGTCTCCGCAAATTTCCGGAACAAACAAAAACGCCTTATGATGGAGTGATTAAAGTTGTGAAAATAATGGTTACCGATCATGAAATAAAGCATGGAAGAGGCTACGGGCTGAATACTGATGATGTGGATATGATTTCCGCATCACTTGTCAATGAACGCTGTCCCACGTGCTATGGCTCTGATTTGCGTTATGCTAATCATCTATATCCTGTGTATCTTACAGAATCTTACATCAAGAGCCTTTATCTCAGCAAAGATGTTTTCTTGAGTTTGTTTTAGTTGGAGGAAAGAATATGGAACCGAAACTCATCGGCAGAATCATCGCTACCGAAAGAAAACCGACAAGCGTTGATACATTTGCTTTCTGGACAGATTCAAAGCTGATATTGAATCCCTTCGACATTGTTCGCGTTGACCATGTGAAAGGTTCCTGTTCTTATGGCATTATTGAAGATATTTCACACATCACGGATGCAAGCAGCTTTCTGACGAACTACATCTCAAGCGACTTTGGTGATGTAAAAGTCGAACCGCCAACATTTCGTGTTGGGATGAACTACATTGATGCAAAAATTATCTGCAATGATAAAGGGATATATATCCCTTTACAAAGTGATGAGAAAGTATATCTGGCAAATGATGCGGAGATTGCTTATGCCCTTGGCCTAGATAACAAACATTGCATTCTGCCTTGTGGATTTTTGGAGATGTACGGAAATACAGGAGAAATGGAAGAAGTTACATTACCTGTCAAACTTGATCCAAGATTTGTTATCGGACCAGAAGGAGCGCACCTCAACATATCGGGCATTTCAGGCTTGGCATCGAAAACATCCTATGCAATGTTTTTGTTGAAAGCGATACAGGATAATTACCGCGATGTTGACCCTAGCGACGGGAGTGTTGCCTTTGTTCTTTTCAATGTGAAAGGCAAAGACTTGATGGGTATCCATTTACCTAACGATTTTACCGAGAATGGAAAAAATACACCTGAGCAAGCAGAGGAGGAGAGCAAACAAGTTCATGCTCTTTATGAGAAAATAGGGATGACAACAACTCCGTTTGAACGTGTGCAATACCTTGTCCCAAACGGCGAGTATGACCGTGTCGCTGCGAATACGTTTTTGTCTGAATCAGAGCTAAATGAGTACATTCAAAGTGGCATGGCAAGTCAGTTCGTTTTTACTTACGAAAAAGATAAAGATGATTTGGACTTGCTCTTTGCTAACGTGGATGATGCAAACCAGACATTGGACGCAATTCAAGAATACATCATCTCCGGCTCAAGCGGTTTTGGCGAATGTGGTGATTGGCAAAGTTTTTTAGCTTTGGTCAGTAAACACTGTGATCCAAAACAAAGCCCAAATGCAGGGAATAAAGACATACCCGTAGTTTCATGGCGGCGGTTCAGTAGAATTATCCGCAAAACTATAGAGCATTCAGCGTTATTTGAACGCGATGCTAGGGGCAAGACTGTTAGGTTGGAAGATAAGCTCTGCCAGATTCAGCCTAACGAAGTCGTAGTTGTCGACATAGCAAATCTTGGAGAAATCATGCAGTCATTTGTTTTCGGTGATGTAGTTCGAATCATCAATAAACTCCAACTTGGCGAATATGACTCCAAAGGAGCCAAGCCACCGAAGAAAATCATTATTTTTATTGACGAATTGAACAAATACGCCTCTACTGAAACACCAAAAAATTCTCCGATACTTCGGCAGATTCTAGATGTCACCGAGCGCGGTCGCTCGTTGGGTGTAATCCTTTTCGCAGCAGAGCAATTCCGTAGCGCTATCCATGACCGTGTGAAGGGAAACTGTTCAACTCACGCTTATGGTCGGACAAATGTCATTGAAACAAGCAAGACTGATTACAAAATCGTCCCGGCCACATATAAGAGCATCTTGACGCGCTTGGAGCAGGGGGAGTATCTAATACAAAACCCGATGTTTCGCTCGATGCTGAAAATCAAGTTCCCCAAACCGCTGTATAAGCAATTCAAGCAGAACTAGGAAGGGTGGCTGACATGGTGGTATTCGGAAAGAATATTCTGGAAAACCTGACCACAGGTATGTACTCCGACTCGCGTGTCATGTACCGCGAATATGTGCAGAACTCCTGTGACGCAATTGATACGGCTGTCAATGCGGGAATCATCAAGCCTGCGGATTCTTGTGTCGACATCAGCATAGACACGACAAAACGGATGATTCGCATTCGGGACAACGGTTGCGGAGTTTGCAAAAAGGATTTTATGCGTGTACTAAGCGACTTAGCCAACTCCGATAAAAAACGAGCGATTGACAAGGGTTTTCGAGGTATCGGTCGACTTTGCGGTTTGGCTTATTGCAACGAACTTCAATTCATATCTACAGCCATTGGAGAACCAAAAGCTTCTGTGATGACATGGGATGCCTTGAAAATGCGTACAATGCTCAATGATGACCGAAAGCATACTGCTGACGAAGTGCTTGATGCCATTATGACTAAATCTGAGCAATCGGCAGAACTTGATGATCATTTTTTTGAAGTAGTAATGACTGAAGTAACGAGCCAAGATTTGTTGAACGTAGACAACATAAGAGATTATCTTTCATTCGAAATACCTGCGCCGTATCCGACTAAATTTATGTTCTACAATCTCATTTATAAACATGCTCAATCACTGGGTGTCAGGATTGATGAATACGGCATATATGTTAATGATGAGCAATTGTTTAAGGGATACACAACCAGAATTTATTCCGTCGGCGGTAAAAAGCATGACGAAATCAAAGGCATAAGATTTCGGGACTTCTATGGCGAAAATGACGAACTAATCGCTTGGGCATGGTTCGGTTTATCGTCTCTCAACGGGCAAATCAAGGCGCAAGGAAACCCACAGCGAGGACTGCGGTTGCGCAAAGGAAACATCCAAATTGGTGACTCCGGTACCTTGAGGCGGTTTTTCAAGGATGCTCGCGGTAACGAATACTTCATCGGAGAGATCTTTGCTGTCCATCATCACCTGATTCCCAATGCCCGTCGTGACTACTTCAATGAAAATGCTATTCGCGATTTGTTTGAAAAACAACTTCGTGGTTTTTTCGAGTTTTTATGGAAACTCTGCAATGTGGCCAGTGATGAGCGGAGTGCCTACAAAGCCATTCACGAATTCTATGATTTTGAAAAAGAATATGAGAAGAAAGAGCAAAGTGGATTTAGCGGAGGTGTCGACCGTGAAGCGATGCAAACAACCTTTGAGGAGAAGCGACAGCGTGCGGAGAAAGCGCAAAAAGCCCTTCAAAAATCCGAGAAAACCACAGATGATGAGATTACAACCTGCGTCAAGGAAATCGTCCGTACCGTAGAAACCAAAGATAACTCGGTAAAAGAGTTTCTAAAGCCACTTTCAAATATCCAGGTTGAGGCAGTAGGTCAAAAAGGAGCCAAAAAGACTAAGCACGCATATATTACGGACGAATTATCACAATACCAAAAAGAAACGAGGCGTGTTGTTGGACGCATCTACGACCTTATCAATCAACATGCATCAGATATTGCCCAGGAACTGATTACCAAGATTCACGCAGGGTTAAAAGCGAGAAAGGAATGAGTCATCGTGTCACGTGAAGTACTTTTGTTGGAACCTAATTATAGGAACAAGTACCCGCCAATGGGACTAATGAAAATCTCTACGTACTACAAAAGTCGTGGAGATAATGTTTGTTTCTATAAAGGCGACTTGCAACAATTTGCGGCGAATTTATTATGCGAAGAACTTGTTCGACTCCTTTTTGGCATTTGTCCTGATATGAAATGGCGAAGGCTTATCCCAACCCTATTTCAGTACATTCGTTATGGGAAAACAGCAGATATTCCTAAGGATGAAATTCATAAAAACGATTTGACTCGTGATGATGCTGATATGCTCATTGACCAGATAAGGGAATATAGAGCTAAATTCAAAAGTAAGGATTATTTCGTAAATCCTCGCTTTGATGTGGTTTGCGTTACAACTCTATTTACATTCGAATGGGCAATAACGATTGATACTATCAAATTTGCCAGACAACTTTGCAAAGATGCCAATAAGGTATTTGTTGGTGGTATCGCTTCGTCAATACTGCCAAAAGAGATTGAGGAGGAAACAGGTGTCGCCCCTATAGTTGGAATATTAAACGATCCCTGCGTTTTGGATGCTGATAGCGACGTGATTATTGATTCGTTGCCATTGGATTATTCTATTCTTGACGAGATCGATTACAAATATCCGGCAACAGATGCTTATTTTGCTTATATGACCCGTGGTTGTCCGAACAAATGTAAATATTGCTCTGTTCCAAAATTGGAGCCAAAATATCAGAACCACATCCAACTTCAGCAGCATTTGAAGATAGCGCAGGAGCGTTTCGGCGAACAGAAAAATTTGGTGTTGCTTGATAATAATGTATTAGCATCGGATTGCTATGAAAAGATCATAGACGAAATTGTTGCCTGCGGTTTTGGAAAAGGAGCAACATACATTCCACCAAATCCTTATGAAATAGCCTATAAAAATCTTGTCGCAGGGATCAATGACCGCGCTTATATTCGGTTGATAGTGTCTCTTTATGATCGTCTTTTAAGCAGGTGTGATGATTCCAAAATTTGCAAAGATGTATCAATTCGTGATGAATTATACAAAAAAATTATGGATACGGAATGCGACCAAATACACACAGCCACAAAAGAGGCGATGTTGGAGCTGCATGAATTTGTTGAGCCATTATACAAAAAGTATGCTTATCGTCCGATTGCCAGACAAAAAATTGTTGACTTCAACCAAGGTGTAGATGGGAGGCTTATTACGCCAAAAAATATACAAAAGTTGGCGGAGCTTAACATCCGTCCCTTGCGTATTGCTTTCGATAGTTGGAAAACACGCCGCTTTTTTGAAAATGCTGTTCGTTCTGCCGCAGCCGCTGGACTTACCGACTTGTCCAACTATATGCTGTACAATTTCGATGAAGAACCTGTCGATCTCTATCGCCGTATGAAATTGTCAGTTGATCTGTGCGATGAATTGCACGTAACCATCTATTCTTTCCCAATGAAATACCACCCTAATGATAATCCAAAATGGTTTCGTAACCGAGACTTTATTGGCAAGAAATGGAACAAGAAATACATTCGCGCCGTTCAAGCTGTACTGACATCCACTCGCGGAAAAATCGGTCGTGGCAAGCAGTTCTTTGAAGCAGCTTTCGGCGCGGATGAATCAGAGTTCCATGAAATCATGATGATGCCGGAAGCGCTGATCATACGGCGCTTCGAGCACGACCAAGCAAAACGTGAGCGTTATGGAAAGGTTGCATCATATGCCAACGCTTGTGATGCCCTGACTGATGAGTGGCGTGAAATGTTTAATGCCTTAACCGAGGAACAGCAGGCGCTGGCTATTCCAATTATCCACAGCAACTACTTCAGCAATGCAGATATAGCTGTTGATAACATGGCAGTACATGAAGTACTTCGATTTTATCAAATCCCACGTCCCGATCATTAGCTATATAGTTGATGCTTCTTGAACCTTAAACTAACTTGGCTTATCCTCCAACTCCTCTCCCGCTACGCGGTATGGAGTCAGGACATTAAGTTCAGGAGTGTAAATTTCTTTACCTGTTATAGCGTTTCCCGCAAACAACGTTACTATCAGGAGCTTTGCTTACCTTTCCCCACGCAGCATAACAGTCATTTTATTTGCGGAAAGCACTATAAGTCAAACACGCTTTCCAAGTGTGGGGAGCATGGTGAGTCCAGAAAAATTTCTCTGACGCTGTACAGAACTAAACAAAAACGACCTAAGGGCAAAATAGTTTAAAAAAAGAAAAATACAATTGGATACTTTTCGCAAAATTTTTTGCGAAAATAGGCACTACTGCTAATCCTAAAAGCAAAAACATCCCTATAATCATCGGAAAATAATGCAAAAGCTTTTTGTTGAAATGTTCGCGCCATAGCGTTTTTTCAAAAAGACAACTTGCGGACATTTTATCATTACGAAGACTGATAATAAATTTTGGAAAGTGCATTTTCCCTTTCCAATATATCCAACATACAAGCGAGAAACTAATCAAAGCGCTGGTATGTCTAGCATCGCCTAATCCAGCGCATGCCAAAAACAGCAAGAATGAAAACATTCCTAAAGTATTCAGGAATCTCCACCATGCTGCAAATTGTGCATCTATTTCTTGATGTTTTTTAACATCAGGAGGGGCGTTTGGAATTTCCATTTTTTCCACTTGATCATAAAACTAACTCTGGTTTGAGACCCCGCCCTTTAGGGTGGCGCGAAGGTTGGAACCCCGGCCTGAATGCCGGGGTTTTGACCGTAGCAACAAGGGAGGGGATGCAAACCCCTTCCCTGTTTGTTTTGAGCTACAGGCATGAATGCCTGTCGCTAATTTCTTACTTTACCATCCATTACCGACACCTGTCTACTGCGTATTCAGGGCTTAAGATGCTCAGTAACTTGTTGATTTGAAACGTGTTTTATGGCAATTTGGCGTTAAGCATACTTTTGTAGCTTAAGTCTAACACGCTTTCCATACACTTAACGCACAGGGTTAGGGTGATCGTTGTTGACGCCTGGCGGCAACTCTACATAAACTCACGCCTTTTAGTAGTTTCCCCAAGGATAAAAATGAGCGAATCCCGCATCAACAATGCTGCCATGCGCGGCAAAATCATGTCGGCGGACGAAGCCGCAGCCTTAATCAATCATGGCGACAACATCGGCGTCAGCGGCTTTACCGGCTCCGGTCATCCCAAGGAAGTCCCGCAGGCTTTGGCCAGACGGATTGCCGCCGCCTCTGATCGCGGCGAGACTTTACGTGTCGGCCTTTTGACCGGCGCATCCACCGCGCCCGAACTGGACGGCGCGCTTTTCAAGGTTAATGGCGTTTCCATGCGCCTCCCTTACCAGTCCGACCCGGATTGTCGCAACCGCATCAACGGCGGCGATGCCTGGTATACGGATGTCCATCTTTCGGAAGTGGCGCAAAACACTTCCTGGGGACATTACGGCAAGCTCGATGTCGCCCTGATCGAAATCGTTGCCATCCTTGAGGATGGACGCCTGGTTCCCTCGACCTCGGTAGGCAACAATCCTACCTGGCTTGATCTCGCCGACCGGGTGATTCTCGAAGTCAACTCCGGCCTGAATGCCAAACTCGAAGGGATGCACGACATTTATAGCGTCGCTCTGCCGCCGCACCGCCAGCCAATTCCGCTTGTCAAGCCCAATGACCGCATTGGCGAGCCTTACATGAAAGTTGATCCGGCCAAGGTCGTGGCCGTGGTTGAGACCGATTGTCCCGACCGCGACACCCAGTTTTCCGCACCGGACGAAAATTCGCGCTTGATCGCGGGGCATATCCTCGATTTTCTCCAATATGAAGTAAGCAAGGGGCGCATTCCGGCGAATTTGCTGCCCTTGCAATCGGGCGTGGGCAATGTCGCCAACGCGGTAATGGCGGGGCTGAACGACGGTCCCTACGAAAATCTCGCCGCCTATACCGAAGTCTTGCAGGACGGGATGCTCGACATGATCCGCTCCGGCAAGCTCGTTTCCGCTTCGGCCACTGCCGTGTCGCTCTCCAAGGAAGCCCTGGTCGACTTCAACGCCAACCTTGATGTTTATCGCAAGCGCATCATCCTGCGTCCGCAGGAGATCAGCAATCATCCCGAAATAGCCCGTCGGCTGGGCGTCATCTCGATGAACGGTATGCTCGAGGCCGACATTTACGGCAACGTCAATTCCACCCATGTTCTCGGTTCAAGGATGATGAACGGGCTTGGCGGTTCCGGCGACTTTGCCCGCAATGCTTATCTTTCGATTTTCATGACCCCCTCGCTCGCCAAAAACGGCGCGCTCTCCTGCATCGTGCCGATGGTATCGCACGTCGACCATACCGAACACGATGTGCAAGTTCTCGTTACCGAACATGGTCTTGCCGATTTGCGCGGTCTTGCGCCGCGCCAGCGCGCCAAACTGGTGATCGAAAAATGCGCCGATCCCAAGTTCCGTCCCGCCTTGAAGGATTATCTGGCGCGCGCGGAAAAGGGCGCAAACGGACTGCACACCCCGCATTTGCTTGGGGAGGCGTTCGATTGGCATTTACGCGCGTTAAAGGGCGAATCAATGTAAATTTTGAGGCTCAAAGATGATGAACCAAATTGACGACGTTCGCATTGCCGGAATAACGGAAGTGGCTCCGCCCGCGCATATATTGCGCGAGTTTCCGGCTACGCAAAAGGCTGCGGCTACCGCCTTCGACACACGCCAAGCCATACATCGAATCCTGCGCGGGATTGACGACCGCCTTCTGGTGGTGATTGGGCCATGCTCGATTCATGATGCCAAAGCCGCCTGCGAATATGCGCGTCTTTTGAAGGCGGAGGCGGATCGCCTGGAGAATGAGCTTTTGATAGTGATGCGGGTTTATTTCGAGAAGCCGCGCACAACCGTGGGCTGGAAAGGGTTTATCAACGATCCTAATCTTGACGGCAGTTACGCGATCAACGAAGGCTTGCGGCTGGCGCGTCGTCTTTTGTGGGAAATCAATGAATTGGGGCTGCCGACGGCTACTGAATTTCTTGACATGATTACGCCGCAATACTTTGCCGATCTTATCTCATGGGGCGCGATAGGGGCGCGTACCACCGAGAGCCAGGTGCATCGTGAGCTGGCTTCCGGGCTGTCGTGTCCTGTCGGATTCAAGAACGGGACGGAGGGCAATGTGCGAATCGCCGTCGACGCGATCAAGTCCGCGGAATCCTCACATCATTTTCTTAGCGTCACCAAGGCGGGGCATTCCGCCATTGTCGCCACACGCGGCAACGAGGATTGCCACCTTATCCTGCGCGGCGGCAAGGAGCCGAATTTCGACGCCGCGAGCGTGGATGCCGTTTGTCGCGATCTGGCGGCTGCCGGGGTTACAGCAAAGGTGATGATTGACTTTTCGCATGCCAACAGCCGCAAACAGTACAAATTGCAGATTGACGTGGCGCATGATGTCGCCAAACAACTTGGCGCGGGCGAGAATCGCGTCATCGGCGTGATGGTGGAATCCCATCTCAAGGAAGGCAGGCAGGATTTGACAGAGGGCGTTGAGCCGGAATATGGCAAGAGTATTACCGATGCCTGTATTGGTTGGGAAGACAGTGTTGCCGTGCTTGACCTGCTTGCCAATAGTGCGCGCCAGCGCCGGGTTGCGCGGCGAGCGGTCAAGTGAGCCAGATCATTTTCTGGCAATAACGGCGCGGCCAGACCTTGCCCTTACCCTCTCCCTCAACCCCTCTCACGCAAGCAGGAAAGGGAGCAAAGCGTGTTCTCCATGACAGTCGCGTTATTAATTGATTTATATACACTATCTATCCATATAACCAGCAGGCGATTGTCCTTCCGTCCGGCAGGGTAGTTGGAGGAGGGGCAGAGGCGGCGCATTGGGGAGTGGCTTTGGGACAACGCAGGCGAAAATGACAACCGGAGGGCGGGGAGATGGGGGAGGGCGGTTCACCCTCCAGACGGATACGGTTGGCGGAAGTATCATCCAGGCGCGGCACGGCGGAGAAAAGCGCCTGGGAATAGGGATGGAGAGGGGCAGCCAGAAGCGCGGCGGCAGGGCCTTGTTCAACAATCCGCCCCAGATACATGACCGCAATTTCATGCGCCAGATATTCGACGACGGAAAAATTGTGGGTAATGAAGAGATAGGCAATGTTTAGCTCTTCCTGCATGTCGCGCAACAGGTTCAGGATTTGCGCCTGCACCGAA
>WRMF01000026.1 GCA_009777245.1 Betaproteobacteria bacterium
CGAGTTCGGCGGCGGCAACGGCGCATCCCCGATCATTGTGGGTATGCAGGCTAAGGATGACGCTATCCCTGCGAGCCAGACGGGTGTGCATCCATTCGATCTGGTCGGCGTATACGTTGGGCGTCGCAACTTCCACCGTGGCGGGAAGATTGATGATGATTTTGTTATCCGGCGTCGCGTCCCAGACTGCGGCGGCGGCATCGCAGATTTCCAGCGCAAAGGGAAGCTCGGTCGCGGTGAATGTCTCCGGGCTGTATTCCAGAGTGATTTTTGTTTCCGGCATGGCGGCGGTCAATTCCTTGATTTGACGGATGGCGGCGACGGTCATGTCTACCAGTTCGCGGCTTTCCATGCCGAACACGATGTCGCGGAAAGTCTTGGATGTCGCAGTATAAACATGCACGATGGCTGATTTAGCCCCTTGTAACGCCTCGAAAGTGCGCTCGATAAGAGGGAGGCGCGCCTGGGTCAATACCGCGATGGTCGTATCGTCCGGGATATGCCCGCCTTCAATCAAGGCGCGGGTAAAGTCGAAATCGGTCTTGGAAGCGGATGGGAATGCAACCTCGATCTCCTTGATGCCGATAGCGCACAACATCCTGAACATCCGCATTTTTTTCTCGATGCTCATCGGCTCGAATAGCGCCTGATTGCCGTCGCGCAGATCGGTGCTCATCCAGATGGGCGATTTTTCGAGACGCGCTTCCGGCCAGCGGCGATTGGCAAGCGACACCGGGGGGAAAGAGCGGTATTTTTGAGCAGGCGATAACATGGGATGATCCTTCTTGGTAAATCATAACTATGGCAATTCCTGTATTTTCCCCTCTCCCGCAAGCGGTAGAGGAGGGTGGTTGTTCCCTCTCCCATTCATGGGAGAGGGTGGCGTGTAGCGCCGGGAGAGGGTGTCTTGCAGACGGCAATTGTGCGGACGGCAACTGTGAAAGTCCCGGACTCTCGGCGAGGCAATTGTTTACAGGAATGGTTATATGGTACGGGAAAGGGCGGAAAATTTGCTTGCGTTCTTGCGGATAAATCGGCATTTTTTTGATAAAAATTTCTTGTTTTGGTATTTTTTGGAATAAAATTGCCGGATTGACATGGAATGAGAAATGCAATGCTTGATCGTTATGATCGTAATATTCTGGAAATTCTGCAAGCCGATGGACGAATCAGCAATCAGGATTTGGCCTGCAAGGTCGGACTTTCCCCGTCGCCTTGCCTGCGGCGGGTGCGCGCGCTGGAGGAGGGCGGAGTCATCAAGGGTTATCGCGCCTGTCTGGACGCGCAAAAACTGGGATTGAGCCTGATGGCGCTGATCCATATTTCCATGGACGCTCATACGCCAGAACGCTTTGACAATTTCGAGCGGGAGATTGCAGCCATTCCTGAGATTGTCGAATGCCTGTTGATTACCGGCAAGGAAGCCGATTATCAGTTGAAGGCGATAATTTCCGACATGGACGCCTACCGCGCCCTGTTGCTGGATCGCATTACCCGCATTCCCGGCGTGAATGGAGTTCTTAGCAGCTTTGTGCTCCGCCAGTATGACAAACCTTCGTTGCCGCTATGAGTACCCGTCTGATTTTTGGCTTTCACGCCATTACTGCCAAACTGCGCCATGACCCGGAAGCCGTGCGGGAGATTTTGCTGGATTCCCGCCGCCATGAGAAAAACGATAAAAGGGTGCAGGATTTGCTGCGTCATGCGCGGGCGGGGGAGATTCGCGTCAACCTTCTGGAGGGGCAGCGTCTGGACGCGATGTTGCCCAGGGCGCGGCATCAGGGCGTGATTGCCCGCCTTGAGGGCGGACGGCGGGCGTTTCATCTGGATGATGTGCTGGATACTCTGGAAGAGCCGCCTTTTTTGCTTGTGCTGGATGGTGTCACCGACCCGCGTAATCTTGGCGCTTGTTTGCGGGTGGCGGATGGGGCGGGCGTTCATGCGGTAATCGCGCCCAAAGACCGCGCTGCCGGACTGACCGAAGCCGCGCTGAAGGCGGCCAGCGGCGCGGCGGAGAGCGTGCCTTACGTTACCGTGACCAATCTGGCGCGGACGCTGCGCGAATTGAAGGAGCGGGATATTCATGTTCTGGGCGCGACGGATGACGCGCCGACCAGCCTTTACGAGGCGTCCTGGCCTGCCGCGACTGCCTGGGTACTAGGCGCGGAAGGCGAGGGTCTGCGCCGCCTGACGAAAGAGCATTGCGACGCCTTGATTCATATCCCCATGCGCGGCATGGTGGAAAGCCTCAATGTCTCCGTCGCGGCAGGCGTTTGTCTGTTCGAGGCAATGCGGAGGAGGGCGCATGTATGAGACCCATGAGCAATGAAACAAATGGCTCGGTTGTGCACAAGCGGATCATCGCGGATGCCAAGGCGCAGGCGGGCAAGACGCGCGCGCAAATTGATGTGACCGGTTGTTTCATTGCCGGCACGCTGGTGCATACCAGGGAAGGTCTGGTGCCCATCGAGCAGATCAAGGTCGGGGATTGGGTGTTATCGAAGCCCGAAAGCGGGGAGTGAGAACAGACTTATAAGCGGGTGACCAAGGCTTTCCGATATGAGGACCGGGAGGTTTGGCGGTTAGAAATTTGCTCGGCGAAGGAACGCGCGGCAGCGCGGGCTGAGAAGCGAATGATGTAGATGAGCGACTATTCCTGTCTGATCGGCACTCCGAATCACCCGATCTGGGTCAATGACAGGAAGGGTTGGCGCGATCTGATGGATCGTGGCGTTATTCCAGCGAGTTACTTCCCGGACTGGATAAAGGAGAAGGTCTGGGCGAGTCTGAAAGATTGGGTTGAATCCAAAGTCTGGACAAATTTTCAGCATCTGGAATCTGGTGATGAAATTGAATTCGCCAACGGTGAATTAGCTGTTGTTACAGGCAAAAATGCGCTGCACCGAACCTATGAAGAAGGTATCGCTAGTTACAGTTGGTGTTGGGATGAGCCGAGCAAAACAATCGATTTGAGGAATGGTCAGTCTGGTGAGTTTGATCAGGGCACGACTCCACCGATTTCAAAGGATTGTTGGGGAGAGAGCGAGGATCATCCTGATCTCTTCCGTACCACCGTGTACAACCTTGAAATCGAGGACTGTCACAGCTATTACGTGGGTACGCGCGGCATCTGGGTGCATGAATGGCAGACCGTAGTTGGGGAGCAATGCCGGGGTGAGCTTGCGAACTTCAATGCAGTGGAGTAGGATATACGTATGAGATAGAGGCGCATGGAGAGCATTTTTCATGATTAAAAGGAAAATTGTTTTTTGCCGCCTGATTTACACCTTTATGAAAGGCATCATCATGAAACGTCTTTTTGCGATACTTGCCATGCTCTTGTTGTCAGGAGCCATGCCGTTTGCAGCCCACGCGCAGGAACCGGATTACAAAAACTTGTCCCTGCCTGAATTGACGCGGATGGCGATGGCTGGGGATGCGGTAGCCCAGTTTTTTCTTGGGGTCAGATATGAGAGTGGACAAAGCGTACTGCGGGATTATCGGCAGGCGGTCAACTGGTTCCAGAAGGCGGCGGAGCAGGGATATGCGCCTGCCCAGCACGATCTAGGGGTCATGTATGAGGATGGACGAGGCGTGCCGCAGGATTATCGGCAGGCGGTGAATTGGTATCAAAAGGCGGCGGAGCAGGGATTATCGGAAGCCCAGTTCAATCTGGGGTTAATGTATGCCAATGGACGGGGTGTACCGCAGGATTATCGACAGGCGGTGAATTGGTATCAAAAAGCGGCGGAGCAGGGATATGCACTTGCCCAGTTCAATCTGGGGGCCATGCATTACTATGGACAAGGCGTGCCGCAGGACATCGTGCTTGCCTATGCGTTTGCCAACCTTGCGGCGGCGGATGGAAACAAGACCGCATTGGAAAATCAAGACATTTTTGCCAAAGAGATGACGCACGCGCAAATCGAGGAAGGGCAAGCTATCGCAAGCAAATGGCGGGTCGGTCAGCCCTTGCCGACTACCAGCAAAACAGGCCGCGCCCAGTAGGTCGCAGCCCAAAAAGCTCAAATTTTGCAAACGCCTCCCCTCTCCCATTTATGGGAGAGGGTGGTCGTAGGCCGGGAGAGGGTAGCGTTCAGGTTGTAATTACGCTTCCTGAATCTTCAACTCCCTTACCCTCTCCCCATGCCCCTCTCCCATAAATGGGAGAGGGGAGGCGGGTATTTTGCCTCTCCCGCTCGCTTTTATGCCACAAGCGGGGGAGGGGAGCAAAGCGCGCGCTCCGAACGTCTCGTTATTTGCGGAAATGACTGTAGTAGCAACCGGGCAAGCCGCTGCCCGGATGAATCAGGGTATAATTCCATTTTGAATCCGTCTATTTCTTGCAGGTTTGTCACTTTGAAGCTCTCACGTTTTTTCCTGTTGGTTGTTATCGTCATGCTGTTGCCGGTCGCCGCGGCGGCGTGGTTTTATCTGGAATGGATGGAGCGCCCCCTGCCGGTGGCGTCATCATTGGAGTTTCAGGTTTCCCCCGGAATGGGCGTGCGTAAAGTCGCGCAATTGCTGACAAACTCCGGAGTGCCTGTGTCCGAAGATATGCTGACGCTGGCGGCGCGTGTGGAAGAAGTTTTATCCGGCAGAAAAACAGATATTCATGTCGGATATTATACCCTGACGGAAGGCATGACGCCGCGCCAGTTGCTGCGGATGATGGCGGAAGGCAAGGTAGCGCATGTCGAAGTCAGGCTGATCGAAGGCCGGACATTCCGGGACTGGCGACGGGTAATCGCCGCCCATGACGGACTGGAACATCTGGCGACCTCCCTTTCCGACGCGGAATTGATGAAGAAAATAGGAATGCCGGGGCAAGCGCCGGAAGGCATGTTTTTTCCCGATACCTACCGAGTGAGCAAATACTCAAGCGACATTGCGCTCCTGGCTTACGCGGCGCGGGAAATGCGCGCCCATCTGGAAAGGGAATGGAATGCCAGAGCGGAAAACCTGCCCTATAACTCGCCCTATGAGGCGCTTATCATGGCGTCTATCGTGGAAAAAGAAACTGGCATGGAAAAAGACAGGGTAATGGTGGCGGGGGTGTTCGTCAATCGTCTGCGAATAGGAATGCGTCTGGATGCCGACCCTACCGTGATTTACGGCCTTGGCGAATCCTACGACGGCAAGATATACAGATCCGATTTACGCGCAGATACCCCATACAATACATATACGCGAAAAGGCTTGCCGCCGACGCCGATTGCCATGCCTTCTCTCGCTTCAATCAGAGCGGCGCTGAATCCTGCCGCGACCAACGCCTTCTATTTTGTGGCGAAGGGCGACGGCAGCAGCCATTTTTCCGCTACCCTGGCCGAACATAATCAGGCGGTGCAGTATTACCTGAGGAGCAAAGGGAAATGATGGCGCGAATTGACAGGGCGCGGAGGCTTGCAGGCGGCAATGGTTTCTCCCCTCTCCCGCTTGCGGGAGAGGGGGCGGGGGAGAGGGTAGGGGTTGATGATTCAGGAAGCATAAGTATCAACCTGAACCATCGCGCTCTTCCGACGCTACGCGCCGCCCTCTCCAACTCCGGCGTAGCCACAAGCGGAAGAGGGGAGAAGTATGACGATAATCACTTTCGGAGAATGACTTGAACACAGGCAAACTGCTGACTCTGGAAGGCATTGACGGCGCGGGCAAGTCCAGCCATGTCGCGTGGATTGCCGATTTTCTCCGCGCGCGTGGAAAAGTCGTGCTTTCAACCCGCGAACCGGGCGGGACAATGCTGGGCGAACGATTGCGCGAACATCTGCTTTCAGAGGCCATGCATCCTGAAACGGAGGCGTTGTTGATGTTCGCGGCAAGAAAAGAGCATATCGCCCAGGTCATTCTGCCCGCGCTGCAACGCGGCGAATGGGTGATTTGCGATCGTTTTACCGACGCAAGCCACGCCTATCAGGGAGGCGGCAAAAGACTGGATCGTCGCCGTCTGGTCGAGCTTGAGCGATGGGTGCATGGCAAAGACAGCAGCCAGCCTTGTGAACCTGATCTGACCCTGTTGTTTGACGTGCCTTGCGAAGTGGCGCGGGAGCGGATTGCGCTGGCCGGACGCCATCTTGACCGTTTCGAGCAGGAGGATGCCCAATTTCATGACCGGGTGCGTCATGCCTATCTGGAACGGGCGCGAAAATTCCCGAATCGTTTTCGCATACTGGACGGACAAAAAAACCTTGAGGATATACGAGAGGAAATTTCCGCCTGGCTTCTGGAGAAAGGCGCATGAAAATCGCCGAACTCCATGCGGAAGTCTGGCAGAGATTGCAGGATTGGAGAGACCGCCTGCCGCACGCGCTCCTGATTTCGGGTGTAAAGGGATTGGGCAAGCTCGATCTGGCGCTGGATTTTGCCGCCTGCCTGCTCTGCGAAGGCGCTTCTTCCGACGGGACAGCCTGCGGCGTTTGTTCGGCCTGTCAATGGCTGACAAAAGGCAATCATCCTGATTTTCGTCTCCTGCAACCGGAAGCGTTACAGCGGGAAGAAGAAGGGGACGACAAGGAAGAAAAGAGTCGGAGCCGTAAGGATAGCGGCGAAGAAAAGAGCAATCGCAAGGGGCAGGAAGTCGGCGTGGATGATGTGCGCTCGCTGGATGCTTTCCTCTCGGTAGGGACGCATCGCCAGAAAATGCGGGTGATTGTCATCCATCCTGCCGAGGCCATGAACCGTAATGCCGCAAACGCGATATTAAAGGCGTTGGAAGAGCCGCCGCCCGATACGCTTTTTATGCTTGTCGCAAACGAGCCGATGCGGCTTTTGCCGACGTTACGCAGCCGCTGCCAGCAGCTTGCCGTGCCTGTGCCTGATGTCGCGCTTTCCGAGAAATTTCTTCGTGAGGAGCGCCTTGCCGAAGCTGTCACCTGGCTTTCGCTTGCGGGCGGCGCGCCCATGTCGGCGCTTAGTCTGCAAAAAAACGCCGCCGCCTGGCGGGATGTTTTTCTTGGTTTTTTGCAACAAGGCGAGCGTCTGGAGGTTATCGCCGCCGCCGCCGGTCTGGAGAAGGAATTAAAGGCGGTCAAAGGGGAAAACCCGCTGCCGGAGCTTGTGGAGTGGGCACAAAAGTGGATTATTGACTTAAATCTTGCCGCAAAACGCTTGCCAATTCGCTTTTATCTCGCGCAACGCGCTAAAATTACTCGTCTTTCGGAAAACAGCCGCCCCACGGCGTTGCTTTCCTTTTACCGTTATTTGCTGCAATTACGGCGGGAAAGCGCGCATCCCCTGAATTTGCGCCTGTTTCTCGAACAGTTTTTTTTCCGTTATCGCAGGCTTTTCGTGGAGTGAGGACTCATCATGGGTATGAAAGCAGGCGGACGCCCCGGCGTCCTTTCCCTCAACATCAACTCTAAATCCGCCCTGTATGCCGCTTTTATGCCCATGCTTCGCAATGGCGGAATTTTTATCCCTACTACCCGAACCTATGCGTTGGGCGAAGAGGTGTTCATCCTGCTTTCCCTGATGGATGATCCGACGAAAATACCCATCGTGGGCAAGGTCGTCTGGGTCAGTCCGGCGAACGCGCAGAACAACCGTCCGCAGGGCATTGGCGTTCATTTCAACTCCGACGAGAATGCCATCGCAGCCAAACACAAGATAGAAACCATGCTCGCGGGCGTGCTGAATTCCTCCCGTCCTACCCATACGCTCTGAGTTGTTCAGCGGCTTTGCGGCATGTCTTCTCCTTTCCTCATTGATACACACTGTCATCTTGATTTTCCGGAACTGGCGGGGCGACTGCCGCAAATCATGGACGCCATGCGGCAAAATGACGTTGCGGGCGCGATTTCTGTCGGCGTGAATCCAAAAACGCTGGAAGGAATGCTAAAACAGATCGAAGCGTATCCTGCGATTTTTGCCAGCATTGGCCTGCACCCGGATTATGAGGAGGCGGACGAGCCGGATGAGAACGCCATACTGGCTCTATCCGATCACCCAAAAATTATCGCTATCGGCGAGACCGGGCTGGATTATTACTGGCACAAGGACAAGCCGGAATGGCAACGACAACGCTTTCGCGCGCATATCCGCGCCGCGCTCAGGGCGAAAAAACCCTTGCTGATCCACAACCGCGAAGCGGCGGCGGATGTGCTTGCCATCCTGCGGGAAGAGGGCGCAGAGGCGGCGGGCGGCATCTTTCATTGCTTCTCCGAGGACATGGATGTCGCGGAAGAAGCATTGTCGTTGGGGTTTTACATTTCCTTTTCGGGAATTGTGACCTTCAAGAACGCGAAAACCCTGCATAAAGTCGCCGCGAAAGTGCCGATTGATCGCATTCTGGTCGAGACCGACGCGCCTTTTCTCGCGCCGCATCCATATCGCGGACAAACCAACCAACCGGCCTATGTCCGTCATGTGGCTGAAGCATTGGCCGCGCTTCGCAGCACATCTCTTTCCGCTATCATGGAAGCTACCAGCGAAAATTTTTTCCGCCTTTTTCCTCAAACCAGAGCCGCTTTTGTCTGATTTTGCCTGATGGATTTTGCCTTATGAAACTGCCTGGAGTTTTATCCGCTATCTTTTCTGCCGTAGTGTTTGCGGTCAGCCTTGTTTCCGCGCCCTTGACCCATGCGTCTTCTTATGATGATATGCTAAAATCGGTCAAGCTGGGCGATATTGCCACCGTAAGGAATTTGCTGGGGCGGGGGATGGATGTCAACACCAGCGATAGGGAAGGCAATACGCTCCTGATGCTGGCGGCGCGCGAAAATCGGACTGAACTGGCGCGTCTCTTCATCAGGGAGCGCGCCAAACTTAATGCTCGTAACATGCACGGCGATTCCGCGCTCAAGATAGCGGCTTACAATGGTTCTCTGGATATTGTGCGCGAACTTGTGCAGGCGGGCGCAGAGATTGATACGGAAGGCTGGACGCCGCTCATTTACGCCGCTTTCAACGGACATGACGATATTGTCGAATTTTTGCTGCAACAAGGAGCGGGGATTGACGCCAGGAGCGAGAGCGGCATGACCGCCCTGATGGCCGCGGCCAGAGGCGGGTTTTTGCCGATAGTTGATCGCCTGCTTGCCGCCGGAGCGTCGGTCAATCTGCATGACGCAAACGGTGAAAGCGCATTGGATTGGGCGAACAAGACGAAAAACACCAACATCGCGGCGCGTCTGGAAGCGGCAGGCGGACAACCGGGCAAGAAGCCCAGAAGACGCCGCTAGTACTCCGGCTTTTTGAAAGCATTCTCACGACATTGCCGGAAGCTGCAATATAGTGTTTTCCGCAAATAACGAGACTATCAGAGGGGGCGCTTTGCCTCCCTCTCTCGCAAATAACTTGACCGTCGCTTTATTAACGGAAATCACTATACTTTTTACGGGCAAGATATCAATTCGCCGGTTTGTTTGTGACGACATGGTATTCTCAACTCTTTATTCCACAAGAATATCTCCGGCACATATGGGCAAGACACCATTTCTCCGCTTTGTTTATAAAGGCAGGACATACCCAATTCTTTATTCCATAAGAATATATGTTCTTCATCCTTTGGCGGTCTTTCATACCTGTCCTTGTACGCCTTGTCGCGCAGGAATTTTTCAAGGCGTCGGCATGAGGGTGTTGTCGCGTCTCTTTTTTTGCGTTCCCACGCCTCTGTTTCGCGCTCGCATTGGCGTTGCAAAACGTCTATTTCACCGGCAAGCGCGGCTGTTGGAATCGCAACAATCAAGAAAACCAGAGAGGAGAGGATGGCGCATAGACCATGCGCCTTGATAGCGGTGAGCATTTCAGAAACTCCTTGGATTGCTAGGTCAAAATGACGCAAAGGTTCATTTACGGACAAGGCACTGTCCAGCGGGTTTGTTTGTCAATGCAGTACCCGCCGCCGCCGCCGCCAGGATACCTATCATCTACGTAGATCACATCTTCTTTACCCCTGTCCTCTTTTGGCGGTCGCTCACCCCTATCCTTGTACGCCTTGTCGCGCAGGAGCTTGTCTAGTTGCGCACATGAGATCGTCGAGCCTCTTTTGTTGCGTTCAAACGCCTCCGTTTCGCGCTCGCATTGGCGTTGCAAAACGTCTATTTCAGCGGCAAGCGCGGCTGTTGGAATCGCAACAATCGTAAGGATCAGAGAGACGAGGATGGCGCTCCGATGCGTATGAGTAGCGGCGAGCATTGCAGAGACTCCTTATGAGGGTTGCTTTAGAGCAGTCAAAATAGCGGTCAAGGTCTCTGTTACCTCGTGAAAGTATTCTTTGTTTACGTAAACGGTGCGATGAGTGCCGAAGTCAACCACCTTGGTTACTGGGTTACCATTGATGATGACCTTGCGCCCATCTTTTCCTGTCAGTGTGAAGTATGCCATGATGTTGCCTCTCAAGATGAAATGTCGAAAATTGTGAACACGGTATGAAACTCCCATGAGGAGAACTGACCGTGTAGTCAAAAGTACATATGTTGGTTTATTATGTCAAGGATTATCTGATCAATCCTCGTCATCCTCGCACATGCGCGTTTTGGGTATTGAATCCTCCTGCGATGAAACTGGCCTTGCCATCTACGACACGGAGCGGGGCTTGCTGGCGCACGCGCTCTATTCACAGATTGCGCTTCATGCCGAATATGGCGGCGTTGTGCCGGAACTGGCTTCGCGCGATCACATCCGCCGCACTGTTCCTCTCTTGCGAAAAGTCCTTGCGGAAAGCGGCACAAGCCTTGCCGAAACAGACGCTATCGCCTATACCCAGGGGCCTGGGCTGGCGGGCGCGCTTTTGGTAGGCGCGGCCTTTGCATCGGGTCTTGCGGTCGCGCTTGATAAACCCATATTGCCGATACACCATCTGGAAGGGCATCTGTTATCCCCGCTTTTATCGCCCGATCCGCCGGATTTTCCTTTCGTCGCGCTTCTGGTTTCCGGCGGGCATACGCAGCTGATGCTGGTTGAGGCGGCAGGGCGTTATGAACTATTGGGCGAGACTCTGGACGACGCGGCAGGCGAGGCTTTCGACAAAACCGCCAAACTCATGGGTCTGGATTATCCCGGCGGAGCGGCCTTATCCATCCTGGCGGAAACGGGTCGTTCGGGACGTTACCGACTGCCGCGCCCCATGCTTAATTCCGGCGATTTGAATTTCAGCTTCGCCGGTTTGAAAACAGCGGCCTTGACCATAATCCGCAATGAAAAAAACAACCCCAGGGAAACTTTGGCGCAATTTCATGCCGATCTGGCCTTGGCTTTTCAGGATGCTGTCGTGGAAGTCCTGACCATGAAATCTGTTGAGGCCTTGCGTCGTACCGGGGTATTGCGCCTTGTCGTGGCGGGCGGCGTCGGAGCGAACCGTGCGTTACGCCGGTCATTGGACATGGCGGCGGCAGAAGACAAGGCGCGTGTCTATTATCCTGAGTTTCAATTCTGCACCGACAACGGCGCAATGATTGCTTTTGCGGGCGCGATGCGCCTGACGCATGGTACGACTCCACAACATCCCGGCTCGTTTTCTGTCCGTCCGCGCTGGCCGCTGGCAGAGGAAGAGGGCGCAGACACAAGCGCAACGTGAAGTATTTCTGCCGCAAACCTCAAGATAAAATTTGACATAATATAAATTATACGAAGTTGAGAAGGTTCTTTAGTTTTTACAGAAAACTTACAGGTCGGCGCAAAGGGTGGCTGCGTAACGATACGTGTGCGACCGATGCTGCCGCGTTGCAGCAGTCCAGCGCGTTGATCGCCAGTCACTATATAGTCAGCCTCACCAGTATCTACGCGCCCATTGCACAGATTCAGCCAAGCGGTCAAATCCGCCTCGTTAACGTTTGCGTTTGCCACCTTTGCGGCGCGTTCAAAGATAAAAGTACGCGCCACATCTTCAGCGAGGCGCGACATACTACTTGGTCGGGTTGATGTCCACAATGCTGTATGTAATCGAATAATTATAAAAATCAATCAGATATAGTTGATACTTAAAGTATTACTTTAATTTATAGTATGTGAAAATCGTTCAAGCGAATCACTATAATCTTGGCTCATTTCTGGCTCTTTCTGGAAGATTTGCTGATTCTTCCGTTAAGATACCGGCTTTTTCCTTGCGGGTATTCCTTTGACGCTCTCTCCTACAAGTTCTCATCCCCCTGCTCCTTCCGGCGGTCTTAGCGCTGCGGAGCGGCGGATTGGCCTTGGTCTGGCTCTGATTTTCGGCTTAAGGATGCTGGGACTTTTTCTGATTCTGCCGGTGTTCGCCATCTACGCCCACGGGATTCCAGGAGGGAACGACAAAACTCTGGTCGGCTTGGCATTGGGCGCTTACGGGGGAACGCAAGCCTGTCTGCAAATCCTCTGGGGCGCGGCCTCTGACCGCTGGGGCAGAAAACCCGTCATCGTCGCCGGGCTGATATTGTTTGCCTTGGGCGGAATAATCGCCGCGCTGGCAACCCATATTAACTGGATAATCATAGGACGCGCCGTGCAAGGCGCAGGCGCGATTTCCGCCGCCATCACCGCTCTGGCAGCCGACCTGATTCGGGAGGAACACCGCACCAAGGTCATGGCAATGATCGGTTCTTCCATCGGCCTGGTGTTCGCCTTCTCAATGGCAATAGCGTCTCCCCTATATCACTGGATCGGCATGGCGGGGATTTTCTGGCTGACCAGTCTTCTTGCGTTGGCTGCCATTCTGTTTTTGCTGCTTCGTATCCCTACCCCAGCGCCGATTCCGGTATCACCTTCCACCGCGACGCCCGATGTTTCCATTCCGAGCGACCCTCGCCTCATGCTTCTTAATTTTGGGGTTTTTGTCCTGCATGCCACGCAAATGGCGCTTTGGGTGTTGATACCGCACGCCTTGACGGATATGGCCGGACTGCCGGTCGAGCGGCATTGGCTGATTTACCTGCCTGCCGTTCTGATTGCGATAATTGTCATGATTCCCGCCGTAATATCCGCTGAAAAGCGAGGCTTGATGAAGCCGGTTTTTCTGGGAGCCATCAGTCTCTTGTTGTTTGTTCTGGCGGGGCTTTACATGGCGGGTACAGGTTTTTGGCAGCTTCTGTTCTGGCTTTCCGTATTTTTTGTGGCTTTCAATATTCTGGAGGCAATCCAGCCGTCGCTGATTTCCCGCATTGCTCCGCCCCATGCCAAAGGCAAGGCGTTTGGAGTCTATAACACTCTCCAGGCTCTCGGATTGTTCGTGGGCGGCGCGTTGGGGGGAGTTCTCGCCCAGTATTTCGGCGCAGGCGCGGTTTTTCTATTCTGCGGCTTGCTGGTCATCCTATGGCTTGCGCTTACTTTCAATTTTCATGCCCCTGTCGGTAAAAAGGGGTAGAACCGACTTCATGCCCTCTACATGACGAAATCGTCGGAACCGCCCTCTTCCACTTGAGACATCCGGTCGCGTGGACATAGTGCAACCAAACTTGCGGCGTAGGGATTGACTCGCGCAGCGTAGGGGTTAAAAATTTTTAACCCCTACAGCGGCAAAGCTGGGGTTAGACACCTTTTGACTCGCGGCAAAGCCAAAGGTGGTTCCCGCTGGCTTGGATGTAGGGGCGGATGATTGCATCTGGGGTTAGCCCCCTTTATCACCCCCCAGCCTGGCCGCATCGGTCATCCTCCTTGCAAGATTCACCATTGTCCGCCACAGACCGCAATATATCAAGCCCTGCCGACTGTCGCTTCAACAGAGATGAGACAAACGGCGCGCACGCCCCCAGAAGCGCGGCCAATGACAAAGCGATTATGTCTTTCGCAGGGAAGAAAATCAGCATAATCATTATCACCGCTATCGGCTTGCCCATTACCGCGCTGCATAAAGCTGTCGTCACAATGGCGACGGCAAAGGCGCTGTTTACGCCGGTAAGGGCGGCAAGGCCATAGCCAAAACAGACGCCTGAAAAAACAACCGGAAGTATATGTCCGCCGCGCCAACCCGTATGCATGCACACATTTATCATCAACAGCTTGAAAAAGCCCAGCGCGAAGAGAAAGACCGGAGTCATGCTCTTCCAGCTTGCCATGATGTCGCCCATTTGCGATTCGCCGGAAAACATTAAAAGAGGGATAAACATGCCGCATAATCCGAGCAGCAAGCCGCCCAACAGGGAAGATATTACCGGATAGCGTTGCAACGGGTTTGCAGCAAATCGGACGAGCCGGTCAAGAAGATGGTAGAGGCAACCTGCGGCGGCGGCAAACAGCGCCAGGGGAAGAAACCATATTATCTCGTGGCGGCTGATTATTGCCTGGTCGAATCTTTCGACGGACAACCCGCCGCCAAAGGCGGATGTGAGGGAGATTAAAACGCCAAGGCCGCTTAACATCGCGCAAAAATAAACGATAACCTTGATTCTATTCGGAAAGGAGATGTTCTCGCCCTCCCCTTCGATTTGCGCCATAAAACCGAACAGAGGAGCGGTAAACAAAATGCTCAACGAGGCGGATACTCCTGTTTCAGCCAGTTCTTTCATTTCCTTTAATACATATTTGAAGCGGTCTCCCATCCATGTGCACAATGCCGCGATTATCCCGGCAAGTCCTGCTTCCGGGCCTACGCTGCCGCCAAATACGAGAGGCAGAAAGGCTGCTGCAAGCAGTACGCAGATATTGCGTGAATCGTAGCGGCGTGTCTCTTTGACGGTCGCCATTACGTCCTGAAGCTCCTCCGGGTAATTGCCGAATTTCCTTCGCCACAGGCCGATTATGACGCCGCCCGCCGCGCAGACCACTATGGGATAAGCGTCAAACCCCATGCGGGCGGGAAAGATTTCCCACAATAGAACTATCCCCGCTTCCACCGCTTTCAAAAAAAGCCAGATGATCCCTCCGGTAACAGCTCCGAGGATAAGGGCTATGAGCATAAATGTCATATGGAATTTTACGGTTTTTGTCACCGGACTTGTCATCTCGTGAAACCTCCGTCAGTAATCAGTCAGAATTATGATACATTTTCTTCCGGTATCGGACGAAATTCGTTGTCTTTACAGGTTGGCTACGGCTCAAAAAGGCGGGATAATCAGGCCGATTCATCAAAACTTTACTTTTCAGGAGAAATTTTATGGGTTCAGTCAACAAGGTCATCATCGTCGGCAATCTGGGCGCTGATCCGGAAACTCGCTACACCGCCTCCGGCGATGCAATATGCAACATCCGGGTGGCAACCTCGGAATCCTGGAAGGACAAGAATACTGGCGAAAAGCAGGAGCGGACGGAATGGCATCGCATCGTGTTCTATCGCAAACTTGCCGAAATTGCCGGGCAATACCTGAAAAAAGGCTCGCAAGTCTATGTCGAGGGAAAACTCAAAACCCGTAAATGGCAGGACAAGGACGGGCAGGATCGCTATTCTACGGACATTGAAGCTACGGAAATGACCATGTTGGGCAAGCGGGAAGGATCGGGCTTTGACGGCGGCGGCGGTCAATCCGCTCGTTCCCCCTCCTCCCCTGCTCCCGAAGGCGGCGGCGGCAAACCGGCCTTTTCCGATTTCGGCGACGATGATATTCCCTTCTGAAACGGAGGAACGCCATGTGTACGACTTGCGGTTGCGGCGAGGGTTCTGCCCGTATTGAGGGCGAGCCTGTCGCCGATCACGAACACGACCATGCCGATGAGCCTCATGGACATTGGCATGAAGACGGAACCTGGCATGTCCACGAACACGGCGGACATGCCGCGCACAGCCATGAGCCGGAAACCCGCAAGGTCGCAATCGAAACTGACGTTCTTGCTAAAAATAACGCTCTGGCCGCGAAAAACCGGCAGCGTTTTCTAAATGCGGCCACCCTTGCGCTCAACCTCGTTTCCAGTCCCGGCTCCGGCAAGACCACCCTTCTCGTCCGCACCCTTCAATCTTTGCGGAACAGGATTCCGCTTGCAGTTATCGAAGGGGATCAGGAGACGAGTTTCGATGTTGAGCGTATTCGGGCAACCGGCATTCCCGCCTTGCAAATCAACACCGGCAAGGGTTGTCATCTGGATGCGCGGATGGTGGGACACGCGCTTGAACGGCTGTCGTTTTTCCCTGCCGCCGGCGCGTTGTTTATCGAAAATGTCGGCAACCTTGTTTGCCCTGCCGCGTTTGATTTGGGCGAGGCCGCCAAGGTCGTCATTCTCTCCGTCACCGAGGGCGCGGACAAACCGCTCAAATATCCCGACATGTTTCATGCCGCCCGGCTGATGCTGATCAACAAGGTTGACCTTCTGCCGCACGTATCGTTCGATATTGAGCAGGCGATGGAATTTGCTCACCGCATCAATCCCTGCCTGCAATGTATTTCCGTTTCCTCGACGACCGGCCAGGGATTTGACATCTGGCTTGCCTGGATGCTCGACCGTCTGGACGAAATCAAGGCAGCCCGCGCCCGCGAACTGGAAGCAATGCTCGAACAACTGAAGAAGTGTTAAGCGGACGGTCTTCAACCGCCGCTTGCCTTGGATGTCAGGATATACACCGCTATGGATCAGTTTGCTGAATTCGCCTGTGAGCAGAAGCTCGTTACGATTTACCGCGACGACATTGACCCAAATTCCATTCAGGGCTTTGTGCTTGGCTACTCCAATGACTTGGTTCTTATCCAGGATGCCTCTGACTTCCAACTTGACGGTCTAATGGTTCTCCGCACAGCCGACATTACTGATATTCGCTGCAACACTACGGACGAGTTTTATAAGCAATTGTTGATTGATGAACAGTTATTTCAGAAAGTGTCTTTTGGCTCATCCTTTGATCGCCAGTACCGATTGATGATTCTTGAAGACGAGAGCGCAGAACCACAGCAATTCCTCATCGGAACGGTTGAAAAAATCACCACGCAAAGTGTCTGGCTGTTGTATTTCTCAAGTGTCGGCATATGGGATCATAAACCCACCAGATTATTGTTCAGAGACATTACCAAATGTGAGGTTGCCACAAATTATCTTAATGTCTATGAACGCCACTTTGACCGCCATATGTCCCAACCACTCGGCCAACACGGAGACTGCCTGTCATGAGGTGGTGGAGAGGACGTTAAAAATCGTGAGCAACAGCATTCAATAGCATCAAGCAGGGCTTGCAAGGGCGATTTCCCACGCCAAGGGCGGGGCGCGCGTGTATCAGCATATCTCGGCACAAAAAACGGCTGGCGTAACAATACGTGTGCGACCGATGCTGCCGCATTGCAGCAGTCCGGCGCGGTAATCGCCGGTCACGAGATAGTCAGCCTTACTGGTCAGCGCCATTGCCAGCAAAAACGCATCGTCCGGATCATTGGTTTTTATGCCATCAGGCAGAGGCGGCAAAGCATCCAATATGATTGATCGCCGCATATTATTAACCATCGCGCCGACACGGTGTGGCTGGAGAACAGCCTTGAACTTCGCGTACCGGCTTGCACGGCGCAATTCGTCAATTTGAGCGAGCGAAGTAACCAAATCAAAACGGTTCTTCTGCCATGCGCGATAAATGCTGTCCGATAAGCCATGCGGCGAAATCAGGGCGCTTAGCAGTACATTGGTGTCCAGAACGACGCGCATCAGTTTTTACGCGCCCATTGCACAGCTTCAGCCACAATGGCGGTCAAATCAGCCTCGCTCACATTTACGTTTGCCGCCTTTGCTTGCTCAACAGCGCGTTCAAAGATAAAGGTTCGTACCGCTTCTTCGATGAAACGCGACAAGCTGCCCTTGCGACTCTTGCCTTGTGATGCAAGGAACATGCGAACGGACTGATCCGTATCCGGCGACACAGCAATACTCCAGCGCACAGTATTCATGATGCTCTCCAAACAGCGTATACACACATATGTGTTTATACGCCTAATGCGCTATCTTTGCAATCATTTGGACGGCCTTTGGCCTAATGTTAAAGCCCATGCCGCTTTCAGTCTCTTGCGCTTTGTCCTGTTAGTAACGAGCTATTCGGTAAGCGTTGCGCGTTCGATTGGGCTTGTGCTAAATTTGCGCTTAAGCGGACGGTCTTTGGTCGCTGCTTGGACGTTAGACATCTTAGCGCACTCCCTCAATCGCCTTTGAAATAAGGTTAATTCATGAAGAAAATCATTGTGTTTCTATTCGTCATTGGCGGCGCTTGGTTTCTTTTCCAGCAGACGGAAAAGCAACGACAGTCCTCGCTAAATCCTGAAGTCATTTCCAGCCCCGTATATGTCGAAACCCGTATAACTCAGGACATCCAAGGAAGAAGCATTGAGATGGCTTTTTTTGGCAAGGCTGTCGATGAAAGGGATTGCATGCAACGCTCAAAGAATATGCTGGAGAATCTTCAAAAGTCAGACTCCGCAGGAAGATGGGTTTTGAAGTCATCGGAATGCAAATCGGAGTTGTCCCCCAGATATGCCAAATTGTTTGACAATGAACCGACTTTTGTAACCTACATCAGCATAGCCAGAGGCAACAGGTATGAGCGCGAAGGACGTTTGATCTTCTGGGGCGTCAGCGTAGAGGAGAGCGACATGATTTGCGACTTGGCTCCCAAGCTGCGAAGCGATTTTCAAGGCGTTATGACATGTATACGAGCTATTCGGTAGGCTTTGCGCGTTCGGGGAGTATGTTCAAATTTGGGCTTGTGCTAAATTTATGCTTAAGCGGACGGTTTTTGGTCGCGGCTTGGACGTTAGAGCGGTTTCGATTTAGGCGTACACACTTTTCCTCCAAGGGTAAAGCAATCATGGCGCGTTCAGACCTCTCCCCCGACCCCTCTCCCACTCACGGCGTAGCCAAAGGTCGGGAGAGGGGTCGTAACAATGTACTCATTTGAACCAAAATCGTTCTAGCATCCTTATGAACCACGCGATCGTAATCATTTTGAGCATTGTCGCTCTTGAGATGTTATTTCAATTGACCTTCACCCGGTTCTATTTTCAGGTCGGCATCCCTATTTTCCGGCGCACAATAAAATGCCATTTCGGCGGCAAGCCTATTCCAAGCCCTGATGAAATCGAGTGGTTCATGCCGGAATCAAGGCATCAACAGCTTTGTTTCAGGTCATTGGATTCCTCCAACATAGGATTCCGTGAACGATTTTTTGATTTGAAGGCGCTCTTTTTTCATTACACTCCTGTCATGCATGGATTACTGTCGTTTGATCTGCGTCGCGGGGTCATTTCCGTCACCGGCTATGTCAATTGGTCCACAGTGGCGTTAATTTTCGTCTTCTTTTTCCTGGTAAAAGACAAAGACGTGATACTGCTGTTCGCAGTTGGTTCTGCGGCAATACTTGGTATCATCTATGGCATTCAAGCCAAGCGTTTTTCCAATGTTGCCGAAGTCGCTGCTGATCTTGTATCCTCAAAATCGTAAGAGCTTGACGACCAGCGGACAGTCCAATGTATCCAATCAAAACCACTCTATGATGATCCACTCTACGGCTATCAGGGCTTTGTTCCCATCTCCTGCGCCTGATCGCTCGTCATTCCCGTCTTCGCGGGAATGACGTTTGTGTTATAATCCGCGTGAAAGAGTGACTGCATCTAGTCGCGTTATTTACAGAAAGTTCTATAAATGCCTGCCTGTCGCGTTCTGATTTCCGGTCTTGTGCAGGGCGTTGGGTTTCGGCCTTTTGTCTGGCATCTGGCAAATGAATTGCAGCTTTGCGGCTGGGTCAGAAATGTCGCGGGCGGCGTGGAAATTCATCTGGAAGGAGACAGTCTGGATGAATTTCTTGTTCGTTTGCCTGAATTCGCCCCCCGTCTTGCCCGAATTGACCGGATTACCCGCCGCCCTGCCCCTCCGCTTGGCGTAAAGAATTTTTCCATCCTTGCCACCGAACAACCCACGGGAGAAGCCGCCGCCACGATTGGGCCTGACCTTGGCATTTGTCCCGATTGCCTTCTTGAGCTGTTCGATCCTGTAAGCACACGTTATCGTTATCCGCTTATCGCCTGCACTCGCTGCGGCCCGCGCTACAGCGTTACTCTACATCTTCCGTACTGCCGGGAGGCGACCAGTCTTCTGCCCTACCCGCTTTGTCCAGCGTGCGCCGCCGAATACGGCGACCCTGCCAACCGGCGTTTTCATGCCGAAGCGACGGCCTGTCCGCGTTGCGGCCCTGAGCATTTTCTGCTGGATGCCAAGGGTAATCCGCTGGATGAAGACCCGGCAGGCGGCGCATGGGCGCGTATAAAGGCTGGACAAATCGTCGCCGTCAAGGGTTTGGGCGGCTTTCATCTGGTTTGCGACGCAAAAAATCAGGATGCTGTCGCTATCCTGCGCTTGAGAAAATCGCGCGACGCAAAGCCTTTTGCGCTTATGGCGACCAACCGTAAAAGTCTCGCGCAATGGGTTGAATTGGATGAACCCGCCGCCGACCTTCTGGAATCGGAAACCCGCCCCATCCTGCTTTTGCCGCGCAAACTGCCCTGCTCGCCCGACGGTATTGCGCCGGACTTGGCAAGGCTTGGCGTGATGCTCCCCGCTACGCCGATGCAGTGGCTGCTTTTTCATGAAGCCGCCGGAAAACCCGAAGGCATGGAATGGATAGAGGAAGCGCAATCGGCGTTGCTCGTCATGACCAGCGCCAATGCAGGCGGCGAACCCATTGTGTATCACGACGAAGCGGCGTTATCAAAACTATCCGGCATTGCCGATGCCTTTTGGCTGCATCGGCGCGAAATTGTCACACCTCTGGATGACAGTCTTCTGCTTCCTGCCGCGACATCCCCGATTTTTATCCGCCGCGCCCGTGGTTACGCGCCCAAAGCTATTTTTTTGCGGGATGAAGCGCCTGATGCGCTTGCCCTGGGCGCGTACCTCAAAAACACTTTTTGCGTAACACGCGGGAATGAGGCGTTTTTATCGCAGCATATCGGCACGCTTGACAATGCCGCCGCTATCCATTTTCTCGAGCAGACGCTGAACCACCTTTGCCGGATATTTGCCATTCAACCCGCCGTCGTCGCGCACGATCTCCATCCTGATTTTCCCTCGACCCGGCTGGCGCTTGAAATTGCCGAACGGCTTGCCATACCCGCCTTTCCCGTTGCCCACCATCATGCCCACATCGCCGCTGTCTGCGCCGAACATCGAATCTCGCCTGCAAGTCCGGTGTTGGGTCTGGCGCTGGATGGTTTCGGACTGGGGACGGACGGAACGCTCTGGGGCGGCGAACTCTTGCGGGTGGAAGGCGCATCTTTCCGTCGTCTGGGTCATCTTTCGCCTTTGCCGCTGCCTGGTGGCGAGGCGGCTATGCGCGAACCCTGGCGGATGGCGATCGCCCTGCTCCACAAAATTGGTGATGCCGAACGCATTGAAGTCTGGCTAAAACGTCGCTTCCCGGAACGAAATGCCGCGCCGATAATTACCATGCTGGACAGGGGAATCAATGTCCCGCAGACTACCAGTCTGGGGCGTCTCTTTGATGCCGCCGCCGCGCTGTCTGGCATAGCGGACATTAACCGTTTTGAAGCCGAAGCCGCAATGCGGCTGGAAAGCCTTGCGCTATCCGTGCCTGATTTTCGGATGAACGAGCCGCCGGAATCCATCTTTTCCGTGGAAGGCAATACGCTTGACCTCTCCCCTCTTCTTCTCTCTCTCGTTGAAGAAAACGATGTAGCGCGGGGGGCGGCGCGTTTTCATCATGGGATTGCCTTTGCCATTGCCGAGTGGACAAGAGCATATGCCGAAGCGGAAAAAATCCGTGAGATTGTCTTGTCCGGCGGTTGTATACAGAATGCCATTCTTCTTCGCCGGTTGAGCGCATACCTTGAACAAGCCGGTTTGACGCCGCTCACGCCGCAAGCCGTCCCCCCCGGCGACGGCGGTCTGGCGTTGGGACAGGCATGGATAGCGCGTGAATTGGTCAAAAATGCCTGATATAGTAATTACCCTTTTGTCTGCGCCGCTAGAGCGGTTTTGGCTCAAATGAGTACATTTTACGCACCATCTCCCGGCCTTCGGCTACCCTCTCCCACAAATGAGAGAGGAAAACACTCCCCTCTCCCGCTTGCGGGAGAGGGGTAGGGGGAGAGGGCTACCGCGCCGGATTTCCGCTTTGAGAATAAAGTGTACTCGCTTAAATCGAAAACGCTCTAGTAACTTCGCAGTCAAACCCCCTTTTGATAGATGGCTCCCGCCTTGGCGGTCGGGGGGTTGTAGAGAAATGAAACTGAAAGAAATTTATGTGCCTTGCCATTCCTGCCCGCGTCATTGAACTCCTGCCCAACGAACAAGCCTTGGTCGAACTGTCGGGGGTGCAAAAACAAATCTCCCTTGCCTTGGTGGACGACATATCTGTTGGCGATTATGTCATCGTGCATGTGGGCTATGCCTTGAATCGCCTTGATCCTGAAGAAGCAGCCAAAACCCTGGCTCTGTTCGGGAATATACCGGAAATGACGAGCCTGTAAAGCAAAAACCTCCTGCAAATAATTATAAAAATCAATTAGTTATAATATAAACTTAAAGTATTTTATGAATATTCAGACAGGCGGCAATCCCGCCTGTTTTACTTGTAAGCAAAAGACCCAAAATACCTCATGTAGGCATTTGCAGACATAAAATACTTGCATTTTTGCAAGCATTCGCTAAAATTGAGACATGAACTCGAAGCATCGCAAAACTCTTGCGGGAATTTTCGCCGTCCCGACCAAAGGCACGCTGGAGTGGGCGCGGATTGAAGCGTTGCTGGTAGCGATTGGCTGCGAAGTTCAGGAAGGGAAAGGGTCGGCAGTCACGTTTAGAAAAGACGGACTTTCCCTTTTTGTTCACCGCCCGCACCCCGGCAAGGAATCCTTGCACTATCGTGTGGAACGGGCGAGAGATTTTCTTGAACAGTTGAATTTAATGCAGGAGCTTGACACATGAGCATCATGACATATAAAGGATATGCCACAGCGGTTGAGTATGATGCACGCGACAATGTTCTTGTCGGAAGGCTCATGGGCATTCGGGACATTGTTGCGTTTCACGGCGAGACTGTCGCTGAATTTGAAAAAATGTTCCATGAATCCGTGGACGGTTATATTGAATCGTGCACACGCTTTGGCAAAGACCCGGAAAAACCGGCCAGCGGACGACTGATGCTGCGTGTTTCTCCTGCCGTGCATTGCGCGGCGTTGGCGGCTTCCCGCGCGTCCGGCGAAAGCCTGAACCAGTGGGCGGCAAAAGCGATTGCCTCTGCGGCTGGCCTCGCTGCCGCTTAGAGCTTGGGACTGCTACCACCATAGAAAAATTCCAGCTACCATTCGTACCCTTCAAGCGAGAGGTTCGAAGCAATAACGCATCAATTTTGCAGAGATAATATATATAAAAATCAATTAGATATAGCATGAACTTAAAGTACCACTTCAAATTTTACCGCCCTGATTTTGGGGCATTTTTGATCGCCTGCTCATGATTCGGCGGGCAAAAATCCCATTCTCACCAGTACCTGCCGGATGCCTTCGAGCGCGGCTAACGCTCCCATCGGTACGCCGATATGACCGGCAGGAACGTCCGGATCGCGCAGATTGATACGGATTATCGGAAAGCCGCTGTATTCGCTCATCATGCGAACCGTGGCGACGGATTTGCCTGCGCCCAGCTCGATCACTACGGGGTTTGCAGCCGCCCTCCTCCAGGCCGCAAAACGCGCTTCCTGCTGGCCGGAACGCCATTCCAGCCAATTCCAGTCCCCGAACATCAGGATATTGGGACGCGCAAGTCCGCCGCACTCAAGGCAACGCGGCATGGGCGACACAAGTCGGCAGACGCTTTTGTCTACGACCGGCTCGAATCCATCCGCAGGCCAGATGCGATCCGAACAGGGAGTAAAGCATTGCAAATAATGAATCGAGCCGTGCACTTCGTAGATTGCGTCGTCAGCAAAGCCCGCTTTCTGGAAATGCCCATCCACATTGCTGGTAAATACGAAAGCGCCATCCGGCAAACGCGCCGCAATCTCCTTCAAGATTGTAAATCCATTATGCGGGGTTACGTCCCGATAGTTTTTCAGACGATGACCGTAAAATCCCCAGGCAAGGGCGGGGTCGTTCACAAACGCCCGTGGATTGGCGATTTCCTCGAAGCGCAGACCTGCTTGCCGCAAGGGCGGATAAGCCCGCCATAGCCCTTCCGGCCCGCGAAAGTCAGCCAAGCCGGAATCCACGCCCATGCCAGCTCCTGCGGCTATCAATATGCCGGAAGATTGCGCGATTAGCTCGGCGGAAAGGTCAAGAATGTCGGGAGTCATGGGTGAGCCGCTCGCGCAGCGTAGCTTTCTGCGTAGACAGGCCACGCGAATCCGGCAGGATGAATTCTGATAGACGATTCCTGGTTTCAGCCAGCGGCACGTTCAACATGTCCGGATTCCTGTTGGAAGTATCTATCTTGATTTTATGTTGTAAGGCGCTGCTTGTCCAGACGCTGCTTTACGGCGTGAAATTTCACACGTGGAATTTCAGTCTACAAGGAAAATTAGAACAGTTTTGGCGCAGGTGTGTATGCTTTTCCTCTTGGCGTAAAAGCAAATCACAGCGCGATTAGCGCCCGCTCCCGGCCTTTGGCCACCCTCTCCCGCGCCTAATTATACGTCATTCCCGCATGCCTGTCCCCGCGAAGGCGGGAATCCAGCAAAGCCTTTCCGTTCCTCTGGCGTTTCCATAGTGTCCATATGGGAATACCGCTCCTGTCTTGTTCTGGAAACCTGTTGTTGCCGCCACACCGTACTGGATTCCCGCCTTCGCGGGAATGACGGTTGGGCAAGCGGGAGAGAGGACAAATGCCCGCCTCTCCCATTTATGTCTATGCTGCAAAAGGGAGATAGGAGAAACTGTGCGGGCGACCGAGGACGGTCGCCCCTACGCCGATCCCTCTCCCAGCCTACAACCACCCTCTCCCACTCGCGGCGTAGCCACAAGCGGGAGAGGGAAAACCTGCTATCAGAACTCGTACTTCACTCTGACGCTTCCGCCCCAGCCTTGCATCTTGCCGACGTAGCCTTGCAAGCCCACGTTGACGGAGAGGGGATGATTCGAGGTGGGTTTGACTATCAAGCCGCCCTCAAAGACTCCGGTTCCGCCCTTCATGTCCGGTCTGTCAATCTTGTAGCCGTTCGTGCTGGCCTTGGACTTGCCGTCAAACTCGTACTCATAGGCCAGACCGGCATAGGGCGAGA
>WRMF01000027.1 GCA_009777245.1 Betaproteobacteria bacterium
TGGAGATGATAAGTCTCGGTTTGTACTTCAAGGCTTTAGCCAAAACCTCTTGCTCTTCTTCCGGTGTTAGCGGGGCAAGCAGGGCTGGCCTATGTTCCCATGGAGAACGGCTCATGAAATTTCCTTTTAAATCCGTGCGGTTTCTTGATACACCAAGCTGTGTTCCTAACATAATCGAACCCCAAGTCGTGAGCGCCCAAACAACATTCCATAATATAGAGTACTCTAGCCCAAAGAAAATTCCGGATATAACGGCGATACCTGAAAGAATAAGGCCAAATTTATACTCCGAATGTCTAGCAATTCGAGCGCAAAGATAACCGCCAAGAACAGATAATAAGCACCCAATGAGTGTTGCTGCCGCTATCATCCACGGATTTGATAGTGCTTCTATGACTTCATTTTTTGGAGTCTCTTGTACTAATATAACAATTACGTAAATAATCCAGAGTAGGGCGCCGACAAGGATGCCGCCGCCAACACTAACCAGTAGACCGACAGTCACGGCCTTGACGCCAGAACCCTTTGCCACTTCAATGTCCTCAACTGCGGTCGAAGGCGGTCTGATTGAGTCATCCATGTCAAAATTTCCTTCCAAAAAAATTCCGGTCAGTATACCGCATCATGCCGCTTCCTGCAACCAAAAAGAGATAACGCATCTTTTGCAACACCAACAACCCACAAAAAGGTACTCGCAGACATGATTGACCTCCAAAATTAAAGACGTTGAAAATTTGCAACAAGCCCAATAGCGAGATGCAAAAGCAAAAGAATCGTAGATTCAATGAGGATTTTTCGATTAAGGATTGCAATCTCATTATTTCTATTCAATCTTTCAAAACCTGCAACTCTGTCTCTTTGATCTCTTGCAAAGAGAGTACAAAATCCATGCGGAAAAAAGCATATTGCTGAAAGCTTAGGGATGCTGTTAAGAGAAAACGGTACAAAAAAATGGACAGAAAACAAACCCAATATGAACCAGACAAAAAACGCTGCGCTCACTACGCGCGCAATCCATCTGGAGATGATAAGTCTCGGTTTGTACTTCAAGGCTTTAGCCAAAACCTCTTGCTCTTCTTCCGGTGTTAGCGGGGCAAGCAGGTCTGGCCTGTGTTCCCATGGAGAACGGCTCATGAAATTTCCTTACCAAAAATCTAAATAGAATACCGCATCATGCCGCTTCCTGCAACCACATTTCATTCGCAGGCTCCCACGAACTTGTGTAAGGTCGGGCGGCGGCAATCCAACCAAGGGTTATGGCTTCCGCCCAGAGCATGTATTCAGCGCGATCCATCATCCCCGCATCCGCCAGCGTCCGCAAATTATGCGCCAAATGCGGAGAGAGTTCAGCAGCCTCCCGCAAATCCCGTAAATTGCCGGAACCCTGAATGTTGGGCAGAAACCAGAAAGCCGTCATTCGGCTCCATCCGACATCCTTATTTCCGCTAAAATGCTTTTTTCACCTTTCCCACTTTTCTACCATGTCCTGTAAAGTTTTCATTGATGGTCGCCACGGCACAACCGGCCTGGAAATTGACGCGCGCCTTTCCGGTCGCGCAGGTATTGAGATACTTTCCATCCCCGAAGCGGAACTCAGAGACCCGGCGGCGCGCGCTATCCGCCTCAATGAAGCCGACATCGTATTTCTCTGCCTGCCCGATGCCGCCGCCAGGGAATCCGCCGCGCTCATCCGACCGGACAATGCCCGCACCCGCGTGCTGGACCCTTCCACAGCCCATCGTACCCATCCCGATTGGGTTTATGGCCTGCCGGAACTGGACGGCGGACAGCGAGAACGAATAAAAGAGGCGCGGCGTGTCACCGTCCCCGGATGCCACGCCAGCGGCTTCATTTTGCTGACGCGCCCTCTGGTCGCGGCAGGACTTCTGCCGACCGATTATCCCGTGAGCGCATCTTCCATCACCGGCTATTCCGGCGGCGGCATGGATATGATCGCAACTTATGAGACCTCAAACCCCCTTCCCGATACGATGCAAAGCCCGCGTGTATATGCGCTCGGCTTGACCCACAAGCATTTGCCGGAGATGCAAAAAGTGACTGGGCTTGCCGAGCCGCCCTTGTTTACGCCGATTGTCGGCAACTTCAAACAGGGCATGACGGTCATGGTTCCGCTTTTTCCGCGCCTGTTGCCGAAACGCCTTCTTCCCGCCGACATCGAAGCCTTCTACCGCGAGTATTACGCCGGCGAGACCTTCATAAAGGTCATGTCAGCCGATTCTCTGGAAGCATCGGACAGCGGCTTTCTTCCGGCGACCGCCTGCAACGGCACCAACCGGGTCGAGATTTTTGTCTTTGGCAACAAGGAGCAAATTCTCCTCGCCGCCCGTTTTGACAATCTCGGCAAGGGCGCATCCGGCGCGGCGATTCAATGTATGAACATAATGCTCGGCGTGGATGAAACTACCGGACTTGCGGCCTGAAGCTCCATGCCGCTGTTACGTGAATTTGCTCTCCAATTTCTTGCGGCGGCGGGAGTCATTGGCATAGCCTACGCTTTGGGCGTGGATGACTGGCGGCTGAATTCGCTTGTTATCGGAGTGGCGGCCTTTATCCTTGCCCGCTGTTTTCGCTCGCCGCCCTGGTGGCAGGCGATTCATCTGGTCTTTGCGCCGTCCCTTTACCTAGCGCTCGCCTGGCAGCAGGCGGCGGGAATCTCTCCGTTCTGGTTCCTTGCCGCTTTTTTGCTTGTCTGGCTTGTTTTCAGGAGCGCGGCGACCGGGCGTGTGCCTCTTTATTTGAGCGGCGAGCAAACGGCCCGGCAGCTTGCCGCCATGTTGCCGGAGAATGCAGCGTTGCTTGACGCAGGCGCGGGGATAGGCAGCCTGCTGTTGCCCCTTGCCCGCCTGCGCCCTGATCTTGTCTTGAATGGCATCGAGAATGCGCCTTTGCCCTGGCTTATCGGGAAAATGCGTTTTGTGCGTCTGAGTTCGCCCCGGTGGCGTTGGGATAATTTCTGGACGCATTCCTTCGCTCCCTATGAGGCGGTTTACTGCTTCCTCTCCCCCGCGCCAATGACAAAACTCTGGGAAAAGGCATGTCTGGAGATGACACCCGGCAGACTTTTCATCAGCAAGGCTTTTCCTGTCCCTGATGTGTTGTGCGAAGTTCTGGCGGCAGATAATGATACGGATACGCTGTATCTGTACCGCATTCCGGCAAATCCTGCCGCGACTGCTCAATAGTGCGATTTCGGTTCAAGCGAGCGCATTTTGCGATCAGGCGGCTGCCCAGCCTTCCGGCATGGCAACCAGTCCCGCATCCGCCCTCGGCGCAGGCCAGGTTTGCGTCAGCCAGCGGCGCGGTTTTTCCGGCGCGGCGGATACCTCCGGGAAAGTGACAAGCTCCCAGGCTTCGCGTTTGGCAAGGAGCGCGCGCGCAAGGCGATTGTTCAGGTCATGCCCTGATTTGTAAGCGGAAAAAGCCGCCAGCAGCGGATGCCCCAAAAGATACAGATCGCCTATGGCATCAAGAATCTTGTGCCTGACAAATTCATCGGCATAACGAAGCCCATCTTCATTGAGCACCCGAAATTCATCCAGCACAATGGCGTTTTCCAACCCGCCGCCCAAGGCAAGGCCGTTTTCACGCAGCCATTCGACATCCTGGACAAAGCCGAAGGTGCGCGCTCTCGCAACTTCCTCCGCGTAGGAATGCTCGGCAAAATCAAAAGAAGAACACTTTGCGGAATTGGCAATGGTCGGATGATTGAACACGATGGAAAAATCCAGTCTGAAACCCTCATAAGGCTCGAAACTCGCCCATTTGTCGCCATCCTCGATTCGCACCGGCTCCAATACCCGGATGAAACGCTTGGGAGCGTCCTGTTCGGTAATGCCTGCCGACTGAATGAGAAAAACAAACGGCGCGGCGGAACCGTCAAGAATCGGCGCTTCCGGCGCGTCCAGATCAATGATGGCGTTATCAATGCCAAGCCCCGACAAGGCGGACATCAAGTGCTCAATAGTCCCTACCTTGACCATCCCCGACGGAGTTTCCACTTCCAGACAGGAGCACATCCGGGTATCGCCCACTCTGGTCGCCACAGCGGGCAAAAGCGGCGTACCAGGCAAATCAATCCTGCGAAAGACAATCCCGCTATCGGGCGGAGCAGGCCGCAAAACCACGCTGACTTTAAGGCCGCCGTGCAAGCCAACGCCGGAAGCGCGAATTTCGGATTTCAGGGTTCTTTGCTTTAGCATGTTGATAAATGCCGATTAATCAACGACTTATTCTACCATGCTTTTTTGCGGTATATAGGCTGTTTAAACTCACGCAAAACCGGCAAACAGGCGGTCAAGCCTGTTTGCCGGGGATAGAACAACTGATTGATCAGTTAAAAGGATTGGGACGAGGCGTCTTGTCGGCTGACGGCGGCAGTTGCGGCAACACGATAACTGGCCGCTCGCCCGTGAGCGTCTTCAGGAAAGCGACGATTTGGGCGTTTTCCCTCGCGGTGAATTTTTTGCCCAACTGGATGCGCCCCATGGTATCGACCGCTTCCGGCAGGGTGTTGGCCGCGCCGTCGTGGAAGTAAGGATAGGTCAATTCCACGTTACGCAGAGTCGGCACCTTGAAATTGAAGCGTTCGGCATCGTCTCCGGTTACGGCAAAACGTCCCTCGGCAGGATTGTCGGTCTTGTACGGCTCAACCAAACCCATTCTCTGGAAGGAATTTCCGCCTACCGCTTCACCATTGTGGCAGGCCGTGCAGCCGCTGTTCTTGAAAAGGTCATAGCCTGCCTTTTCTTCGGCGGTGATGGCGTTTGCGCTGCCAAGCAGCCATTGGTCAAAGCGGGAATTAGGCGTCACCAAGGTTCTTTCAAACTCGGCGATGGCATCCGTCACCTGATCAATGTCAATAGCGTTCTTGCCGAAAACCTGCCTGAATTCGCTGACGTATCCGGGAATGGACGACAACACTTCAATGGCAAGGGTGTGGCTGGAGGCCATTTCCATGGGGTTGGCAATCGGCCCGCCTGCCTGCTCTTTCAGGTCAGCGGCGCGGCCGTCCCAGAATTGCACAAAGTTAAGACTGGAGTTGAGCACGGTCGGAGCCTTGATCGGGCCTTGTTGCCAGCGGTCGCCGATGGAAGAAGGGATATTGTCCGTTCCGCCCCTGGCAAGGTTGTGGCAGGAATTGCAGGAAATAAAACCGGATTTGGAAAGACGAGGCTCAAAATAAAGTTTCTTGCCCAACTCAGCTTTTGCCTGATTGATGCCGACAGGCGGCTTGACTGGCTGGATGGGTTCGTCACCGGTTGCGGTGGCAATACCGGCTCCAAGAGCGAGCGACAGGGCGGCAAACAGACCTACGAGATGCTTTTGTTTCATGGCTTAAATCTCCATGGTTTTGGGAAAATTAAAGAAGAATGCGAACAATCGAGGAAGAGGCAATCTCATCCCGCAGAGATTGTACCAAAAAATCCGATTTGTTATAGGCTTTTTGTTATGGGCTGTTAAATATAGAGATCAACATGTTTTGCCCAAATCCGCGCCATTCCTTACATGCGCCTCTGACAGCAAACGATCAAACCTCCAGCGGGTCGACTTCCAGATGCCAGCGCAACCGACCTCTCTGCGGCAGGGTTTCCAGAACTTCGCGCCAGCTTGCGAGAAAAGCCTGCAACTCGGCGCGGGAAGGAGATTCGATCAGCAACTGGGCGCGTTCCATATTCATCAGGCGGGAGAGGCGCATGGGCACTGCGTCAAAAATGGCAAGGCCGGGATAATCCCTGGCGTTAGCCCTTGCGACGGCATCCCGAAGGAATGCCAGCGCCGCCTCCATCCGGGGCGCTTCCGCGCGCAGCATGGCCTGATAAACATAGGGCGGAAATCCGGCCTGCCGACGTTCCTCCAGCAATACCTTGGCATATTCGGCATAGTCGTGCGCGGCAAGGGCGCGATACAAGGCATGATCCGGATATTCGCTCTGAATCAGGACTTCGCCAGGCAACTCCGCGCGTCCGGCGCGTCCGGAAACCTGCATGAGCTGCGCGAACAAACGCTCCGGCGCGCGCCAGTCGGCGGCAAACAGGGCGGAGTCCGCGCCCACTACTCCCACCAAAGTCAAGCGCGGAAAATCATGCCCCTTGGCGAGCATCTGCGTGCCGACCAGAATATCCACTTCTCCGGCATGAACACGCGCCAGAATAGCCTCCCATTGTTTGCGGCTTCTGGCGGAATCCCGATCGACACGAAATACGCGCGCAGCGGGAAATTGAGCGGCAAGCGCAGCCTCGACGCGCTGCGTGCCCCGTCCGAAAGGCTGAATATCCCGATTGCCGCAGGTAGGACAAGCCAGAGGAACCAGAACTTCCAACGCGCAATGATGGCAACGCAGCCGCTTGTCCTCCAGATGCACGACAAGGTTGGCGGCGCAGCGCGAACAATGGGAAATCCAGGCGCAGGCCGGACAAGCCAGCACCGGCGCGTAACCCCGCCGATTCAGGAAAATCAGGCTCTGCTCGCCCTTTTGCAGCCGTATCCGCAATGCTTCGACAAGGGACGGGCAAAGCCCTTCCTCCAGGCGAACCTTGCGGGTATCAAGCATCCTGACGACAGGCAGGCGCGCGCTGCTTACCGCGCGTTCCAGCAGGGTGACGAGCCGATAACGACCATGCCTGGCATGTGCCCAGGTCTCCAGACTGGGGGTTGCCGAACCGAGCACGATGGGGATTTTGCCGAGTCTGGCGCGATAAATCGCAAGATCACGGGCGGAATAGCGCATTCCCTCCTGTTGCTTGTAAGAAAGGTCATGCTCCTCATCTACGATAATCAGCCCCAGATCAGGCATGGGAGTAAAGACCGACAGGCGGGTTCCGACAACGATTCTGGCCTCCCCCAGAAAAGCGGCTCTCCAGGCTTTTTCCCGCGCCGCTTCCGTCAGACCGCTATGCAGCATCACAAGCGGTATGTCGGGAAAGCGCGTTTGAATGCGCGTCTCCAACTGCGGGGTCAGGTTGATTTCCGGCGCGAGCAGCAACACCTGCCGTCCTTCTGCCAGCATGTTTTCGATCAGGCAGAGATAAACCTCGGTTTTGCCGCTTCCGGTAACGCCATAAAGCAAAAATGTCTGGAACCCGCAAGCGTCAGCAATCAGACCGACTGCATGCGCCTGTTCGGATGTGAGCAGGGGCTTCACCGGCTGCTGCGTCGCAACCTCTCGTTTTTTGACTGTCCGGCGGATGCTGGCTCGGGGTTTTTTCAAGGCGGGCGGCAGCGCCTGATGGATCGCTTCGCCCAATGGCGCTTGGTAATACTTGGCCGCAAATTCGCAAAGGCGGAAAAATTCCGGCGGCAGCGGCGGCAGGTCGTCCTCTATCCGTATCGCTTCCTTCAATTGCTCCGGCGCGATTTTGCTTGTCGTCGCAAGCTCGACCAAAACGCCGATTTTTTCCCGCTTGCCGAACGGTAGAAGCAGGCGAACCCCGACAGTCAGAGCCGGATCATCCGCAACCCGATAATCAAAGAGGCGAAAGAGCGGCAAATCCAGCGCGACGCGAGCTATGGGCATGACTTGGCCTGGCGCAATGGAGGGGGCTTTGCGTCGCGCCAGAAGCAAGCCCAAGCCCCCCTTTTTAAGAGGGTGACCGCCCTGGCGGGCGGGGGTTTGTAGGTATTGTGTGATTTTTTGGTTACGGGAACAACTCTAACTGATTCTGCCAAAAGGATTTTTCCGGGTTCTCCCCAAAAGCTGTGGATAACTCTGTGAATACAGGCTTGGAAACGCCGGGAAAATCCTTGTCTTATTGGCGGCAGCAGTCTTTGCCGATTAAAGAGGCAAATTAAAAAATCCTTTAATATCAAGCACTTGAAAAACTTCTGCGGTGTCAAGGGTAAAGAGAAAATTTTTTTCCCTGCCTTTTCAAACAGTTGTGTATAAGCCCTATGCCCTGATTTCGCGCCCAAAAGACAAGGCAGAGCGGCGAAACTCCCGCCCTTTGTCGCAAAAAACGGCGGATTGCAAGGCATTGCGCCCGTTTGCGGCAGGCAATGCGGGGAATGGAAGTTAGCGAACTTTTCTCCAGTCATTTCTCGAAAATTTCTCCAAGTTATTGCGATTACAACGTTTTTTGGGCTTGTACCCAAAAACTGTGGATAAGTCTGTGGATTTGTGCTTGAAAAAGACGAGAAAGCCATGCTCCATATGAATTTTCCTGTCCTTGCCACAAAAATGACCGATCTGTGAAATCCTTTTAATTTCAAACGGTTATGTGTTTTTTGGGACTGTCAACAGACTTTCTCATCTTTAATGAAAATTTTTTTCTTGACTATTTGCAAGATGTGTATAAAGCCAAGCCAAGGAGTCGGAAAATGGGCTGCTTGTCTCCGTGTTTTACCGAGGATAGCCATGCACAGCTTCAATCAAGGCATGAACATGCTCAGGCGGAGTAAATTGGGAAATGCCGTGTCCCAGGTTGAATACCAGTCCGGTCATATCATCTCCTGCCGTTTGGTATGAAGCGAGGACTTTTTCCGCCTCAAGGGCAATGGTTTGTGGCGGCGCAAAAAGCACATTGGGGTCGAGATTACCTTGCAAGGCAACCTTGCCGCCCACGCGCCTGCGGGCATCGCCCAGACTAACTGTCCAATCAAGGCCGACCGCATCGCAGCCGCTCTCGGCAATGCTTTCCAGCCAGAGTCCGCCGCCCTTGGTAAACACGATAACGGGGATTTTTTCGCCATCCCGCTCCCGGCGCAATCCTGCGATGATTTGCCGCATGTATGCCAGGGAAAATTCCTGGTACGCCGCGTTTGACAACGAGCCGCCCCAAGTATCGAACAACATGACGGCCTGCGCGCCATTTTCGATCTGTGCGTTCAGGTAAGCCGTCACCGCCTGGCTGGTAACAGTCAGAATGCGATGCAGCAAGTCAGGCCGCGTATAGAGCATGGTCTTGATATGGCGGAAATCCTTTGAACTGCCGCCCTCGACCATATAGCAAGCCAGAGTGTATGGACTGCCGGAAAATCCGATCAGCGGCACGGAATTATCCAGAGCCTTGCGAATCACGCGGGTCGCGTCCAGAACGTAAGCGAGGCTGTCGTAAGGATCGGGCGCAAAGAGTTCATTGATTGCTTGCTCTTCGCGCAAGGGGCGCTGAAAGCGCGGGCCTTCGCCGGTTTCAAAATACAGTCCCAGTCCCATCGCGTCCGGCACGGTCAGAATGTCGGAGAACAGGATAGCGGCATCCAGATCGTAACGCGCCAGAGGTTGCAGGGTTACTTCGCAAGCGAGATCTGCGGATTGGCACAGGGTCATAAAACCGCCGGCGCGTTTTCTGGTTTCGCAATATTCGGGCAAATAGCGGCCTGCCTGACGCATCAGCCAGAGAGGAATGCGCGTTACCGGCTGTTTGGAGAGCGCGCGGAGAAAATTGTCGTTACGGAGCATAAATCAACTCGTGAAGAAAAACTCATATTATCCCACGTCTTGGGGCAGCAGAGACTGTCTACGGTCGAGTCGCAAGCGACAGGCAATATGGCATTTCCTGTGCATAAAAAAACCGGTCAGGCAATGTGCAGGAGACGAGATAGTATGGGCTGAAATGCCACAAACGCATCCTCTTTGGAGACATTGGAAAAAAATTGCAGAGGCTGGGAAAAACATCTTTTTACAGGCTTCCCGAAGCGGCAATGCGGAATTTAACTACATTCCCGCCCTTGACGAATCCTCTGCCTGGATCAACGCGCTGGCTGATTTGATGAATTAACATGGGCTTTCGCGCAGCGGCCTGTCGGTGTAATGACGAGGGAGACCAGCGTTGAATAGGCCGGGTTATGGTATGATACGGCTGAGCTACGCCCATTTCGCCCCCATGTTTGATGCTGCTATTTTTTGAACACTCGTAAACAAGGAGATGCTCCAATGAAAAAATACCTGATTGCTATATTGATGGTTCTGTTGGCAGGATGTGCCAGTATTGGTACGCAGTTCAAGGCGTTTGAAGAAGCAACCGACGGTGATCGCGCTAGAGTGCGCGTCATAGGCAATGCTTTGGTCAAGGCTGTTCCGAACAAGAGTTGCGCTGACTGGTCGGCTCCGGGAGCTGGTACCGTGCTGGGCGGAATTGTGGGAAGCAGCGGTTTCAGCGGTCGTTCGCTGGGAATGCCGCCAAGCCATAATATGCCAAAGGTGGATAAGACTGAATTCTCAAGCTGGTTTTATGTAGCGGTTGGAGAAACGGTTGAACATGTCAGCCTGTCACTTCATGCGACGAAAGTAAATTTGGCTGAATTCTATGTCGAAGCCGGAAAACCTGTTACCTTGACGCTGATGACAACTCCGGAAAGCAACCGTCAATGCAACTTGTCGTTGACCTTTGTTCCTGACAAGGACAAAGACTACGAGGCCACAATGCTGGTGGATTATGGCAGCATGTTCAGTTCGGCACGATGTGTTGCCCATGTGATTGATCTCGGCGATCCCGGGAATGTCATAATCGTCAAACCGACAACGGGAAGGTGTTAACCTTGAAGGGCGCTGGCTAACGTCGCAAGGCGTAGTGTCCTGCAAACTTCATCAAAGGAAGCCAAAATGGAATTTCTGCGTAATTCGATAATTATCCTGCTGGTCGGAATGCTGCAAGGATGCCTGATACCTAATCGCAACATAACCTAACAGGCAAGAATTGATGAAGTACCCATGTACGGGGGCATAGATCGTTCGCAGTATCCAGCATTGGAAAAAGCGGATGAAGACCTTATCGCCGGCACTTCAGCAACTTTTGGTTCCAGAGAAAACGCTTCGAAAATGTTTGTTGAGAGAGGATACAAGTTGTATAACGAGGGGAAAGTTGGGATGGCAACAAGAAGATTCAATCAAGCCTGGTTGCTGGATCCAAATAATCCGATGGTTTACACCGGCTTTGCGGCAGTGCTGCAGGCTCAACGTAAGCATTGCGAGGCCATGAGTCATATGGAAAAATCGCTCTTGATAGATCCCCGAGTTCGCCAGGGCATTTATCCCGATACAGCGCAAATCATCACAGTATGCGCCTTCAACAATAAGGCTCTCTCTCAAAAGGAAAAAGAAGAACATTTTATCCGCTCTGAAAACCTCTTTAAAGCCGCTGAAGCACATGAATTAAGTGAGTCCCCCCAACCTGAAGGTTGGGGCTTCCTCGCCACAGATGAGGGGAGCCTTCGGCTCCACAAAACAAGTGTCTCGCTCACCCCGCCATAAATGGCGAGGCTTGCGCGAGACACGTGGTCAATTCGACAAGTCTTATTTATATGGTTCATGGGCGTCCGCCTATTATTGGCAGGGAAAATATAAAGAAGCATGGGAAATGGTGAAAAAACAAAGACTTACTGACAGCGAGAGTAAACTTCCCGAAAAATTCCTCAATATGCTTCGGCAAAAAATGCCGGAACCAACCGATTGAACACACGTGTCATTAAGAGATATGGCAGTCTGGATACTTGCCGTCGGAGCTTATTTCGTGGATAATCATCACTTCCCAATGCCGGGGTGGCGGAATCGGTAGACGCAGCGGACTCAAAATCCGCCGCCGCAAGGTGTGAGGGTTCGAGTCCCTCCCCCGGCAGGCTATGAACATACCCCCTTGTGTCTACCTCTTTGTGCCTGCTTACCCTCTCGTCAACTGCCTTCTCAGTCGGCTGCCTGTTCAATCACCAACTGCAAGGACTCGATTCCCTGATAGCGGTTGACATCCAGACGATAGGCAAGATGGGCGGGGTTGGGAAGGGGGGCGGCATGATTGAACCAAATGGCATCAAACTTCCTGCCGCCCCGCGCCAGACGCAATTTCAAATGCTTGTCTTTCAAAAGCCGTTCCTGCTCGACAACGAATTCATCCAAAAAAAGCGGCGGCGGAAAACCTTGTCCCCAGATTTGCCCGGAAATCTGACGCGCGCAATCCAGCGTGCACCAGGCGGTCTCCAGCGAGCCGTCGGTGACAATCCGGTTGGAAAGATCTTCCGGCGCAAGCAACTCAGCGGCAATGGCGACAAAATGGTCGCGAAAGCAGGAGAAATCTTCTTCCCGCACCGTCACCCCCGCTGCGGTAGCGTGTCCGCCAAAACGAATAAGCAGGCCGGGAGCGCGTTTGGACATCAAATCAAGCGCGTCGCGCAAATGCAGTCCGGAAATGGAGCGCCCCGACCCCTTTATCTCGCCATTTTCGCCCCTAGCAAAAGCAAAGACCGGACGATGAATCCGATCCCGCAGGCGGGAAGCGAGAATGCCTACCACGCCCTGATGCCATTGGGAATCAAACAGGGCAATGCCGGGCAAGGAAGCATTGGCGTCAATGGCTTCCAGCAGGGCAAACGCCTGTTCCTGCATATCGGCTTCAATCTCCCGCCGCTCGCGGTTCAAGGCATCCAGCTTTTGCGCCAGGGAAAGGGCGCGTCCGGGATCATCGGCAAGCAAACATTCAATGCCGATGGACATGTCGGACAGCCGTCCGGCGGCATTCAGGCGCGGCCCCAGCACAAAGCCCAAATCGAATATGGAAAGCTCCGAGGCGTTGCGCCCGGCGGCGGCAAGAAGGGCGGCAAGGCCGGGGCAGAGCTTGCCGTCGCGCATCCGGTTAATGCCGTGGCTTACCAGAATACGGTTGTTATGGTCGAGCGAGGCGACATCAGCCACAGTGCCAAGCGCCACAAGACCCAGCAGGGAGGCAAGGTTTGGCTCCTCGCCCGCGTTAAACCAGCCGCGCGCGCGTAGTTCGGCGCGAAGCGCGACTAGCGCGTAAAACATTACCCCGACTCCGGCAAGGTGCTTGGAAGGAAAAGCGCAGTCCGGCTGATTGGGGTTTACAATGCAGTCGGCATTGGGCAGAATTTCTCCGGGCAAGTGATGGTCGGTAATCAGGGTGGCAATGCCAAGTTCCCGCGCGCGTTCAACCCCTTCCAGACTGGCAATGCCGTTATCCACGGTCACGATCAGGTCTGGCTCCTGTTTTGCGGCAAGGTCGACAATCATCGGGGATAAACCGTAGCCCAGAACGAAACGATCCGGAACAAGGTAATCCACCCGCGCCCCGCAATCATGACGGGCGCGAATCATCGCCTGCATGACCCGCATGCCAAGAGCGCAAGCGGTAGCGCCATCGCAATCGTAATCCGCGACAATCATGATTTTCCCGTTCGCTTCCATGACATCGGCGAGCATGATCGCGGCGGAATCGGCATTGGAGAGCGTGTCAGGCGGGATGAGTTGATCCATCCGATAGTCCAATTCAGCGGCTGCCTTTACCCCGCGCGCGGCATAAAGGCGGGCAAGCAATGGATGAACGCCTTCCTGCTCCAGTTTTTTTTGCGCGGATAATGAAACCGGGCGAACGGTAAATTGGGGCATGGATCAGTAGTTCTCGGAAGAAGGTGTTTCATGCAGCGAGGCGAACAAATCCTTCAACGCCAGCTTGGTGTTTTCTTCCAGACCTTCCCGAATCTCCTGAATGAGCGCGGGCATGGCGTTGTGCAGCGCGGCTTCAACAAGCGTCGGAATCTCTGCGGCAAAGCGATTCTGCAAGGATTCCACAAGTCTATCCCTGACCTCGGACAGGATGAGGGTAGCCAGGTCGTCGTCAGCCTGAGTAACTTCGTAGAAAGTGCAGTAGGCGGAAGATTGAGCCTGATCGTCAGCCTGAACTATTTGCTCCGGTTCGGGCGTCTCTTCAACCGCGTCAATGCCGGTTTCTTCCTTCTCCTCAGCCTTGATAGCCTGCTCCGGCTCATGGACGACTTCAATAGCATTGATGCCGTCCTCGTACTCATAACCGATGAATGTGCGAACCAGGCTCTCCGGCACGCCAGCCGCCGACGAAGGTATGACAACCTCGGTCAATACCGGCAAGTTATCCGGCAAATCAGGCTTTACGGGCGCGTTCATGGGTTATTCCTTTCCTTTACCCAATCAATATATTTGACGGAAAACCCCGCCGCCTTGTAGCTTCGCACCCGCTCGCGGGCGCGTTCCCGTTCGGCGTGCTCAAGGCCGACAACCTCAATCAGGCTGGAGAATCGCGCGAATGCCCGGATAACCTCATCCGGCGTTTCTTCGGCCAAGTTGAACAATGGCGTGGAGTCAGGCAGATTCAGGAGCGATGCCGCCTGTCCAGCAAAGAGGACGGGAGTCTCCGTCGCCAGCGGCGAGTCGGCGGAACAATGCGGCAAAAAGCCGGTCGACGGCTGAGTCCATAGGATACGATCCATATATTCCGCCCGCTTCTGGTCTGGGATGAAAACGACCATCATTTTGCCTGCCGCAAAGGCATCCATCAGCAGGGAACAGGAAGCCTCCACCCGTTCCGGCGCGTTGTGATAGAAAACGACCTCTGTCATGTTGTCTGCGCCCGTTAGCTATGGTGACTCAGGTAAATAATCGCGCCTTTGGCTCCGCCGCAAGCGGCAACGAACCGGCAAACCCCCGCCCGCCAAAGCGGGCGACCCCTTTGGAAAAGGGGGGTATCAAGTCTGCATTGCAGCAATGTGTTTATATTACTTTCCGCAAATAACGAGACGGCCGGGGGGTGCGCTGTGCTCCCCTCTCCCGCTCGCGGGAGAGGGGTCGGGGGAGAGGGTAAGGGAGTTGAAGATTCAGGGAGCGTAAATTTCAACCTGAACGTTACCCTCTCCCGGCCTACGGCCACCCTCTCCCGCAAGCGGGAGAGGGGATGCGTTTGCAAAATTTCAGGCATCATCTCCTGGATTTTCATGCTCATACTTGTCTCTTTACCCAAAGGAATGACTATAACTGATTGTTTTGATTGGTATTTTCAGTAGCAACACAAAATTGCCATTGCCTTTTTTACAGTGTGTACCCCAAAGGGGCGGGGGGTTGCAGGGCAGGCAGAAAATGGAACGTCCTTCGCCTCTCTCCCATTTATGGGAGAAGGATCGGGGGAGAGGGTTGAGCCTTGAAAATTCAGAAATCATAAATTTAAATCCAGAGCTTTACCCTCTCCCTGCCGTCTTGCCATCGGCAAGGTTGAGAAGATACTGGCAGAGCATGGCGACCGGCCTGCCCGTCGCGCCTTTCTCCTTTCCGGTTTTCCAGGCAGTACCCGCAATATCCAGATGCGCCCAGGGCGTTTTTTTATCAACGAAACGGGACAGAAAACAAGCGCCGGTGATCGCGCCGCCTTCCCGTCCGCCGCTGTTGCTCATGTCGGCAAACTGGCTATCCAGCGCCTCCTGATAATCGTTCCAGAGCGGCAGCCGCCATGCCCTGTCATCAATCATTTCACCTGCCTTGAGGAGCGCGGCGGACAGTGCGTCGTCATTGGCGAAAAGACCGTGCGCGACTCGCCCCAGGGCTATGGCGCAAGCTCCGGTCAAGGTTGCCACATCAATGATTGCGATCGGATCAAAACGCTTGGCGTAGGTGAGCGCGTCGCAAAGAATCAGGCGGCCTTCCGCGTCCGTATTCAGGATTTCCACGGTCTGCCCGGAAAGCGTGGCAATCACATCGCCGGGACGGGTCGCGTCTCCGCCCGGCATGTTCTCGCAGGCGGGAATCAAGGCGACCAGATGAAGCGGCAGCCGCAGCCGTGCGACTGCTTCCATGACGCCTATCACCGAAGCCGCGCCGCACATGTCGAACTTCATTTCGTCCATGTTCGCCGGAGGCTTCAAGGAAATGCCGCCGGAATCAAAGGTAATTCCCTTGCCGATTAGCGCCAGCGGCTTTGCGGCTGATTTTTTCCCGCTGCGGGGCTTATATTCCAGCACGATAAAACGGGGAGGCTGGCGGGAACCTTGCGCGACAGCCAGAAGAGCGTTCATGCCCGCCGCGCGAATGGCCTTTTCATCCAGAATCTCGCAGTGGAGCTTGTGGCGTTTTGCCAGCTTTTCCGCCGCGTCGGCAAGGTAGCCTGGCGTACATTGATTGGCGGGCATGTCGCCCAAAGTACGCGCCGCCTTCATTCCGGCGGCGATGGCTTCGCCTTCCCTGAGCGCCTTTTCTTCCGCGCCCGCATCGCGTTTTGCCCCGGCAACGCGCCAGAAGGCGAGTTTTTTCAGGACATCGTTTTTCTCCTTTTGTTCCGTCCAGTTTTTTCTGGTCAGTTCGTCCGCAGCCGCCAGAGTTGCCAGACGGATTTTGTCTGGCGCGTCAGAATCGGCATCCAGCGCGATCAAGGCTTCTTCAACCCTGGTTGCGGCAATGGCTTTTACGGCGGCGCGGATCGCCCTGGTAAAGCCGGTAGTCGCCTCGCTCTCCTTGCCCAGTCCGAAGAGCAGGACGCGCTCGCACTTCATGCCCGGCAGGTTATAAAGGAACTGGCAGCTTCCGGTTTTGCCGGAAAAGTCGCCTTTGTCCAGAATGGCCTGGATTGCGCCATTTACAGCCTGGTCAAGCGCCTTGCCCGCGCTTGTAAGGCGCGGTTTAACTCCGGCAAACACGCCGATTGCCATACAATCAGCGGCGAGGTTTTCCGGCGCGCCGCTTTTTATGCTAAATTCCACAGAATTCCTCCGATTTTGAATCCGGTGATTATCCCTGCAACCTTTCGCTAAAGTCAAAGCGTTCTACCTTCAGCCGTTTTCCATGATTTTTGAACATGCCGCCCGCCGTGAATTTGCCCACGCCGCCAGTGGGATTTTCGTCGCGTTGTTCGCTATCCTCATTTCCACCCAGCTTATTCGCCTTCTGAATGAAGCGGCAGGCGGGCGTCTTGCGGCGGAGGCGGTTGCCGCGCTCCTGGGCTTTGCCGCCCTGCGTTATCTCCCTACCGTGCTGTCGCTAACCCTTTTCATGGCGGTTCTTTTGCCGCTTTCCCGCGCCTATCGGGATTCTGAAATGGTGGTCTGGTTTTCTTCCGGCATCGCGCTCACCGACTGGTTTCGTCCGGTATTCCGGTTTGCCCTGCCCGTTGTGCTGGGAATCGCCGCGCTTTCCATGTTCCTTTCTCCCTGGGCGGTTTTGCAAAGCGCCAATTACCGAAGCCAGATCGAAACAAAAAGCGATAGCGTCCCCATATCTCCCGGAGCTTTCAGGGAAGTGACCGCAGGCAAGCAAATCTCCCGGGTGATTTTTGTGGAAAAACTGGACGAAAACACGGCTGCTTTCAGCAACATCTTTGCGAGCGTCATTCAGGATGGTCGCCTGGGCGTGGTTGTCGCCAGCAGAGGCCAGCAGGAAACAATGGAGAATGGCGATAGTTTCCTGATGCTGGATGAGGGACACCGTTATGAAGTCGAGCCGGGCACGCCGGCGTTTCGCATCATGGAATTCGAGCGTTACGGCTTGCGGATTGATGAAGGACGACCGCCGGAACATGAAGATACGCCCAGAAGCCGGTTGATCTGGCGGCTTTCCCTGAATCATCCGACTGAGGCTGGCGAATTGCTCTGGCGTTTCGGACAGCCTTTGGCCGCGCTCCTCCTTGCCTTTCTTGCCGTGCCGCTCTCCTTTGTAAACCCTCGCGCCGGACATTCGCTCAACATGATTTTTGCCATCGTTATCTTTACCCTGTACAACAATTTGATTTCAGTAAGCCAGGCCTGGGTTACGCGGGAAATCTCAGCCTTCGCCCCCATGTTCGTTTTGCCGCATCTTTTGATGTTCATTATTCTGACGATTCTGCTTTACCGGCGGCTTGCGGTTTTTCTGCCGGGGCGCGTCCTGTTATCAGGTATTTTTCGGGTATTTGGCAGGGCGCGCGCATGAAAATTTACGAGCGTCATATCTTCCGCGAGGTATTCAAGGCGATTCTGCTGGTGCTGATTGCGCTGATTGCGCTTTACGCGTTCTTTGACAGCATCGAGAGCATGAAAGATGTGGGACGCGGCCAGTTCGGCGCGAGCCATGCCTTTGCCTATGTCGGGCTGCGTCTGCCGGGGCGCGTGTATGAGCTTTTGCCCATTGCCGTTTTGATCGGCGCTCTTTATGCGCTGTCTTCGCTGGCGCGGCATTCCGAGATAACGGTGCTGCGCGCTTCCGGCCTTAGCACCGGCAAACTGCTTTTTCTGCTCTTCAAGGTTGCCGTAGTATTTGCCGTCGGCGCTCTGCTGCTGGGGGAAATTCTGGTTCCGGCGTCCGAACGACTGGCGCAGCAAATGCGAACCCGCGCCATTCACAACATCATCGCGCAGGAATTTGCCTCTGGCTTGTGGGTCAGGGACGGGCGATCCTTCGTCAACATCCGCTCGGTCAGTCTGGATACCGAATTGTCCGGCATCCGCATTTATCAGTTTGATGATATGAATTACCTGAAGCACGTAACGGAAGCCCAACATGGCAGTTATGTCGACGCGGGAAAATGGCGGCTTTCCGATATTTCCCGCACTGTGCTGGAGGTGGGACGGGACGGAAATCAGCCTTACGCCCGTGTTGAGCAGGAGCAGGAATTTTTGTGGGATTCGGCGCTGACCCCGGACATCGTAGCCCTGATCATGGTTCCGCCGGAACGCATGTCGTTGATAAGTCTCGTGACCTATCTGCGTCATCTTTCCGGCAACCGGCAGAAGACCGAGAGATATGAAATCGCGCTCTGGAAGAAGTTTTTTTATCCTGCTTCCGCCCTTGTCATGATCGCGCTGGCAATGCCTTTCGGGTATGGACACAGCCGGATGAGCGGGGTCAGCCTGCAAATTTTCAGCGGGGTCATGATAGGCGTTCTCTTTCACATGCTGAACGGTCTGTTCTCCAGCCTTGGCATTCTTCGCGCCTGGCCTCCGCTCCTCTCCGCCGCCCTGCCTTCAATCCTCTTTCTTTCCGTTGCGTTAAGTATGCTGTGGTACGCGGAGAGGCGTTAGCGCGGCTCAGTTCAAGTAAGCACATTTTACATCCCCTCTCCCCCAGACCCTCTCCCGGCTTGAAGCTACCGCACACACCTTTCTCCCCTCTCCCACTTGTGGGAGAGGGGTAGGGGGAGAGGGGAAAAACAATCGCCGCATGTTGAGGTTTGCGCCGCGCCTTATAAATATGCTGTTACGTTGGGGTTCGCGTTGCTCACCCCAACCTACAAAACTAATGGGATAGCGAGTAGGGGCGAACCTGTGTGTTCGCCCGCATTTGGGCAGACACGCAGGTCTGCCCCTACGGACTGTTCCAAAAATTGCGGAAATGACCATATGCCCTCTCGTATTTCAGCCAGGTAGGTTGGTGTGAGCCTTGCAAACCTCAACATTGAAGCGGCTCCGGTAGGTTGGGGTGAGCGTAGCGAACCCCAACGAATAGCGGCTGTTGAGATGCACAATGTTGGGATTCAACTATGCCTCATCCCAACCTACGCCCCCTTGATTCCTGCTCTTCATCCCGGTCTACGAGATGCGCCTTACCCTAGCCTGTGAGGCTGGCATTTTTTCGTTTACAAGTAAAAACCCAGGCCGCAATACTGCGCGAACAACTGACGCGCGCCCTGCGTAAAAGCCACAACCAAGCCGTAACCGTGCGCGAATCGTTCCGGCAACAGGGCAACGAAGTATGCTTTACCCTGTTCTGCAAAATCGCAAACAACCCAAACTGGCAAACCCTGGTCGAAGTAAAACGCCCCCGGCTCAAAACAGCGCGTCACGCCGCCTACGCCGTCGCCCTTGCCGACGCAATGGCAATGAACATAAAGCGCAATCCTAGCCATTCATGGCGAGGTGAGCGAGACAGTTGTTTAGTAGCTTTGTGGCGCATGGAAAGAGGTTAGCCGTTTGCGCCATGCTGCGTCCGGTTCAGTATAAATGGAAAATCGTGCTCCCTGCCCAGAACCAGCCGTCCGAATTCGTCCAGAAAGCTCATGTTCATCGGCGCCTCGGCAGGCAAGAGCCAGGTCAAACGCCCAAATCGCTCCAGATTATGCGTTTCGCAACGCATCCTGCCGTCCTCAGGATTGCCGCGCCAGCGCACCTGTGTCCTGATTTCCGGCTGAATCCTGAATCGCGCCCTTTGCATGACTCCGCGAGCGTTATGGATTTTCTCGACTTCAAGCGACAAGCCGTGATCAAAGAGCCGCTGGTACATCGAATCAACAAAGCAGCTTTCCCGCTCCAGACAAAAGGGCGAGCCTTTGCTTGCCAGACGGTATGTCAGGGTCACGCTTTCCAGCCCGGCAGTAGCGTCGTACAGGCTTGTGCTTTGGTAGTCCACCCGCCCTTTTTGCCATACGAGGTCTTTGAACTCATGTTCGTAAAGCTGATAGACGCGGGGAATGGCTGGTTGCAGAATGTTGAGCTGTCGGGTCAGTTCGTCCAGAAAGGCAAAAATACGACGAAAGGAAGCGTCCAGTCGCGCTCTCATTCGCAGGTTTTCCCGCTGGCGTAGTTCATGCTCGTTCAAGGTATTTCGGGACTCTGCATGTAGCTCGTCCAGAATACTGCCGGGAAAAAGAGAGTCTCTGGATTCCGGGGACAACTGACGGGAAAGAGCCTGCCCCGTCGTGACAAAGCGCGGTCTTACCTGATCGCTCAAATCAGGGTAAGCAATACTGTCGTCCCATTTTTTGACCGCCTTGGCCTGCGCCTTCACGTCATGCTCATGCTCCGCCTTCAAAAGCAGATCAAGATCGAAGACTTCTTCCAGCAGAGGTTGATCGTCAGATGGTTTTTGCTTCGGCGACAGGGATGATTTTTTGGATGGTTTTTTCATTGGCTTCAAGCAGGGCTGGTTACGCAGTCTACATAATAATCCCCATTTTCGCCCTTGATAAGACCATGCACATCGGTTTCAAAGCCGGGGTAGGCGCAATTGAAATCGCGCACGAATTCGAGATAGCGGACGATGGTGCGATTGAAACGCTCTCCCGGAATCAAAAGCGGAATGCCGGGTGGATAAGGAGTAAGCAACACGGCGGTTATGCGGCCTTCCAGATCGCTTATCGGCAAACGCTCTATTTCCCGATGCGACAGTTTGGCAAAAGCATCCGCCGGACGCATGGCAGGCTCCATGTTTGAAACGTACATTTCCGTAGTCAGCCTTGCTACGTCGTTGTCCTTGTAGACCCTGTGAATCTGCTCGCACAGGTCTTTCAACCCTACCCGCTCATAGCGCGGACACTTGGCTATGAATTCCGGCAACACCTTCCAGAGAGGATGGTTGCGGTCGTAGTCGTCCTTGAATTGCTGCAAGGCGGTCACGAGAGTATTCCAGCGCCCTTTGGTGATCCCGATGGTAAACATGATGAAGAAGGAATAAAGACCGCATTTCTCCACAATAACGCCATGTTCGGCAAGGTATTTGGTGACAATGGCTGCCGGAATGCCGCGCTCGGAAAATTCGCCGGATACGTCAAGGCCGGGGGTGATGATGGTGGCCTTGATAGGGTCGAGCATGTTGAAGCCTTCGGCCAGATTGCCAAAGCCATGCCAGCGATCCCCCGGCTTCAGCATCCAGGCTTCCCGCTCCTCAATGTCGGACTGATCGTCCGGCCCCCAGACCTTGAACCACCATTGCCTGTCCTGATTTTTCGCCAGTTCCTTTTCCAGCTTACGCATGGCGCGGCGAAAATTGAGCGCCTCGGTAATGGATTCCTCCACCAGCACCGTGCCGCCCGGCTCTTCCATCATTGCCGCTGCTACGTCGCAGGAAGCGATTATCGAGTATTGCGGCGAAGTCGAGGTGTGCATGAGATAGGCTTCGTTGAACACACTGCGGTCAAGCCGGAGCGCCTCGGCATCCTGCACCAGAATTTGCGATGCCTGCGACAATCCCGCCAGGAGCTTGTGGGTAGACTGGGTCGAGAAAATCATGGATTCCTTGCAACGGGGACGATCCGCGCCGATGGCGTGATAGTCGCCGTAAAAATCATGGAATGCAGCATGGGGCAGCCAGGCTTCGTCAAAATGCAGGTTTTCCACCTTGCCGTCCAGTTCCTCCTTGATCGCTTCCACGTTGTACAGGATTCCGTCATAGGTGGATTGGGTGATAGTCAGCACGCGCGGCTTGCCCTTCGCCTCGCGGGCAAAAGGATGCGCCGCGATTTTCCGCATGATGTTATCCCAACGAAATTCCTCTTTCGGGATGGGGCCGATAATTCCGTAGTGATTTCTGGTCGGCTTCAAAAACACCGGAATCGCGCCGGTCATGATAATCGAATGAAGTACTGATTTGTGGCAATTCCGGTCTACGATCACGATGTCGCCGGGCGCGACCACGGAATGCCAGACAATCTTGTTGGAAGCGGAAGTGCCGTTGGTGACGAAATAAAGATGATCGCAGTTGAAAATACGCGCCGCGTTGTGCTCGGAAGCCGCGACCGGGCCGGTATGATCCAGGAGTTGCCCCAGTTCTTCCACGGCGTTGCACACATCGGCGCGCAGCATGTTTTCCCCGAAAAACTGGTGGAACATCTGCCCGACCGGACTTTTCAAAAAGGCGACCCCGCCGGAATGACCGGGGCAATGCCAGGAATAGGAGCCGTCCGCCGCATAGTTGGTGAGCGCCCGAAAAAACGGGGGCGGCAGCGCGTCCAGATAAGCGCGCGCTTCCCTTGTCACGTAACGGGCGATAAATTCCGGCGTGTCTTCGTACATGTGGATGAAACCGTGCAACTCGCGCAGCACGTCATACGGAATATGACTGGAAGTGCGGGTCTCCCCATGCAGGAAAATAGGGATGTCCGCATTTCTCATGCGAACTTCCTCCACGAACGAGCGCAGTTCGGCGATGCTTTCCTCCGGTTCCTGCACAAGCTCCTCGTCATCAATGGAAAGGATGAACGCGGAAGCGCGGCTCTGCTGCTGGGCGAACGAGGTCATGTCGCCGTAGCTGGTCACGCCGAGCACTTCCATGCCTTCTTTCTCAATCGCCTCGGCCAGAACCCTGATCCCCAAGCCGGACGTGTTTTCGGAACGGAAGTCCTCATCAATGATAATGACAGGAAAATGAAAGCGCATGGCCTGACCCTCAAAAGACGCTCGCAAAAAACGGGCATTTTAGCGGGAATAAGAATTAATTGCATGAATCTGAATCCCCTTTCCTTTACCATTAGCGGATTTTTAGCGGGTTTTGCCAGCTTTGTTCACCATTCACGATTTTGATTTTGCCTTGCCGGAGGAGCTGATTGCCCAACATCCGGCGATGGAGCGTTCCGGCAGCCGGTTGTTGCGGGTGTCCGGGAACCTCCTATCGGATCGTCTATTTCTGGAATTGCCGACCCTGATCGCGCCGGAAGACGTGCTGGTGATGAACGATACCAAAGTCATCAAGGCGCGATTTTGGGGACGGAAAGAGACCGGCGGACAGGTGGAGGTTTTACTTGAACGCATCATCAATGCGCGGCGCGCTCTGGCGCAGATTCGCGCCAGCAGGACACCGAAGCCGGATTCAAGGCTCTTGTTGGCGGAAGGGGCGTTTTCCGTTCGAGTGACGGGGCGGGAAGGGGATTTTTTCGTACTGGAACTGGAAGGGGGGGATGATTTTTGGGCGATGGCGGAAGCCCACGGCAGTCTGCCTTTGCCGCCTTACATCGCGCATACGCCCGAAGCGGATGACTATCTTCGTTATCAGACGGTCTATGCCCGCCATCCCGGCGCGGTTGCCGCGCCGACTGCCGGACTGCATTTCGATAATGATTTGCTGGCGCGTCTCGAAGCGGCGGGCATCCAAACGGCGCGGCTTACCCTGCATGTCGGCGCGGGGACTTTTCAGCCTGTGCGGGTAGAGAACATTGCCGAACATAAAATGCACCGCGAACGCTACACTCTGCCGCTTGCAACATGCGAGGCGATCCGTAGGGCGCGGGAAAACGGAGGAAAGGTTATCGCGGTCGGCACTACGACCCTGCGCGCTCTGGAATCGGCGGCGTTGGACGCTACGCTGGACGGTGATTTTGGGGTAAACGCAGGTGAAGGCGAGACCGGGATTTTTATTACTCCGGGATTCAGGTTTCGTATTGTCGACCGACTGATAACCAATTTTCACCTGCCGCGCTCAACTCTTCTGATGCTGGTTTCCGCCTTCGCCGGAATGGATAACGTTCGCGCCGCCTATGCCCATGCAATCAGGGAGAAGTATCGCTTTTTCAGCTACGGGGACGCGATGCTGCTGGACAGGGAAGATGCGGGTCTTGCAAGCAGCAATTTTTAAGGCGGTTTATTTGGCAGGTTGGCAGACTGGTTTTAGCCCCCTTTCATAAAGGGTGTGCCGCGTAGCTGCGGGGGTTTGCAAGCCGCAAGCGGGAGAGTGGGTGTTGTAGGGGTGAACCCGCGTGTTCGCCCGATGTCGGGGCGTGTCCGCGCTATGGGCAGACACATGGGTCTGCCCCTACGGCGGTAACATGGCATTGGGCGGTAACGCGGCATTGGGCGGCGACGCGGCGTTGGTGTCAGCCCCCTTTTGGCTTTGCCGCAAGCCAAAAGGTGTCGCCGCGCATTGCTGTTGTTTGCCGGTAAAACGTCAGAGTCAGAACTCGAACTTAAGTTGCAATGAGCCGGTCACGCCCTGGCGTCTTCCCGTATAGCCTTGCACGCCCAAATCAATGGACAGGGGCGTGCTTCTGGAAGGCGCGAATGAAAGACCGAGTTCGCCCACGCCCGTGCCGCCCTTCAAGGAAGGCGCGGCAATGGATTCGCCATTGGCCGTGGCCTTGACCTTGCCGCCGAACTCGTAGTCATAGTACGCGCCCACATAGGGAGAGACATAATCGCTC
>WRMF01000028.1 GCA_009777245.1 Betaproteobacteria bacterium
GTGGTTTGGTGTTTTTTTTTTTTTACAAAAAACAAAAAAGAAAAAAAAAAAGATAAAAAACCGAGCGGCGCCTGCGTGGGTTTGCCCCCCCCCCCCCCCCCCCCGCGGGGGGGGGGGGGGGGGGGGGGGTAGAGAGGGTCAGGGAGAAGGATTCAGGAAACGTGAATTTCAGCCAGAGCTTTACCCTCTCCCACACGCGGCGAAACCAAAAAGATAACTATTTACGGGAATACTATATCAAGGGACATAAGCGTACATTTTCTTGAATTTCTCAACAATCTGATACTTTGGATTTGCGACCAGTATGATTTCACGCAGTACTTCAGGGTCGTCAGGAAGGTGATATGTGCAAATCGAAAGTTTGGGGGCGAACTCCTTGAGAATTCTCGTTGCTCCGCATAACATGTTCCGCTCTGCCCCTTCAATATCGGCCTTGATGAAATCAACGCGCCCTATGCCATTCTGTTCTACAAAGGCATCAAGCGTTATCGCGGGAACCGTGAATTGTTTACGAGATTTTGAAAGCTGCTTCTCTTCCAGGGCAGAATCGCATCTTGACGCTCCGATATTATCTAACATCATGGAAAAATCAAGCGTTTCTTCCTTATCCCAAACGGCGAAATTACACACACAGATATTCCCGTTCATGCTCGCTGTTTTAGATAAATAATTGTCGATGGTATCAGGGATTGGCTCAAACGCGAAAACCTTGCACCCATAACGGCTTGCTACGGCGGAAAATAACCCCATGTTTGCGCCGCAATCGAATACGATATCTCCCTCTTTGAAGCAGACATTGCCATCTTCGTATGGGCCTTCAAAAAAGCTCGCCAAACTCTCATGAATTGCGCGAGAATTTTCAGCAATTACAGGATCAAAATTCCCTGATTTTCTTTTAAGATAGCTTGGGAGTACAATATCCGCCAATTCGCCTTCAAACAAGAATCTATCCGCTTCATTCAGAGGACGAGGAAGTTTGATGCCGCCAATTATCAACGCCTCATCGGTAGATTCTATTTCTTTTGCGAGATCAATTCCGGTGATCAGCGTAAACAATTCCAGTTGGTCAAGACGTTCATGCTCATGAATACGCAAGAATTTCACAATCTCACCCCCCAAAATGGCTTTTAAGCGGCGAAACCTTAATTCAGAACCGATGCGTTTGCTAATCTCGCTATTTGTTCCGAAAAAGACATCTGCCATCTCTTTGGCTGATCGTAAAGCATCTACCTTTTCCATAGCCTGCTTTTTGCGCGAAAGCCAACCTTTTCTCTTACCGCCTGATTTCTCAGCAGCGCCAAGCGGGGGGGGGGGGGTATTATCAGACATGGCTAATTAACAGTCTAAAAGGGCTGATCAGCATAACGAGCTTTTCCAAAGCTGTCAACAAACAGTTGTCAGACAAGCCCCATCACTTCCTGTAAATCATAGAGTTCAGCCAGAGTGACAAGGTTTACAGGCGCATCTGAAAAACGCAGCGTCCCTGTCTTTCCCTCATCCGCTACCTTACCCGCCGCCTTGCCCGCCAGAGCGCGATTTTTCCGCTGCCATTCGAGCAGAACGGCGAGCGCGGCGGAATCAACTTCCTTAACCGCCGCCAGATTTACAATCTTTTCCCCGCCGTCCAGATACGGCTGCCCCGCCTTCAGAAGCGCGCGCGCGTTCTTCATCGTCACCGCCGCGACTTCCACAGTCAGGCGCGGCAGGGTATCAGCGGCAGTCTCGTATCGGATCATGTCTGATTCTGTCTTGCCTGAAGCGCCTTGTTCTGCTCGGTCAGCGCGTTAATCAGGCCGTCTATGCCGCCTGCGCGAACTTCCTGGGCAAAGCTATCCCGATAAGTGGTCACGAGACTGACGCCGCCCACCACCACGTCGTAGACCTTCCAGCCTTGCTCTGTCTTTTCCATGCTGTAGTCAAGCGCGACCGGACTTCCGCCGGGCTGCATGATCTCGGTTCGCACCATAACTTCGGTGTCGTTGGGGTTCATCCTGAGCGGCTTGAAAACAAACCTCTGGTTGCTGTAGGAAACAACCGCATTCGCGTAAGTACGGACAAGCAAATCACGAAATTGCCGCGCCAGTTCATCCTGCTGGTCGGCGCTCGCCTGCCGCCAGCCGCGTCCAACCGCAAGTTGGGTCATTCGCCGAAAATTGAAATGCGGCAGCACCTTGGCATCTACCAGTTTGCTGATTTCATTGATACTGCCCGCCTGAATATCCTTGTTCTGTCGCATGATTTCCAGGACATCCTCGGTCACGCTCTTGACAAGAGCATCGGGCGCGGTTTCCTGCGCGTTGATCACAGGCGCGGCGAACAGGAACGCCGCAGAAAACAACAGGCTGATGATACGTTTCATGATTGCTTCCTCTTTGCAAAAAATTATTCCCCGTCTGGCGGATCATCCAGATCGTCGTAATCGTCAAGCGTTGGTCTGCCGGTTATCGCCGCGCGCCGCTGCAAATAGGCGCTGCGAATATGGGCGTATTTGTCCCAAGTTGCCTCGCTTAAAATACGATCGGCAGGCAGAAGATTGGCGCGAGTGTGCATTGTGTAAATTCCGATAAGCGAGTTACGAACGGCAATTTCATCCTTCGTCAGATACCATAGCGGATTGGCATAGGCATCCACGGTAAAACCAACGATGTCGCGCCCGCCGGAAGGGCCTATCAACGGCACGAAAAGATACGGGCCGGAAGGCACGCCCCAAATCGCAAGAGTTTGTCCGAAATCCTCAGTTCCTTTTTGCAAACCCATTTCGCTTGCGACATCAAAAAGCCCAAACAGACCCAGGGTTGAGTTGATGAGAATCCGACCAAGCCCTGTTACGCCCTGCCTTCCCTTGCCCTGAAGAAAAGCGTTTCCGCTCCTGGCGACATCGCGGAAATTCTCGAAGAAATTGCCGACACCCCTCTTTACGGGAGCAGGCACAACAGCGTCATAACCTTGCGCCACCGGTTTCAAAAGCACTGTGTCCAGTCCTTCGTGGACGGTAAACATGGTGCGGTTGAATCCTTCCAAAGGATCAGCCGCTATCGGCACGCGCTGGGTCGCGCAACCCGAAAAAAGGCAGAGCGCGCTTAAAAAAATCAGGCAATTACGAATGTTCACTGATTCTGTCCTTCGGCAGCCTTGCTGAACAGGAATTGGCCGACGAGCTTCTCCAGCACCACGGCGGATTGGGTCTTGAAGATGGAATCTCCATTGGCAAGGTCTCGCTCGTCGCCGCCCGGCTCCAGGCCGATGTATTGGTCGCCCAGCAGACCGGCGGTATAAATGGCCGCGAAGGTATCCGCCGGAAAAACGTAACGGCTGTCAATGTGCATTATTACCAGAGCCTCATAAGTGGCGTTATCAAAACGGATGTCCGTCACCCTGCCCACGAGCACGCCCGCGCTTCGCACCGGCGATTTCGTCTTCAGGCCGCCGATATTATCAAAGCGAGCTTCAAGCCGATAAGCCTTTTCCATATCTATGCCGGAAAAGCTGCTGACTTTGAGCGCAAGAAACAACAATGAGCCAATCCCGATGGCCACGAAAAAACCAACCCAAAGGTCAAGAATAGTGCGGTTCATGACATTCCTCTGAACATGAAAGAGGTCAAAACAAAATCCAGCGCGAGAATGGCAAGCGCCGAAGTGACTACGGTGCGGGTAATGGCGCGGGAGACACCTTCCGCCGTCGGCTCGGAATCGAAGCCTTCAAAAACGGCTATCAGGGAAACCGCTACGCCAAACACCAGACTTTTGCAGATTCCGTTCCAGACATCATAGCGAAAATCTACCGAAGCCTGCATGGACGACCAGAACGCGCCGTCATCAACGCCGATAAAGACAACGCCGATCAGCCAGCCGCCGAAAATGCCCATGCTGGAAAAGAGCGCCGCCAAAAACGGCATGGAAATAACGCCGCCCCAAAATCGCGGCGCGACGACTCTTGTCACCGGATCGACCGCCATCATGTCCATTGCCGTTAATTGTTCGGTGGTTTTCATGAGGCCGATTTCGGCGGTAATCGCGGAGCCTGCGCGGGAAGCAAAGAGCAACGCCGCGACAACCGGCCCCAATTCGCGCAGCAAGGAAAGAGCCACCATCGTCCCCAAGGCTTCCGACGAGCCGTAACGCTGCAAAATCTCATAGCCCTGCAAGCCCAGCACCATGCCGACAAACAGACCGGAAATCATGATGATGATGAGCGAGAGAACCCCGGCAAACCATATTTCCCGCATGACCAGGCGAAAATGCAAAAGGGCGTGGCCTGAACGCAAAAGCACCGTCAAGAAAAACCTGCTGGCATAACCAAGCCGCCAGATACGATCAACCGTATTGCCGCCAAGCAGGCGCAGTAAGTTTACGCAGACCTGTAGTAGCTTAATCACGCCGGAACTCCCGCCGACATCACCCCAAAATCCGCCGCTATTCCCAATGCGGGGAAATGATATGACACCGGCCCGTCGGCCTTTGCCTTGACGAACTGCTCCACGAAAGGATCGCGGGAAGCGCGAATTTCGTCCGGCGTTCCCTCCGCCGCGATTTGCCCGTCGGAAATGAAATAGATGTAATCCACAATCAGCAAGGATTCCTGCACATCGTGCGTCACCATGATCGAAGTCGCGCCCAGGGCGTCGTTCAAGCGCCGGATCAATTTACCGATAACGCCCAGAGAAATAGGGTCAAGGCCGGTAAAAGGCTCGTCGTACATGATAAGCGCCGGGTCAAGAGCCACCGCCCGCGCCAACGCCACCCGCCGCGCCATACCGCCGGACAGGGCGCGAGGCGTCAAATACCGTGCCCCGCGCAATCCCACCGCCTGCAACTTCATCATGACCAGATCGCGAATCAGAGCTTCCGGCAAATCAGTATGCTCGCGCAGCGGAAAGGCGACGTTATCGAATACGGAAAGATCGGTGAATAACGCGCCGAACTGGAACAGCATCCCCATTCGCTTGCGTAGGGCGTAAAGCTCGGTGAGACGCATGGCGCTTACTTCTTCGCCCGCCACGCTCACCCGCCCCGAAGTGGGGCGCAACTGTCCGCCGATCAGGCGTAAAAGCGTGGTCTTGCCGCAGCCAGAACCGCCCATTATGGCGACAACCCGCCCCTTGGGGATACGCATGTCAATGCCTCGCAAAACCGGCTTGTCGCCGTAGTCAAAGCAAAGATTTTCGATACTGACCAGTAAATCGCCGGACATGGACACGGAATCATGGAAAAGGACAGATTGTAACAGATGCGGCGTGTTTGTATCAGGCGAGGTTTCCATATATAGCGCTTTCTGAAAATAACGAGACGGTCGGGGAGTGTGCTTAATTCCCCTCTCCCGCTTGTGGCATCAAAGCGAGCGGCTGCGCCGCGAGTGGGAGAGGGTTTGGGGAATGGTCGTCTGCGCGACTTTGCCCTTGGAGAAAAAGTGCGCGCGCTTAAATCAAAAACGCTCTAGTGGCGAAGCCACTCGCGGCGAAGCCAAAAGGTTTATTATTTACGGGAATGACTATACATCAGGGCGTTTTCTCAATTCCCTTTTCCGGCTTTCCCGTTTGTATCGCGCCTTGGCGCCTCCGCAGCTGCTTCCTCGCCTGTGAATGGGATAAAAATCTCGCCCGGCTTTATCATGCCGAGTTCGGAGCGCGCGCTCTCCTCAATGGCTTCATACCCGCCTTTTAAGTCGCGCACTTCCGCTTCCAGCGCGGCGTTCCTTCGCCTGATCTTCTGGTTTTCCTCCTGAATAAGCTCAAGTCTCTGGTCATACTCCCAGACCTTGAGCCAGCCGCCGTCGCCAAACCACAGGGGATATTGCAACAGCAAGACCAGCAGCAACAGACCCAGAGTCAGCCTGTTCATGGCGATGAATCAGCGCAGGTTATAGAAGGTCTCCCGTCCCGGATAGGAAGCCGTATCACCCAGGTCTTCTTCAATCCTGAGAAGCTGATTGTATTTGGCGATACGATCCGAGCGGGAAAGGGAGCCGGTCTTGATTTGCCCTGCATTCAGACCTACCGCGATGTCGGCAATCGTGGAATCTTCCGTTTCGCCGGAGCGATGCGAAATCACGGCGGCATAACCGGCGCGCTTGGCCATTTCCACGGCGGCGAAGGCCTCGGACAGGGTTCCGATCTGGTTGACCTTGATTAAGATAGCGTTGGCAACGCCTTTCTGGATGCCTTCTTTCAGGATGCGCGTATTGGTCACGAACAGGTCGTCGCCTACGATTTGCAGACGTTTGCCCAAGCGTTTCGTCAGGTGTTTCCAGCCTTCCCAATCGCTTTCCGCCATGCCGTCTTCGATCGAGACAATCGGAAACTGGTTGGCAAGGTTTTCCAGGTAATCCGCCAATTCTATCGCAGAGAGTTGCAGGTTTTCGCCCGCGAGGCGGTATTTGCCGTCACTATGGAATTCAGAGGCGGCGCAATCGAGCGCGAGCAGAACGTCCCTTCCCGGCGCGTATCCCGCTTGCTCAATCGCTTGCAGGATTAAACGTATGGCTTCCGCATGGCTTGACAGGTTGGGCGTAAACCCGCCTTCATCTCCAACGGCGACGGAAAGCCCCTTTTTGTCGAGGATTTTTTTCAGGGCGTGAAAGACCTCTGCGCCGATACGCAATGCTTCGTTAAAGCGGGAAGCGCCCACCGGCATGATCATGAATTCCTGAAAATCCAGATTGTTGTTCGCGTGCGCGCCGCCATTTACGATGTTCATCATGGGAACCGGCATTTGCATCGGCCCCATGCCGCCGAAATAGCGATAGAGCGGCAATCCTGATTCTTCCGCAGCGGCGCGGGCGACCGCCATGGACACGGCCAGAAGCGCGTTTGCCCCCAATCGGGATTTATTCTCCGTTCCGTCAAGCTCGATCAGCATCCGGTCAATGAACGCTTGTTCCTGCGCGTCCAGACCGATTAAGGCTTCGGAAATTTCGGTGTTGACATGCTCAATGGCTTTCAGAACGCCTTTGCCGAGGTAGCGATTTTTGTCGCCGTCCCTAAGCTCCATTGCTTCCCGTGAGCCGGTAGACGCGCCGGAAGGCACAGCGGCGCGCCCCATGACGCCGGATTCAAGCAACACATCGCATTCGACGGTGGGATTGCCGCGTGAATCCAGGATTTCGCGCGCGATGACATCAACTACAGAACTCATGAATTTCTCCCGCCCGTTTTGGGCAACGATAAAAATGAAATAATAGCATGACCCTTTCGTAGCTGGCGGTTTGCGTGAAGATCGTCGGCTGCCTTGCTTATTCTCCGAGCCAGACGGAGCGGCAGGGGCGCAAGCTCACCTCATTTGGGCTACACCCGCTGTTTTAAGCACGTTGTTTTAAATTAGTTGACTACGTATAAAAACCAGATGACAATGCTCCCCTCAACATAGTTAGGCGCTCACGCCGTCGCATTCATGACCAAGCCAATGCACATGCCAATTTCGTCCTCTTGCGCTACATCTGGTCAACGCCCGGCCTCGCGGTCACATCCCGCTCTGGCAGGCGAAGGTGGTATTCTTTGCGAGTCGTGCGTTCGGTTGAGCGTGAGTCCGGTGTCGCCAAGCGTCCTAACAACATGTTCAACCTCGCGTGCTTCGGTCGCTGGGCACCCAATCGCTACGCGCTTGGTGCCGGTTAGCATAAACGTTAGGAGGCACCACCCACCTTGGAACAGCAACGAATGAGCCTAGAAAAACACATTGAGGAAATCCGCACCGGTATCAAATCAGGACGATTCAACAATGAGGCTGCTGTCTCACAAGGTATCGTGCTGCGTCTACTGCATGCTCTATCATGGCCTGCGTATGACACACAAATTGTATGTCCTGAATTCTCTCTCCAAGGCCGAAGAGTCGACTACGCTCTGTGTCACCCACTTGGGAAACCGATTGCTTTCGTTGAAGTGAAGCAAATCGGTCAGAGCGAGGGAGCCGAGCGCCAGTTATTCGAGTACGCATTCCACGCTGGTGTCCCGCTGGCAATACTCACCGACGGACGAGAGTGGAACTTCTTTCTCCCTGGCGAACAAGGTGATTATGGAGAGCGTCGGGTTTACAAGCTCGATATTGTCGAACGCGATATTTCCGAATGCGTCACTCGCCTAAATCGCTACCTACATTACCAATCTATCGAGTCTGGTGCGGCGATTGAGGCAGCACGCGAGGACTACCGCAATGTCTCGCGTGACAGGCAGATGAAGGCATCTATGCCAAAAGCATGGGCACGCCTGATCGAAGAAGAAGATGAGCAGCTACTCGAACTAGTTGCCGACAGCGTGGAGAACTTGTGTGGCTATAAGCCAGACCTTGACACGGTTGCGCGCTTCCTAAAAGAAAGAGAAAGCAACGCCATTTCCCGTCCAACAGTAATTAGAGTTTTGTCGCCACCGCACTCCGCTCCTGTGACCCCGGTAACTTCCTTACCCCAGGGACGTACATCTAGCCCTCGACTCTTATCATCCATTGGCTTTTTGCTCGACGGACATCATTATCCCGCACGAAATACCGCTGACATGCTCGAAGAGGTATTTGAAGCACTTTCCAAGCGGGACTCTACCTTCCTTGAACGGTTTGCTGCTTTGCCAAAGCATGGGAACAAGCGCCGATTCATTGCAAAGAACCCCGCAGATCTCTTTCCAGGGCGCCCTGATTTAGTAAGCGATTATTCCAGGCAGTTGACCTCCGGTTGGTGGCTCGGCACCAATCTCAGCCGCGAGCGCATTAAGAGAATTATTGAAATGGCCTGCGATGTTGCCCAGCTAAGGTTTGGAAGAGATCTCCAAGCAAATCTCGGTGAATGAAGGTGGTATTCTTTGCGGGTCGTGCGTTGGGCTTGTGTTCAGTTTCGCCAAGCGTCCTAACAACATGTTCAACCCCACTCCCTTCGGTCGCTGGACACCCAATCGCTGCGCGCTTGGGTGCCGGTTAACATAAACGTTAGGCTGCTCATCAGCATTACAACAGGGGAGAAAAAACTTGGCAAAACCATTTTTCGCAGCTGCTTGGGCTGCCTCACAAAGAATCTATAGCCCTACCGACTCGGCCGAAAAGGTCGCACAAGTCGTTGGCGGAACCGTCGAGATCAATATCAGGCTTCCTAAAAACCCTTGGACAAACACTTGTGCTGTTCGCATGAGCTATATACTCAATCAGACTGGCACGTATATCCCGGCAACGCGTGGAAAGACTGTGACGGGCAAGGACAAGAAGAACTACTTTTTCCGTGTTCGCAATCTGATCGATTTCCTACGCCAGCAATGGGGCAGCCCTGAAGTCATCAAATACCCCCCACCTGACGCTCTGGCAGGGCGGAAAGGTGTCATTCTTTTCGAGGTATCAGGCTGGTCAGACGCTGGTGGGCATGCAACTTTATACGATGGTTATTCGTGTTATGACCACTGCTACTTCAATGAACGGGAAGCGGCGTATCGAACCACAAAAGCACATTTTTGGGAACTGCCATGAGGTGTTATTTTCTTGCTATCCTGTTTCTGTGTTCAGCCCTAGCGCACGCGGGAGCGGATCAGGTTATGGCCGTTACACGAAACAACGCCACCAACTTCAAGGATCGTGCGTTAGCGTATTGCGTTTCGCAAGCTTACAAAGACTCACCCGCAGGATTGGATGCCCAAAAAACAGGCGCCATTTATATTGAGATGACATCTTATGATCTGGATGTGGACTCAAAAATGTTCGATTTAATCGACAAATACCTGCGCCGCGACTACAGTCTTCCCATAGAGGGGTATGTCGATGCAGAGTTCGCACTTCTAAAGTGCATTGACATGTACCATAGTCGGGAACTCGATGATCTGGTACGAAAGTACGTTCTGCATCCAAATTGGATTATGGATAAGCCAGCCAAGAAGCAACCGAGATAGGGGAGAAAGATTGCTTGTGCACAGGCCGAATTGGAGTACGCCGTGTAGGCGTTTCGCAGTTGGGTCTGTGCCTAAAAGCGGACGGCCCTGTCGGGTCGCCGCTTGGCTTTTAACGTTAGGCAAAAAATGGAGAGGCGATGAATTTTGTTGTTAGTTTGAACGACTCGATCAAAGCAGATGAAGTAGTCGAACTCTACACAGCAAACGGTTGGTCGGCGGCGGATAAGCCAATCGAATTGATGTCGGCTTTGAGAAACTCGCACTCGCTTGCGACTGCTCGGATTGGCGACAGGCTCGTCGGTCTGGCGAACACGATATCAGATGGGTATCTGGTCGTGTACTTTCCGCACATGCTGGTTCACCCTGATCTGTATCGTCGAGGCATAGGTCGCGCGCTAATGGAAGCGATGCTGAATCGCTATCGCTCCTTCCACCAACTCATGCTCACCGCCGATGGTGATGCGCGGCATTTCTACGAAGCAATGGGGTTTACGCGAGCGGATCGAACAGCGCCTATGTGGATTTATGCAGGAACAGAGCACCAACAAGGCAATAGCGCCTAACTTTGCGTTCAACCCGGACGGCTTCGCAGCCGGTTATGGTGCTTTCCTTGAATAAAGTGACTGCCAAGTGGTGTGTATAGCGCTTTCCGCAAATAACGTTACTATCAGAGGGTATGGTGGAGAGTGCAATGGAGTTGAAGATTCGGGAAGCATTAATTTCAACCTGCCCCGTTGCCCTCACCCTGCCTTAAGCCACACTCTCTCGCAAGCGGGAGAAGGGATGCAGGTATTTTGCCTCTCTCATACACCACTTGGCAGTCACTTTATTCAAGGACAGCACTATAAAATCAGAAAACACTTGCGCGAATGAAATTTCTATGGGTATAATCCAAACCTTTTTCGAGGGCGAAAGCCCATTTGCAAAACCCCGCCGACCAATCGCAGTCGGCGATGAGGAGAATAAACATGAGTCTAGGCCTTGTAGGTCGCAAGGTTGGCATGACTCGCATCTTTGCCGAGGATGGCGCGTCCATTCCGGTTACGGTGCTGGACGTGTCCGATAACCGCGTGACCCAAGTCAAAACGCCGGAAACCGACGGTTATGCAGCCGTGCAGGTGGTTTTCGGGAAGCGCCGCGCCCAGCGCGTCTCCAGGCCTTTGGCCGGACATATGGCCAAGGCGGGAGTGGAAGCCGGAAAGACGATGAAAGAATTTCGCGTCGAACCGGAGGCGCTGCCCGGCTTCAAGCCCGGGGATTCTGTCGCGGTTACGATCTTCAGCGAAGGTCAGAAGGTCGACGTGACCGGAACTTCCATCGGCAAGGGCTTCCAGGGCGTGATCAAACGCCACAATTTCAGCTCGCAACGAGCCAGCCACGGTAATTCCATTTCCCATAACACACCGGGCTCCACCGGCATGTGTCAGGACCCGGGGCGGATTTTTCCTGGCAAGCGCATGGCAGGCCATATGGGCGATGTCGTAGCGACGCAACAAGGATTGACCGTGGTGCGTGTGGATGCCGAACGTCAGCTTTTGCTAATCAAGGGCGCGGTTCCCGGCGCAAAAGGCGGCGACGTGGTTGTGCGGCCTGCGGTCAAGGCGTAAGGAGTCCGGCATGGAATTGAAAATCATCAACGAAGAAGGCCAGGAAGCGGCGACGCTGCCGGTGTCCGATACACTCTTTGCCCGCGACTACAACGAGGCGCTGGTGCATCAGGTCGTGGTGGCCTATCAGGCCAATGCCCGTCTTGGCAACAGAAAGCAGAAAACGCGCGGCGAAGTGGCGCACAGCACGCGCAAGCCGTGGAAACAGAAAGGCACAGGGCGCGCCCGCGCCGGTATGTCTTCATCCATTATCTGGCGTGGGGGCGGTCGTGCTTTCCCAAGTTCGCCGGATGAAAATTTCAGTCATAAAATCAACCGCAAGATGTTTCGCGCCGGTGTTGCCTCGATTCTCTCCGAGCTGGTGCGGCAGGATCGTCTGCTGGTTGTGGATTCCCTGGCGATTGACGCGCCCAAGACCAAACTTTTCGCGCAAAAGTTGAAGGGATTGGGTCTGGCGGACGAGCGTCTTCTGGTCGTGACCGACGAGTTGGACGAAAACCTTTATCTTTCTTCCCGCAATCTGCCGAACGTGCTGGTGCTGGAAGCGCAGGAAGCCGATCCGGTGTCGTTGGTTAATTTTTCCAGAGTTCTGGTAACGAAGAACGCCGTGGCAAAGTTTGAGGAGATGTGGGCATGACTCCATTGCAACAACGTAAATTGAAAGTGGCGCGGCGAAAGAATGGCGGCATCCGCCAGCATACGTCGGGCAAGCCGAATCAGGAACGCCTGCTTCAGGTTCTCCTTGCGCCCCAGGTCTCCGAAAAAGCGACCCATGTGGCGGACAAGCATTCCCAGTTCATTTTCCGGGTGGCTCATGACGCCACCAAGCCGGAAATCAAGGCGGCGGTCGAGATGCTCTTCAAGGTAGAGGTGAAATCTGTGCAAATCTCCAATGTTCATGCCAAGGTCAAGCGTTTTCGCCAGATGAAGGGCATTCGCAAAGGCTGGAAGAAAGCCTTTGTCGGTTTGAAGGCGGGGCAGGAAATCAATTTTGCGGAAGGGGGCGCGTAATGGCTCTCGTCAAAATCAAACCTACTTCAGCCGGTTGTCGCGCCGTAGTCAAGGTGGTTTCCGGCAATCTTCACAAAGGCAAGCCCTATGCGGCTCTTGTGGAGAAAAAAACGAATAACGCAGGCCGCAACAACAATGGTCGCATTACCATGCGCCATCAGGGCGGCGAGCATAAGCGGCATTATCGGGTGATTGACTTCAAGCGGCGCAAGGACGGCATTCCCGCCAAGGTGGAACGGCTTGAATACGATCCGAATCGCTCCGCGCATATCGCTCTCCTTTGCTATGCCGACGGCGAGCGTCGCTATATCATCGCGCCCAGGGGGATGGAAGTCGGGCAGAAGGTCATGAGCGGGGCGGAAGCGCCGATCAGGCCGGGCAACGCCTTGCCGATTCGCAACATTCCGGTCGGCACGACCCTGCATTGCGTGGAAATGATTCCCGGCAAGGGCGCGCAAATGGCGCGGGCGGCGGGCGCATCCGTGCAACTTCTGGCGCGGGAAGGTCTGTATGCCCAGCTTCGTCTGCGCTCCGGCGAAATTCGCCGGGTTCATATTGAATGCCGCGCCACCATAGGCGAGGTCGGCAATGAAGAGAACAGTCTCAGGAAAATAGGCAAGGCCGGGGCGAATCGCTGGCGCGGGATTCGTCCGACGGTACGCGGCGTCGCCATGAATCCGGTTGATCACCCGCACGGCGGCGGCGAAGGCCGTACCGGAGGCGGGCGGATTCCGGTCAATCCGTGGGGACAGTTGACCAAGGGTTATCGTACCCGTAACAACAAGCGCACGAGCAACATGATCGTGCAGCGTCGTCATAAGAAGGGATAAGAGAATATGGGACGTTCCGTTAAAAAGGGCCCGTTTGCCGATGCCCATTTGCTGAAAAAAGTCGAGGCTGCCCAGATCGGCAGGGACAAGCGCCCGATCAAGACCTGGTCGCGCCGTTCCACCATCATGCCGGATTTCGTGGGTTTGACGATTGCGGTACACAACGGCAGACAGCATATTCCGGTCTATGTTACCGAGAACATGGTTGGTCACAAGCTGGGCGAGTTTTCCCTGACCCGTACTTTCAAGGGTCATACCGCCGGCAAGAAAGCGAAGAAGTAAGGAGACCGCATGGAAACTATTGCAATTTTGCGAGGAGTGCGCCTGTCTGCCCAGAAGGGTCGGCTTATCGCCGATCTGGTGCGGGGCAAGCAAGTAGGACGCGCTATGGATATTCTGACTTTCTCTCCCCAGAAGGGCGCGGGCATCGTGAAAAAGGTGTTGATGTCCGCAGTGGCGAATGCCGAGCACAACGATGGGGCGGATATTGACGAGTTGAAAATCAAAACCATTCATGTCGAAAAAGGCGCGACGCTGAAGCGTTTTTCCGCGCGCGCCAAAGGTCGTGGCAACCGGATTTCCAAGCCGACCTGCCACATCTATCTGACGGTTGGGGATAAAGGATAAATCATGGGACAAAAAATTCATCCGACAGGTTTTCGCCTTTCTGTGACCCGCGATTGGGATTCCCGCTGGTATTCCGGCAGCCGTAACTTTTCCGGCATGTTGGCGCAGGATATTATGGTGCGTGAATATCTTGGCAACAAGCTGAAGAACGCTTCGGTCAGCCGCATCCTGATTGAGCGCCCCGCCAAGAATGCCAGGATTACCGTATTTTCCGCCCGCCCCGGTGTTGTGATCGGCAAAAAAGGCGAAGATATTGAAGTGCTGAAAAAAGAGCTTGAGCGCATCATGGGCATTCCGGTTCATGTTTCCATTGAGGAAATCAGAAAGCCGGAGACGAACGCGCAACTGATTGCCGATTCGATCGCGCAGCAGTTGGAAAAGCGGATCATGTTCCGTCGGGCGATGAAGCGCGCGATGCAGAACGCCATGCGTCTTGGCGCCCAGGGCATCAAGGTCATGAGTTCCGGTCGCCTGAACGGCGCTGAGATTGCCCGTACCGAATGGTATCGGGAAGGCAGGGTTCCGCTGCACACGTTACGAGCCGACATTGATTACGGCACTTCCACCGCCGAGACCACTTATGGCGCGATCGGCATCAAGGTGTGGGTGTATAAGGGCGAGCGTTTGTCGGAAAGCGAGCAGCAGGAAGCGGAAGAAAAAACCGCTGAGGAAAATCGCCGTTCGCGCCGTTCTCCCCGTCCTGATGGCGAGCGTCCCGCCCGCGCCCCGCGCGGCGGCGATAAAAAGCAGGCTGACCGCAGTGATAAAAAACCTGCGGAACGCAATGATAAAAAACCGGCTAACGGCGACCCGAAGCCAGCCAAGAAAAGAGTAAGAAAGCCAGGAGTGAAAAATGCTGCAACCTAAACGTCGCAAATACCGGAAAGAGCACAAGGGACGCAACGAAGGTCTGGCGACCCGCGGAGCCAAGGTTTCCTTCGGCGAATGGGGGCTGAAGGCCACCACTCGCGGGCGCATAACGGCTCGTCAGATTGAGGCCGCGCGCCGCGCCATGACCCGCCATATCAAGCGGGGCGGGCGTATCTGGATTCGTGTTTTTCCGGACAAGCCCATTTCCACGAAGCCTGCCGAAGTTCGGATGGGTAACGGCAAGGGCAATCCCGAATACTGGGTTGCCGAAATCCAGCCGGGCAAGGTGCTCTATGAAATGGACGGAGTGAGCGAAGAATTGGCGCGCGAGGCGTTTCGTCTTGCGTCTGCCAAGCTGCCGTTCAGTACTACCTTTGTTACCAGACATGTGGTGTGAATCATGAAAGCGATTGAATTGAGAAAGAAAAGCGTGGACGAGCTGAAAGCCGAATTGCTGGCGCTCTTGAAAGCGCAGTTCAGCCTGCGGATGCAACATGCGACGCAGCAGCTTCCCAATACCAGCCAGTTTGGCAAGGTGCGCCGCGATATTGCGCGGGTGCGTACCATTCTTCGTGAAAAGGCGGCATGATATGACGACAGAAACTATCCAGACGGCGGAAAACACCGAAACGGCGGAAGCTACTGAAACGGTGGAATCTATCCAGGCGGCGGAAACCATCCGTATACCGGAAAGCGTACAGGCGACGGGGCGCAACAAGCGCACTCTGACCGGGCGCGTCGTCAGCGACAAAATGGATAAAACCGTGGCGGTTCTGGTTGAGCGTCGGGTCAAGCATCCGATTTACGGCAAGTTTATTACCCGCTCCAAGAAATATCACGCCCACGATGAGAACAATGAGATGGGGGAAGGCGATCTGGTCGAAATCGAGGAATCGCGTCCTATCTCTCGTACCAAGAGCTGGCGCGTGACTCGCTTGCTTGAAAAAGCGGTGCGCGTCTAATCGTATCGGGCACCTCGTCATGCGGCGGATGCCTGCCGTTTCCCTACCCCCGGTATTTTCTGCCTATGGCGTAAAATATCGGGGGTTTTGTTTTTTTCTGACTGAAGCGATGTGTTATGACAATCTTATCATCTGATTATCTGCTTGCGCCCAGCATCCTTTCCGCGAACTTTGCCTGTCTTGGCGAGGAAGTGACCAATGTCATAGCCGCCGGAGCCGATTGGGTGCACTTTGATGTGATGGATAACCATTATGTGCCTAATCTGACGGTCGGCCCTCTGGTTTGCGAGGCTATCAGGCCATGCACTACCGCGCCGATTGACGCGCATCTGATGGCGGAGCCTGTGGATCGTCTGATTGTTGATTTTGCCAAAGCGGGCGCGAATGTGATTACCTTCCATCCCGAAGCCTCGCGTCATGTCGACCGCACCCTTGCCATGATTCGTGAGCATGGCTGCAAGGCCGGACTGGTTCTCAATCCGGCGACTCCGGTCAATGTGCTGGACTGCGTTATGGACAGGCTTGATCTGGCGCTTGTCATGAGCGTCAATCCGGGGTTTGGCGGACAGGCTTTTCTGCCTTCGACTCTGCCGAAGATAAGGATATTGCGCGAGCGTTTTGACGCTTACGAGCGAGAGACCGGGCGTCGTATTCGCTTGCAGGTCGACGGCGGCGTCAAGGTGGAGAATATTGCCGAAATTGCCAGAGCCGGGGCTGATTTGTTTGTGGTCGGTTCCGCCGTGTTCGGCGCGGCAAGGGCGGATGATCCGCATCGTTACGATTCCGTCATTGCCGGTCTACGCAGGGAACTGGCGGGAGTTTGACGCCGGTGAAAAAAATATCTTCCGTGACATTCGATCTGGATGGGACGCTGTTGGATACTGCGGTGGACATTGCCGCTGCCTGTCGGCGCATGTTGGCGGCGATGGGCAAACCGGCGCGGGACGAGGCGGAAATACGTATTTTTGTCGGCAGGGGAATGCGAGATTTGATAGAGCGTTGCCTGACCTGGGAGATGCCGCCTTCCGCAAGCGAGCTTGAGGAAGGAATGCGTCTTTTCCGGCTTTATTACACAGAGGAAAACGGGCGCGCCGCTACGCTTTATCCCGGTGCGCGGGAAGGTCTGTCCGCTTTTTTCGATGCCGGTTTGCCGCTTGCGGTCGTGACCAACAAACGCCTTCTCTATACCCTGCCGCTGCTTGAAAAAACCGGGCTGTCCGACTATTTTCAGGTTGTTGTCGGCGGTGATAGCACGCCTTGCCTTAAGCCTGAACCGGAGCCTATTTTGTATGCCTGTCGACAGTTGCGGGTCGCGCCGACGGAAAATCTCCATATTGGCGATTCCGTCAATGACGCGATGGCTGCCCGAGCTGCCGGTTGCCCGGTCTGGCTTGTGCCGTATGGCTATACTGAAGGCGCGCCGCTTGTGCCTGATAGCGCTGATCTCATTGTTCCCGATCTTTTTGCGGCTTGGCAACAAGCCGGTTCGATTTTTTCCCTCGTTTCGTGAGGAGTAATGGATATGTGGTTTGCCGAACTCCCTACCCCCGCGCGGAAAGCGCTATAAAACAAGGCATGGTAGAATGTGCGCCTTGTGTGTAGCGCCTTTGCCCGGATGATGAAATTGGTAGACATACCGGACTTAAAATCCGGAGCCGCAAGGCATACGGGTTCGACTCCCGTTCCGGGCATACACGTACTGACGCCGCAAACGCTCCAATTTCCTGAGGCATTATGAACGAACAGACATTCAACGCTCTGGCCGAACGGGGCTACAACCGCATTCCGGTGACGCTGGAGACCTTTTCCGATCTGGATACGCCGCTTTCCATCTATTTGAAGCTGGCGAATGTCCCTTATACCTATCTTTTGGAGTCGGTGCAGGGCGGGGAACGTTTTGGGCGTTATTCGATCATTGGTCTGGCTGCGGCAACCCGCATTGCCGTATTCGGCAAAAGAGTGCTGGCATTGACCGGACAGCGCATTGCCGAGCAGACGGAAACGGCAAACCCTCTGGATTTTATCGCGGACTATCTTGGGCGTTTCAAGGCGCCTCTGCCGGACGGATTGCCCCGGTTTACCGGCGGGCTGGCGGGCTGTTTCGGCTATGACACCGCGCGCTACATAGAGCCGCGCCTGGATAGAAAAGACAACTCCAATACGGATGAACTGCCCGACATTCTTCTGCTGTTGTCCGAAGAACTGGCGGTGGTGGATAACCTCTCCGGCAAGCTGACCCTGATTGTCTATGCCGAGCCGGGTGTGCCGGGCGCGTATCGCAAGGCGTGCGACCGGCTGCGCGAATTGCTGGCGCGGCTGCGCGAGCCGGTTGCCATACCGGAAGAAAAGGCGGTTGCCGCGAGTGTTACGCCGCCTCGTTCCCTGTTTGACGCGGAAGCGTTCCAGGCGGCGGTCAGAAAGGCCAAGGACTATATCGCCGAGGGCGACATCATGCAGGTCGTGCTCTCGCAGCGGATGGAAAAGCCGTTTGCCGCGTCCACAATGGCGCTTTATCGCGCCTTGCGGAGTTTGAATCCCTCGCCTTACATGTTTTATTTCGATTTCGGGGATTTTCATGTGGTGGGCGCGTCGCCGGAAATTCTGGTTCGCCTCGAATGTTTAGGCGACAAGGGGCGACAGGGCGATAAGCAGGGCGGTAAAAAGGTCATTCTGCGTCCGATTGCCGGAACGCGAAAGCGCGGCGCGACGGAAGAGGAAGACGCAGCATTGGCCGCCGATCTGTTGCAAGATGAGAAAGAACGCGCCGAACATGTGCAGTTGCTCGATTTGGGGCGTAATGACTGCGGGCGTGTCGCGGAAGTGGGGAGCGTGCGGGTGACGGAACAGATGGCGGTTGAGCGTTATTCGCATGTGATGCACCTTGTCTCGAACGTGGAGGGACGCCTGAAGACCGGACTTTCCGCTATGGATGTATTGCGCGCGAGCTTTCCGGCGGGCACGGTTTCCGGCGCGCCCAAGGTGCGGGCAATGGAAATAATCGCGGAACTGGAGCCGGTGAAAAGGGGAATTTACGCGGGCGCGGTGGGCTATCTTGATTTTCAGGGCAACATGGACCTGGCGATAGCCATTCGTACCGGCGTTATCCATGACGGCATTCTTTCGGTTCAGGCCGGGGCTGGCATTGTGGCCGACTCCGACCCTGTGAGCGAATGGGAAGAAACCTGTAACAAGGCTCGCGCCGTCCTCCGCGCCGCCGAACTGGCGGAAGCCGGGCTGGATACCAAACTGGGCGGGTGATTTATGGCAGTTCCCGTAATTAAAAATCACTACCTGCAAACCCTCTCCCGCCAAGGCAGGCAAAGCATTTATAGCTCTTTCTGTAAATAATTATACTTTCCCCAGAGCGATCAGGAGAGTGAGAGTCTTGCTCCCACTTCCAATTAATAGTCATTCCCGCGAAGGCGGGAATCCAGCGCTGCATCAGAATTTGTGACTGATGTTCAGTATGACGAGAAGCGGGACTGCTGCTCCTCTTGCGGTATGGGAATGTCGTTCCTGTTCTGGAAAATTATCGCAACTTTAAGCGCCGTACTGGATTCCCCGCCTTCGCTGGAATGACGAGTGGATTATAGTCTGCGCGAAAGAATAACTGCGCCCGATAGTCGTTTTATTTGCGAAAAGCATTATAAAAGGGTGCTTGGGCTGGCTCCTGGCAAGGCGCAAAGCCGCCGCCGGGAGTGCGGAAATTGGTAGTCTGTCCCTGATAAAGCCGGGCTGCATAGAGTTGAGGCCGTCCCTGAAAAACATAACAACGAATATCCACTTTCAACTCCTTGTCGGGCAAGCGGAGAATAGAAGGCGGGACAAACCGTTGCGCGATGTAATCGCCTTTCAAAATCTCCGCAAAGACTTTTCGAGTCAGCTTGTCGCCCCGATAAACGGCGCGACTGCCAAAACCGGACGCAGGCTTGAAAAACAGGCTTTTACGCTCGTTCCACAGTCTTTCCTGCGCCTCTGTCGTCATATCCGGTGAAATAGCAATGGCCTTTGGAATGCCGGAACAAAGAATATCCTGAATTTCCTTCGCCACATTCGCGCCCGCAAGCCAGATGGGGTCGGAAAGACGGACAAGGTTTCGCTTGTCGGCATAAAGGGCATAGGCATAAGGATGCGGGGTCAGGAGAACGCCATCGGCAAGCCAGGCTTCCTTCAACGCCAAATTAGCGGGCGCGGCGAGGGTGAAATCGGTAAGACGGTTGTAAACAAGATCAATGGGTTGTCCGGCGCGACGGAGCGTCTCCCCATCCCAGACAAATTCGGCAGGATCGGCAATCAAAACCTCAAATCCGGCATCGGCAAACAACCGACGGAATAATTCAAATTCCGGCGCGAGATATTGCGTGGACGGCTGTTCATCCACAATGGCAATGCGCCGCAAGGCACGCTTTCCCCTGCCGATTCGCCAGACCGCGCGGAACATGGCAAGCCATTCATCCCATAATGCCTGCCCAGGTTCATGCGATCCAGCCTCGACAAGACAGGTATTGAGGAGCGCGCCGCCCGCGTTGGTGTTGATTTCGATAAGCCAGGGGCGCCCGTTTTCATCCAGATGAAAATCGTATCCCATGAAAACCGCCGGATAACCGGGGTCGCGCCCTGGCGTTTCAGGAATATCCGCAAAGGCGGCGCGTTGGTAAACAGGCAAGGCGACAACGCTTTCAATCGCGGCAATCAGGCGGAAAATACGCTCCCTGCTTTCCTCGCTCAAAAAAACCGGCGCGTCAGCAAAAAGATGGGGATTAGTCTGGATTAGCTCGCCGTAATCAAGGCCGCGCGCGGCAAGGGTTGAGGCAAGAGCTGTGTGGTTAGTCATTTCCTCTGACCTCTTTCCTGCTTGTGGCTTTGCCGCGAGTGGCAGCTATCCGGCAAAACCACGACGGCTTGCGGACGGGTCTTGCATACGGCAATAGCGTCACACCTTTGGGCAAACCCCCGCCGCCTACGGCAGCGCCCCCTTTCAAAGTGGCAGTGTCAAGTCTGCATTGCAGCAATGTGCTTATAGCACTTTCCGCAAATAACGAGACTGTAGGGGAGCGCACTTTGCTCCCCTCTCCCGCAAGCGGGAGAGGGGTTGGGGGAGAGGGTAAGGGAGTTGAAGATTCAGGAAGCGTAAATTTCAACCTGAACGTTACCCTCTCCCGGCCTACGGCCACCCTCTCCCACAAGTGGGAGAGGGGATGCGTTTGCAAAATTTCAAGCACCATCTTCTGGATTTCCATGCTCCCACCTGTCTCTTATCCAAAGGAATGACTATAACGCGGCTATAAGAGGGCTGACCACGCCGCAGAAGTCAATCTCTGAGCTGCCAGCCAACTCCTGCTACCCGGCTAATCCTCTTGCGCTACGCGCCAGATTGAGCGCGAGCAGGCGGTGGAGGATTTCTTCGTCGCTGGTATCAGGCGTGTAGTCTTCCCAGCCGTAGGCTGTAGCCACCGCCGCATCCAATGCTCTGTGCGCCATGTTCAGCCATTGCGGGCGTTCGTTGTAGAGATTGGTCAGGGTACGCCTTTTCAGGTCTTCCTCATGGCCGGGTTTTGCCAGCGGGCGTTTAGGAAAGCCCGCTTTTTCTTCCTCCCTTGTTATGACCCATTCGACCCATTCCGGCGGGTTCAGCCAGTTTTCGCGCAGGGAGTTCAGGTTTTGCGCCGCAGTGGCGATTGCGTGGTAGGCACTCTCTTCCGACCCTTCTACCGGATCAAGCCGTTTCTCCTCGCCCCCTCGCCCCCCCCCCCCCCCCTCGCCCCTCCGGCCGCCCCCCGCC
>WRMF01000029.1 GCA_009777245.1 Betaproteobacteria bacterium
TCAGGGATAACCTTGCCAGATTCAACAGGAAGAGTAAGAGGTACAGCAAAAGCCTTGAGGCGTTGAACGATACCCTCCTACTGTTCTTTCATCAAAAACAGTACAAAACAATCAATATAAAGTGAGCGATGCCTTTATAAAGGGGGCTTTAAACCCATCCACTTTTTCAAAGCGTACTGAATTCAGGCCGGTTCGCATGAACAATTTATTCCGGACAGCGCTGCGCCTTCGCGGGAATGACGAGTAGGTTATAACTTTTCCCGCAAATAACGAGACGGCAGGCAGATCACTTCGCCGCCGCTCGCACATGTCTACCGCATAGATCGCCCGAACTCATCTTGAACACGCGTCGAGCGCAATCCTCGCCATTTATGGCTAGGTGAGCGAGACAGTTGTTTTATGGAGCATTGAGGCTTCTCTGACCTGTGTCGAGGAATCCCCGGCCTTCAGGCCGGGGTGACTCAAAATCGTGCTTTCTTTCTGCGACTGCATTAAAATAAGAGTATTGCTGGCTTTTTTCCAGGGAGACTTCAATGTCAACACGTCATCGGTTTTTGCCCCTTTCCATGGCTGCGCCTGATATGGTTCTGGCAAGGCCGGTCAGACTCACTGATCGGGGGAGAGTTGTCCTGAACTTTCCGGCGCAACACAGCCTGACCCGAAACAATATCTCGCAGTTACGCGCGCATCACGCCCAATACGTGTGCGTGCAGGAAGAGGATTTTCGCGGACATCTGGCGCGCGAACGCTTCGAAATGGATCAGATCGAGCGATTACAAAAAATTTTCCGCCACACCAACCTGGGAGACCCGGATACCCGCGCCTTTTTTGACGCGGCTCTGGCTTATCGCGCCGCCTGAAAGGAAGAAGGACAATGAGTGCCCTGATTACGCCCGAAAAAATCAAGCAGGAAATTTCCCGCCTGCCCGCCTTTCCCACGATCATAAATGAGCTTCTAGCCGTACTGGAAGACGATAATTCAAGCATGATGGTGCTGGCGCAGCATGTCGAACGCGATCCGGTTTTGACGGGGAATATCCTTTCCGCGGCAAACCGGCTCCTCAGAACCGAAGGCTGGCCGGAAGTGCGGGATGTCTATACCGCTGTTTCCCTTATCGGATTTTCGCGGATTCTGGAAATCGTTTTGACCACCTGTATCGCCAACTTCAACGGAAATTTCGCCAGTCAGCATTTTCTCTGGGCGCATTGTCTGGCGACAGGCGTCGCTGCCCAGGAACTGTCTTCAAAGGCAAAGCACAACCAGAATGGGGCGCTGGTCGCCGGACTCTTGCATGACATCGGCCAGCTATGGCTTGCTTATTTTCGTCCTCTGGAATTCCAGCAGGCGCGCCTGCAAGTGGAAGTGCACGATGCGGATGTCTGCGAAGCGGAACGAGCCATGTTCGGCATGGATCACGGTGAAGTCGGAGGCATTGTCGCGGAATACTGGCACTTGCCCAAAGACATTATCGCCGCGATAACCCATCATCATAATCCTGATGACAAAATCGCCAGAGACCCTATCGTAGCAGCAGTTCACCTGGCAGAAGCAATCGCTTACGCGCTGGATTTGCCGCGTCGGGAATCGAATGCCGTTTCAAGCATTTCCGGAACTGCCTGCCGCACCCTTGGCATCCGTTGGGACGATGAAGACAGCTTTGCCCTTTTGGGCGTGATTGACGCTCGCTACCAGCACGCGCTGTCCGTATTCCCTTGACGATGTATAGTTTTTCCGCAAATAACGAGACGGTCGGGGTGCGCGCTTTACTCCTCTCTCCCGACTACGGCGTAGGGGTTAAAAATTTTTAACCCCTGCAGCGGCATGGTTAGCCCCCTTATAGTCGCGCTACTTGCGGAAAGCGCTATATCACGACAAGACGAACGAAGCCTTGCAGGGCATCCACAGAAAGAGCTTCTCCAGGAAAAACGCCCGCAAATCGCGGGGTTTTTTTACGATGGTCGTTCCTGATAGTGACGTTCCCGTTACAATGCCGAATCTTTCAGGTTCTGTTTCTGCTCATGGACAAACTAATCATTTCCGGCGGCATTCCCCTTCGGGGCGAGATCGAAATTTCCGGCGCCAAGAACGCGGCCTTGCCCATTCTTTGCGCGGCGCTCCTGACTTCGGAGCCGCTGGAAGTCTCCAACCTGCCGAATTTGCGGGATGTCAATACGCTCTTGAAACTTCTGGAGCAGATGGGGGTAAAGCGTGATGCGGGACAAAATTCCCTGATTCTGAACGCCTGCGGCCTTGATAATCCGGTCGCGCCCTATGACCTTGTGAAGACCATGCGCGCTTCGATTCTGGTGTTGGGGCCATTGCTTGCCCGCTGGGGCGAGGCCAGGGTTTCAATGCCCGGCGGGTGCGCTATCGGGGCGCGTCCGGTAGATCAGCATATCAAGGGATTGCAGGCGATGGGCGCGGAAATCTCGGTGGAACAGGGCTATATCCATGCCCGAGCCAATCGCTTGAAGGGAGCGCGGATTTGCGCCGACATGGTGACGGTGACGGGAACGGAAAACCTGCTCATGGCCGCGACCCTGGCTGAAGGCGAGACGGTTATTGAAAACGCCGCCCGCGAGCCGGAAGTGGTAGACCTTGCCAACTGCCTGATTGCGATGGGGGCTGAAATTTCCGGCGCGGGTAGCGATGTGATTCATGTGCGGGGAGTGGAAAAATTGCAGGCGGCGCGGCACATGGTAATGCCCGATCGCATCGAGACCGGCACGTATCTTTGCGCCGCAGCCGCTGCGGGCGGCGAAATCCGTCTTGCCAAAACTTCCGCCTCGCATCTGGACGTGGTGGTTGACAAGCTGATTGAAGCCGGTTGCGAAGTCTCTCTGTCGGGGGATGCTATCCGCCTCAAGGCTCCTCGTCGCCTGAAAGCGGTGAGCATTCGTACTGCGCCTTATCCGGCCTTTCCCACGGACATGCAGGCGCAGTTCATGGCTATCAACTGCGTAGCCGAGGGTATTGCGACAATTCGGGAAACCATTTTTGAAAACCGCTTCATGCACGTGGCCGAGCTAAAACGTCTGGGCGCGGACATTTTGATTGACGGACATCATGCGGTTGTGCGCGGGGTGGATCGGCTGGAAGGAGCTGCGGTCATGGCGACCGATCTGCGCGCTTCCGCTTCCCTGGTAGTTGCGGCACTGGCGGCGGAGGGAGAAACCGTAATTGACCGCATCTATCACCTTGACCGGGGCTACGAGCAAATGGAAGAAAAACTGACCTGCCTTGGCGCAAAGGCGCGGCGCGCGGCGTAGGTACGGGAATCCCCGTCTTTCTGCGCGCATAGCTTTGATTGCCTTGGGGCGTTGCGCCCATTTTTTGAACACTCATCGAGCGCTCGCCTCGCCATAAATGGCGAGGCGAGCGAGGCATTTGTTTTGTGGAGTCGAAGGCTCTCTAACCTGTGTCGAGGATCCCCTGCCTTCAGGCCAGGGGGCTTAAATTTTTGTTTTTTATCTATCTATGTTACAAATGTAACATAGCTTTACATACGTAACATAGTTGCTATAATCGCAAAAATGTTAACCGAAAAATCATTTGCAATCAATGAGTTACCACCCCCACCCCGCATTTGAACGGCGTACTCATTTATGGTAATCGCTTGCCTGCCGGTAGACAATTATCATCTTTCCCCGCTGCGCTGCCTTTCGCGCCGCAGACTTTTCCGTTATCGCGCCTGATGAAAATTTTCCATCAGGCATTTTCGCTTTTTTTGAAACCATTTTCTTAAAGGGGTTGCTGCCATGAAACTTAAAGCGCTATTCCACGTAGTATCAGGCACAGCCTGCGCTTCCCTGTTTGCAATTTCGCTAATCGGGTTCGTTAATATGTCAAACGCAATAAACAGCATGGAGGAAGTTGGGGAAAACAGGCTTCCGAAAGTGCTGGCGCTCACCGACCTTGAAATCAACGTCAACTACATGGTGCTGCGATACTACGAAATAATGTCCAAGGAGGGACTGGAGCGAGATGATCAGATTGCAGAACTGCGTCGTATTCTGCCCTTGAAAAAGACAGCCAACCAAAACGCGGAAAAAGCTTTTGCGACGTATGACGGAATGTCGCGCGACGATGAGGCGAAGAGAATCTGGAATGAAACCAGGCAGAACTGGAGCACGTGGTATCCGTTGATTGCGAGCAAAAGCGATATGGTGGAGCGCGCGCTTGCCAACCCAACGCCGGAAAATCTCGCAGTTATGTACAGGGATATGTCCGCCTCCATCGAGGCAGAGCGCGGTAGCACCGGTGTCATCCGGGATAACGTCGCAAAGCTGGTGGAAATTAACCAGAATACTGCTACGTCATTGTTAAGCGCATCCATCATGTCCCAAAACAAGGCGCGCGCCTTCCAGACTGTCGTGTCGGCCATAGTCATTGTGCTGATTGTTGTAGTGTGCTGGAGGTTGCTGAAAGCCACCTTTGAGCCGCTTGGCAGGATAGTTGACGTGATGTCCAGTGTGGAAAAGGATCGCGACTTGGCTTTGAGAGTGGATTACAAGAGTAACGACGAGCTGGGAGTAGTCGTTTCCTCTTTCAATCAGTTGATGAAAGAGATGCAGGAGTCGTTCAAGGATATCCACGCGCAAGTAGCAAAGTCGGTCATGGCATTTGAAACGCTGATCGCCGCTACGCACCAGTCTGCGGATCAAACGAACCTGATGGCGCTGAAAGCGACTATTGAAGCGACTCGCGCCGACGAGCATGACCGCAGATTTGCGATGGTGGCGGAAGAAATAAGAAAACTTGCGGAGAGAGCTTCATATGGCAGCGTAGGCGCTATGAGCGACAATATGCGGAGAGCTGCGAAAGATATTAAAGAGGTGGCCGATGGCATATATCAGCATATTGAAAACATCGTCCATGAGATCAACGAGAGCAGTATGGCGGCGGAAGATGCGAGAGCCAGCATGCAACGCTTCGGGCGGCTAATGAGCGCCATCAAGGCAGCCACGGCGCGAGTCAAGGCGTGATCGCGCCAGTCAGTGGCTCATTACCGTCGCTTTATTGACGGACAGCTCTATGATTACGTCTTTCTGCCTTCGTCCTTTTGCAGCCGCATGAGGAGCAGCTTGGAAAAGACCAGAACCGCAAAGGTAATCAGGAACAGGACAAGCCCAAGGTAGATCAATGACGCCTGATGCAAGCCCGGCTCAGCCTCGGCAAATTCGTTGGCAAGCGCGGAAGTAATGCTGTTGCCCGCCTCAAATAACGAAAGCGAGCTTATCTGACTGACATTGCCGATCACGAAAGTGACCGCCATGGTTTCGCCCAGCGCGCGCCCCAGCCCCAGCATGACGCCGCCCAACACCCCTGTTTTGGTATAGGGCAACACGACGCGCCAAACCACTTCCCAGGTAGTCGCGCCCAGCGCGTAGGCGGATTCTTTCAGGAGCGGCGGCGTTATTTCGAATACGTCGCGCATGACCGAAGCGATAAAGGGAATAATCATGATGGAAAGGATGATTCCCGCAGGCAAAATCCCTATTCCGACCGGCGGCCCGGAAACAATCGCTCCCAAAAACGGCACACCGCCCAGAAAGGACTGTATCGGCATCTGCACATACTCTGCCAATACTGGTCCGAATATCATCAACCCCCACATCCCATAGACAATGGACGGCACCGCCGCCAACAACTCCACGGCAGTTCCCAACGGACGCTTCAACCAGACAGGAGATAGCTCCGTCAGGAAAAGCGCAATGCCGAAGCTCACCGGAACCGCAATGACAAGCGCAATGGCGGAAGTAACCAGCGTGCCGTAAATCATGACCAGCCCGCCAAAATCCTCCTGAACCGGATCCCAAGCGTTGCGCGTTAAAAACCCCAGACCGAATTCGCTGATTGCAGGCCATGCGCCTATAAACAGGGAAACAATGATGCCCAACAACAAGGTCAGGGTCAGGAACGCCGCGCCGCGCGTCAGCCACATGAAAAGCCTGTCCGCAAGCGCGTCGGAAATCAAGCCCGCCCCGCTTGAAAGCGGGACGGCTCTGGAATCAGGCATGGATGCTACATCGGTCATGGCGGGAATGCACCGTTCAGAAAGGGCGTTATTTTCTGACAGGCCGGTCAGGCATGTCTACTATGAATCCAGAAAACGGCTCATTTTCTGATCGGATTGCCGGATCTGTCCACAATCGTCCGCCAAAGGCTTGCAATGATGTCTTTCACGCTTTGCGGCATCGGCACATAATCCAGACTTTCGGCCTGCTTGTCGCCGTTTTTGAAAGCCCAATCGAAGAAATCAAGAGTGGCGGCGGCCTGAGCAGGTTTATCCTGAACCCTGTGCATCACGATGAAAGTCCCGGAGGTGATCGGCCAGGCTTCATCGCCCGGCTGATCGGTAAGGATATGGTTGAAAGTGCTTGCCCAGTCCGCGCCTGCCGCCGCTGCCTTGAAAGTGTCATTCGACGGCTCTACAAACTTGCCCGCGCGGTTTTGCAGTTGAGTATGCGACAGTTTGTTGCGCGCGGCGTAAGCAACCTCGACATAGCCGATAGCGCCGTTCAAACGCCCCACGAACGCCGCCACGCCTTCATTGCCTTTACCGCCCAGACCGGTCGGCCAATTCACCGCCGCGCCTTCGCCGACCTTTTCTTTCCACTCAGGATGAACCTTGGAGAGATAGTTCGTGAAACCAAATGTCGTGCCTGAGCCATCCGCGCGACGGACAACGGCAATCACCGTACTGGGAAGTTTCAAGCCGGGATTCAGCGCCGCGATGGCAGGGTCGTCCCAGTTGGAGATTTTGCCCAGATAAATATCGCCCAGAACCTGGCTGTTCAGTCGCAACTGCCCTGGCTTGATGCCTGTGATATTGACGATGGGTACGATGCCGCCCACGACTGTCGGGAACTGGATCAGTCCCCTCTCAAGCAAGTCGGCGTCGGAAAGCGGTATATCGGAAGCGCCGAAGTCCACCGTTTTTTCTCCAATCTGCCTCATTCCGGCGCTGGAGCCGATTGACTGATAGTTGACCCTGTTCCCGGTGGCTTTATTGTAGTCAGCCGCCCAGCGGGTGTAGAGCGGCGCGGGGAAACTCGCCCCGGCTCCGGTTATGTTGGCGGCTTCTACCGGCGTGAAACATGCCATGACCAGTACGGCAGCCCCCATTAAAAACTTTTTGCCAATGATTTGCATGATGTTCTCCTGTTGAACATGCGTTTAGCGAAACCCTTGCCATTCATGGCAAGGTGAGTGAAACAGGCGTGTAGCCGAGTGCTCCTCTTGAATCATGTCGAGGAATCCTTTAGTCAGGGCAAAGCTACCCTGCAAGCGCATTCTAGGAAGATTCTGTGACATATCTATGACAGGCTTTGACGTTTTTTTCACGCCCTGCCTCAAATAATGGCGGGCGTTTTCCACTTCCGACATTCTCCATGTCCCTTCCCGTATCCGGTCGACTTTCCATTCGCAACCACCTGACTTTTATCCTGCTTTCCGGTCTTGCCTTCCTTGCGCTATTCGGATTTCTCCGTCTGGCTCTGCTGATATACAACCATGAGTTGATTGGAACGACGCCCGCGATGACGCTCATCGAGGCGCTCGGCAACGGCTTGCGCTTTGATTTGCGCGTTGTCTCCTTTATTCTGCTCCCGTTGTTACTGGCGCTGTTCAGCCTGCGGGCAATGCGCGCGCGAAGCCTGATGCGGGTATGGCTGACATTAGCCGCTGTAATCGTCATCTTTCTTGGCGTTGTCGAACTTGATTTTTACCGCGAATTCCAGCAACGCCTGAATGGCCTGGTGTTTCAGTACATGCTGGAAGACCCGGCAACCGTCGCGAGTATGCTCTGGTATGGATTTCCTGTTTTGCGCCTGCTTTTTGCCTGGGCGCTGGCAAGCTGGCTCTTTTACCTTGTCCTAAAGCGTATTGACAAGGCAACCCTTCCCGCCGAAGGCAGACTGAACGAAGCCGCTGCTTCTCCCTCATTATCCTTCTTCAAGCGCGGCCTTGTTTTTCTGCTTTGTCTTTTTCTGACTGTTCTGGCGATACGCGGCACGCTCCGCAGCGGCCCGCCACTACGCTGGGGCGACGCATTCACCACGGATTCCATGTTCGCCAACCAATTGGGGCTTAACGGAACATACAGTCTCGCTCTGGCGGCGATGAACCGTTTTTCCGGCAAGCGTTCAAATATCTGGAAAGCCGTCCTGCCCGAAGGCGAAGCATTGAGTATCGCCCGCGACATGTTGCTTACTCCCGATGACACTCTGGCTGACGCGACCGAGGCCGCCATACGTCGGGATTTTTTGCCGCCAGAGCAAAACCTTCTGCCGATCAAGAATGTGGTTGTCATCATGATGGAGAGTTTTGCCGGACATTCCGTCGGGGCGTTGGGCGCGGCGGGGCAAATCACTCCCTATTTTGACGCGCTTGCAAAAGAGGGGCTGTTATTTACCCGGTTCTTTTCCAACGGTACGCATACGCATCAGGGCATGTTTGCCACGATGGCCTGTTTTCCGAATCTGCCGGGTTTTGAATATCTGATGCAGATGTCTGAAGGCGGACACAGGTTTTCCGGCTTGCCCCAGTTGTTGAAGAGTCGGGAATTTCTCGATGTGTATGTCTATAACGGCGATTTTGCCTGGGACAATCAGCGTGGATTTTTCGGCAATCAGGGAATGACAAATTTTGTCGGGCGTCATGATTTTGTCAATCCGGTAGTTTCTGACCCGACCTGGGGAGTTTCCGATCAGGACATGTTTACCCGCGCCCTTGATGAATTGGACAAGCTGGCGGCAGAGGGCAGACCCTTTTACGCGCTCTTGCAAAGCCTCTCCAACCATACGCCATATGCCTTGCCGAAAGAATTGCCCACGGAGAGCGTGACCGGATTCGGCTCAAGGGACGAACATCTGACCGCAATGCGTTATTCGGACTGGGCATTGGGACAGTTTTTCGGGAAGGCGAAACAATCGTCATACTACAATGACACTTTGTTCGTGGTGCTTGGGGATCATGGCTTCGGCAGCCATGAGCAACTGACCGAGATCAATTTACACCGCTTCAACGTGCCGCTGCTGTTGCTGGCTCCAGGCATTCAGGAAAAGTTCGGGAATATGCGGGAGACTGTCGGTTCTCAGGTTGATGTGGTTCCGACAATAATGGGGCGTTTGGGCGGCAAGACGCGGCATCAATGCTGGGGGCGCGATTTGTTGAATTTGCCGGATAATGACAATGGATTTGCAATCATCAAGCCGTCGGGCAGCGAACAGGATGTCGCGCTGGTGAGCGGCGACCGCGTTCTGGTAAAACCTATGAACGGCGATGCCCGCCTTTACAGCTACCGCCTGGGCAGCGACGCAAAAGCGAATCTGGCGACTGACGAGGATGACCGGCGCGACGAACTCTTCAAGAAACTCAAAGCCTTTATCCAGACCGCCACTGAAAGCCTGCTGAAAAATACCGCCGGGGTTGAGTGAGCGCCCCATCGCCTCAATGGCTTTTGCCGGAGTCAAAAGGGGACACCTACCTTGGCAGGCTGGCAATACTGCTCCTACGCTGGAATATCGGGAGAATGCGTCCGCATGATTTCCTCAATCTCGGTAACGCTCCTGGGGGCGTGGGTATAGACCTCTGCGCCGGTATTTGTGACCAGCACATCGTCCTCGATGCGAATGCCGATGCCTGAAGCCAGAGCATCCGGCAGTTCAGGCGAGGCGGCGATATAAAGCCCCGGCTCCACGGTCATGACCATGCCGGGCAGAAGGACAGGCCATGATTCCCTGCCTTCCGCATCGGTCTGTTTCCATAAGCCGACATCATGCACATCCAGCCCCAGCCAATGTCCGGTATTGTGCATGTAAAACCGCCGATAAGCCTGACTCTCAATTACGCCATCAATCTCTCCGGTCAACAGGCCAAGATCAAGCATCCCCTGTGCCAGTATCCGAACGGCGGCTTCATGCGGCTTGTTCAGGGGAACATTCGGCGCGGTCGCGGCAATGGCGGCCTGTTGCGCAGCAAGGACAATTTCATAACAATCCTTCGCTATCGCCGTAAAGCGGCCATTGACCGGAAAAGTGCGGGTAATGTCGGCAGCGTAGCCGTCGTATTCACAACCGGCGTCAATCAAAACAAGATCGCTGGCGTCCAAAGGGCAGTCATTTTGCGTGTAATGCAGGACGCAGGCGTTCGCCCCGCCTGCGACGATAGGGCTGTAAGCATGACCGCCCGCGCCGAGTCTGCGAAATTCATGGCTGATTTCCGCTTCCAACTCGTATTCCATCATCCCCGGCCTACAGGTCCGCATCGCGCGTAGGTGTCCGGCGGCGGTGATTTCCGCGGCTTTCCGCATCAGGGCGATTTCAGCATCATCCTTTACCATTCGCATGACATCCAGAGTGTCGCGCCAGTCATACAGACGGGCGGGCGCGCCTTTTCCGGCATGGCGCGTGTCACGCGCGGACTTGAGCGCCGCCAGGATGGAAATATCCCATTCGCTATCCATGCCAGGCGCAAACCAGAGCGCGGGATGATCGCGGATCAATTCCGGCAATTTTTGTTTCAGTTCATCAATCGGCAAGGCTTCATCAAACCCGAACACCTCGCGGGCGGCGGCGGGACCATAACGAAACCCTGTCCAGGCTTCCCGCTCGGCATCCTTCTCGCGGCAGAACAAAATGGAACGCCCGGCGGCAATGACAAGGACAGCTTCCGGCTCAGAAAAGCCGGTAAGATACCGGAAATAGGAATCAGGCCGGTAAGGGTATAAATTGTGCTCGCGCGCAGTCGGCACAATTGCCAGCCCTTCGCCTACAACTTCGGCGAAGGCGGCGCGACGCCGCTTGAAATTGACCACGTGTCTTGAAGAAGCCTCGCCATTTATGGCGGGATGAGCAAGACAGTTGTTTTGTGGAGCCGAAGGCTCCCTCATCTGTGGCGAGGAAGCCCCAACCTTCAGGTTGGGGTGACTCACCGGGGCGCTTGCAGGAAGCATGGCGCTCAATCCGCAGTCAGCATCTTGTCCAAATCATGGAGGCGTTCAGGCGTTCCGACATCAACCCAAAGACCGCCGTGCCGCTCGCCGCCGACAAGCCCCTTGGGCACGGCGTCATGGAGGAGCGGAGCGAGGCGGGCGGACGTATTGGGGTCGAGATTCCTGAACATCACCGGGGAATAAATGCCGATTCCGGCATAGGTCAAGCGATCCTCAACGGCATCCTGAACATTGCCCTGTCTATCCAGACTGAAATCCCCCGTCGGGTTGTGGGCGGGATTATCAACCAGCACCAGATGCGCCAGCTTGTTTTGCATGGAAATAATTTGCGCCGATTCCAGCGGCCAGTCGCAAAACACATCGGAATTGACGACCAGAAAAGGATGATCTCCCAAAAGAGGCAGGACGCGGGCAATGCCGCCTGCCGTCTCCAGCGCGCCCGGCGGCTCCTGGGAATATACGATGGAAATATCCCAATTCGCGCCGTTGCCGATTGCGGCCTCAATCTGTTCGCCAAGATGGGCCAGGTTGATGATGACGCGGCTAAACCCGGCTTTTGCAAGCCGTTCGAGATGCCAGACAATCAAGGGCTTGCCGCCGACAGGCAGAAGCGCCTTTGGAGTTGTATCGGTGAGCGGACGCATCCGTTCTCCGCGTCCGGCTGCCAGAATCATGACACGCATGGCAATTCCTCCGTCGGTTAAAAAGTGTACTGCATCACGGGCTGTTTGCCTTCCAGCCTGTCGAAAATCAACAGCAAGGGTTTCAGTTCGCCGTAACGATTTGCCATTTTACGCGCATATCCGATAAAACGCGATAGGTCGGAAAGATAATGCGGTTTGCCGTCGCGGTAATTTAGACGACAGAAGATGCCAAGCACTTTCAGGTGCCGTTGCAACCCCATCCACTCATAGGCGCGCCAGAAATCGCCAAAATCGGCATGAACAGGCAGCATGGCCGCCCGAGCTTTTTCCCAGTAACGAACCACCCAGTCCAGTTCCTGCTCCTCTTCCCAGGAAATGAAAGCGTCCCGAAAGAGGGATACAACGTCATATGTAATCGGCCCTTCCACTGCGTCCTGAAAATCAAGGACGGCGGGCGTAATGGCAGCGTCCGACTCCAGCAACATCAAATTACGCGGCATGAAATCGCGGTGAACAAAAACTCGCGGTTGCTCCAGAGCAGAATGAATTAGAGCCATGAAAATCTTTTCCAGCGCGGCTTCTTCCGCGGCATCGGGCGGGCTGTTGAAATGCCGCCCCATGCACCATTCAGAAAACAGGTTCAACTCCCTGCGTAACAGGGTTTCATCATAGGGCGGCAATACACCCGGACGGGTGGCCTTCTGCCAGCGCACCAATAAATCCAGCGCCGGGCGGATCAGGGTATCGGCAAGTTCAAGATCGGACTTCAAGGCGGAAAGATAGTCCACGCGCCCCAGGTCGGATAGCAGAAGAAAACCCTGTTCCAAATCGGCTTTCTCGATTGCAGGAGCGGGAATGCCCGCCGCCGCGAACAATTCCGCAATCTCAACGAACGGGCGGGAATCTTCCCTTTCAGGCGGGGCATCCATCAAAATCCTGGTCTCCCCGTTCGGAAAGGCAAGGCGAAAATAGCGGCGAAAACTGGCGTCGGCAGAGGCCGTAGCCATACTGATTGCTTCGGCGGGAACGCCAAAGGCAGGCGCGACATTCGCGGCAATCCAGGCGAGCATCTTTTCATCGCGGGTATTCAAAGCGGCAGGCGGCATGGCGTGATCTTGATGTAAAATCATCAAATTTTAACATTGGCTTTTGCGGGTTGCTTTTGACCTTATGAACGGACGTTTTTTCCACTCTTTTGCTGTTCTCTTCCTCGTTGCCGGGGCGTGGATAGTCGAGGATGTTCGCGCAGCCGAGCCAGCCGTGTCCGAAGCTCCAGAGCCTTCCCGCCTCGTTCCGGCCATGCCGACGCTGGCGCTTGATTATTACGCCGACAGCCAGGTCAATCAGCCTCTAGCCTTGCAGCAAAGTTCCATCCTGGAAGGCGCGGACAACAAGCAGGACAAGGAAAAAACGCCTGTCTTTATTTCCGCAGATTCGATCACCGGCCAGAGCGAAGAGTTCACAAGAGCGGAGGGAAGAGTGGAATTACGGTCAGCGGAAGGTCTGGCCTTTGCCGACAAAGTTACCTACTACCCGCTTGAGGATGAAGTCGAGGCTGTCGGCAATGTCCGGCTGATTCAGGATGGCGTCGAGGTGGACGGTATCTACATGCGGCTTAAAATGACCGACCGGATCGGTCATTTCGACGAAGTGCGCTATCAAATCAGCAAGGATACGCCGAGCAAGGCGCGAGGCATGGCGGACGACATGCCTGCCCTGCCGCTTCGGGTAAGCACGTCATTCGGGCAGGCGTCCCGCGTCCATTTCGAGGGGGAAAATCAATACCGGCTGGAGAACGCTACCTATTCCACCTGTCGCCCGGAAGAACAGGACTGGTTCGTCAAGAGCGGGGAAATCAAGCTGGACTTTGATCGCAACGAAGGAAAAGCAAGACAGGCAACCCTGCATTTCAAGGATACGCCTATCCTCTATACGCCATACCTCTCCTTTCCGCTCAATAACCAGCGCGAATCCGGCCTTCTGGTTCCGACCTACGCCTCCACGACCCGAACCGGCCTTGATCTTTCCCTGCCCTATTACTGGAATATCGCCCCCAATTATGACGCTACCATCACACCGCGCCTGATGAGCAAGCGCGGGATGCAATTGGGCACGGAGTTGCGTTATCTTGACCATTACGCGAACACTTCCCTGCAACTGGAATACCTGAATCGTGACAGGGAGTACCAGGACAAGCGTTATAGCTACAGTTGGAAGTATGCCCAGAATCTGGGCGGCGGCTTTTCGACCCGGATTGACTGGAATCGCGCTTCCGACCACGAATACTTCACCGACCTTTCCTCGCGCGTCGTGCAGACCGCGCAGCGGCAACTGCCCCGCGATTTTAACCTTTCCTATTACGGCAGCGGGCTGTCCGTCAATTTGAGAACCCTACGCTACCAGACGCTAAATCCTTCCGATGTGGATAATCTTGACAAGCCTTATTCCATGATGCCGCAAATTGCGGCCAACTTTCGCCGGACATTGCCGATGGGGCTGGATGCCGACGCAATCGGGCAATACACCTACTTTGACCATCCGACCCTGGAAAAAGGCGGGCGGGCGTTGCTCTATCCGCAGCTCTCCCTGCCGTTCATCCGCCCCGGCTATTACATTACGCCCAAAGTCGGCCTCTTCATGAGCCGATACCAACTCTCGCGACGCGATTCGCAGGCTTTACCGAAAAACCCAAGCCTTACCCTGCCGATTTTGAGCCTGGACACAGGCATGATGTTCGAGCGGGATATGAGCCTTTTGGGAACAGACTGGACGCAAACCCTGGAGCCGCGCCTCTATTACGTCCGCATTCCTTACAAGGATCAGGACGATTTTCCCATTTTTGACACCAGCATTGCCGATTTCAACTTCGGACAGATTTTCAGCGAAAACCGCTTTGCGGGTTTCGACCGGATGAACAACGCCAATCAACTGACGGCGGCGCTGACTACCCGTCTGATTGACCCGAAGACCGGCGCGGAACATGCCCGACTTATGGTCGGGCAGCGCACCTATTTCTCCGATCTCAGGGTCGGGATGCCTGATGAAAAAAGCCTCTACCGCAACAAGACCTCCAACCTCCTGGCTGCTTTTTCCGGAAAAGTCTGGGCGCGCACTTACGCTGATATGGCGCTGGAACATGATGTCAAGAGCGGCATAACCCAGCGCGCGACTTTTGCCGTCCGTTATCAACATGCCTATGGCCAGAACATTTCCGCCAGTTATCGCTACAATCGCGGCGTTCATGCCTCCGTGGGCGCGACCGAGCCGTTAAAGCAGATTGACATTGCCGGACAATGGCGGCTTGCCAATCGCTGGTATGCGGTAGGGCGTTATAACTATTCCTTTGACACGTCCCGACTTATCGAAGGCATTGCCGGAGTTGAATATCATGCCGGTTGCTGGGCGGCGCGGTTCGTAGTGCAACGTCTGGAAACAACGGCAGGCTCGCCGAATACCAGTATATTCTTCCAGCTTGAACTGAACGATTTTGCCCAGATCGGCTCCAACCCGATCCAGTTGTTGCGCCGGAGCGTGCCCGGCTATACCAAGGTTAACGAATTGCCGGAATTGTCTTCCGGTATGCTTTTTCCCAACGAGTGAGTAACAAGGATGAATGCCATACGTTTTTTTCTTCTTCCCCTCTTTTTGTGCGTCACATCTTCCCTGTACGCTCGTCCCGCAATCATCGAGATTGATCGTATAGCCGCGGTTGTGGGCAATGACGCGATTACCATATCCGAATTGCAGGAACAATCCCGCGCCGCCATTGCCCGCCTGCAAAGGCAGGGAACGCCGCTGCCGCCGGAAGATGTGCTGGAGCGGCAGATGCTGGAGCGCATGATCATAGACCGCGCCCAGATTCAGCTTGCCCGCGAGTATGGGATGACGGTTGAAGAGGCGGAGCTGGATCAAACCATTGCCCGCATCGCTTCCAGAAATAACATGAGCATGGATCGGTTCAGGTCTGCGCTGGAAGAGGACGGCATTTCGCTTGCGTCTTTTCGTGAGGATATTCGCAACGACATCCTTATTTCCCGCCTGCGCGACCGTGAAATTGACAGCCGCATCGTTGTTTCCGACGCTGAAATTGACAACTATCTGACACATACGCGGCTGGATCAGGGCGAATTTCGGGTAGCGCATATCCTCTTTCGCACACCGGAAGCGGCAAGCCCCGATCAGTTGCAGAGACTGGGGGAGAGAGCCGAGCAAATCCGGCAGAGGGCGATTGCGGGCGGTAATTTTGCCGAGCTTGTTGCTTCCTATTCCGACGCGCCGGATGCCCTGCAAGGCGGCGATCTTGGCTGGCGGACGCTGGACGATCTGCCCGATATTTTTGCGGATGCCGTGGCAGGCATGAGGGTGAATGAAATCAGTCCCTTGCTGCAATCCGCGAACGGTTTTCATATTCTGAAGCTCTTTGAGCGACGGGGAAGCTCCGGGCAGGATGACGACGACGATGATGATGATAACAACGACGACGTGGGCGGTGTTCGCCAGACCCATGCCCGACACATTCTCATTCGTACCGATGAAGTCGTTTCCGAAGCCGAGGCGCGTCGTCGCCTTAATGACTTGCGCGAGCGGATTTCCCACGGGGAGAGCTTCGCGGAGCTTGCCCGCCTGCATTCCCAGGACGGTTCCGCCTTTAGCGGCGGCGACCTGGGCTGGATCAATCCCGGCGACACAGTGCCGGAATTTGAGCGGGTCATGGATCAGCTTGCCGAGGGTGAAGTCAGTGAAGTAACGCAAACGCCTTTCGGGTTTCACCTGATTCGCGTCGAGGCGCGGCGGCTGGAGGATATGCGCCAGGAAAGGCGGCGGCTTGCCGCCCGGCACTCCATCCGCGAGCGTAAATTGGATGAAGCCTATCAGGACTGGTTAAGGCAACTGCGCGACAGAATCTACGTCGAATACAGGCTGGAAGATGAGTAAGCCGGTTATCGCGGTCGCTTCCGGGGAACCCGCCGGCATAGGCCCGGACATTTGCCTGAAGCTGGCGAATAGCGATCTGGCCGAGGAATGTCGCCTGGTCATTCTTGCCGATCGTGATCTGCTTCTTGGCCGCGCCCGCGAATGTTCGCTTGCCGCTGATTTTCTGGATTACGAACCGGATGTCCCTGCCTGGCTCCCCTCTTCCGCTTGTGGTGTCAAAGCAAGTGGGAGAGAGGTTGGAGGAGAGGGTAGCAAGGCGTGTCTGCGTGAGAACAGTAATGCACAAAACACTCTGACAATCCTGCACCAACCTGTGCTTGCGCCCGTCGTGTCCGGCAGGCTCAATCCTGCCAACAGCCCTTATGTGCTGGCTCTGCTTGATCGGGCGATTCTGGGTTGCCGACGGGGCGAATTTGACGCGCTTGTCACCGCGCCCCTGCACAAGGGCGTCATCAATAAAGCCGGTAATGATGATAGAATAGAACCTTTTACCGGCCACACCGAATATCTGGCGGAAAAAACAGGCGCGGCTTTGGCGGTGATGATGCTGACGGGAGAAAGCGTGGCGGCGCACTCCGACGGCATGTTGCGGGTCGCGCTCGTCACCACGCATTTATCCATTCGGGAAGTACCGGACGCCATTACTCCGGCGCGACTGGAATCAGTCATTCGGGTTCTGTCTGGGGAATTGCGGGCTAAATACGGTTTTCAGAATCCTCGTATTATCGTCTCCGGCCTCAACCCTCATGCCGGAGAGGACGGCTATCTGGGGCGCGAAGAAATCGAAGTGATCCAGCCGACCCTTGAAAAACTGCGCTCCGAAGGAATGCTGCTGACCGGCCCCTTGCCTGCGGATACCTTATTCACTCCGCCAATTCTCGCCGCCGGTGACGCCGTGCTTGCCATGTACCACGATCAAGGTCTGGCTCCTCTCAAATACGCCGTTTTCGGGCGGGGAGTCAATGTCACTCTGGGTCTGCCCTTGATTCGTACTTCGGTGGATCACGGCGTGGCGCTTTCGCTTTCCGGCAGCGGCAAGGCCAGTCCTGAAAGCCTTTTCGCCGCGATCAGGGAAGCGGCGCGGCAAGCGGTCATTCAGAAGAGAGAGGTTTAATAGTGCTTTCCACAAATAACGCGACTATCAGGGAGAACGCTTTGCTCCCCTCTCCCACTTGTGGCTACGCCGCGAGTGGGAGAGGGGTCGGGGGAGAGGGCAGGAACGCCGGAGAATGCAATGACTCTCGTCTAACCCTCAACCCCTTCAGCCCTCTCCCGGCCTTCGGCCACCCTCTCCCGCGAGCGGGAGAGGGGATGCGTTTGTGGTATTGTGCCTCTCCCACACATCACTTGAGCGACGCTGTATTTACAGGAGCCAATATATCATGACAACCAACAGCCTTTATTTTGGCGACAACCTTGATATTTTGCGCGAGCATATCAAGGCAGAATCGGTTGATCTGATCTACCTTGATCCGCCTTTCAACAGCGCCCGCGACTACAACATTCTTTTTGCGTCGCCCAAAGGAGAACAGAGCGAGGCGCAGATTGTCGCCTTCAAGGATTCCTGGCATTGGGGAATGCAGGCGGAGCGTGAGTTTGATGAAATCGTGCGCTGCGATAATACCCATGCCGCCGAGATGGTTCAGGCTCTGCGCCGCCTGTTGGGCGAGAACGACATGATGGCGTATCTTGTCATGATGGCGAATCGGCTCCTTGAATTGCATCGAGTGTTGAAGCCTACCGGCAGCCTTTATCTGCATTGTGATCCGACTGCGAGCCATTATTTGAAGATCGTGCTGGACAGCATTTTTGGCGTGCAAAACTACCGAAACGAGATCATCTGGAAACGCTCGAATCCGAAAAGTCACGCTTCCAAAAACTTTCCGACATGCACGGATACGCTCTTGCGCTACAGCAAAACGGAAGATTATTGTTATCGGCAGCCATACGAAGAGCATGATCGCGAGTATGTTGAATCTGCCTATCGTCATAGCGACGAGCGCGGCCATTATCAACTTTTGCCGCTACTGAACCCGAACGACAAACGCCCCAATCTTACTTATGAGTTCTTGGGTGTTACTCGCGTCTGGCGTTGGACAAAAGAGCGCATGGAGCAGGCTTACCGGGATGGTTTGGTAGTCCAGGCTAAACCGGGCGCGGTGCCGCGCTACAAGAAATATCTGCAAGACTCAATGGGAAAAACCGTGACCAACTGCTGGACAAATATCGGGCAGGTCGCCGGAAATGAATCATTGGGTTATCCCACCCAAAAGCCGCTTGCTTTGCTGGAGCGTATCATTCTGGCTTCCAGCAATGAGGGCGATGTAATCCTTGATCCTTTCTGCGGTTGCGGCACGGCGGTTTGCGCCGCGCAAAAACTGGGACGGAAGTGGGTAGGCATTGACATTACCCATCTTGCCGTCGCCTTGATTGAAAAACGGCTGAAAGATGCTTTTACCGGCATTGCCTTTGATGTACACGGTACGCCGAAAGACATCGGCGGGGCGCGTGATCTGGCGACACGGGACAAATATCAATTCCAGTGGTGGGCTTGTTCGCTGGTCAATGCCCAGCCCTGGCAGGGCAGGAAAAAAGGCGCGGATGGCGGTATTGACGGCCTGATTTATTTTCAGGACGAATTGAAGGCGCACAAGAAAATCGTCGTATCCGTCAAGGGTGGCAATAATGTTAACGTAGCGATGGTGCGCGATCTTGTCGGGGTTCTGGAGCGCGAGAAGGCGGAAATCGGGCTTTTTGTCACCCTGATGCCGCCTACCAGTCCGATGCGAACGGAAGCGGCAAAAGCCGGGTTTTATAAGTCCCCGACCTTGAGCGGAGATTTTCCGCGCCTGCAAATCCTTACCATCGAAGGCTTACTGGAAGGCAACGAATATCCTGTCTATCCTGATCTTTCACGGGGCGGCCTGACTTTCAAAAAAGCCGGACAGGAAGAAACGGCAAAAGAGCAAAACCCGCTTTTCTGACACGCCATGCCTGCTTACAGCCCCCGTTTCTCCTGCTATGACAAACGCACTTTTCCAGGAAAGGTTTTATTATGACGATCAACAGCCTTTATTTTGGCGACAACCTTGATATTTTGCGCGAGCATATCAAGGCAGAATCGGTTGATTTGATCTACCTTGACCCTCCTTTCAACAGCGCCCGCGACTACAACATTCTCTTTGCGTCGCCCAAAGGGGAACAGAGCGAGGCGCAGATTGTCGCCTTCAAGGATTCCTGGCATTGGGGAATGCAGGCGGAACGGGAGTTTGACGAGATCGTGCGCTGCGATAATACCCATGCCGCCGAGATGATTCAGGCGTTGCGCCGCCTGTTGGGCGAGAACGACATGATGGCGTATCTTGTCATGATGGCGAATCGGCTCCTTGAATTGCGTCGAGTGTTGAAACCTACAGGTAGCCTTTATCTGCACTGTGACCCTGTGGCGAGCCATTACCTGAAAATCGTGCTGGACAGCGTGTTCGGAAAGACTCGTTTTGGCAGCGAAATAAGCTGGAAGCGTTCCAGCGCGCACAATGATGCCA
>WRMF01000030.1 GCA_009777245.1 Betaproteobacteria bacterium
ATAACCTTGCCAGATTCAACAGGAAGAGTAAGAGGTACAGCAAAAGCCTTGAGGCGTTGAACGATACCCTCCTACTGTTCTTTCATCAAAAACAGTACAAAACAATCAATATAAAGTGAGCAATGCCTTTTACAAAGGAGGCTAACCCCGCGCCGCCTTGCCCCCCATTCCATCTCCAGTCTGAAATCGTCCAACGCTTTGACGCGCTTCAAACGCAGTCGGGTCATGACCGCCATTTTTTCCAATCCTTCAGCAGTTCATCACGGTGCGCCTTGTTCAGCTTTTTGCCTCCCGCCAAATCTGGCGAGCGAGGCAGAGGTCTTCCCATGCCTTGGCTTTCTCCGGCAAATTGCGGAGCAGATAGGCCGGGTGATAGGTGACGACAACAGGAATATCGCCAAACCGATGCGGCTTTTTACGCAGGGAAGCCAGCGAGGCGTCCTCCCCCAGCACACTATGAGTGGCGGCCTTGCCCAGCAAAACAATGACGGCAGGGCGCACAAGCTCAATCTGCCGCATGAGAAAAGGACGACAAGCCGCCATTTCCGCAGGCAAAGGAGTGCGATTGCCTTCAGGACGACATTTGACGGCATTGGCTATATAAACATCCGCGCCCCGTTTGAGCGCGATTGCAGACAGCATCGCGTCCAGCAGGCGGCCTGCCTGGCCGACGAACGGCTCGCCGCGCACATCTTCTTCCGAACCGGGGCCTTCGCCGATAAACATCCAGTCGGCTGACCGGTCGCCAATTCCGGGAACCGCCTGCTTGCGATGCCTACATAACTCGCAAGCGCGACATTCCCGAATAGCGATCAATAAATTCTCCCAATCCATAGCGGCAATGGCCTTTGCCCGGTCATCAAGCGGAATGTCAGCTTCCTTCTCCTTTTTCGGCGCAAGCAAAGCAAGCTCCTCCGACGCCACAACAGTGGGACTGGCTGCCGGTATCTTTTGCCGAGCTTCGCTTGCAGGTATCTTTCGCGGAGCCTCCAGAACCTGCGCTTTTGCCGGTTCCGGCACGGGATTATCGGGCTGATGCCCGGCCTCATCTTCGATTCTCGCGCATGAGCCGCCATCATCCCTCCCCTCGCGCAACTGCCAAAGGGTATAACCCATTTCTGCAAGAAAAACCTCCTGCCGTCTATCACGCATCATGCCTTCTCCAAAACAGGGATTGTCGCCCGAAAAATCAGCGCGTCTTCACGCAAACCACCCGCATCAGCGGGATAATAACCCTTACGCAAGCCAATCTGTCGAAAACCAAAACTTTGATAGAACGACAAGGCATGGCTGTTTGAGGGACGCGCTTCAAGAAACATCTCGCCCGCGCCCGACCTAACAGCGCGCATCATGGCATGACGCAGCAAAAAAGCGCCCAGTCCTCGCCGCTGCGCTTCCGGAAATACCGCAATGTTGAGGAGATGACTGGCATCCGGCGCGTGCAGAGCCAGCACAAAGCCCAAACATTTACCGCCCTGCTCCGCTCCCCAGGCATCATGACCCGCTTCCAGAGAATCCACAAAATGCCGCTCCTGCCAGGGGGAAAGGTTTACACGCGCCTCCAGCTCGCAAAGCCAGGGAAGATCGCGTAGAGAAAGCGGAAAAAGTTCCGGCGCGGGCAGCGCAGGCGCGGCAATCATGCCCGTATTCCCATCTGTTCAAGCGTGGTTCGCGCTACCTTGTCGCGCACATAGCACGGCAACGCCAGAGCCGGATCAATCCCCTCCCCTCGCAAGAAGGCAAAGGCCGCAAGTTCGACCAGCGGCTCGGCATGCGGCACAAGAGAAATCAGGCATTGCCCGGAAAACCGTTCCTGAAGCAATGGATACGCATCCAGCGCGTTTCCCACGACCTTCCAGGAATCATTATCAGGAATCATGAGCGCATCCGGCCTGCAAAGCCCGACTTCCAGCAAAGGCGTCACTCCTTCCCTTTCACGCATGAACGAGCCAAAGTATACCTCTCCCATACGGGCGTCAAGCAAACAAAACGCTTTTTCGCCCTCTTTACAGGCGCGCCAGGCCAGACATTCGAGCGAACCGACAGGTAGCACGGGAATATCCAACGCGCTCGCCATACCCTGCGCGATGGCGCAGGAGACGCGCAAGCCCGTAAACATGCCCGGCCCCTTATCAAACGCCACCGCGTCAAGCGCCGAAAAATCAGAACCGGCTTCATTCAGAAGACGTTTGGCCAGAGGAATGAGCGTTAAGGAATGAGGCACATCGGCGGGACATTTTGCAGACTCGACAGAGCCGTCCTGCCAGATAGCGCAGGACGCAAATTCCGTTGAAGTCTCAAGAGCCAGGATTCGCATGGCGCGAATTTTACCGCGTCGCGGGCGCAGACTCCGGCGGCATTTCCCGCCCAGGCATCTCTTTCTGGCTTAACGCCTCGCGCAGCTTGCTTCGCAAAGCCTCCCGCTCTTCCTTTGACAGGTCATGCCAATATGTCTTGTATCCGCATTGCTGCCCCTTACCGCCTTTTCCGCGCCTATCGTTTCCGGGCCTGCCCCTGCCCCCGCCTCTTGCGCCATCTCTTTCCCGACACGCCTGTTGCAGACGCTCCTGATCTTCCCGGGGGAGACGCTGCCAGGAATCGCGCATCTGGCGACGCAGTTCTTCCCGCTCTTCAGGCGAGAGTTTCTTCCAAGCATCCCGCAAACTGCCGCGATCTTCCGCGACGGCAACGCCCTGGCCTGTTTCCGCTGCCGCGCCCGTCAGGCAAAGAAAGCCGCAAAAGACCAGCATAAAACTGCGCGATATTTGAAGAAAAATTGTTTTCATGATGGTTGCCAGAAAATTGATGAGCATGAAAATTCCGGGGAAAAGACTAAAATAATGCGCTTACCTCGTATTGTGCGACATGATTGTTAGCAAATTGCGTCTGATTTGTAACTTTTTGTACATAAATACCTATCTTTCAGGCATACCCTCTGCTAACATGTAAGACGATTTGGTTTTTACTGCCCCCCTCATTCTGCCAACATGAAACATAAAAGTCACGAGCGTACCCGTCGTCTGTTGGTTGTTGACGACGATACCCGTATCAGGGAATCACTGCAACGTTACCTTGGAGAACAAGGCTACGAGGTTCGTTCCGCCGCCAACGCCGGGCAACTGGACGCTCTCCTGCAACGCGAGTTTTTCGATCTGATCGTCCTTGACTTGATGCTTCCGGGGGAAGACGGGCTTTCCATCTGTCGGCGTTTACGCGCCAAGGGTAATCTGATTCCCATCATCATGCTCACCGCGCGAGGGGAAGATGTTGACCGCATTATAGGTCTGGAAATGGGCGCTGACGACTATCTGCCCAAGCCTTTCAACCCCCGCGAACTTCTGGCGCGTATTCAGGCCATGCTGCGCCGCCCCTGGATACTGGAAGAAAATGGCGCGGACGCAACACAAAAGAAAATCCGTTTCGGTGATGTGGAGATTGATTTTGCCGCGCGGACGCTGAATCGCCCCGGTCAGCCGACTTACGTCTTTACTACAGGCGAATTTACTGTGCTTTCTGTTCTCTTGAGCCATCCCAATAAGACACTTTCCCGCGACCAACTGATGACGCTTGCCAGAAGCCGCGAGCGCGGCCCATTTGACCGTGCCATTGACGTGCAAATCGCCCGCATAAGAAAACTGATAGAGCCGAATGTCAACAAGCCGCGTTATCTCCAGACCATCTGGGGAATGGGTTACATGTTCGTGCCCGACGAGGCCGAGACCGAGGACGAAGCAGAGACCGAAGACGAAACCGGGGATGAAATGGAATAATCTCATGCGGACAGGGCGGGTAATACCGCCCTTTTTCCGGTGAGTTACCCGCTTCCTCGTTCGGCCTGTTATGCTCGCTTCTCATGAAAGAGCCTTTTCCCATTTTTGCCCGACACTCCCTGTTCACCCAGATTTTTGTATGGGCGCTCATTCTCGTGGTTTGCGCCACCTCTGCCTGGACAGTAATTTTCCATATGGCGGAAGCGGAGCCACGCGCGCGCGCCATCGCCCAATTTTCCGCCAGCGCGGTAAACCTCGTGCGGACTGCGCTTCTGACAACCTCGCCTGAACTACGCCCCGCGCTCCTGCAAGAGTTGTCCGCCCGCGAAGGCATCCGGCTTCTGCCGCTCGACAATCAGGATCAGATAGAACCGTTGCCAGCCACAGGCTTTTCCATCATAACATATGAGATTCAGCAACTTCTGGGGGATGAAACTATCATTTCCCTGAAGGTGAATAATGAACCGGGATTCTGGATCAGCTTTGGCTTGGCTCCTGACGAGCCAAATGAATTCTGGCTGATACTGCCAGGAGACCGCGCCAGCCAGAATGTGCCCTGGCTATGGATAGGATGGGGAATTCTGGTCGCCGGACTTACGCTGGCTATAGTCTGGCTGCTTGCCTCCCGTATCAGCAGCCATTTGCAACGCATGGCAAACGCGGCGCGTCAGGTCGGACAAGGATTAACGCCGCCCGCAATCCCGGAAACCGGCCCGGATGAATTGCGCTCGCTGGCAAAAGCCTTCAACCGCATGTCCGGCGAACTGGAACAGCACGAACAGGAACGCGCGGAGATTCTGGCCGGCATCTCGCATGATCTGCGCACGCCGCTCACAAGGATGCGTCTTGAAGCCGAGCTTAGTCTGCCGGAAGGCTATGCGCGGGAAGGCATGGTCGCCGACATTACCCTCATGGACGCCATCATCGGTCAATTTCTTGATTACGCTCGCGGTAAAGAGGAAGCGACAGAAGTTGATCCGATTGAGCTGCTGACCGAAATCGCGCAACACGCGGAAGTTGTCGGGCGCGCGGTCGTCCTCATGATAGACCGGCTGCCGCCAGCCGCTCCGGTTTTGCTCAAACGGCATGGAGTTGTGCGCGCGATTGAAAATCTGCTTGGCAATGCCTGGAAATACGGGCAGCCGCCGGTCACGCTGGAAGGCGTCCTGAAAGACGGCTGGCTGGAAATTGCGGTCAGCGACAACGGCCCGGGAATCCCGGAAACAGAGTTTGAACGCCTGAAACGCCCGTTCACCCGGCTGGAATCAGCCCGTAGCGAAGTGTTGGGCACAGGCCTGGGTCTGGCAATAGTCGAGCGCGTCGCCAAGAGCCACAACGGACAATTCGAGCTTTGCGCGGCAACCGCCAGCAACACCGGCTTACGCGCCGTGCTAAGACTACCCGTAGCCCCTTATCTATAGTGATTCGCTTAAGCGACTATCGTGACCGCCCTCTCCCGCATCTAATCATACGTCATTCCCGCGAAGGCGGGAATCCAGGCAAACCTTTCCGTTCCTCTGACGTTTCCATAGTTTCCATATGGGAATACCGCTCCTGTCCTGTTCTGGAAACCTGTTGTTGCCGCCACGCCGTACTGGATTCCCGCCTTCGCGGGAATGACGATTGGGCAAGCGGGAGAGGGAAGAACCGCTGGCGGATTGGTAATTTGGCAGCTTGCAGGTTGGCAGACTGGTTTTAGCCTCCTTTATAAAAGGGGGTGTCCCGTAGGGACGGGGGTTTGCTTTCAGTCTGTTAGATTGGCAGGTTGATAGATTGGAGTGAGCGCCTTTCTCCCCTCTCCCACACCTAATCATCCGCCTCTCCACTACCTGCGTCGCTTTTTCCCTTCCATTGCGCCAACAATTTATCGGCTGGCAAGGCTTCCGCATAGTAGAAACCCTGCCCGACCAGGCAACCTTCAGCCAAGAGGAAATCTTCCTGCTCTTTATGCTCGATGCATTCGGCGACTATATCCAGACTAAGCCTCTTGGCTACCGCAATGATGGCGCTTGCAACAGCCTCGTCATTCTTGCTTCGCCCAATATCGCGAATAAATGAATAATCTATTTTCAATTTATGCACTGGCATATTCTTCAGGTTGGTCAGCGAAGAAAAACCTGTGCCAAAATTATCCACGGAGAGGACAACGCCAAGATCGCGCAAACCGCGCATGTTTGTCAGCGCGTTCCCAAGCCACTGCGTGAGAGTTGATTCCGTGATTTCAAGCTCAAGTAATTCCGGGCTCAGAGAGTTCTTTTCAAGCTGCTGGCGCACAAAATCAACCAAACCGGAACGTTCAAGCTGCTGAGCGGATAAATTAACCGATATTCGCGGCACATTAAAACCTTTTGTATGCCAATAGCGCATCTGCTGGCATGCTTCCTGCAGAACCCAATTGTCAATACTTGTGATAATGCCCATATCTTCAGCAAGCGGAATAAACTGTTCCGGCAGCATTAGCCCCTGTTCCGGGTGCAGCCAGCGCACAAGCGCCTCAACCCCGACGAGTCTGCCTGTTGATATGTCAAGTACTGGCTGATAGCGGAGCAGTAATTCATGGCGTTGCAAGGCGTTGCGCAAGAAATTGCTCAACAAAAGACGATTGGGGAGTTCTCCCTGCATGTCGCGTTCATAGAATTGCCAGGTATTGCGCCCCTGTGCCTTGGCCTTCAACATGGCGACATTGGCACATCTCAGAAGAGTATCAACATTGTCTCCATCATCAGGATAGATGCTGACACCAATACTGGCAGTTATATAGATTTCCTGCTCTTGCATGATTATCGGTTGCTCAAAAAGCTCGCTCAAGCGCTTCACGACAATAGAGATACTCTGGCTTGTCGACGAGTTTTCCAGCAGAATGACAAACTCATCACTTCCCAAGCGTGCAAGCGTGTCTCCGCCGCGCAACAGCCTCTGCATTTTGCCTGCTACCGCACACAAGAGCGCGTCTCCGACCTGATGACCAAAGGTATCGTTGATATTCTTGAGACGATCCAGATCGACAAAAAACAGCGCCAGCTTCTTCTGGTTTTCGCTGCGCTGGATATGCTCAATGGCGCTCTTTATGCGATTTATAAGCAAAGCCCTGTTGGGAAGCTTGGTTAATTGATCGTAATGAGAGAGAAAATCCAGCTTTTCCTGCTGCTTTACCCTTTCAGAGAGATCACGCGCAATGCCCCAAAAGCCGTTCATATTCCCTTGCCCGTCACGGAGAGGATAAAGCTGCAACTCAACCGGAAAACGGGAACCGTCTTTTCTGATATGTTCCTTTTCATAAACGACAGCTCTGTTTTCCGACGTAATGCACAACTCATCTTCGATGCGGTCATCATTTTCCAGCATTTCTGGCGGCGTAATATCCGCAGGCGTCATACGCCTTAGTTCTTCCATGGTGTAGCCAACCGAATCCAGAAAAGCCTGATTGCCTTCAATGAAATTACGACGGTTATCGCAGCGCGCGGCTGCATCCCGCAAGTTATGGAATAAATCCCGAAAACGGCTGTTTTCCTGATTGATCAGATCTTCCGCCTGTTTTTGCGCTGTCCGGTCAAAAAAAGAGGTAATGACTAGTTGTTCGTCATTATTAAAGGCTCTGAATGCGTGCGCGGTCAGCGCTGAATGGCGCATTCTGTTATGTCCGTCAATAAATTCCGTCGCAAAATAGAACAATCTTTTGCCGATATTCACACGCTTCCTGTAGGCCTCACGTTGTTTTTCGTTTTGCCACCCGCCGATTTCCATAGTGCTTTTGCCGATGATGTCACTGCGTTTCCAGCCGAAATCCTCTTCAAATGCCTGGTTGACATTCAGAATCGCGCCGTCTTCCATGCGTGTAATGCACATGGGTTGCGGAAATTCATGAAAGGCGGCAGTAAGAAGGTGGATTTCCTCGTCCACTTCCTTCATGCGAGATTCTCCTTTCCATCTTTGCAGGACAAACAGAACCAGGGCGGAGACCGCCGCCAGCCCGAAACCCAGAAGAAAAAACAGGAGACCTTGAATTATTTCGTTTTCAGTCATGGCAGTTCAGTGTAAATGGACGATTATTGGGGGTAGGACATCCTCTAATTGTAACAAACACTTGTGTCCATGTTTCATTGTTTCAATTTATTATTCCATCATGACAGGAAGGTCAGTTCATCAACAACACATAACCTCGCTTCGCTTTGCTTATAGCCTGTGGGCGTAATTCCGGCAAAACCAAACGGAGCCGCTCGCCCCACAGGGCAAGGGCTGCCTCGTCGCCTTGCAAAAGTTCAAGCTCAATTTCACAGAAAGACTTGCGCTTTCTCGATTCAGCCCTGATATAGCCAAAATCCAGCGCAAGCTCGACGTTACTTCCATCCAAGGCTACCTCGCCCCCCGGCAAATTCCAGCTTTGTCGCACAAAATCAACGCTAAATACCGGTCTCAATTCGGGGGAAAGCCTTGATAATCGCTCGCGCAAGGCAATGTCATCAACGCCTGAAAAGTCAAGCCGGTCTGCCTGCATGGGAAATTCCCATTCATCGCGCCAGGACGCCCCATTGATCGTGACTCCTTCGGTTTTCACAGTCAAAAGCCGCATTGTGCCTGTCGCCGTGTTGATTTGCCGTTGTCGAATCGCTGCCTTTTCCTTACGGAGCGCCATGTCGGGCGTATCCAGATAGAGATTGACCACCCATTGCCGCTCGGAAGAAACACCCAGCGCGGACATCAACTGCCTAAGCCGGGGCGCTGAACGCACCGGGAGCGCCATTTTTGATTCAATTTCAAGAGCCATGAGACGTTTTTTCCCCGGCCAGATCAAGATAACGCTCGTGCAGGATGCGTACCGCCGACAGGAGACCAGATTCTTCGCCGCTATTGTCGAGCACGTCGTCGGCAAGTTTCATGCGTTCCGCCCGGCTTGTCTGGCTGTTTATGATGCTCCAGGCTTCTTCCCTGCTGAAATTGCCGCGTCGCATGACCCGTGCACATTGCGTCTCCTTCGGACAGTCAACCACCAAAACGCGATCCAGCGCGTATGGAATACGCCCGCTGCTCTCGACCAAAAGAGGAATGGCATACAAAACATAAGGCGCGGCACTGGCGGCGATTTCCTTTGCCGCCTCTCTATGAATCATGGGGTGCAGGACAGACTCCAGCCGCTTTTTCAGAACAGGGTCGGCAAGCGCCATGCGACGCATTTCCGACCGTGCCAGACTTCCATCGTCTGCCGCAATTTCCGCGCCAAAAGCGGTAATCAACAAAGGCATAGCCTTGCCGCCCGCTCCGGTCAAGGTATGCGCGATCATATCCGTATCCACCAGACCCGCGCCCAATTCGACAAAAAGCCGCGCCGCCGTGCTCTTGCCGCTGCCGATGCCGCCCGTCAGCCCGACTACAAAAGGGGAAGATTTCATGGATACTTATTCCCGTTAAAAATAACTACCTACAACCAACCTGCGCGCCAAGGCGGGCGCTCCCTTTAAAAAGGGTGCTTGAGGCACGAAACAACCGAGGGTTTATGCCCCCTTTACAAATGGTGTGGCGCATAGCGCCTAGGGTTTGCCGGATAGCTTTGATGCCACTCGCGACAAATCTAAAAGCGCAATTATTTACTTGATTCATTATATCTACAGACAAATGCGAGTTTGAGCGTCAGTAGGTAGTTGTTTGCGTAGCACGGCGACTTCTTCTTCCGCGCCACGAACCTCCAGCATGGCGCGTATATTTTCCGGTTGTCGCGCACCGACCTGGGCGCTTCGCACATTTTGTCCGCGTAACGCCTCAAGATGCCGTCGCGCCCCTTCCTCCTGGGAGAAGACCCCCAGCGAAATTGCAAATCTCTGCGGCCCGTCGATAACAATGAAAAAATCATGCACGCCGAATTGGCGCAATTCGCTGACCTTTTTGTCGACTGCTTCCTTGCTGTTTTGCGGGGGGATGAAAACCCACCAACTGCCGTCGTTGCGCCGCCGTGTCTCCAGCTTTGCCGCTTTGGCTTTTGCCTCCAAATCGTCCGCAGTCTGGAGATTAAGGCCGACTACCGACAGGCAAATCATTTCTGCGGCTGACAATACATTATCCGCGCCGCCGCCCGATACGTTTTCCGCACTACCGCCTGATACGTTTTCCGTACTGCCGCCCTCCGGCGGACTTATCACGCCCTCACTCACCGGCTCGTCGCCCGGACGCCACATCAGATGCAGACGATCCGGCTGAACCTGCGCTTCCAGCCGTCCGATCTCGGAAACCGATTCACCGCCAAGATAGCCTTGCACATAAGCAAAAAAAATCAGATTGGCAAAAATCAACAGGAAAACGAGCAACCGCATAGGAATACCTGCGCGACAGAAAGACATCTTCGCACTATACATCTTTCAGAGAATTTTGCACAAAGATGATGTCGAAACAGCATCCCTGCCGCCATTGCCCCTGCTCTATTTTTGCTTATCGCAAAGCGTAGATCGCCTCTGACATTCCGTTTGTCACCCGCTTCTTGAGTCACCCCGGCCTAAAGGCCGGGGATTCCTCGAAACAGGTTAGAGAAGCCCTCGGCTCCACAAAACAATCTCGCTCACCTCGCCATTCATTTCGAGGATTGCGCTCGACGCGTGTTCAAAAAATAGGTAGTGGGTCAGTTTGAAATTTTCTTTTTGTAAGCACCTCGAAGGTGGCGGTAAAGGGGGCGCGCGCAAAATACCTTCTTTGATGAGAAATTAGAGGAAAAAGGTATAAAAATCATGGGGTTAGACGTGCGCGCTTTCCTTGCAGCCCCTGACCGCTCTTCGTCATCATCCGTAGCCTCATCCACGGCCTCGCCCGTGGCTATCCTCATTATCAGGTTAGCTAACTGACCAGGATCGTTGGGGCGTTTGATGCTTTCAAACTGACCCACTACCAAAAAATAACGTGTCTTGAAAGCCTTTGCCCAAGGGGCGTATAATGCACATCCCTTACATAGCGGACGTCGTATAATGGCAATACCCTAGCTTCCCAAGCTAGAGCCGTGGGTTCGATTCCCATCGTCCGCTCCATGTATCCTTCGGCCAGCTTTCCGTTCATGGGGCTGGCTTTTATTTCTTGTCCCCCATGTTTACTGACGAATTTTTCATGCGCGAAGCCTTGTATCAGGCCGAATCAGCCGGTTGTCTCGGCGAAGTGCCGGTGGGCGCGATCATCATCCGGGCGGGGGAAATCGTCGGGCGAGGTTTCAATACGCCTATCGGCGACCATGATCCAAGCGCGCACGCTGAAATCATTGCGCTTAGGAACGCAGGGCAAATACTGGGAAATTATCGGCTGCCGGATTGTGAATTGTTTGTCACTCTGGAGCCGTGCGCGATGTGCGCCGGAGCAATCCTGCAAGCCCGAATTGCGCGAGTGGTCTATGGCGCAAGAGACCTGAAAACCGGCGCGCATGGCAGCGTTATTGACCTGTTTGCGGAAGCGCGATTGAATCATCAGACAAAAATAATCGGCGGAGTTCTGGCGGCGGAATGCGGAAAACTATTGCAAGAGTTTTTTGCCGAACGTCGCGCCCAACAGCGGGAACAACGGGAACTACAGGAGCAACAGGGATGAACATTGCTTCCGTCCGTATCGTTTTGCCGACCCAACATCTGGAAGCGATGGACAAAGATGGGGCAATCGCGCGGGTTTATCCGGTCTCCACCGCCTGCAAAGGAGCGGGAGAAAAATTGGGCAGCCTGCAAACGCCGCGAGGCCGTCATATTGTGCGGGCGAAAATCGGAGCGGGATTGCCGCTATACAGCGTATTTTCCGCCCGCCGACCGACCGGGGAAATCTGGACTCCCGAACTGGATGCCGCCAATCCCGAACGAGACTGGATTTTGACCCGCATTCTCTGGCTTTCCGGGCGCGAGCCGGGCTTTAACCGTTTGGGCGATGTGGATACCATGCGGCGTTATATTTACATCCACGGATGCAGCGATTTTGCCGTCATGGGCGAGCCGCGCTCGAACGGCTGCATCAGAATGCGTAATCACGATATTATGGAACTGTTCGAGGCGGCGCCAGATTATTGCCCTGTGGAGATCGTGGCTTGATTGTTAAACGGGCATCATGAGCAAGAGCTTATTTGTCAAGCGGTCTGTTTTTTTGCGTCGCTCTCAATTCTTTGTTGCAGACGAAACCCATAAAGATGGCGGTGCCTATTGACGCGCCTATCATCAGTTTGCTTTCCAATACAATATATGCAAAACAGACTATAGAACTAACTCCCCCGAAAGCCCCCATTGTCAGGGCTTTTTTCCAGGAGCGAACAAATTGCAAGTCGGCTTTGCATTCATGACATTGACCGGCTGGCACAGGCTGGCTGCTGGCCAATAGTTTGAAAACTTGTGTTACTGTGATGTCTGGTCGGCAGTAATCTTTCTTGCAGACTGGACACTTAGGCGGGGCTTGAAAGTAATCAGCTAAAGACATTGGATGAACCCTGGTTGACCGAGAAAGTCTGAACGCGGGCGAGATGGTAACACATGCGGCAACCCGGAATATATTCGCCTGAAAACACTCATAACGCAGGGATAACTGTTGCAAATTTGTGTCAATGGTAATGTAATACTTGAGGTTTACGTCCTATATGGTTGATTTTTATGTTTTATCTGTTATAGTGTAGTCAGTCTTCGTTGACTTGCCCAGGATTTATCATGAAAATAGGATATGCTCACCTCTTTATCGGATTGTTGCTGGCGTTCTGTTTGCCGGAATACGCTGCGGCTTCCGGCGACAATTCGTCGTCGGGCAGGCCTTCGGTCAACAAGGTAAAGCAGGGAAGCTCCGCCATGTCGGCGGAGCTTGGTGGGGAGATGGTACTGGGTTCTACTTCGGCTCTGGTTCTGGATCAAATGAGCGGCAAAGCCATTCTGGAAAAAAACGCTTCCGTAGCCGTTCCGATCGCGTCCATTACAAAGCTGATGACGGCGATGGTGGTATTGGACGCGCACCTTGACATGGATGGAATCATTCAGCTTACGAAAGAGGATGTGGATACTCTGCGCGGCAGCAGATCACGTTTGCCGGTGGGTCTTACCATGACGCGGGATACGGCATTGCTGCTGGCGTTGATGTCGTCCGAAAACCGAGCCGCGAATGCGTTGGGCAGGAATTATCCGGGCGGCATGGCAGCCTTTGTGGCGGCGATGAACAGGAAAGCGTATGATCTTGGTTTGCGTCATACTCGTTTTGTGGAACCAACCGGCCTTTCCGCGCACAATGTTTCGACTGCTCACGATCTGGCGCGGCTGGTCATGGTCGCGCATCAATACCCGCAGATTCGGGAATATTCCACAATGGCTTCGGTTGACCTGGATATTGGCGGGCGGGTTTTGACCTTCAATAATTCAAACACACTGGTCAAGAATTCGACATGGCAGATTGGACTTTCCAAGACAGGGTACATTTCCAATGCAGGGTATTGCCTGGTGATGCAGGCTTGGGTTGCGGACAAGCCGCTAATAATGATATTGCTTGATTCTTCCGGTAAAATGACGAGAGTGGGCGATGCCGCCCGTATCAGACGCTGGCTTGAATCCAACCTTCTGCCGCGTCCTGTCGGAGCCTGAAGCGTAAAATCGGATTTGTCCGGCAGCGGACTTCAGGCTTTAAGTCACAGAGGAGAACATGATGCGCGATAATTTCGTTGACCTGCATATCTTGCTGGTAGAGCCTTCTTCCACTCAGGCGCAGATTGCGGAGCGCATGTTGCGGAGTTTGGGAGTGAAAAAACTTGATTGTTGCGCCTCCGGTCAGGATGCGCTTGACGAAATGCACAAGGCGCGGCCTGATACTGTGATAAGCAGTTTGTACCTGCCGGACATGGATGGCACGGAGCTTGTTTTTACGATGCGTGAAAGTAATGATTTGCAGGATTTGCCGTTCGTTCTCATTTCCAGCGAAACCAGACCCAAGGCTCTGGAGCCTATTCGCCAGTCCGGCGCGTGTTATATAGTTGCCAAGCCTTTTACGGAGAAGCAATTGCAGCATACGCTATCCGAAATTTACGAACTTTTGAATCCGTCGGATGAGGAGATTGATGTTGTGCTGGCGGAAGAATTGCGGGTGCTGGTGGTTGATGACAGTTATGCGTCGCGCCGGTATTTATGCCGGATGCTGAACGATCTCGGCATCGAGAATGTGCTGGAGGCGGATAACGGCAAAGAGGCTTTGGTTCACATGGCGGATACGATAGTTGATCTGGTGCTGACCGACTACAACATGCCGGAAATGGACGGTATGGAGTTGACGCAATACATCCGCACGCAAAGCTGGCAGTCTTCCGTGCCGATTTTGATGATTACCAGCGAGGGGAATCAGAAACGACTGGCGGCTGTGGAGAAAGCGGGCATTTCCGCCCTGTTTGACAAGCCTTTTGGGGTACGCGACATGCGACACATAATTTCCCAAACCCTGAAGGCAGGATGATTTTCTTCCCTTTCCCGCTTGCTGGAAAGGGAGCCTTTTCCCGTCTCACGCCACTATGATGCTTTCCGCTAATAAAGCGACTGGGAAGAGGTCTTGCCGCGCCAATCTTACCCTTGGAGAAAAGATGTGTTCGCTTATGGAAACCGCTCCAATACAATCTGCCTGCCGCATGAGCGTCGCTTCTGTTACCATCCGCATTTTTCAACAATATCATCACTATGGCTTCCCCTCTGAAAAACCTGATTGACCAGGCCGAGACTGTTATTTTCGGCAAACGGCTTGAGATCACCCTGGCGCTGGCCTGTTTCCTGGCAAAAGGACACCTTTTGATCGAAGACCTGCCGGGACTCGGCAAAACAACGCTCGCCAGAGCCTTGGCGCGTTTATCCGGGCTTTCCTTCTCCCGCGTCCAATGCACCAGCGATCTCCTGCCCGCCGATGTGCTTGGAATATCCGTCTATGAGCGGGAACGGGGAGAATTCCGCTTTCTGCCGGGGCCTATCTTCTCCCAGGTGCTTCTGGCCGACGAAATCAACCGCGCCACGCCCAAAACTCAGAGCGCGCTTCTGGAAGCAATGGAAGAACTGCAAGTGACAAGCGACGGCGAAACTCGCGCCCTGCCCCAGCCGTTCTTCGTCATAGCAACCCAAAATCCGGCGCACCAAATCGGCGTCTTCCCTCTACCCGAATCGCAACTTGACCGCTTTTCCCTGCGCCTTACCCTGGGCTATCCAAACGCCGGAGCCGAACGCGCGCTACTCACGGCTGACAGCTCGCAAGCCCGTCTCGACCATCTGGAAGCCATGCTGTCCACCGAAGAAATTATCCGCCATCAGGAAGCGTCGCAAACAGTCTTTGTCGCCCCGGCGCTACTTGACTATATTCAGGCGGTTCTGACCGCCTCGCGGCAAAACGCGCTCTTCAAGCACGGGCTTTCACCCCGCGCCGGACTTTCCATGCTCGCAATCGCCCGCGCCATCGCATATCTGGACGGACGGAAGGCAGTACTGCCCGACGACATCCAGGCAATCATGCCCAGCGTAGCCTGCCACCGTCTGCGCCTTCGCCAGAACGACGAACCCGCTCGCCCCGAAGACATCGAGGCGATGCTTCGCGGCGTCCCGATTCCATAATCATGCGCCTCTTTAGCACCCGCGCGGCGCCCCCCCAACCGGGGCCGATTTGCCTCGAACGGAATTCCATACGGCTCTATATTCTCCCTACCCGCGCCGGTCTGCTGTATGCCGTGACCCTGTTCGTCATGCTGCTTACCGCAATCAATTACTCGTTGGCGTTGGGACACGCGCTGGTCTTTCTGCTGACAAGCCTTGGCTTTGTCGCCATGCTCCATACCCACAAGAATCTTTCCGGGATCTCTCTTCTGGTTCAGGAGAGTTCCCCTGTATTCAAAGGCGAAATCGCCCGCTTTCAACTACAGGTAGAAACCGACGACAAGGCGCGTCCGTCGCTCAACTTTTCCTGCGCTGGCGCAAAAAGAGAGCTTCTGCACTTGAACTACAAAACTGCAACCGTGCCGCTGTCCCTGCCTGCCACCAGACGCGGCTGGCTTTCCCTGCCGCGCCTCAAAGTGGAAACGTGCCACCCGCTTGGCCTTTTCAACGCCTGGACTTCACCCTGGCTTGCCGGTCGTTGTCTTGTCTATCCCAAGCCGGTTTTTCTGCCGCTCCCCAAAGCTGCTGCAATCGCCGCCAAAAGCGGCTCCGGCAAGAACGAAGCCGGAGAAGATGATTTTGCCGGATTCAGGGAACGGCAGCCGTCGGACTCCTTGCGTCATGTCGCCTGGAAAGCAGCCGCGCGAAACGACAGCGACAAGCCCCTGCTTATCAAGCTCTTCAGCGGCGGCGCGCTGGAAGAGTTATGGCTAACCTGGGAAGAAACGGAATCCCCGGAAAATGATACGGAAACTCGTCTTTCCATACTGACCGGCTGGATCATCAGCGCGGAGCAAAGCGGCACGGACTATGGCCTCGTTCTCCCCGGCCTTTCTTATTCGCCCTCTCGCGGCGCAATCCATTTTCACCGCTGCCTTCGCGCATTGGCGCTCTACCCGGAGCATGCCGCGTGAACATCTTTCCCGGATCGAAACCCGTCACTTCCGGCAACTACCTTCCCCATGCCGAATTTCCCTGGCTTATGGCGGTCGCGCTCGTCGCCATCGTGCCGCATTTCCCCCATTTGCCCTACTGGATCATCACCGTAACGTTATCCATCCTGCTGTATTTTTTCCTGCGCTGGCAACAGGGCTATCACGCCACAAGCGTCTGGATCAAGGTACCTGTCGCGCTCTGCGTCGCCGCCGCAATCGCCATTGATTTCAGCTACAACTTCCAGTTCGACAAGGCCAGCATCGCCGCCCTCACCTTCTGCATCTGCATAAAGCTCCTTGAGCTGAAAGGCAGGCGCGATGTCATGGTAATAGTCGCGCTGGGCTATTTTCTGTTGCTGACCCATTATTTTCACTCGCAGGACTTTTTGACCGGCATCTGGCTTTTTGTCAGCGCGCTGGTTGTCACCTCCGCCCTCCTCCACCTTTACGACGACCCCGCCAGGCCCGCGCTCAAAACCCTTAAAACCGCGTTTATCATGCTGTTGCAGGCCATTCCGCTGGCGCTTGTCCTCTACCTTCTCTTTCCGCGTGTGGACGGGCCGTTGTGGGGTATCCAGAGAATGCAGAGCAGTCAGACCGGCTTGTCGGGAACCATGCGCCCCGGTCAAATCAGCAAACTTGTGGAAAGCAATGAAATTGCCTTTCGCGTCCAATTCCAGGATCATATTCCGCCGCGTCGCCAGCTTTACTGGCGGGGGCCGGTGCTATCCAATTACGACGGACGAAGCTGGACATCCAATGATTATCGGCGGCAAGAGCCGTCCATCGAGGCGCGGGGCGCGCCCGCGCGTTACAGCATCATTCTGGAACCGCACAATCGCCCCTGGCTTTTGCCGCTGGAAATGCCGATTTCATTCAGCGGCATTCCCAATGCCTATTTCACCAGTAGCGGCGTCTTGCAGAGCCAGCAGCCTATAACCAACCGGACGCGCATGGAATTTGTCTCCCACCCGGAATACCGGATGGACAGAGGCGAACTGTCCCGCTTTGCAAGGCGCAACAATCTGCAACTGCCAGACGGAAGAAATCGCCGCTCCCTGGCATTTGCCGAACAGCTATGGGCGGAAAACCCGACGCCCGAGCAAATGGCTGAGCGCCTCTTGCGCTTTTTTCGGGACGAGCCTTTCTATTACACCCTTGACCCGCCGCTCCTGGGCGCAAACGCGGTTGATGATTTTATTTTCAATTCCCGACAGGGATTTTGCGAACATTACGCTTCCGCCTTTGTCGTCCTGATGCGCGCCGCCGGTGTGCCAACCCGCGCCGTTACCGGCTATCTTGGCGGCGAAGTCAATCCCGTCGACCGGGTTCTCACCGTGCGTCAATCCGCCGCGCATGCATGGGCGGAATTCTGGACGGTGGAAAACGGCTGGACAAGAGTCGACCCTACCGCAGTAATCCCGCCCGAACGAATCGCCCCTGAAATTCTCAACCAGCAGAACGACAATTCCCCGGAACTCACGGACATCGCGCTGGATGCGCTCAATTGGCTGCAAAGGGCGCGTTATTACTGGCAGGCCCTGGATAATCACTGGAGCCAGTGGGTTCTTGATTATACGCCAGAGCGTCAGCGGGAACTTCTCTCCCGCCTCGGCATCTCCGACTTGAAAAAAATCTCCCTGTTTTTTGCCGCCGTTACTATCCTGTTTCTGATTCTGGTAGCCCTGTTCATTCTGCGTAAACAGAGGAAATCCATTGAGCCTGCCTGGGCTGTCTGGCTTTCCGCCTGCAAAAAACTGAACCGGCAGGGTATTGAGACTCCATCTTGGGAGACTCCGCTTGCCCTTGTCGAACGCCTGCAAACTACTTATCCGAATCGCCTCGAACTGAACGCCGCCCTCTCCCGCCTTGCCCGCCTGGTGTATGCCGTTCGTTACGAAAACATGCCTGTGCCTATCCGCATTCTCAAACAGGCGCGGAAACAACTGCCCGGAGCTGGATCAAACGCCTGAACCCTTGTTTTGGAGGGTTTTACATGATTCACGGCCTAACCTCAAATTCTAAAGCCAATTTTCCAACACGAGACCGTGCGGTTTGTATGCTTCAAAATCAGCTATGTTGTTGGTGACCAGCGCCATTTCGAGAGAGATTGCATGAGCCGCAATCATGCGATCCAGGTTGGCTTTCCGGTTTGGCAAACGTGCGGATAACTCGCCGAATTTCCGTCCCTGTTCAATGCCAAATGGGACAACATCAAGGATTTCCAGGAGCCGCTCTGTGATTTTTGCGCCGTCTTTCTGGATTCCGCAGCAAAGCTCCGCCCATGTGATTGCGCTAATGCAGATTTCGCCTTTTCTGAAATTGTCGAATTTCTCGACGATTTCAGGTGGGTGCTTTTTGATTAGATGTATGCAGATGTTCGTGTCCAGCATGTACTTTGTCATACCCAGGGCCTTTCCACTTCCTCGAATTCAGGACGAACACCGACAAAATGAGCGCTAAGCGCATGGAACAGTCTGGGAATGTCTCCCAGCGTTCTTTCTCTCGGCTCAACGATGATGCGGTCGCCGTCTCGGACGACGGTCAATTCTGTTTTGGGCGGGAATGCCATTCTGGCTGGAATGCGTACTGCTGGCGAGTTTCCCGCCATGAATTGGCGAGTGACAAAGGCTTGAGGCATATCTGGCTCCATGAGTGTTTAACTGCGTTACAACGCCACGTTACCACAGGAAAACCAACGACGCAACTGTTTTTTGGGGTAGCTTCAGAAAAAGGAAAAAATCGCGCGTTATAATGTTTTTCGCAAATAAAACGACTATCAGGCGCAGTTATTTTTTCGCACCGACTATAATCCACCAGTCATTCCCGCGAAGGCGGGAATCCAGTACGGCGCTTAAAGTTGCGATAGGTTTCCAGAACAGGAACGACATTCCCATACCGCAAGAGGAGCAGCATTCCCGCTTCTCGTCATACTGAACATCAGTCACAAATTTTGATGCGGTGCTGGATTCCCGCCTTCGCGGGAATGACGATTAATTGGAAGTGGGAGCAAGGCTCTCACTCTCCTGATCGCTTGAGGGAAAGTATAATTATTTACGGAAAGCACTATAGCTTTTTGTCATTTATCAAATGCACAAAGTCTTTACAGAAAACAAGGTACGCTAAACGTGTGCAGAAGCTACCCTTGGCGGCATTCCGGCTGAAGGGAGCGACCGCAAAGCGCGCCGCCTCGTTTTTTGGTAGAATCCGGCGGACAAGGCTATAGTCATTCCCGTGATTAAAAGGGGAGCCTGGCGGCATAGCTGGATGTCAGCAGCCCTTTTGTCTTCAACGCGATGGATGATATGCAAGGACAGCTTTTCACAAGAGATTTTTTGGCGCGCGGCATTCTGGAGACGGAGCCGTGGCGGGCGTTGCAAGATGCCGATCTTGATGCCTTCATTGACCGTCTTGGTGAGTTATACAGCCGCTTTTCGGTCAACACCCCCTTGAACGAGGGCCAAACCGAGAGCGAAATTGTTGAGCCTGTGCTTGCAATGCTTGGCTGGAGCGGCCTCTGGTTTTGCCAGGTCAATATGTCGGAAAGGGGACGGGATGATGTCCCTGATTATCTTTTGTTCCCCGA
>WRMF01000031.1 GCA_009777245.1 Betaproteobacteria bacterium
TGACAAAAAAGGCTTTAGCTTTTGGGCAGGCAAAGTACGCGGCGTACCAGGCAGCGCAGGCGGATGCGATAGCGGCTAAATCAGCCGAGGCTCTGGCTCAGGCAAGCGAGATAGCGGCGTTTACCGCGCTGGAGAAAGCAAAGGCGAAAGAGGTGGAGCGGCTGGCGGAACTGGCGGCGGCAGAGGCAATGGTTGTCAGTACGCGGGCAGAGATGATAGCGACGAAAGGCACGTATGCCAATGCCGCTGCGAACAAGGCGCATATAGACGCAATAGCTTTGCGGAACGAAGCCGATAGGTCGGCAACATTGGCGACGAATGCCCGCGCCGCTGCGGAAAAGAGATTATCCACGGCAACCATTGCAACGACAGCTACGGTACGCCAGCAGGCGGAGGCGGATCGGGACGCGGCGGCTTCGGCGCTTGCCGCCGCTCGCGCGGATGTGGCGGCGATACAGGCGAAACTGACATACGCGCAATCTATGGTCATGGTGGCGGTGCGAAAGAGAGAGGTGACGCGCCTGACCGACCTGCATACGCTGGCTACAAATAGGCTTACGGCGGCGGAAAATGCGCTTGCTGCGGCAAACACTCGCGTAGCTGCGGCTACGGGCAGCGCGACGACCGCATTACGCGGAGCGTTAGCTCTGGTAGGCGGCTGGGCGGGAGTTGCCGCTATAGTCGCAACTGCCGCCACCAGCCTTTTATTCTTCCGCGATTCCGCAAAGGAAGCCAAAGAAGCCCTCATTGATTTTTCTCGACCGTTGGAAGAAGTCAGAAAGGAGTTTGATAAATTTTCGGTTTCCGCAAAGAATGCGGAAATTGCGCTCCAGAGACAAAACCTAAGAAAGTTGAAGAAGGAATATGAGGAATTGGCGGATGGAGTAAGAAAGTCTATGGAGGAAATGGCAAGAGGGTGGATGGCAATGCCTGGCGAGTTGGGTTCGCTTGATTTGAACTTTACAGAAGATGCAAAGCGTTTCGCCAGAACTATCAGTCAGGAAGCTAAAAACGCGACATTTGACTGGAACCAATTATCAGAGGCAATCCAGAACAACACGGCAATGACCGACAGGGAAAAGGAATCCTTGCAACTGATGATCGGGACGTTGGAGACGTTCCAAACGACGATGAAAGCTACAGAAGATAATGTGAGAGCAATGGAAGATTCCATGCGGAGCGCGGCGGGCGGGACAAAAGAGAACGAAGAGGCATTGGAAGGCTTGCGGAAAAGACTGGCGGCGATAAACAATGAAATTTACATACTGCAAAACAACAACTCGGTTGAGGCGCAGGTTGAGGTAATGATTCGGGTAGCCGGAGTGGAAGGCGGCGGCAAGGAAGTGGAACAAATCAGAAAAGATATTGAAGATAGTATCAGGCTCCGCACCAGACTACAGGAGCAAAACAAGCGCGGCGGACGCGGCGGGACAAAGGCCGACCCTTATCTGCAACAGGCAGAAGCCTTGACGCGGCAGTTATTCGAGGCGAATCTGAAGCTGGCGGACGCGCAAAATGGCGTGACGGAAGGAACGCGCCAGGCGGCGAACGCGCTTGCCGTATGGCTTGCCACCGGCAAGGACGCGAAGAATCTCACCGAGGCGCAGCGAAACGACCTGATCAGGCAGGCCGAAGCGATTGATGAAGCGGCAACGGCGTACAAGGAACTGGCGGATGCCAAACGTCGCGCCGATGAGTTGCGGGATACCGGCTTTGCAATCGAGATTGAAGTGTTGCGCCTGCTGGGCAATAACTCGGAAGCGGACAGGCGGGAAGCGAAAAAACGCGCCGCCGATTTCGCCGAACAATTCAAGGTCGAGCTGGAGCGGCAAGACCCGGCGGTATTGAAGGTCAAGGCCGAGTTGGACAAGGCCATATCGTTATCCGGCATGAAGCGGGAGCTTGATTCATTGTTATCGGAGATAGACCGCTATCAGGAATCCGCTGCCAAACATCGGGAGACGATCAACGTCACCCGTGAGACAGGCGGCTTGTCCTCATTGCAGGCGCAGGAGGCTATTCTGAAAGCCAATCTGGAGCAGGCGCGGCAACTGGAGGGCATTCTGCCCGCATTGCGGGAAATGGCGAAGATGCCGGGCGAGATGGGCAAGCAAGCGACGGCTGCATTGATAGATGTCGAGAATCAGATAAAGCTCCTGAACGCCACCATGTCTGACTTTGAGCGAACGTTGAAGGAAGGCGTATCAAGCGGTCTCTCGCAAGCCCTGAACGGCCTGATAGACGGGACGATGAATTTACGCGAGGCCATTTCCGCCCTTGCTTCAACCGTATCCCGCGCCATGATTGACATGGCGGCAAGGGGCATAGCCGAGGATATAACCGGCAGTCTGTTTGGCAAGTTCGGCGCGGGGAAAGAGGCGGGCGAGGCGGCGACGAATGCGGCGGAGCAGGCGTTATTGACCCAGCAGCAGACGCTTGTCGCCACGGCGCAGGGGGTCGTTACCCAGATGCAGGCGATGCTGGGACAGGAGCAGGCGATGCAGGCCGCAGAGCAGGCATTGCTTGCCCAGGAGCAGCTTTTGCCCGCGCAGGAGCAGATGGCGGCGACCCAACTGCAAACGGCGGCGGCGCAGTTGCAAGCCGCAGCGACGGCGCAATCCGCAACGGCGGCGGGCGGCGAAGCGGCAGGCGAAGGCGGCGTTCTGGGCAGCCTTGTCAGCTTCATCAGCGGCTTGTTTGGGCAACAGCAGGCCGTTGTCGGGCAGGAGATGGTGGCGGCCACGACCCAGCAAACGGCGGCTATAACCTTGCAGACTGCCGCTATTCAGCTTCAGACGGCGGCGATGGCGTTGTCCGCTTCTGGCGGCAGTAACGCGGCGGGCGGAATTGCAGGCGCGATAGGAGGCGCGGCAGGCGGCATGAGCTTTGCCGAAGGCGGTTATACCGGCTCAGGCGGCAAACACGCGCCCGCCGGAATCGTGCACAAGGGCGAGTTCGTGATCCCCGCCGCCCTTGTCCGCATCCCCGGAATGCGGACATACCTTGAACAATTGCTGCGCCTGAAGGGTTATGCCTCCGGGGGATATGTCCCCGCCGCGCCAGCCATAACCAATCCCATGCGCGACATAACGATGAACTGGAAGCCGGAGCAGGTATCAATGGGCAACACAAATGTGGATAACAAGCTCCAGTTCCAATTTATAGACGATCCGGCTCGCGCCGCGTACAACGCCTTCCGTACAAAAGAAGGGGTAAAGCAATTTACGATCATGCTCTCGCGTGATCCCCAGAAATTCCGGCAGATTTTAGGAGTTTGAAGAAATGACGACGGATAAAGAGATTTTTCAACTGCTGGATGACGGTGCTCGCGAAAGAATCCGCGCCGCCCTTCTTCAAGCGTATAAAGACGGTGTTTTGCGTTTTACGGAGCTGCTCAAGGAGAGTTCTTCGCCTGACAAAAGGGAGTTTCCATAATGCCTCATTCAATCTCCCACGTCGACAATTCCAACGGCGCATTGGCGCACGTCAATTTTCTGGATGCCGTCAAACAGCTTGCCGAATCAGCCGGTTGGCAGACCGAACGTCATGAAACCGGCGAGACGACGGAGCTTGTCATGCGCGGTTTCGGCTACACCGGACAGGAAGCCATTTACATTGGCTTCAAGACTTATCAGAACGCGCAATCGGATTATTACAACATTCTGGCTGGAGCATTCACCGGCTATGTGTCCGGCAACACCTTCGAGACCCAGCCGGGGGCGATGCTCTCCGGCGTACCCGCCCACAACCAGCGGATAGACTTCTGGCTGACCGTCAATCCGCAGCGGATCGCCGCCGCCCTGAAGGTGGGGCAACCGGTCTATGAATCGTTCTATCTGGGTAAGATGCTTCCCTATTGCCGTCCGTCGCAATACCCGCTGCCGCTGGTTTGCGCCGGGATGCTGAACGGGGCGGGCACATCCCGCTATTCCGAAACCACCCACAGTATGCCGTACAGGGGCAATCGCGCCAACCTGCGCCTTCGCTCTCCGGGCGGAATCATCCAGCCGTACTGCTATCCCTGGCAGAACTCGCTATTCTCCTCGCCGCCCGGCAACGGAAGTTTCTCCGGCAGCGGCAATCAGGCGTTACGCGATACCGGCGGGCAATATCCATTGCTTCCGGTGGAACTGAACGACAACTCCGGCAATATCTACGGAATGCTCGACGGTATTTTTTACACCGCCGGATTCGACATCGTGGTGGAAGATACCATGACCGTAAATGGGATTACGCATGTGGTCATTCAGGACGTATGGCGGACAGGCTTTCCAGACAATTACGCATTGAGGCTCGACCCATGACCTATAAAACCGGACAAGCGGCAAGTTTCGAGGATATACGCGACGCGATTTACGGCGCGGCGGCACAAGCCGGATGGACTGCCGAACAAGGTCACATAATTACCCGCCCAGGATGCGCGGTAAGGTTGTTTGTCGGGGCGGACAGCGCCGCCCGCCCAGAACTTGCCATGACCGGCGGCACAGGCTTTGATGCCGCAAGCGGACACCTGCAAGAGCCAACCCCCAATCGCGTCCGCATGGGTGCGCTGATAAGAGACGGAGCCTGGCATTCGATTCAATTCCCCGTGCTCTACGACATCATGGCCTTCGAGGAAGAAGTCTATTGTTTCATTAATCACAATGTTCTGGAATATCAATATCTCGCCTTCGGGATAAGCGGCATTCCGGGGATTTTGGGAACAGGCGCGTGGGTATCCGGCACATTCTCCGGCGCGTCCCCTACAGCAACCAACCTTGCAAACTCGTCCGGCTCGTTTGCCCTTACTCCAACTTCGGGAGGTACCTCTGGAATTGGTAACAGATCATCCGGAGCGATTTTTGCCGACAGCAGCGGACTGGCGACGAATAACGCTTCGTCCTTCATCCATCATGGCTTTACCGATTATTGCGCCTCAGAATGGGCGCTGGGCGCTGGCGCCAACATGTACGGCCAGTACCCGCTCCATCCGCTTTTGTCGGCGCAACCCTCCGCCTGGAACGAGGGCGCGGCGCTCCTGCCGATTCGCGCCTACATCCCACGCCCGCAAGGATTCATGTCATTGGTAGCGGAACTTCGTCACGCAAGGAATGTCCGCGTTGATTACCTTGACCCGAAGGCGGTGTATAGCTTAAGCACAGACAAATGGAAAATCTTTCCCTGGGTTAAAAAGGAAGTCACGGCGCGGGACGGCGGGTCAAACATCAACCATTCCGGCACTCTGGGCGTAGCTATCCGTTACGACGGGACGTAAAATGCCAATAGTTCCCGCCTTTTATCCCATACCGACCGGATGGCACATCGGCGGGATTCTCTACGACGCGGAGCCGCCGGATAGCCCGCAACTTGACGCGCCGCCGTTGTTCGCGGCAATGGCGGTACGAACTCCGGTCTTTCCGGTCGCCGCCATGCCCCGTCCGATACAAGGCTTCAGGCTCAATTGCTTTTGCGATGATTACTATTACCGCATTCACCTGATACCGGACAGGATAGCCTTCGGCAGCATCGTCACCGAAACGACGACAGAATTCACTATCTGGAATTCCGACCTCATCCCCCGCGTCATGACCGGACTTGACGGCATACCAGACGGCCTCACGATTACCGCGCCGGATGATGAACCCGCGCCCTGGACATTCGCCGCTCTGGAAGAGCAGGTCTGGTCAATCACCGCCCATCTGGAAGGAGAGGCGGCGCTTGACGCGAAAGTATCATTCCTGTTCAACATACCCGCGCCATTCCTCCATGTCTCCGGCAATCGCATTCGCGCCTGGCCGTATCTGCCGAACTGGACGGAATCAGTCACTGAACATCTGGAATGGCTTACCGATGTTTTGACTTCCACCAGCGGCGCGGAGCAACGCCGCGCCCTCCGGCAAGCCCCGCGCAAAAGATACGAGGCGTTATTCTTCGCCGAGGGAGAAGCAAGGAATCTCCTTGCCAATCAGCTTTCCGCCTATGGCGGGCAGGCGTGGATATTACCAATCTGGCCGGAAGCGCAATTCCTGAAAGTTGCCGTGCCGGTCGGCTCTGACTTCATCCCTTGCGTTACTGCCAATCAGGATTTCGAGGCGGGAAGAGTGGCCGTCCTGATTGAGGACACGCCCGCCGATACCTTTACCCTTGGCGCGGTCGCCATGCTCGGTAATACCCCCCTGCGGATCGAGGCCGTGGAAGTCGCGGAAGTGAAAGAGAATGGGCTACTCCTCACCCGCACTCTTACTGCCGCCATCAAGGCCGGAACAAGGCTTTATCCGGCTCGCGCCGCAAGACTTGAACGACAGCCGGAACTGAAACGGCATACCGACCGCCTCTATGGATATGAGGCGGCGTTTGAAATAACCGATGCCCGTGAGGCGGATTTACCCGCGCCGCAATTACCGACGTATCGCGCTCATCCGGTCTGTCTTCTGCGTCCCGACGAGAGCGAGGATTTGACCGACGGCTTCGAGCGAGCGTTAAATATCCTTGATGTCAAGGTCGGCAGAACCCGCGTTAAAGACGTGACAAAGCGCGGCTTTCCGCTGCGTCAGCATCGCTTTCTGAACGCGAATCTATCCACCCTTGGCAGTCTCAAATCCCTGCTCTATGCCCTGAAAGGCAGACAGGGCGCTCTCTGGCTGCCGACCCACATGGACGACATGACGCCGATTCGGGTGACGACCGATGAATTTCTCTGGATTAATCCCGTCGGTTTCATCCTTGATAACGTGTATCGGCAAGGACGGCAGGACATCGCCATCTGGCTCAAATCCGGGGAGACGCTGTTACGCCGGATTGTCGGGGCGGATTTTGACGGCGGCATCCGGCTTCGCCTTGACCCGCTCCTGCCGCGTCCAATCACGCCGCGCGAGATAGCCAGAATCAGCTATCTGTCCCTGATGCGCCTTGCCGACGATGATGTGGCAATAGAGCACATAACCGGCGATAACGGCATCTCTCGCGTCAGCCTGACATTTCGGGGCGTCAGAGATGATTTGGAGGCAGAATGAGCGCGTTTACCGACAAGGAATTTTCCATCTCCCTTGGAACGCCGCTAAGGCTCTACGAATTCTCCCGTGAGCATCAGGTCTGGCGTTATACCAACGCCGATCATGAGATTGTGTTTTATGAGCAGGCGTATTTGCCGATTCCGATTGCCGACGACGGCATCAGGCAAACCGGACAAACCGCCGCCGATACCCTGACCCTTACCGCGCCGGACGATCTGCCGGTAGTAAAACTCTTTGCCGGACATCCGCCCTCGGCGGAAATATGGCTAACCATCCGCGACACTCATTTCGGCCTGCCGGGAGAGCCTGATTCCGCGCTGGTTGTCTGGATCGGCATATGTCAAAGTGTGCGCTGGACAAGGCCGGGCGAGGTGGAAATTACCTGTACCAGCATCTCCGCCAGCATGGGCAGAATGGGGCTTCGCCTCACCTATGAGCGTTCCTGCCCGCATTGTCTGTTTGATTCTTCATGTCGCGTTTCCCGCTTGAGCTGGGAATCAGGAACCCATATCACCGCCCTTGACGGCGCGAGTATCACCGTCGCCAATCTGCCGAACAATTACTATCCGGGCGGCGCAATCAGATGGGGCGCGGCTGATTCAATCGTCGAACACCGCGCCATAGAGGCCAGAGACGGGCTAAGGCTCACGCTCCTCTCCGGCACGGCGGGGTTGATGGTCGGCCAGTCAATCGTCGTCACGCCCGGTTGCAATCAGACCAGCGCGATGTGCGACGACATCTATAACAATCTTCTCAACTACGGCGGTTTCCGGCACATGCCCGGCGTATCGCCGTTTGAGGCAATGCTCTTCTATTAGAGCGAAGGAGAACGTCTGGTATCAATATGTTGTTCAAATAGTAATCGCCATTGTCTCGGCGATTGTCGCGGCGGCGCTCGCGCCAAAGCCAAAGGTTCCCAAACCGGCGAGCCTGGAGGACTTCGATGTGCCGCAGCATGTCGAGGGTTCCGCCCAGATATGGGTATTCGGAGACTGCTGGATACCCGACTGGTTCGTGCTCGGCATCGGCAATTTCCGCACAAGTCCGATTCGCACCAAGAGCGGGAAATGATGGCTATGGATGACGTGATTGTTTATCCCTCCGACCTTGCCCATGTCCGCTTTGCCGGAAAGACCGGGCTTTGTATGCGGGGCTGCCGTCAATGGGCGGCACGGCACGGCATTGACTGGGCGGAATTCGTCCGCTCCGGCATTCCTGCGTCCGTGCTCCTGGCGACCAACGACGCGGGCGCGGCAGAGGCCGTTGATGTCGCAAGGCGCAGGCTAAAGGAACTTGACAATGGGCGGTAAAAGCAAAAAGACCACAATTGGCTACTGGTACGCGCTTGGCCTGCACATGGGCTTGTGTCGCGGCCCTGTGGATGAGGTCGTCGAAGTCCAGGTCGGCGAGAAAAGGGCGTATAAAGGCTCATTGAGCGCGGACTCAACCGGCTTTACCTCGATTCGCGTCAACAAACGCGGCCTCTTTGGCGGAGAAAAGCGGGAAGGTGGCCTGGACGGCACATTGCACATCCTCTTCGGCAAGGCGGACATGCAACGTCATGCAGGATTGACCAGAATGCTTGGCGGTCTTGTTCCGGCGTTTCGCGGGGTGACGACCGCGTTCTGGGACGGCTGGCTATCCGCAATGAATCCATATCTGAAGCATTGGTCGTTTCGGGTCAGACGCACAACCGAAGGCTGGGAGAACGGCTGCTGGTATCCAGAAAAGGCCGCTATCTGGATGGATAACGGACAGATCAAGGCGATGAATCCAGCGCATATCCTCTATCAGGTCTATACCGACACCCGCATGGGGCGAGGGCTTCCGCCATCCTTCATGGATGACGCTTCCTGGCGGGCAGTCGCGGACAAGCTCCACGCAGAAGGCTTCGGCCTGTGTCTGAAATGGACACGCCAGGACACCATTGACGCGTTCGGACAGATCGTGCTCAATCACATCGGCGGCGGGGTGCATGTGGATCGGCAAAGCGGGAAGATAAAGATCATGCTGATTCGGGACGATTACAATCCTGCCGCCCTTCCGTTATTCGATGCTGATTCGGGACTTCTGGAAGTAGAGGAATTTGAATCAATGACGCTTCTTGCCGCGCCAAATGAGATCATCGTCAAGTTCGTGTCGCCCGCAGACGGCAAGGAGCGGGAAGTCAGGGCGCGAAACGCCGCAAGTCTTGCGGTCACCGACGGGGCGGTTATTTCCGAGACCCGCGAATATCCGGGCATTCCTACATCGGAGATTGCGGGAAGGGTTGCGCTGCGCGACCTGAAGATTACAAGCGGCGGGCTGAAGAAGTGCAATCTGAAGCTGGATCGCCGAGCCGCGCTCCTTGTGCCTGGGGATGTGTTTCGGATATCCGCGCCGGAACTGGGCATTACCAACATGATTCTTCGCGCAGGTAGGGTTGAATACGGCGAGGGCACGGACGGCACGGTGACAATCGAGGCGATTCAGGACGTGTTCGGGATGCCTTCGGCCTCGTATCACACCGACGAGGAATCAGGTTATGTTCCGCCGGAGTTCATACCGAGAGCCGCCCCTGACAGCGCGGTATTCGATTCTCCCTATCGGGAGATTTTACGGGCGGTGGGAGCGAACGAGGCGCGGCTATTGGATGTTCATGCCTCTTTTGTAGGAGCGGTCGCGGAATCGCCGGGCGGGCTGCACGAAGGCTATGATGTGGCGACGCGCACAGGGAATGCGCCCTTCACGGTCAATGCCGAGTTTCAGGGGACGTTCTGCCCGGTCGCGGAATTGGCGTCCGCCCTGACGATTACGGCGACGACGGCCACTCTCCCCGCCGGATCGTTTATTCCGCCGGAAGCGACAGGCGAGGCGGCTCTGATAGGAGAGGAGATAGTCAGGGTTGTATCCTTTAACGAGGCGACCGGAGTGATAAGTCTGGGGCGCGGCTGTCTGGACACCGTGCCGCAGGCGCATGACGCCGGAACGCGAATCTGGTTCTACGGCGCTCATGATGACCTTGGCTACTGCGCGACCGAATACGCGGCGGGCACGAACGCGCAGGTAAAACTCCTGACCCGCATGACCAATGGCGAGAGATTGGCGGAAGGGAGCGCCCCTACCGTATCCCTGCTCCTTACCGGCAGACAGGGACGGCCTTATCCGCCCGGAAGTTTCAGAATAAACGGACAGGCTTACCCTGCTTCTATCACCCTGAATCAGTTTGCCGCTTCGATGCAGATTACCTGGGCGCATCGGGACAGGTTGTTGCAGGCGGATTTACTGGTGGATACCTTGTCCGGCTCAATGGGGCCGGAGCCGGGTACGACCTATCGGCTACGGATAACGGATGACGCAGGCGCGGTTGTGGCTGACGTATCCGGCCTCACGGGGACAAGCTGGACATGGCAATTCCCGCCGATTAACCTCCAATCGCCCGGCTCACACCTGCCGACCGGCGCGCATACCTTCCTGCTTGAATCCATACGCGACGGAGTGACGAGCTATCAGAGACATGAATGGACGGTGGTGTTTCCGTGAGGCGAACATGTTTGAGAAAATGGTAGACGACGGATACATCATGAATTACATTGTCGCTTTTTGACGGGAGAATGTCATGAAACGCTTGATTGCTTTTGCTGCCATATGCCTATTGGCTCTAAGCGGTTGTGCCACTTCTATGATTGGCAAAGACTTTGACGAACAGCACTTAGAAAAATTTGAGATAGGCAAAACAACATTCCAAGAAGCTAAAAACGCATTGGGCATTCCTGAAAAATCAGAGTTCACGTCAAGGGGGAACTGGTTGCATCGCTGGCTGATGATTCGCAACACGATTGTTCCTGCTGGGGCTTTTACTACGGGCCAGATGGACAGAAAAGAAATAATCCTCGTATTTGACGGGAAAACCGATTTATTGCTTGCAGCAGTAAAAATGGATGGAGTCAACGTCAGCACGGAAGCCAGAAGAAGATTAACTCCGGAAATTTCATCTCAACCTCAAATCCAGACCCAATCCGCCCGACAACCAAATGCTCCCGTCAAAACCGGAAGGCATTCATATACGGTTGAGAACCTGCCGGAAGTAAGGGCGTGCAACCAGTATCCTGTTGCCAGACTGACCGCGCAGGGCGCGGGAGTTGAGAGCTACAACGTCGAGTGCGTCAATGGAGATGTGCTTTCTGTCCGCTGCGAATCCACGGGAGCCTGCCGCGTGTTGCGGTGATTTCCTGCTTTCCGCCCGCTTTTCCAAGCCCGGCCTGTCCGGGCTTTTTGTTGCCTATCAAATACCATTGACATTGCTATAGCAATAAATCGTTTCGCTATAGCAATGTCAATGGCTTTAAGGAAACCGCATCATGAACACTCTCTACACCACCGCAGCCGCGCTGGTTATCGGCCTTGCCTGCGGCGCGTTTACAGGCTATCGCTACGCCGAAGGCCGCGCCGCAGTTGAACGCGAGGCCGAAAACGAATTCCGGCTGAAGGCGGCTCATGCCGTCGTGGAACAAACCCGCAACCAGATTGACGCCGCGCTTCAACAAGCCGCCGCCGCCGCCAGAAAGAACGCTGTCATTGATACCCGCCAGACCAAGGAAAGGAACGAATATGTCCGCGCAACCCCCGCTCCTGATTGTCAGCTTGACGATTCTACTTACCGCTTGCTCCTCGACGCGATACGTCGCGCCAATAGCGGAGATGCCGCGCATGATTCCGATTGAGTGCGTCATGCGCTGTCCCGTCCTGCCCGAACCCGTGTCCGCCAGCTTTGAATCCCTGCGCCTCTGGGCGTTTGATACGACGCAGCGTTATGAAATTTGCGCCCGACGGCATGAGGATTGCGCCGTAGCTCTGGAAGCGCAGTAACACGCCGCCCGAAGGCGGCGCGGCTGGCGTCCCATTATTCCTCAAGAGAAATACCGCCAGCGGGGAGCATTATATCAAACCCAAAAGCGCGGTCAAGTCTTCCGTCGTATCAATATGAAATGCGGATGTTTGCCGGTTAACAACAATAGTAATTCTTCCTCACCATTGGTTAGCTGTCTTCCGTTTTTTCCGGCGTTTTCCTTCTTTTGCCAGCCTGAGAGCGAGTAGCCAAACCTCGCACCGCATTCTTTTTGCGTAAGGCCAAGCTCCATGCGGGCGGCGCGGATTTCTTCAGGGGTCATAGTTAATGCCTTTTGCGTAACGTTTCGCGGTAAATCTCCCCGGCTTCTCTTGCGATTCTGTGCGCGATTCTGGCGAAATCCGGCGGAAGAGGGACGGGTTGAGAAATGCACTTTCCATCCCACGCCGCGCCGTCCTCTTCGTCGAGGGTGAATCGGAAAATCCAGCCGTCGCGGTGCGTCGCTGTGCAGGATTCAAGGTCTACTGTCCAGCGTTTCCGCCAGCCTCGGTTAGGGTGATTGACCATTTTATTTTCTCCTGTTGAAGTAAAAAGCCCCGGCAACGGGGCTTTTTGTCCGAATCAGCCTATGTCAGCGTATTCTGCGTCCATGCGGCGGCGACCATGTCGCTCAGCAGCTTCATATATTTCGTGTTCCGCAAGCAATTCTTCGACGCATTCATAATTGATGTGACATAGCTCATACGGCGGGCTTTCCCTGTGGTCGCGGTTGCAGAGTCTACGAGCGGCTTTTTCGGCAGTTGCCATTGTCGTAAAATTCCGTTTGTCCCAATGCCAATGGTTATTTTCATTGGCTGTCAACTCGCAAAATTTCTCAATGTGCGCAGTCAGGCCGTAAATATACGTGCACTCGTTGGCAAATCTACGTGGCGAAAACCAAAGCACACTGTAAAGTTTCTTGCTCATGTCGTTCTCCTTGATGATGTCATTCAACTGAATCAATTAATGAAAATTCATTAAAAAGGACTTGTTCCATTTTTTTCCAAGCCCATTCGTTTGTCATTGCAACCGGCTCACAAAGCTGGTAACATGAACACAAGACAAAATACACCTGTGTTGCATCTCGTTCACTAAGCCATGCGCGGGCGTTGGCAATAGCGGCGGCTGTCATTGCTTCGATATTTTCTTGCATCGGCACATTTTCGATGTCATATATCTCGGCCAGTATGCCGTTTTCAAAGCGGGCAAGCCGCCAGCCTACGCCCCTGTACAGGTCTTTCTCTTGTCCAACAAGATCAATATACTCGCATACATCGGCTTGTTGAATTCGTTCAACGATCGTATTCATAATTTTCCTTTCTGGCGGTTCTCGCGGCTCGCGCTGCGTCGCCGCGCTTGTGTTTTTCGTCAAGAGCAATACGTCTCAGGTTTTCGTCAGGCCATGCCTTCCTCCACACGCCATTTGCATACAGATTCCGCCCTTTAATCCGTATTGTGTTACCATCAGCCAATTGCAAAGTGAACGTGTGCTGCTGCTTGTCTTTCCCGTAGCTATCCGCTACGATTTTCGCAGTAATCCGCTCAAAACCGTTAAATTTCGGTCGCCTGAACGATCCGCTAAAAGTCGCTCTTTCAAATTGCACCTCGTCGTTTACAACGCAATCTCCGGTGCATTCGACGTTGTAGGTCTCTGACCCTTTGAATTCTGATGCATGAAACATTATATTCTCCTTGATGCCCCACACCGTGGGGCGGCGGATGAATAACAATTCGTTATCCATAACTTCATTATACGTCCAAATGGGAGAAAGTCAAGTCTTTTTTCTTGATATAGATCAAGAATTTGTGTGTTTTCGATGATTTTTTTGTTCTGCCTCGTTCGTTTATACGCTGCCCCTAAATGCAATTTTCATTCTACAAAAAAATCAGAGGCCGCGCCCCATAAGGCTTTTGGAACTATGATTTTTCCAAAATTGTAGAACAATTTTAGCCTTAACAATTTGATATTTATGAAAAAACCATACATCTTTTAATCCGTTGGTCGTGGGTTCGAGTCCCACTCGGCCTACCAGCCTCAAGCCCTTGATAATACTCACTTTCAAGGGCTTTTTTATCGCTTCATCATCTGCGCGTCTGCGTGAATCTGTTTACCATCTTAAAATGAAGGAGCTGCGGGCAAGGGTAGGGGGATCGCCAGCAGACAAAATGGTGAAAGAAGGGGAACAGGGTAGAAGGGCAGGGAAGTCATGCGGAAAGTCTGGACTGTACCAGCGCTGAACTGTACCAGCGCTGAAATGAATTGCGCCAGCGCAAAAAAAACCTGACTGTTGTTAATCAGTCAGGTTTTTGGGGAAATTCAGGTATCAACGAGTCTTGGCAGCAGTAGCCTTGGTAGCGTTGGTGACCGCCTGGAGATTGGCTTCAGCGATGGCGCTGGCCTGGCGGGAAAAAACGTTCATCTGATCAAACGCGCGACCGTACTCCTTCATGAAGGATTGGATCGTCGCTGCCAGAACGTCGCCGCCGGGGGCGCTTTTATCCAGAGAAGCCGAAGCAGTTTTGCTGATTTGCTCATATTGCCCTTCAGCAATGTTGCTGACTTCCTTTTGCAGGGTGACGGCCAGATCGTACACCTCGCGCGAATATTCAAGCCACTTTTCCAGCGCGGGTTGTGCCAGATTGAGGCGGGAAAGGTCAGACGGATTTTTGAGCGCAAGAATCTGCTGGGTATTGGTGACGGATGAATTGAGAAATTCACGCGCCGCCGACATATTAAGCGCGGTCAGGCGCTCAAGGCCGTTACAGGACGAACGAATCAGGTTCAAGAGGACATCTGCGCCAGCTTTTTGCGTAGCTACAAACGGTTCAAGTGTTTCACGCATTGTTGTTGCTCCTTTTAAGAAAAATGCCGCTACGCTCCGTGAATGTGAAGAGCGTAGCGGAAAGAAGAAGGACAGTATAAACCGCTCTTATTTCTTTTTCGAGGGAGAAGCGGCAGCGGCGGTAGCTCCAACGGCCTTGACAGTGGCGTTGGTGGCGGCGGCTACATTGGCTTCGGTGATTTCGGAAAACTGTTTGGCGGCCTTGTTCAGGCTGTCGAAAGCAGAATTCGTGGCAGCAATGGCAGACTTCAGCGCGGCAACAGCCACATCGGAACCGACGGGGGAAGACTTGCTGATTTGCTCCATCAGGGAGGAAGATTGCTTTTGCCAGTCGGCAAAGTTGGCGGCAGCCTGACGGGCAATGCTTTCCTTGGCCTGATCGGAAATCTCATAGATGCTGCGAGTATAGGCAACCGCCTTTTCAACATTGGGCTGCGCCAGAGAGGCTTGCAGGGAAAGAGCTTCCTGCGGGTCTTTCGCGCTCATGAGAGCCTTGGTGTTGGTTACTGAATCTTCCAGCACGGAACGCACGGTGTTAAGGTTAAGAGCAGCAACGCGCTCGGCGGAATCAATGGCTGTGGCAGCCAGGGAAAGCATGGAATCAACGACAGCCTTGTTGGCAGCGGCTAATTGCTCAGGAGAAGAAAATGTCATGATGAAACTCCAAAAAAAGTGAAAAAAGAAATCGGACTTGCGGCTTGTGTGGCGTGCACACTTTTATGTTGCAGCGCAACATGACGCATGTTAGAACAAGTTTTTGGTACATGTCAACAGGGCGGTAAACTTTTTTTTGATAATTTGTTGCAATTCAGACAAAGAGTGAATTTTTCCCCCTTCCCGAAGGTGGATTCTTCCCCTTCCCAAACCCCAACCCGTTGCCATCGAATGCCACACGAATAACATCTTTCGCGGCGAATTGGCCTTCGAGGATGGCCTTGGCAAGCGGATTCTCCAGCTTTTCCTGAATCGCGCGCTTTAGCGGCCTTGCGCCAAAAACCGGATCGAAGCCTGCCCTGGCGAGTTCCGCCAGCGCCGCATCGGAGACTTCAAGCCGCATGTCGAGCCTTGCCAGACGTTGTTCCAGATGTTGCATCTGAATTCTGGCAATCCCGGCAATGTGCGCTTCGTCAAGAGCATGGAAAACGACAATCTCATCAATGCGGTTGATGAATTCAGGACGGAAAGACGTTTTTACTTCCGCCATGACCGCGAGTTTGATAAGGGCGTAATCGTCGCCCGCCATTTGCTGGATCATCTGGCTGCCGAGGTTGGAAGTCATGACGATCACCGTGTTCTTGAAGTCCACGGTGCGCCCCTGCCCGTCGGTCATGCGGCCATCGTCAAGGACTTGCAGCAGGACGTTGAAAACGTCGGGATGCGCCTTTTCCACTTCGTCGAACAGGATCACGCTGTAGGGCTTGCGCCGCACCTGCTCGGTCAGATAGCCGCCTTCCTCAAAACCGACGTAGCCCGGCGGCGCGCCAATGAGACGGGCAACGGAGTGTTTTTCCATGAATTCGCTCATGTCGACACGAATCAGGTGTTCCCCGGAATCGAAAAGAAAATTCGCCAATGCCTTGCAAAGCTCCGTCTTGCCCACGCCTGTCGGGCCAAGGAAGAGGAAAGAGCCGTAGGGACGGTTTTCGTCGGCAAGCCCTGCGCGTGAGCGGCGGATAGCGTCCGAAACAAGGCGCACAGCCTCATCCTGGCCGACGACACGTTCATGCAGACGTTCTTCCATCTTGAGCAGCTTCTCCCGCTCGCCCTGCATCATTCTGGAAACCGGAATGCCGGTGGCGCGGCTGACGACTTCGGCGATTTCTTCCGCGCAAACCTGAGTACGCAACAGCCGGTTTTGTTTCGATGCGCCATCGCCCGCCCCGTCCGCCTTCTCGGCGGCTTTCAGTTGCGCTTCGAGTTTGGGTAACTCGCCGTATTGCAATTCGGCCAGCTTGTCGAATTGTCCCTTGCGCTGGAGTTCGGCCATGCTGACCTTGAGACGGTCAATCTCTTCCTTGATATGCCGTGCTCCGTGCAGGTGCGCCTTTTCCGCCTTCAGGACTTCTTCAAGGTCGGAATATTCCTTTTCCAGGCGGGTAATTTCCGCTTCAATCAGGGAAAGGCGTTTTTGCGAGGCTTCATCCTTTTCTTTCCTGACCGCTTCGCGTTCGATCTTTAGCTGGATCAGGCGGCGATCGAGCTTGTCCATGACTTCGGGCTTGGAGTCTATTTCCATCTTGATCCGCGCCGCCGCTTCGTCAATCAGGTCAATGGCCTTGTCGGGCAGAAAACGGTCGGTAATGTAGCGGTTCGAGAGTTCAGAAGCAGCGACGATGGCAGGATCGGTAATTTCCACTCCATGATGAATTTCGTATTTCTCCTGCAAGCCGCGCAGAATGGCAATGGTTGCCTCAACAGACGGCTCTTCGATCAGCACCTTCTGGAAACGGCGTTCCAGCGCCGCGTCCTTTTCGATGTATTTGCGATATTCGTCCAGCGTTGTTGCGCCGATGCAGTGCAAATCTCCCCTTGCTAACGCCGGTTTCAGCATGTTTCCGGCGTCTATCGCGCCCTCGGCCTTGCCCGCGCCCACCATTGTGTGCAATTCGTCAATGAAGAGGATGATGCGACCTTCCTCGCGGGTGATTTCTTTCAGTACGGCTTTTAGCCGTTCTTCAAACTCGCCCCGATATTTGGCTCCGGCAAGCAGCGCCGCCATGTCGAGCGCAAGCACCCGTTTTCCCTTCAGCGTTTCCGGCACTTCCTCGTTTACGATGCGCTGCGCCAGACCTTCGACAATGGCCGTCTTGCCGACGCCGGGTTCTCCGATCAGAACCGGATTATTCTTGGAGCGCCGTTGAAGAATCTGAATGGCGCGGCGGATTTCATCATCACGACCAATCACCGGATCGAGCTTGCCGACCCGCGCCTGTTCGGTTATATCCGTACAGTATTTTGCCAATGCTTCGCGCTGCCCTTCGCCCTCTGGATTGTCAACCGACGCGCCGCCGCGCACGGCGTCAATAGCCGATTCCAGCGCCTTGCGGTTTACGCCGTGCTCGCGCAGTAGCCGCCCGGCTTCGCCTTTGTCTTCGGTAAGCGCAAGCAGGAACATTTCGCTGGCGATGAACTGGTCGCCGCGCTTTTGCGCCTCGCGGTCGGTGAGATTGAACAGATTGCCGAGATCGCGCCCCACGGTCACGTTGCCGCCGTGTCCTTCGACTTTCGGCAGGTTTTCCAGGGCGCGAACAAGCGCCGCCCGCAAGGGCTGAACGGCAACCCCGGCTCGTTGCAGCAGCGACGCCGTGCTGCCGTCTTCCTGTTCGAGCAAGGCCAGCAGAAGATGCTGGGGTTCGATGAACTGCTGGTCATTGCCGACTGCCAGACTTTGCGCGTCGGCAAGCGCCTGCTGAAACCGGGTTGTGAGTTTGTCAAGCCGCATGGCAAAAGCCTTTGCAAAAACGAATGAGCAAAAGATAAGGGTTGCTCCCGCCATTTTCAACCCGGTCATGTTTGAATAGCTTTTAAGCGCAATCGTCGCCATTTATGGCGAGGTGGGTGAGACAACTGTCAGAGCTGCTTTGATTTAAGCTCTTACATTTTTCCTTCAAGCAGAAAGCGGTAGTGGCGCGGTCACACCTCTACCCCGTCCCTTCTCCCGCATAACGGGGGAGGGAGAGGGAGGAAAGGCGCTTGCTCCAATCTATCAGACTGAAAGCAAACCCCCGGCGCTACGCGCCACCCCCTTTAAAAAGGGGGCTAAAACCAGTCTGCCAACCTGCAATCTGCCAAATTACCAACCCGCCTGCGGTTTCTGCCCTTTCCCGCCCCTTCGGG
>WRMF01000032.1 GCA_009777245.1 Betaproteobacteria bacterium
GGAATACTCGCCAACCTCGCCACCAGAGCTTCCTGGGCGGCATCCACGAAGATGTCGAATGCGTAGCGCAGGGTTACGCCTTGCATTCCGGTTCCGTTGTGGGTGGTGTTTGCCGGTGTGCCGTAGATCTGGCTCCCTTCGGTCCAAATGAGAGCGATTTCGTCACCGATTTCCAGGCGCGAGGATTCGCCGTCAATGCCTACCATTACGGTCGCTCTGTCAATGTAGGCGTCCGCGTCGTCCAGGTAGAGCATCCAGTCTCCGCCTGACACGATTGTCGGCACGAAGAAGCGCATGGTTTGCCCTTCCATGTTCAGTGCGCCGCCTTCCCAGTACGCATAGCCGTACACATCCAGCGTGGCAAGATCGCCGGAAGCCATGTCGGTGAGGTTGCCTGCGTGAAGGGTAGCTCCGTTTACCAGACTCAGGTGGTTGGAGATGTTCCAGTCGCCGCCTGTCGTGCCGATTGCCAATGTTCCTCCGTTAAAGACCCAGGTTGTGCCGGTGTAGGTGTTCGCGCCGGAGAGAGTCAACAACATTCCCGCGCTGCCCGTTATCAGTTCGCCCGCGCCGGAGATAACCCCGCTGAACGTACCGCTCCTTACGCCCAGCCTATGGGTGTTGACTATGCTTCCCGCTCCGGACAGAGCGTTAACGTAACGATCCGTGCCCGATCCGTCATAGGTCGCGCCGGATGCTACAGTCAGGTCGGTGTCTGAGGCAATGTTGCCAGCCAGCGTCCCCTCCGTAACCGTGGTCGAGCCAAGATAGTTGTTATAGCTGGTCAGGGTCAGGGTTCCCGTCCCCAGTTTCTCAATACCGCCAGTCTCCCAATTCGACTCGGTAATATTGCCGCTGAAGACAATATCGTTCGCGTTGGTATTCAGCTTGACGATGCTTGAGCCGGCCATCGCTCCGACAGTATCCACAACCAAACTGTCTATATTGGCGTTGCCGCTGTAAGTGAAGTTGACAAACTCGAAGTTGCTTGCCGAGATTATGGAGGTGGTTGCACTGTTCATGTTCAGGGTGTTGTCGGTAAATCTATCGCCGCCGCCGTATGCAAACCCGCCAGAAACTGCTCCATTCAGCGTTCCGCCGTTGATGTTCACCGTATTACCCGTGGCGTCGCCGCCGCCGCCGGCAGAACCGCCGTAAACGGTGCTCTCTACCGTGCCGCCGCTGATGGTTACGGTATTGCCCGTGGCGGCGCCACTCGCGGAATAGCCGCCGTAGACTCCACCCGTTACCGTGGCGTTGCCGCTGATGTTCACCTCGTTGTCATTGGCATCGCCGCTGCCTTCGGCACGACCGCCGAAGACCCAGCCGGTTACATTGCCGGTGCCATTGACGTTAAGAGTGTTGTCGTTGGCGTCATCCGCGCCGGTGGCATTGCCGCCTCTCGCGCCGTCGCTGGTTACATCGCCGCCGCTGGTAATGGTCAGGATGTTGCCGCTGGAAGAGCTAGTATCGGCGTTGCCATTATAAGGGCCGGGCACCGTCGTGCTGATGGTGATCTCAGCCATTGCCGGAGAGGCCATAAACGCCAGCGCAAAAGCGACCGGAATTGCCCGTTTTGTGGTAGTCAGTTTCATGGTTTTGTTCCTTTTGAAAAGAGATTTTTACCCTCTCCCGCGAGTGGGAGATGGGTCGGGGGAGAGGTGTGTTGTAGGGGCGAACCCGCGTGTTCGCCCGATGTCGGGCAGACACATAGGTCTGCCCCTACGGCGACAACGCGGCATTGGGCGGCAACACGGCGTTGGGCGCTCCCGCTTCCTTTCGGACAACGGGGAATATGAAGGAAAGGCAAACGCAAAAAGCCGCCTCAAACTTGAGTTTGAGCGGTTTTGTATGACGTTAGCTTGTGTGTGTGTGTGTGTGTGTGTGTGTGTGTGTGTGTGTGTGTGTGCAAGAAGCGTACCAATACCGCCTTGAATTTATCAAGGCGTTGGTATTTTTTGCCGCGACCGTTCCTGCGTTCATTGCCAAAAACCTCTGCCACACAACAAGACGCAGAGCATACATGTTAAACATAAAAAACGCAACCATGATTTTTAACAAATTACAACGATGATGCCTGAAATGCCACAAACGCATTCCCTCTCTCATTCATGTCTATGCCGCAAATGGAAGAGGGGAGAAACTGTAGGGGCGACCGTCCCCGGTCGCCCGTTCCCAAAGAGATAACCATATGAATATGGTTTGGCATAACAACGTTACAATCAATTAGGACGTTATTTCGGTTATGCGCAAAATCGCTGTGCGGGCGACCGAGGACGGTCGCCCCTACAACACCCCTCTCCCACGCCCAGACCACTCGGCTCGCCGTCCGGTGTAATGCGATTCCCCTGTGCAGAGCCACAGCAGCCGCAATCTTTGTAAGCAATATATAATCCCTGAACAAAAGTCTCGCCCGCCCGCCATAACCGGCAGGGTTAGAGCGAGACCCCGTAAAAACCAGACCGTCGCATCAATAAATTCTGCATAACTCCAAGAGAGCCTGCCATGTGCGAAAAACTTGAAAATATCAACGTTGCATCCTTTGAGCCGATGCCGACGCCGCGCGAATTGGACAGCAAGCTGCCGATCACCGAAGCGGCGCGGAAAACCGTAAGCCTCGGACGCAAGACCTTGAACGCCATCCTTGACCGCGAGGACAATCGCCTCTTTGCGATTATCGGCCCCTGTTCCATTCACGACCCGAACGCCGGCCTGGAATATGCCCGTCGCTTGAAAAATCTGGCGGACGAAGTAGCCGACACAATCTTCATAATCATGCGCGTCTACTTTGAAAAGCCCCGCACCACAGTCGGCTGGAAGGGCTACATCAACGATCCTTTCATGGATGATTCATTCCGCGTTGATATAGGGATGGAAAAGGCGCGGGAATTTTTATTGAGGGTCAATGACATGGGGCTTCCTGTCGGCTCCGAGGCGCTTGATCCCAACTCGCCGCAATATCTTGGCGACCTGATTAGCTGGAGCGCCATCGGCGCGCGCACCACGGAATCGCAGACTCATCGGGAGATGTCCTCCGGCCTTTCCACTCCGGTCGGTTTCAAGAACGGAACCAGCGGCGATCTTTCCGTCGCGGTCAATGCCATTCTTTCCGCGTCCCGCCCGCACGCCTTTCTGGGCGTTGATGGTGAAGGCCGGGTCGCTATCGTCCGCACCACGGGCAATCGCTACGGACACATGGTGTTAAGGGGCGGCGACAGCCCGAATTACGATACCGTCTCCATCGCCCTTGCCGAGGATGAGCTTGCAAAGGCAAACCTTCCCGCCAACATTGTCGTGGATTGCTCCCATGCCAACAGCCACAAAAAGCCGGAAATGCAGCCGCTCGTCCTTGCCGATGTTATCAACCAGATTTGCGCCGGTAACCGCTCTATCGTTGGCGTAATGATCGAATCCCACCTTGAAGCCGGCAATCAGCCGATTCCTGATGACCTGTCACAGTTGAAATACGGGCTTTCCGTGACGGATGCCTGCGTGGATTGGGCAACGACCGAGAAGATGCTACTCGATGCGGCAAAGAAGCTACGCGGAAAGAAAGCAAGAAATTAGCGACAGGCATTCATGCCTGTCGCTCAAAACGAACAAGGAAGGGGTTTGCATCCCCTCCCTTGTTGCTGCGGTCGAAACTCCGGCCTTCAGGCCGGAGTTCCAACCTTCGCGCCGCCCTAAAGGGCGGGGTCTCAAACCAGAGTTAGTTTTACGATGAATGACACATCCGCCTCTATTTTCGTCCGGCAGGAAAACGGCCTTGCCGTCATAACCTTATCCAACCCCGCCAAGCTGAACGCCATTACCCTTGCCATGTGGCGCGACCTTGCCTCTCGAATGCGGGAATTGTCGGCGGACGGGACGGTTCGGTGCGTCATCATCGAGGGCGAGGGCGAACACTTCGCGGCAGGCGGCGATCTGGAAGAATTTCAACGCGAACGCAGAACTCTCGCCCAGGCTATCCGCTATCATGAGGAAGTAGCCGACGCGCTTGCCGCCATTCGCCATTGCGAGCATCCGACCCTGGCCATGATTCGGGGACATTGCATCGGCGGCGGGCTGGAAATTGCCGTAGCCTGCGACATTCGTATCTGCGACACGACCGCCCGTTTTGGAGCGCCAATCAACAAGCTGGGTTTTTCAATGTATCCCGGCGAGATGCAAAGGCTCTTGCAAGTATGCGGCGAGACAACCGTTGCGGAAATGCTGCTGGAAGCCCGCATTCTGAACGCTTCTGAAGCAACCTTGAGACAAATCGTAAACCGGGCGGTCGCGCCGGAAGACCTGAAGGAAGAGATAGAAGCCACAGCAGGCCGGATTCTGGCGGGTGCTCCCAGGGTCGCAACCTGGCATAAATTCTGGATGCGCCGCTTGACTTGCCTGTCTCACAACAGCCCGATCACCGAGGAAGAAAAGCTCTCCGCCTTCGCCTTCCTTGAAACCGAGGACTATCGGGAAGGCATTGCCGCTTTTCTGGAAAAGAGAAAACCACGATTTAGAGGCTGTTGACCCGTAAACCTTCCGTAAGGCTTGCAGAGCCGGGAATAGTGTATGAGAATCACGAAATGACTTCCCAGACCGATCAGGCAGTACTGGAACAGATAGAAACCGGACAACCGAAGTTTTACCGGGTGCTGCTTTTGAATGACGACTACACGCCGATGGATTTCGTTATCGCCGTGTTGCAGCGTTTTTTTGCCATGAACAAGGAACTTGCCACCACCGTTATGCTGAAAGTCCACCGCGAGGGACGGGGCTTGTGCGGCGTGTATCCGCGCGACATCGCCGCCACCAAGGTTGAGCAGGTTTCGGCCTGGGCGCGGCAACACCAGCATCCGCTCGCCTGCGTCATGGAGGAAGACGTATGATCGCGCAGGAACTTGAAGTCAGCCTGCAACTGGCATTTGTCGAGGCGCGCCAGAAGCGGCACGAATTCATAACAGCCGAGCATTTGCTGCTTGCGCTTCTGGACAATCCCACGGCGGCGCAGGCTCTTCGCGCCTGCGGCGCTAACCTTGAAGTGTTGCGGCATGATGTTTCCCGCTTCATCACCGAGCATACTCCGATCGTTCCGGGGCAAAACAGTATCGAGACCCACCCCACCCTTGGCTTTCAGCGCATCATTCAGCGCGCCATCCTGCATGTGCAATCCTCCGGCAAAAAAGAGGTGGATGGCGCGAATGTTCTTGTCGCCATTTTTGGCGAGCGGGATTCGCATGCCGTTTATTATCTGCAAAGGCAGGGCATCAGCAGGCTTGATCTTGTGAATTACATCTCGCACGGCATCAGCCCCTTGCCTTACGTAGCGCCCCAGAAGAGCACGGAGAACGCGGGCGTTGGCGGAAGCGAATCCGGGCAGCCGCAGGCCAACCCGCTGGAGAGTTTCACCATCAATTTGAACCAGCAGGCGACAAATGGCAGAATTGATCCGCTGATCGGGCGCGAGACCGAGCTTGAACGGGTCATTCAGACCTTGTGCCGCCGCCGGAAAAATAACCCGATTCTGGTAGGCGAGGCCGGAGTCGGCAAAACCGCCATTGCGGAAGGGCTTGCCTGTCGGATAGTCGCCAATGATGTCCCGGAAATTCTTGAAAAATCCGTGGTCTATACGCTTGATATGGGCGCGTTGCTGGCGGGAACCAAATACCGGGGCGATTTTGAGCAACGCCTGAAAAATGTCTTGAAACAGCTTCAGGAGCAAGCCAATTCCATTCTTTTCATTGACGAGATTCATACCCTGATAGGCGCTGGCGCGGCTTCCGGCGGCACGCTGGACGCTTCCAACCTTTTGAAGCCGGTTCTCTCGTCTGGGCAACTGCGCTGCATCGGAGCGACGACCTACAACGAATATCGCGGCGTATTCGAGAAAGACCACGCCCTTTCCCGACGATTCCAGAAAATTGACGTGGTGGAACCCTCTCCCACCGAGGCGCTGGAAATCCTGAAAGGGCTGAAAGGCCGCTTTGAAACTCATCATAGCGTCAAATACTCCAATGCCGCCCTTTCTTCCGCAGTCGAGCTTTCCGCTCGTTATATAACAGATCGTCATTTGCCCGACAAGGCCATTGACGTAATTGACGAGGCGGGCGCGGCGCAGCGCATCCTGCCTAAATCCCGACAGAAAAAAATGATCGGCAAGGGCGACATCGAGGAGATTATCGCCAAAATCGCCCGCATTCCGCCCCGCAATGTAAGCGCCGATGACCGCGACGCCCTGAAGTTTCTCGAACGCGACTTGAAGGCGGTGGTGTTCGGGCAGGAAGAGGCCATTAACACCCTGGCGCGGGCAATCAAGATGGCTCGTTCCGGTCTGGGCGCGCCCGGAAAACCCATTGGCGCGTATCTTTTCTCCGGCCCTACCGGAGTCGGAAAAACCGAGGTCGCCCGTCAGCTTGCCTATGCGCTAGGAATAGAGTTGCTGCGTTTTGACATGAGCGAATACATGGAGCGTCATGCCGTTTCCCGTCTGATCGGCGCGCCGCCCGGTTATGTCGGCTTTGAGCAGGGCGGGCTGCTTACCGAGGGCGTGACGAAAAAGCCTTACAGCGTTCTGTTGCTGGATGAGATCGAAAAGGCTCACCCTGATATTTTCAACATTCTGTTGCAGGTCATGGATCATGGGACGCTTACCGACAACAACGGGCGCAAGGCCGATTTTCGTAACGTCATAATCATCATGACCACCAACGCGGGCGCGGCGGATTTGCAGAAAAACATGATGGGCTTTGTCGGCGGCAATCAGGTCGGCGATGAAATAGCGGAAATCAAGCGGCTGTTTACGCCGGAATTCAGGAACCGTCTGGATGCCATTGTTTCCTTCCGCGCCCTTGACCACGATATTATCCTGCGCGTGGCGGACAAATTCCTCATGCAACTGGAAGAACAACTGCATGAGAAGAAGGTGGAAGTCCACTTTACCGCCGCCTTGAAGGACATGCTGGCGAAAAAGGGCTTTGATCCGCATATGGGCGCGCGTCCCATGGCGCGTCTGATTCAGGACACTATCCGCGCCGCTCTGGCGGATGAACTTCTGTTCGGCAGACTGGCGCAAGGCGGTAAAGTTACCGTTGACGTCGACGAAAATAACGCGGTGCGCCTTGTCTTCGCGGCGGAAGAAGAAACCGTGCCGGCTTAGGGCGTTTGATTCGCTTACATAAAGCGGCTGCTCCAGGTCAGGATTGACAACATTCACAAAGTTGGACGACACTGTTTCCCTCATGATTTCCTTCATTACATACTGTCTATATGCAGTTAGCCCGCTTCAATTTCACCCGCCAAGGAGTATTTATGTTTCGTAAATCAAGCATCGTTTTCGCCTTCTTCGCTGCCGCTTTCATTACCGGCTGCTTCGGCTCGCAACCAACCTGGCGCAAGGAAGGCGTTTCTGCGGAAGACGCGCATAGCGCCCTTGCCAAATGCAAGTACGAAGTCGGTTTGAACAAGATTCCCAAAGAAAGCCAGCAGGAGCTAATCGAAAACTGCATGGAAGGACAGGGCTTCAGGTCGCGCTAAAGCGGACGGTCTTCTGTCGCTAACTACCTTGTGCGCCAAAGCGGTTTCGGTTCAAGTGAGCGCGTTTTACGCCCCATCTCCCTGCCTTTGGCTACGCCGCACATGGCATCAAAGCGAGTGGAAGAGAGGATGCGGGTATTTTGCCTCTCCCGCACATCACTTGACCGTCGCTTTATTCACGGAAAGCGCTATAAAACCCGTGTCCTGAAGGTTTTTCATATCCCCCCGCCCTCTTCATGGAATTTTCGCCATGCAATCCCTGTGGATGATCGTCGCCGGTTTTTTCTTCGCGGGTATGGGTGTATGCGTCAAGCTCTCGGCGGAGGCAGGGTACTCTCTGGCGGAGATCGTGTTCTACCGCTCTTTGCTGATGCTGTTGATCATGCTGGCGTTGGTTTGCTGGTGGAAAGTTCCGCTGGCGACACCGCACTGGCAGAGGCACATAAAGAGAGGGGTGACGGGCTTTTGTTCGCTTTCGACTTTTTTCTACGCTATTTCCCTGTTGCCGCTGGCAACGGCGGTGACGCTGAATTACACATCTCCGGTTTTCCTGATGCTGATGCTGATATTTTTTCGCGGCGTCAGGTTCAATTTGGGGGTCATGTTTGCCCTGGGTTTGGGATTTTTGGGCGTCATTTTTTTGCTGCATCCCTCGTTTGAGGAGAAATTCCTGTTTGGCGTTATGGTGGCGCTGACTTCCGCCGTTTTGACGGCAATGGTGTATTTCGATGTAAGCGACCTGGGGCAGCGCGGCGAACCGGCTGTACGCACGGTATTTTATTTTTCGTTAATCGCCACATTGCTGGGGCTGGTCTGGGTCGCTTTTTCGCGCTTTAATCCGCTCACCCTGCATGGATTTTTCGCGCTTGCCGGAACGGGAGGCTTTGCCACCCTGGGGCAACTGGCAATGACCCGTGCCTATTCACGGGGCAAGACGCTGCTGAACGCAAGCCTGACTTATACTACGGTAATTTTCGCTACCCTGTTCGGCGTCGTTTTATGGGGCGAACACATAGGCTGGATGGAATTTCTGGGAATGGCGCTGGTGATTGTCGCCGGTGTTTTTGCCAATTGCTTCTTGTCCGAAAGGAAATGAGATGATCCGCAAAAATTTACTTGCGCTGCTGCTTTGTCTTTCTGCGGGATTCGCGCAAGCGGACGATACGACTTATCCGCCGAAGGGCTTTGTGTTCGTGCAGGATGTGATTTCGGACGCGGCCTTTGATGTCCGTTATTTCGGCGCGAACAATTTTGTGGGTACGCGGATTGACGGATATGAAGCGCCAGAGGCCATTTTGAGCGTGGAGGCCGCCGTGGTACTGAAAGCGGTAAGCGACGACTTGCGAAAGCAGGGTTATGGGTTGAAGATTTTTGACGCTTACAGGCCGGAAGAAGCTGTGCGGCATTTCGTCCGCTGGGCGGCGGATGTGGGCGACATCATGATGAAAGCGCGGTTTTACCCGGACGTGGACAAGGCGATGTTGTTCGAGGAAGGGTACATTGCCGAGCGATCCGGGCATTCGCGCGGCAGCGTGCTGGATTTGACCCTGATTGACCTGAAAAGCGGGCAGGAGATTGATATGGGTTCTCCCTTTGATCTTTTCGGGAAAATTTCGCATCACGGCGCGGCGGGGATTACTCCGGCGCAAGCCGCAAACCGCGCCATTTTGCTCGAAGCGATGGAAGCGCGCGGATTCAGTCGGCTGGGAGAGGAATGGTGGCATTACCGCCTGGAGGACGAGCCATATCCTGAAACTTTTTTCGATTTTCCGGTACGCGCTCCCGTGCCTGTTGACGCCGCCATGCGGCAAGTTCTGGACAAACACGCGGACGGCGCGGCGCGGATTATCGTTGTCGCCGAAGCGGATGATAGAACCGAAGCTGACGAAAAAAATCGGGCGCCGCTGCGAGCCTACGCCAGGACGGATGGCGTATGGACCTTGCGATTCAGCACGGACGGATGGCTTGATAAAGATAGTTTCAAGGCGGGGAAATGCAAAGTGGAGGATGGCGCGACATTCAGGTTTGGTCATGCCTTCGGCTATGCGGATGATCCCGGCGCGTTGATGACATACGAGCAAATTGCTCAGGATGACGACAGATCATCCGCCCGAAATTACGGGAAACACAAATACGCAATGTCTATCGTCTGCGCCCCTTCCGTCGCCTATGCGCCGGTGTTGCTGACTGCCGACAATCCGGCGGCGATTGCGGTATCGGAAGCGGCGATGGTGTTTTTTCTGGGGTTCATTGAGCAGGACACCTTGATTGCGTTTCTCTCTTTTGGGCGGTAAGTACGCGCCTGTAGATTGCCGCCATCGGCTGGAGAGTTCCACGCTTGCAACCGAATCGCATTTATAACTTTTTCCGTTAATAAAGCGACGGTAAACAGGGGGGGGTAGCCACGCCGCTGTATGGGTTAAAAATTTTTAACCCCTACGCCGCAGGCGGGAGAGTATGGCACTCGCTTTGATGCCATTTGCGGCGCAGGCCGGGAGAGGGTACGCAAAATGTAAGCGTTGAACCAAAACCGCGTTAACCTCAAGACAGGCGCATGCCATCCCCTCTCTGGAACCTGTATAATTTCAGGTTTTCCGCTGATTTGACCTGTCCGAGAGTCCCGCGATGAAATTTTCCGAATCCTGGCTTAGAACTTTTGTTGATCCATCATTATCCGGCGGCGAGCTTGCCCACTTGCTGACCATGACCGGACTGGAAGTGGAAGAAATGACGGCTGTCGCGCCCCCATTCACAGGAGTGCGGGTGGCAGAAATCCTTGAGGTAAAAAAACACCCTGACGCGGAGCGGCTTACCGTCTGTCAGGTGGATACGGGCGAGGCTACCCCCAGGCAGATTGTGTGCGGCGCGCCCAATGCTGCGGCAGGTCTGAAAGTACCCTGCGCCCTTCCGGACGCGTGTTTGCCCGGCGATTTCCGAATCAAACAAACTACAGTGCGCGGGGTGGAATCCGCCGGAATGCTATGTTCGGCAAAAGAACTGGGCATTAGTGATGATGCTTCCGGTCTTCTTGAACTTGCCGCTTCCGCGCCCGTGGGCGTTGACCTCCGTGTCTGGCTTGATCTGGATGATTGCCTGTTCACCCTGAAACTTACCCCCAATCGCGCCGATTGCTTGTCGCTCGTCGGCATTGCCCGCGAAGTAAGCGCCCTCTCCGGTAAAGAGGCTGTCTACCCTGCCATACCTGCCATTGCCGCAACCATACCAAGTAGGCGCGAAATTCATCTGAAAGCGATTGACGCCTGCCCCCGATATTGCGGCAGGATAATTCAGGGCGTCGACGCAAGAGCGCCAACCCCGGAATGGATGCGCCGCCGTCTGGAAAGGAGCGGCCTGCGCCCTGTTTCCGCGCTCGTTGATGTCACCAACTATGTGCTTTTGGAGCTGGGGCAGCCGCTCCATGCTTTTGATAACGCGAAGTTGAACGGCGATATTTACGCAAGGCTTGCCCATCCGGGCGAAAAATTGACCTTGCTTAACGTACAGGAAATCCTGCTTGCGTCTGATGTGCTGGTCATAGCCGATGACAAAGAGGCGCAGGCAATGGCGGGCATAATGGGTGGCGATGAAAGCTCCATTTCGCTTGATACCCGCGATGTTTTTCTGGAATCCGCCTTTTTCGCGCCTGCCGCCATCGCCGGGCGAGGGCGGCGTTACAATCTTGCAAGCGATGCCGCCCATCGCTTCGAGCGCGGCGTCGACTGGAACCTTTGCATAAACGCGCTGGAGCGCGCCACCGCCCTGGTTCTGGAAATTTGCGGCGGCAAGGCCGGAGCTATCACGGAAGCTGTTGCCGATTTGCCCGCGCAAAAACAGGTTTCACTTCGCCTTGCCAGAATCGCCAGGGTGCTGGGAATTTCCATTGCCGCTGAAACTGTGGCTTCTTTTCTTCAGCGGCTGGCATTGCCTTTCACCCGGGAAGGCGATACTTTCATCGTCAAGCCGCCGAGTTATCGCTTTGATATTGCGATTGAGGAAGATTTGATCGAAGAAATAGCGCGTCTTTACGGCTATGACAACATTCCCGCTTCCCTGCCCAAGGGTTGGCTTGCCATGACAAAAGCGCCGGAAACAGAGCGTTCTGTCGCCGACTTGAAAAATGAAATGGTTATGCGCGGCTTTCAGGAAGTCATCAATTTTGCCTTTGTGCCGGAAGCATGGGAGACGGATTTTGCCGACAATCAGCAGCCTATCCGGCTTGCCAACCCGATTGCCAGTCAGCTCTCGGTCATGCGCTCATCGCTTATCGGCGGTCTTGTTGAAACGCTCTCCGTCAACCTGAAGCGCAAACAATCGAGGGTGCGAATCTTTGAGCAGGGGCGCGTTTTTACCCATGCCGACGGACAATATACGCAACCCTGGCATCTGGCGGCGCTTGCTTACGGCGCGGCGGAAGAGGAAGGCTGGGGCAGCGACGGGCGCAGGGTTGATTTTTTCGATCTCAAGGGTGATCTTGCCGCCCTCTTTGTCCCTCTTGAGCTTGCCTTTGTCGCGGATTCTCACCCGGCGCTACATCCGGGGCGCTCCGCCCGCGTCATGCTGGCAGACGAGGAGATCGGCTGGATCGGCGAATTGCATCCGCGCTGGATGCAGCGTTACGAACTACCCGGCGCGCCTATCCTCTTTGAAATCTCGCTTGAAGCCGCGCGGCAGGCAAGGCTCCCCGCTTATGCGGAAATTTCCCGTTTTCAGATGGCTTCCCGTGATCTTGCGATTGTGGTCGACCGGCAAATCTCCTGGCAAGACATTCTGCAAGGGATAAAAGAGGCGGCGCCGACCGAAGTAACCGAGATTTTGCTTTTCGATCTTTATCAGGGCAAAGGTGTCCCTGAAGGGAAAAAAAGCCTTGCTTTTCGTATAGTTATGCAAGATACTCAACGTACTTTGTTAGATGCGGACATGGACGAAATCACCGCAAAAATCACCGCCTGGCTGGAAAATCGCTTTTCGGCTCGCCTGCGAACCTGATCTTGAATGCCTGACATGGACACACTTACCAAAGCTGACATTTCCAATGTCCTGTTTGAGCAGGTCGGCCTCAACAAGCGTGAAGCCAAGGACATGGTGGAGGCTTTTTTCGGTGAAATTCGCAATGCGCTTGAACGAGGCGAAGGGGTCAAGCTCTCCAGCTTTGGCAATTTCCAACTGCGCGACAAACCGCAGCGTCCGGGGCGCAATCCCAAGACCGGAGAAGAAGTGTCCATCAACGCCCGCCGTGTTGTCACCTTTCATGCCAGCCAAAAGCTGAAGGCTAGCGTAGAGCAGGCTCTAAATGGAACAACGTCAACATAATCGCCCGGGCGCGGAAGAACTCCCTCCCATTCCGGCAAAGCGCTATTTCACCATCGGCGAGGTAAGCGAGCTTTGTCGCGTCAAGCCGCATGTATTGCGTTATTGGGAGCAGGAATTCACCCAGTTGAAGTCCGTTGTCAAGCGGCGCGGCAACCGGCGCTATTATCAGCATCATGAAGTGCTGTTGGTGCGCCGTATCCGGGAGCTTTTATACAGCCAGTGTTTTACCATCAGCGGCGCGAGGAACCGCCTGGAAGAAGAACTCCTCAACCGGACCGCCCCGGAATCCGGCGAGGCTCCCGCCAATCCGCTTTCCGTAGCCCAGATTCGCGCCGAGTTGGAAGACATTTTGCAAATGATTGACGGCACGGCTGATTCGCTTCGGCCTGTTCTTCCCTCTGTGCAGGCCGCCGCAGTCGCTGCCAAAGCTACCAAAACGGCAAGCCGCCCCTTTGTCCCCCCTGAAAATTCCCCTGAAAGCCCCTCTGAAGGCGACCTTTTGCCCGCCACGCCAGAGTTGTTCTCCGCCGGTAACGCTGCCAACAAGATTGCCTGAATTCCGGCGGGGCGTGGGCTTTTCTCCGACAACCCGCCAGTTTAGAGCGTTTTCGGTCGGATACTTTTTGCATCCCCTCTCCCGGCCTTTGGCTACGCCGCGAGTGACCACCCTCTCCCGCAAGCGGGAGAAGGGACAACATTGCCGTCTGCAAGACCTCCCCTCCCCCACAAGTGGGAGAGGGTATGCGTTTGCGGCATTTCGGCATCATCTCCTGGATTTTCATGCCTTGTCTCTTTATCCAAGGGAATGACTATAGCCCCCGCAGCGGCTCAAGGCGAATCCCCGCCTTAGCTGGAATCCAGATAGAATGCGGTTTCTGAAACCTGGAATGCCTTGATGACTCCTGAAGCCTTTATTTCCCGCTGGCGGAACAATGCTCTTTCCGAGCGAGCCGGGGCGCAGCCTTTTTTTGACGATCTTTGCGATCTGCTTGATGTTCCGAAGCCTCGCGATCCGGAGAATTATTGTTTTGAGTACGGCGCGGGCAAATCCGGCGGCGGGGACGGTTGGGCGGATGTCTGGAAGCGCGGCTGTTTCGGCTGGGAGAACAAGAAGCCGGGGCGCGACCTGAAGGCGGCCTTGAAGCAACTTACCGACTATTCGCTGGCGCTTGACAATCCCCCGCTCCTGGTCGTTTGCGACCGCAATATCATCGAGATTCACACCGCCTTTACCGGCTATCCTGACGAGGTTCGCGTCATTCGTCTGGAGGAATTGCAGGATGCTGGCAAGCGGCAGATATTGAAATGGGTATTTACCGATCCGGAGAAATTAAAACCCGGAAAATCAACGGCGATGATTACCGAGGAGGTGGCGCGTGAATTTGGCGAGCTGGCCGAAATCATGCGTTCTCGCGGTGAGGATGAGCAGCGGGTCGCGCATTTTTTGATGCAATGCTTGTTTTGCATGTTTGCCGAGGACGAGGGCTTGCTGCCGGCTCGGATTTTCAGCCGGACGCTTGCAGCGGCCTTGAAGAACACAGAACGCGCAGCGGAGCGTATTGAGTTGTTATTCAAGGCTATGGGCGAGCCGGATGGTTTTTATGGCAGCGACGATATTGCCTGGTTTAACGGCGGCTTGTTCAACAGTATTGATCTTCCGGCTCTGGAGGCCGGAGACTTGCGGGCGTTGCAGCGGGCGGCGGAAAAGGACTGGCGCGCCATCAATCCCACCATTTTCGGGACGCTCTTTGAGCGCGGGCTTAATCCCAAATCCCGCGCCCAGTTGGGGGCGCACTATACGGATGTCGGCACTATCGAGAAGCTGGTTCGTCCTTTGGTGTTTGCGCCGTTGAATAAGGAATGGACGGAAGTACGCGCCAAAATCGCCGCGTTGATGGCAAAGCCGGACAAGAAGGCGAGGAAGGCTGCCGACGATCTTTATCATGCTTTTTTGTTGCGTCTTGAGAATTTCCGCACGCTTGATCCGGCTTGCGGTTCGGGGAATTTTCTCTATCTTGCGCTTTGCGCCTTGCGGGAGGTTGAGAAGCGCGCCCGGGTCGAGGCGGCGGAATTTGGTTTGCAGGCGGGTCTGAACATGCACACCGGCCCGCAGAATGTTCTTGGTTTGGAGATCAACGAATACGCGGCGGAACTGGCAAGGGTCACGGTGTGGATTGGCGATATTCAATGGAGCCGCGCCAATGGCTATCCGCACGCCGTCAATCCCATTTTGCGCCCGCTGGATGGCATCGAGCGGCGGGATGCGCTCCTGAATCATGACGGCACGGAGGCGAAATGGCCTAAGGCGGATGTGATTGTGGGCAATCCGCCGTTTCTTGGCGGCAGCAAGAAGCGCCGGGAGCTTGGCGACGCATATTTCGATTCGCTGAATGCGGTCTTTGCCGCACATGTTCCCGGCGGCGCTGATCTGGTGTGTTACTGGTTTTACAAGGCGCAGCGGCAGATTGAGGCTAAGCTCTGCGATGCGGCGGGACTGGTCGCCACCAATTCTATCCGGGGCGGGGCCAATCGCGCCGTGCTTGACGCGATAGTTGCCGACTCTCATATATTCGAGGCGTGGAGCGATGAGGCATGGGTCAATGACGGGGCGGCGGTGCGGGTGTCGCTGATTGGCTTTGGCAGGCGCGATAGGGACGAAGCAAGGCTTGACGGTAAGGATGTGCGGACGATTTATGCGGATTTGACGGCTGAGAGCGGGTTGGATTTGGCGAGGGCGAAGGCGCTGGCGGAAAATGCGGGATATAGTTTTCAGGGTTCGCAGAAAATCGGGGCGTTTGATATTCCTGGCGAATTGGCGCGGCAATGGCTGAAACTTCCCAATCCGAACGGCAAGCCCAATAGCGAAGTGGTAAAGCCGTCATGGAACGGGATTGATGTCACGCGCCGCCCGCGCGACGGCTGGATAATTGATTTCGGAACCAACATGGCCGAAGAAGAAGCCGCGCTATACGAAAAGCCATTTGAGTACGTGCTGGAGCATGTGAAACCGGAGCGTATCCAGAATCCTCGGCCTGTACGCGCAAAATATTGGTGGCGTCACGGTGATTCGCAGCCATCTATGCGTTCGGCATTAGTAGGCTTGCCACGCTACATTGCCACGGCTGAAGTCTCAAAACATCGTTTTTTCATTTGGATGAATAGCGACATCCTGCCGGACAAAAGACTGATAGTTATTGCCCGCGACGATGATGCCACATTCGGCATTCTTTCCAGCAGGTTTCATGAATTGTGGTCGTTGCGTTTGGGCGCAACGCTTGAAGATCGCCCGTGCTACAGGCCGACGACCTGCTTTGAAACATTCCCCTTCCCGCCGGGTTTATCTCCCGGAGTGGTTTCGGTTCAAGTAAATACATTTTACGAACCCTCTCCCGGCCTTCGGCCACCCTCTCCCATAAATGGGAGAGGGGACAACGGCGGACGGCGCGAGTGTTCCCCCTCTCTCACAAGCAGGAGAGATGATAACGGCGGGGGGGGCGGGGGGGTCTCCCCCCCCCCCCTTTTGGGGGGGGGGGCGGGGGGGGGGGGGGGGCCGGGGGGAGGGGGGGGAGGGAGGGGCGAACCCCCCAACCCCCCCCCGGC
>WRMF01000033.1 GCA_009777245.1 Betaproteobacteria bacterium
TGCTGTTGAAAGAGCAGATAAGGAGGCCAGGGAAGCCAGGGAAGCGACTAAGTAACAATGTACTGCCTACCCCATCAACCCCGCCTGTCATCGCGCTCGATCTCCAGCTCTGGCGCGTATCTGCTCGCCGAAGCAGAGGACAATTGGGGCAGTGGCGGCAACTACAACCTTGCGTTGCAGGCCGTTACAACCGTAGTGTTGGGTTCAATTGCCGGTCAGAGCGCCGATCAGTATGTCGTCAATGCGCTGACGCCGATGGCAACAGTACTAAGCGACCAGTTTGGCCCGGACAATAGCAAGCATCCAAACGCGGCGCTGGATGTACTGACTACAGGAGATGTCAACATCGCTGCCGTCGCCAAAATGTGCATAAAGAACTAATAACGCCTATCCGGATCGTCGCGCCTCAACAGCCCCTGCCTCAGGTGGCGGTGTTGCGGCTTCGCTTTTGATGTTTTTGACAACTATTTTGCGCATGGTTTGGTGAATTTGCTGTAAGTGTGCATAATTGCGATAATTCCCTTATAATTTCGCTCATGCCTCTATCAAGCCTTGCCACCGCCCTTATCACCAACATCGTCACTTCGATTATCGGAGGGGCGGGGGATATGCCGCCTGATGATGTCTACATGTACCCCGGTTATCAGCAGCCGGAAGGTTCCATAAACCGGATGTTTCCCGCTGAAACCATGGTCGGCGTGCTTGCAGGGCCGCCGACAAACGGAATGGTGCAAATCAACGGCAGACCCATGCGCGCCGCGCCCGGCCTACAAATCAGAAATGTGCACAATCGAATTGTCCTGCCGACGATGATGACCGAAAGGCATGTCAGGGTGCGCTATCAGTTGGACGGCATGGGCAACGCCTGGCGTATCTGGATTTTGACCCCGGCTGAAATTGCCCAGGCGGGCATTCCCGCCAACGCGCCGAATACACGTGTGCCTTGGCGCTACTGATTTTCTCTCCAGACTTTCTCCATGCCTGAAAAGTTGTTGAGCCACCCCGGCCTGAAGGCCGGGGATTCCTCGACACATGCTGGAGAGCCTTCGGCTCCACAAAACAATCTCGCTCGCCGCGCCATTCATTTTGATGGTTGCGCTCAACGCGTGTTCATCCGCACCTTCGGGTGTCAGATGAATGAATACGACTCGGACAAAATGGTTGATGCGCTTGCCGCAACCGAGCCTTTTGCCCGTACCGATGACCCTGCTCTGGCGGATGTCATCCTGTTCAATACCTGTTCCGTGCGCGAAAAGGCCAAGGAAAAAGTTTTCCACGACCTTGGGCGCATCAAGCACCTGAAACAAAAAAAACCTGATCTCATCATCGGAGTTGGCGGCTGCGTCGCCAGTCAGGAAGGCGAGGCGATTATAGCCCGCGCCCCTTACGTGGATTTGGTGTTCGGCCCGCAAACCCTGCATCGCCTGCCAGAGTTGATTGCAAAGCGGCGCGCCAGCGGCAAACCGGCTGTGGATGTTTCTTTTCCGGAAATAGAAAAGTTTGACCACGTGTCTCGCAGCAGCGCCGCCATTCATGGCGGCGCGAGCGAGACCATTGACTATGGAGCCAAAGGCTCCTCTAACCTGTGGCGAGGAAGCTCCAACCCTGGGGCGACTCACGCCTTGCCCGCCGCCGATATAAAAGGCACTTCCGCTTTCGTCTCGGTAATGGAAGGCTGTTCCAAATTCTGCACGTTCTGCATCATCCCCTATACACGCGGCAATGAAGTCTCCCGCCCCTTCAGGGATGTCATGGCGGAAATTTCCGCGCTTGCGGCGGCAGGGGTCAAGGAAATAGTGCTGCTGGGGCAAAACGTCAACGCTTATCAGGGTATTATTGACGACAACACCGAGGCCGATCTGGCGATGCTGATCGAGTGCGTGGCGGAAATTGTCGGCATCGAGCGGATTCGCTACACCACATCCCATCCGCGTGAAATGACGGAACGCCTGATCGAGACCTACCGGCATGTCCCCAAGCTGGTTTCCCACCTGCATCTGCCGGTGCAGTCCGGCTCCGACCGGATATTGGCGGCGATGAAAAGGGGTTACACCGCGCTTGAATACAAGGCTGTCGTCAGAAAGCTACGCGCTATCCGCCCGGATATTTGCATAGCCACAGATTTTATCGTCGGGTTTCCGGGCGAGAGCGAGGCGGATTTTGCAAAAAGCCTGGCATTGATTGACGAAGTTGGGTTTGACGCTTCCTTTTCCTTCCTGTTCAGCCCCCGTCCCGGCACACTGGCGGCGGAAATGGCGGACGACACTCCCGCCAAAATCAAATCGGCGCGTTTGACTCTCCTGCAAAAGAAAATCGAAGAAGGCGCAAAAACTATTTCTGAAGCCATGCTGGGCAGCGTCCAACGGGTATTGGTCGAGGGCGCATCCAGAAAAAATCCCGCAGAATTGGCAGGACGCACAGACAATAACAGGGTTGTCAATTTTGTCGGCAATCCCCGTCAGATCGGGCATTTCGTGCAGGTTAAAATTACCGCCGCGCTCCCCCATTCCCTGCGGGGCGAAATCGTCATTCTGGAATAAAGACCGTGCGTAAAAGAGTAAAAGCCGAAACTCCGCATCTCACCCTGTCGGGCGATGCGACAAGGCTTGCCAATCTTTGCGGCCCATTGGATGAAAATTTGCGCCAGATAGAAGCCGCGCTGGATGTCGCTCTTGCCAGACGGGGAGAACATTTTTCCGTTCGGGGCGAAAACGCGGAACAGGCGCTTTTCGCGCTTCGCTATTTCCACGAACGCGCAAAAGCGCCCATTTCCATTGACGACATTCAACTGGGTCTGCTTGAAATCGGCAAGGCGCATGGTTTGCCGCCCCAGGACGGAGAAGCGCCGCGCCTGTTGACCCGAAAGAGCGATTTGCGGGGGCGCACACCGCGCCAGATTGAGTATCTCTGCCAGATTCAGGCGCGGGACATCGTTTTTGGCTTTGGCCCTGCGGGCACGGGCAAAACCTATCTGGCAGTCGCCTGCGCGGTGGATGCCTTCGAGCGCGAACTGGTCGAGCGCGTCATTCTGACCCGCCCCGCAGTGGAAGCGGGCGAACGGCTTGGATTTCTCCCCGGCGATTTGGCGCAAAAGGTTGATCCTTATCTACGCCCCTTGTACGACGCGCTCTATGACCTCATGGGCTTCGACAAGGTTTCCCGCCTGTTTGAAAAAGGCGCGCTGGAAATCGCGCCGCTCGCTTTTATGCGCGGACGTACTCTGAATCGTGCTTTTGTGATTCTGGATGAAGCGCAAAATACCACCCCGGAGCAGATGAAAATGTTTCTGACCCGGATTGGCATCGGCGCAAAGGCGGTAATTAACGGCGACCCTTCCCAAGTTGACCTGCCGCGCGGACAGCAAAGCGGCCTTGCGGACGCGCTGGAAAAATTAAGGCAAGTGCAGGGCATCGCATATGTGCGCTTCGGCAGGGAGGACGTGGTGCGCCATCCCCTTGTCGCCCGCATTGTCGCGGCCTATGAAGGAGAAGGGTAAAGGGATGATGTCGCTTGCTGTGCAATATGTCGCCAGGGATGTTGCAGCGGAAAATCTGCCCAAACGCGCGCGTTTTCGAGCCTGGGCAAAGGCGGCCTTGCCTGAAGGCTGTCGGAGCGAAATAACCATTCGCCTCGTTTCCGCCGAAGAAGGACAAAAATTGAATCTTCAGTATCGGGGCAAGGATTACCCGACCAATGTCCTATCCTTCCCTTATATGGTAATTCCCCAAAACCACAATGCCTTGTCGACTGCGCCCTGCCGCGCGACCAGTACTGCCTGCGGCTCGTCTTTGCGTCCCGGTATGTTGGAGAATAACTATAGCCTGCCGCCGGAAATAGCGGGCGATCTGGCGATTTGTCCGGCGGTGGTGGAGCGCGAGGCCGCCGCGCAACAAAAACCTCTTGCCGCCCATTACGCGCATCTGACAGTGCATGGCCTCCTGCATCTGCAAGGCTATAATCATGAAAATGTCGCCGAGGCCGAAATCATGGAAGCGCGTGAGCGGGAAATTCTGGATAAACTTGGCTTTCCCGATTATTCGGCGGAATCATCATGAATGTCCAAAGTTTGCTAAAACACCTCTCCGCCTTGTTGCTCCGAAGACCGGAAACCAAAGAGCAAATGCTTTTGCTGCTGCGCGGTTCCTTTGAGAAGCGCCTGATGGATGCGGATGCGTTTTCCATCATCGAAGGCGCTCTTGCTTCCTCGGAGACAAGGGTCACGGATGTGCTTGTGCCTCGCGCCCAGATGGATGTCATCGATCTCCACGAGCCGATTGCCGAGATTCTGCCGTTTGTCATTCAGGCCGCGCACTCGCGTTTTCCGGTCGTGGATGGCGACAGGGATAATATCCAGGGAATCCTTCTTGCCAAAGACCTGCTCAGGTTGCAGACGGAACCGGAATTCATCCTGCGGGACTGGCTGCGCCCCGCCGTGTTCGTGCCTGAATCCAAGCGGCTGAACGTGCTGTTGCGGGAGTTTCGCGCCTCGCGCAATCATATGGCGATTGTGGTGGATGAATACGGCGGCGTCGCCGGACTGATAACGATCGAGGATGTATTGGAGCAGATCGTAGGCGACATCGAAGACGAATATGACTTCGATGAAGCGCACGATAACATCCTGCAGGATGCTGCCGGGCTTTACCGGGTCAAGGCCAGAACCGAGATTGACGACTTTAACGCCGCCTTCGGCACGAATTTTCCGAGCGAAGAATTCGATACCATTGGCGGCTTGATCCTTCGCCATTTGGGACGTGTTCCCAAACGGAACGAAATTGTGGAGATCGAAGGTCTGCGTTTTAACGTTCTGCGCGCCGACAGCCGCCGTCTGTACACTCTGGTCGTGGATGCGATGAAAAATAAGCCCCTTGCCAATCAATGAGTTAGTGATGTCTGCAAAGCAGGTTTGCCAAGGCAATCGCTTTCTGTTATTAAGTGGGCTTTCGTGTGCTTTTCTTGAAAGGAGCTTCTGCCAGATGGAAGAAGAACTGTCACAACGGCGCTTTGCCCCCTACGTGCCCAAGGCTGGTGAAGCCTATATGAGTCCGGCTCAACTTCAGCATTTTCGCAATATTCTGGAAAGTGTCAGAAAAGACTTGGGCGAAGACATCGAGCGCACCGTGCATACCATGCAGGATGAGGCTACGGTGTTTGCCGATCCCAACGACCGCGCCAGTCAGGAGACGGATATTGCCGTCGAGTTGCGAAACCGCGACCGGGAGAGAAAGTTGATCAAGAAGATCAATGGAACGCTGACTCGGATTGAGACCGGCGACTATGGCTATTGCGACAAATGCGGGGTGGAAATAGGCATCAAGCGTTTGGAGGCGCGGCCAACCGCCACTCTTTGCATTGACTGCAAAACCCTGGAAGAACTGAAAGAACGGCAGATGGCGAAGTAAATCCGGCAGGATTTCAGGACGCGCTTCCCGATAGCGCGTTCCGGCCATTTGCGTTTGTCATTGCAATATCCATTCAGCCTCAGGGGCGCGTAGGCAGGCCGCCTTGATAAGGCCGACGCTTGCGCCGCGCCGGGCGCGTTGTCCAAGGTGTCTTTCCTCGGAGCGCGTCTCTTTTTCCCTGCCCCGGAATATGCCGCAAATCCTTACGGCAGGGATGGGAGAAATCAGCGTCTGCGCGAGTTTTTCCTCGCCTCGCATCGCCATGATCTGCACTCCCTTGCCGCCGGAAAGCCGCTTCATCTGTTCGAGCGAAAAAATGAGCAGTCGCCCGTCATTGGAGAGCGCGGCAAGGTGAAGCGGCGTTGTCACGGGAACAGCCTGGGGCGGCAGAATGATCGCCTTTTCTTCCAGTGTCAGGAAGGCTTTGCCTGCGCGCTGGCGGGAGAAAAGATCGGACAAGGCGGCGATGAACCCATACCCTGAGCTTTTTGCGATCAGGTACAAATCCTCCGGCTTGCCCGCAAGAACATGCGCGACGCGGCTGCCGGACATGTCCACAAAGGAAGCGAGCGGCGCGCCCATGCCGCGTCCGTCCGGCAGTTGCGCCACCGCTACCGTATAGGCGCGTCCGTTTTCGGCAAGGATCGCCAAAGAATCCACCGAGCGGCACTCATGCGCGGAACCGAACGCATCCCCTTCCTTGAAGGCAAGGGCGGAGAGATCAAGGCCATGCCCCTGCCGCGCCCGCGCCCAGCCTTTTTTGGAAACGACAACCGTCACCGGCTCATCCGCTACTGTAATCATGTCCTGACGGGAAAGAGTCTCGGCAGGCTCTATCAGGGTGCGGCGTAAATCGCCATGCTTTTTGGCGTCCTCGCGGATTTCCGCAATCACCTGTCGTTTCAGGTTTGCCTCGCTGGACAGCAATTCTTCCAGAGCGGCTTCTTCGGTTCTTAACCTTGCCAATTCCTGTTCTATCTTGATGCCTTCAAGGCGGGCAAGCTGTCTTAATCTAATCTCCAGAATGTCGTCCGCCTGCGCTTCCGACAACGCAAAACGGGTAATAAGGGCGGCTTTGGGGTCATCGGATTCGCGGATGAGCCGGATCACTTCCTCAACATTCAGGAAAACGACGCGACGACCTTCAAGAATGTGGATACGCTCGCCGGTTCTGGCAAGCCGGAAGCGCGAACGACGCGCAACCGTAGCTACGCGAAAACGACACCATTCGCCCAGCAATTCAGACAGATTTTTCCGGCAGGGACGGCCATCCAGTCCGACCGCTACGAGATTGATGGGGATGGAAGTCTCAAGACTTGTATGTTTCAAAAGCAAGGCAAGAAATTCTTCTCGATCCTGGCGGGAGCTGACCGGCTCGAAAACCAGGCGCACATCGTCATCCTTGCCGGATTCGTCACGCGCCTTGTCAAGCTGCGAGACAAACAGGCTTTTGAGTTGCGCCGCCGTCGGCTCCACACTCTTTTTCCCCGCCCTGGGCTGGGGATTCAGAATCGCGCCGACTTCGGCAAGCGCCTTTGCGGCGGAAACGCCGGGCGGCAATTCGGTAAATACGATTTGCCATGCGCCCCGCGCCATTTCCTCGATTTCATAACGCGCCCGCACCCTCAAACTGCCTCGCCCTGAACTGTAAGCCGCAGCAATATCCGAAGGAGAAGAAATGATTTGCCCGCCGCCCGGATAGTCCGGGCCGGGCAGATAGGCGAGCAATTCTTCCGTCGTCGCTTCAGGATGTTGGAGCAGATGAATGGCGGCGGCGGCAGTCTCGGAAAGATTGTGGGGCGGGATTTCGGTCGCCATTCCTACCGCAATTCCGGAAGCCCCGTTCAAAAGGGAAAAAGGCAGACGCGCCGGAAGAAAAGATGGTTCCTGGAATGAACCGTCATAATTTGGCTGAAAGTCAACAGTGCCTTCGTTGATTTCAGAAAGGAGAAGCTCCGCGATCATTGTCAGCCGCGCTTCGGTATAGCGCATGGCTGCAGCGTTGTCGCCGTCGCGGGAGCCGAAATTGCCCTGTCCGTCAACCAGCGGATAGCGCAAGACAAAAGGTTGCGCTACCCGAACCATCGCATCATAGGCGGAAGCGTCGCCATGCGGGTGAAATTTGCCGATCACATCGCCCACCACCCGCGCCGATTTCACCGGCCTTGCCGCCGCAAAAAGCCCCAACTCCCGCATGGCGTAGAGCACCCGACGCTGCACCGGCTTCATGCCGTCTCTCGCATCAGGCAGGGCGCGTCCCTTGACCACGGCCACCGCATATTCCAGATAATCGCGGGCTGCGGACTCATGCAGAAGCACGCTCTCATCATCATGATCCACATCGCCGCCGACAGCATGGATAGGCGGGGGCGGCAATTCGTCAAAAAGGTCGGGAGTAAGTACGTTCATGGTGTTCCCGGAAGTTGTGGCAAAGGCGGCTCCGGCATAGGAGGCAGGGCAAAGGCAAGCATGGTGGTCAATCCTTCATTGAAAATACGCTCCAGCGGCACGGCAAGATAACCCATTATCAACGCCAGACTGATAAAGCCCAGCATCAGGGTTATCGGAAATCCTATCGCAAAGAGATGTAACTGCGGCGCGACCCGGTTCAAGACGCCCAGCGACAGATTGCAGCACATCATCAATACCACGATGGGCAGGGCAAGCAATACGCCCGTGGAAAATATCCTGCTTCCCAAAAGGGCGAGATATTCCCAGCTTGCCGCATGTAATGGAGTCGCGCTGATGGGAATGGAAGTAAAACTTTGCGCTATCACGGCGAAATAAATCAGGTGACCGTTCATGGTGACAAACAAGAGGGTAGCCAGGAGTGTCATGAAATTGGCGACTACCGAAGTTTGCGAGGTGTTTTGCGGGTCGTAGAAATTGGCAAATCCCAGTCCCATCTGATAGGCGACGACTGCGGAACCCATGTCAATGGCGGTAAAGATGATACGCATCGAAAGTCCCATTCCCACCCCGATCAGAATCTGTTGCGCGAGAATCCAGAGACCAACGCCGGAGTTTGGGGACACATCCGGCATGGGCGGCAAGATAGGCGCGATTGCCAGAGTAAGCGCCAATCCCAACATCAGGCGTGCGCGCCTTGGCAGGGCGACATTGCTTAAAAAGGGCGCGCTTGCCGCTACCGCAAGAATACGGGCAAGCGGATAGATCACGCTGGCAATCCAGACTTCAAGTTGCGCCACAGTAATGGAAATCATGACAAATTCCCGCTCCGATAACCTTCCGGCGCGAATGCAACTTTAGAGCGGTTTCGATTCAGGCGCGTACACTTTTTCTCCAGGCGCAAAGTTGGCGTGGCAACCCTCTCCACCGGACCCTCTCCCGCCAGCGTGAGAGGGGAGTTGTTCTTGCTCCCGCTTGTGGCTGCGCCGCGAGCAGGAAAGTGGAGCCGCTCGCCTTGATGCCGCTCGCGGCAAAGCCAAAGGCAGGCAGAGTAGGTAGAGGGCGCGTAAAATGTAAGCGCTTGAGCCAAAACCGCTTTTGTATCCCCTGATAAGGCAAGCCTCATTGCGCGGCGATATCATCCGAAATGTCCAGCGAAAACCTCTTGAAGGATGTGCCGCCTTCGTCGCTCTGATCAAGTTCCAGAGCCTTGTCGAGCAACTTGTCCTTGGGCTTCTTCTCATCTTCAAGCCCCGTGTTGTTGATGAGCCAGGAAAGATTGGTCGGCGAGTCGGCATTGATAAGAGCTTCTTCCAGGGCAATTGTTCCTTCCTTGTAGAGCCGGAACAAATCCTGCTCAAAAGTCTGCGAGCCGACGGCGGTGCTTTGCTCCATGGCCTCCTTGATGGATTGTATTTCGCCGCGCTCGATTAATTCGCTAACGTAGCGGGTGTTGAGCAGCACCTCGGCGGAAGGGATACGCAAGCCGTCTGGTCTTCGCACCAACCGCTGCGAAATGATGGCTCTCAAGCTGGTAGCCAAATCCAGAAAGAGAGCATGGCGATTTTCCAGGGCAAAGAAGTTGATGACCCGGTTCAAGGCATGATAGCTGTTGTTCGCATGCAGGGTGGCAAGGCAGAGATGCCCGGTCTGGGCGTAGGCGATGGCCATCTGCATGGTTTCCTGATCGCGGATTTCGCCGATCAGGATGCAGTCCGGCGCTTGCCGCATGGCGTTTTTCAGCCCTGATCGCCAATCACGGGTATCAATGCCCAGTTCGCGCTGGTTGACAATGGATTTTTTATGGCGAAACAGGTATTCAATCGGGTCTTCGATGGTCAGAATGTGCCCGCTCCGATTGATGTTGCGATGCTCCAGCATCGCCGCCAGAGTCGTGGACTTGCCGGAGCCGGTCGCGCCGACAACCAGAATAAGGCCGCGTTTTTCCATGATTAGGTCGGCAAGCACGGGCGGCATACCCAGGGTATCCAGTTCCGGGATGTTCCCCAGAATGAAACGCACCACAATGCTGACCGAATTACGCTGCCGGAAAATGTTGATCCGAAAATTACCCACCTGCGGAACCCCGAAGGAAAGATTCATTTCCATGTCCCTTTCAAAGGTCGCGATCTGCTCCGGGGTCATCAGCTCCAGCGCGATTTTCTCGATCATGTCCGGGCTCATCACCTGCTGGTTGACCGGCATGGCATTGCCCTGAATCTTGATGTGGATCGGCGCGCCCGCCGTGATGAACAGGTCAGACGCCTGTTTTTCGGACATTAGTTGAAACAGTTTGTCCAGAATCATGTTTCCCTCCATTTAACCCCATTGCGGCAAAACGGCAAAACCGCGCAACAACAGACCGTTGCTGCCGGTTTTGACATCGGCCTATCCATGCGCCATCCGAAAGCAGAATGTATGTTCATGAAAAAGCCTGCGAAATGATTTGAGGACAGGTCAAGCATTCGGGAGAATCTTGCCGCAGTCCGACTATGATTTAATGCAACAGATGCCTGATTATAGGACATCGTTTCGGAAAAATGGGCAAGATCAAGCAAATCGCATGAAATAAAAACTCGCTGTTGTCTGTTATAAGCCTTGTATAATCCCGCCCATGTTATTTTCTGCCACTGCCATGTTCCGCTTTTTGTTCTGTTTTGCCCGCCTTCTTCCTTTCCTGCTGTTCAGCCTTGCCGCGCATGGGCAACTGACCGTTGTGGTCACTGGCGCGGGCGCCCAGCAGATACCGATCGTAATCGCCGACTTCGGCGGCGGATCGGCGGAAGCGCGGACAATTTCCACCGTCGTGCGCGAAGATCTGGCGCGTAGCGGCCTGTTCCGGCTGATTCCGGCTGATGGCTTTGCCATGGACGAAAATTCCGCCGTTGATTACGACCTCTGGAAAAACCGGGGGGCGGACGCGCTTGCGGCAGGCAGCCTTGCCGTCGGAGCGAACGGGCGGCTGGAAGCCAGATTTCGCCTGTACGACATAAACCAGAAAATCAGCCTGGGCGGAACAGCCTATCTGGCGGAAACCTCCCAGCTTCGCGCCGCCGGACATCGCATTGCCGATGCGATCTACGAAAAGCTGACCGGGGAGCGCGGCATTTTTTCCACCCGCATCGCCTATGTCATAAAGTCCGGCGATCGTTATTCCCTGCAAATCGCGGATTCCGACGGACAAAACGCGCAAACCGCGCTGGTTTCAAGAGAGCCGATCATTTCACCGGCCTGGTCGCCGGATGGCAGCCGAATCGCCTATGTCTCATTTGAAAACAAGAAGCCGATTGTTTTCGTGCATTCGCTTGCCACCGGACAGCGCCAGGTCGTCGCCAATTTCAAGGGTTCCAACTCCGCTCCCGCCTGGTCGCCGGACGGTCGTCGGATGGCTATTGTCCTGACCCGCGACGGCAACTCGCAGATTTACTCCATTGGCATGGAAGGCGGCGCGCCTCAACGCCTGACGACTTCTGCCGGTATTGATACCGAGCCGCGGTTTTCCGCAGATGGCGCGTTCATCTACTTTACTTCCGATCGGGGCGGCAGTCCGCAAATTTACCGGATGGCGGCGAGCGGCGGAGCGGCGGAGCGCATCACCTTTGAAGGCAATTACAATGTTTCTCCGCGCCCTTCCCCGGATGGCAGGAATCTGGCGTTCATCACCCGCCGGGACGGACAGTTTCAACTGGCGGTAATGGACATAGCCAGCCGCCAGATTCAAATCATCTCGGATGCTTACGGGCGGGATGAATCGCCAAGTTTTGCGCCCAATGGCCGCATGATCATGCTGGCGACGGAAGTCGGCGGACGCGGCGTGCTTTCGGCGGTTTCCGTGGATGGCCGCATCCGGCAGCGAATATCGGGCGCGGCAGGCGGCGTGCGGGAACCGGCCTGGGGGCCATTCCCCCGCTAAAGGCGGCAAAAATTTGATAATGCAAACAGGAGCCTCATCATGAGAAAACAATTTTTTTTAGCGACTTTGACCATTTTCTTCCTAGCCCTGCAAGGCTGCGGCACATCCGGCAAATCCGACGATTCCGGCGCGCCGTTGGAACGCCGAGACCCTTATACAATCACCCAGGTTGAGGCAGACGGCATCCAGGCCGGAGTCCTGCCCGCCATCCTGACCGATCCGGGCAGTATCCTGTCCCGGCGCAGCGTCTATTTTGGGCTGGATCGCTACGATGTAGCGGAGGAATACCGCGCCCTGATTTCCGCCCATGCCCGTTTTCTCGTTACCAACCGGCAATTCAAGATTCTGATTCAGGGCAACACGGACGAGCGGGGAAGCCACGAATACAATCTTGCTCTGGGACAGAGGCGAGCCGAAGCCGTCCGGCAGATGATGCTGTTGCTTGGCGTGCATGACGACCAGATGGAAGCCGTGAGTCTGGGCAAGGAAAAGCCCCGCGCCATAGGCCATAACGAAGAGGCCTGGGCGGAAAACCGGCGTTCCGATATCCTCTATACTGGCGAGTTCTGATCATGCGGGCGCAGTTGTTTGTCGCGCTTGGCGCAGTATTCTTGCTGGCTGCTCCGGTGGCGGAAGCGCAATTATTCAGCGATTCGGGCGCGCGCTCGCAAATCACGAGCTTGAAGCAGGAGAGCGAGCGGCAATTCGATACCTTGAACAAGGCGCAACTGGAGCTGTTGACCCAGCTCATGGGTTTGCGCGAGGAAATCTCCCGTCTGAACGGCGAGATTGAGACCCTGCGCTATGAGAATGAACAGTTAAGAAGACGCCAGCAAGACCTGTATCTGGATTTGGATAGCCGCCTCTCCCGTTTTGAAGGCGCATCATCCGTCGGGCAATCCGGCATGGCGACAACTTCATCAGCCGATCCGGCGGCTGAAAACAGAGCCTATGAAAATGCGCTAAACCAGTTCAGAGCCAGCAAATACAGGGAAGCCGCCGCTGCTTTCACAGCCTTTATCGAGACATATCCCGACAGCGACATGGCTCCCAATGCCCAATTCTGGCTTGGCAACGCTTGGTATGCCCAGAACAGATGCAAGGAAGCCATGGAAGCGCAATTCGTCTTGTTGCAGGAATGGCCGGATTCCACCCGCGCTCCGGATGCCATGCTGGTTATTGCCAACTGCCAGCGCGACATGAAAAATCGTGCCGCCGAACAGCGAACCCTTCAGGAAATTGTCGCTAAATATCCCGGATCAACGGTGGCTGACGAGGCTAAACGGCGTTTGGGCGCAAGGTGAGGAACGAGCCGGATTCCGGTCTTGCCGCGCTCAAGATAAGCGAGATTTTTTTCTCCCTGCAAGGCGAGGCGTCCCGCGCCGGATTGCCTACGGTTTTTATCCGCCTCGCGGGATGTCCGCTCCATTGCCACTGGTGCGATACCGGGTATGCGCTCACGGGCGGGACACGGATGACGCTGGCGGAAATCATGGTCGCCGTCCGCATCCATCCGACCCGTCATGTTTGCGTTACCGGCGGTGAACCGCTTGCCCAGAAAGATTGCCTGGCGCTCCTTGCCATGCTGTCGGACGCCAACTATGAAGTCTGTCTGGAGACTTCGGGCGCGTTACCGATCCATGCGGTTGATGCGCGTGTCTCACGTATAGTGGATTTGAAACCGCCTTCCTCCGGCGAGGCGGAAAAAAATCATTGGGACAATCTTTTCCAACTCAACGCCCGTGATGAATTGAAGTTCGTCATTGCAGACCGTGGGGATTACGAATGGGCATCCGCCGTCGTGAAGGAAAAATTGGCGTCGGCAGAGATTCCGATCTGGCTCTCGCCCGCCCATAACAGACAGGATGCCCGCGAGCTTGCCGAATGGATACTGGCCGACGGGCTGCCCGTTCGTCTGCAAATGCAGTTACATAAAGCATTATGGGGTAACATGCGGGGCAGGTAAAAAAATCGCTTGCCTGAAATTCAGGAGAATTCAAATGGAAACCAATCGTAGGCGTTTTTCCCGCATCCATTTCAGCACGCTTGCGGAATTAAGCATCGGAGACGAGGTATGCATCGCCGTCAAGGTGTTGGATCTTTCCTTGCGCGGCGCGCTCGTGAAGACGGCAGGAGCGCCGCTGCCCGATTTTGCGCTTGGCGCGGCCTCGTCCCTTGCTATTGATTTGGGCGAGGAATTAACCGAAGGGATACCCGACGAGTACCCGGAAGGCGGCATTCTCATGAATACGGTCATCTCCCATATTCATGATGACGTTATCGGGCTTCGCTGCGTTGAGATTGATCTGGACAGCCTCACCAACCTGCGCCGGATCGTCGAATTCAATCTGGGCGACGAGGCGATGCTCTCCCGCGAGCTTGAAAATCTCTCGCGCGGCGAATAAGCCGGAATGCCATGTCCGGCAAAGCTGTCATTCTTCTGTCCGGCGGGCTGGACTCCGCAACCTGCCTTGCGAAAGCGCGGCATCAGGGCTTTTTGCCTTATTGCCTTTCTGTCGCTTACGGACAACGCCATGTCGCCGAATTGAACGCGGCGCGGCGGGTTTCAGAGGCAGGCGGCGCGATTGAGCACCAGGTTATAGCTATTGATCTTGCTCAGTTCGGCGGCTCCGCCCTGACAGACACAGCTATTGACGTGCCTGTTGACGAGCCGGAAGACGGCATTCCGGTCACTTATGTGCCCGCCCGCAACACCATCATGCTTTCACTGGCTCTGGCCTGGGCGGAGACACTGCATAGCCGCGATATTTTCATCGGGGTAAACGCGGTGGATTATTCCGGTTATCCAGACTGCCGCCCTCCATATATCGCCGCCTTTGAAAAAATGGCCAATCTGGCGACCAAAGCCGCCGTGGAAGGCGAAAGGCTCACCCTGCATGCGCCCTTGCTTCATCTTGCCAAGGCGGAAATCATAAGGCTGGGGGATGCGCTTGGCGTGGATTATCGTCTTACCGTTTCCTGCTATCAGGCCGATCATGAGGGACGCGCCTGCGGACGCTGCGATTCCTGCCGCTTGCGGCGAGCCGGTTTTCTGGACGCGGGCTTGCCCGACCCGACCCGTTATGCCGCCTGAACATGCATCGAGCGCAATCCTTGCCATTTATGGCGAGGTGGGCGAGGTTGTTTTGTGGAGCCGAAGGCTCTCTAACCTGTGTCGAGGAATCCCCGGTCTTCAGGCCAGGGTGACTCAAACAAATGAAGCATCGGCTTGATTTAGTATACCTGCTTTGGAAAAATATCCACACAGCAATCCTTAAAGAGATACAATACTCTCCCAAATCTTTTTCAACATTCCCCATCTTTCAGGAGACAAGACATGCAGGATTATTCAAACATTTGGAAGAGTTACATGGAATTCTGCCAGCGCTCTTGGTTGGATATGAGCCGCTTATGGTTTCCTGCCTTGCCGGACACGAGCGGAAAATCCAGCAAATCCGCCAAGGAAGAAACGCTTCCTCCCGCGCTTCCTGCCACCGTTGAAAATTGGATGGCCATGTTCAACCCCTGGATACCCAGGGTAGATGCCAATGTCGAGCCGTTCATGGAGGCGACAAGGGTTTCCATGCGGGTGTTCATGCCTTGGCACAACAACCCTTTTCACAAGATTGAGGCTCTGGCAGGCGGCAAACTTCCGGGCAAAGCTATCGCTCCCGACTCCAGCCCTGCGGAACTGGAAGTCACAAACGCCTTGACGCGCAGTCGCACTCAGGATTGACGCACAAAACCACGGTTTTGAATTATCAGACTGGGGTTTTTTATAGCGCTTTCTGCGCGACTGTCATTGAGAACGTTTTACTCCCCTCTCCCGCTTGCGGGAGAGGGGAGCAGGACTACTGACAGTCGCCTTGATGGGGTATCAAAATGTTGACCAAAATACAACGCTTTCCTCTGGCGCAACAAACCCTGATAGGGGTCATCCTGATCTCTGTCCTTGCCGCCTCGGCTCTTTACATCATCCTG
>WRMF01000034.1 GCA_009777245.1 Betaproteobacteria bacterium
CGCGGCGCGTAGTGAGCGCCCTATCAGGCGTTGAATCTCCTGTGTGCGGCCTGATTGTTTGCCTCTGGCGGCCTCGCGCGGCGAGCGGGTATGAGTGGCGCGGGGCAACATGCCGTATTCGGCGGTAATCCAGCCCTGCTTTTTATCGCGCAAAAAGGGCGGAACCGTCTCTTCAACGCTGGCGGTGCAAAGCGCCCTTGTCTGCCCCATTTCGATCAATACCGAGCCTTCGGCATGACAGGTGAAGGAACGGGTTATGCGGATCGGGCGCAGATCGGCGTTGGCGCGGGCATTCGAGCGCATGGGATCATCCTATTTTTTGAAGCTATACTTATCAATGGCGGCGCGTATCTCTTCAATGGCGCGCTCAATGTCGTCGTTGGAGAAGTCTTCGCGCGGCATGTTGCCGAAAATTTCCATATGGGTCGTGACATCAGTTGCGCTCATGCCGTGCGTGGAAACGCTGAAAGATGAGGAATCGCCCACATAATCCTCTTCCCAGCGCACGGCAAGCATGGAAAGGTTGTCGCCATTGGAGCCGCTGATGCTTTCCACGCGATCCATGAAGCGCGGCGCGGCTTTCAGAAAATCTTCCAGATGCAGCGATTGCGCGATAATGTTCTCATTGGGCAATACGCCCCAGATGCCGTCGGAGCAAATAATAATCAGATCATTCGCCATCAGCGGCGTTTTGTGGGAAAGATCAAGGTCAGGAAACTGCGGCCCGCCAAGACAACTGTAAATACGGTTCCGGTCGGGATGGTCTTCGGCCTGTTCCGGGCTGATCTTGCCTGTTTCGAGCAAGTGCTGCACGATGGAATGATCGCGGGTGCGGGAGACGATTGTGCCGTTGCGGATCAGGTAAAGACGGGAATCGCCCGCGTGCACCCAGTGGGCGACGTTGTTCTGTATCAGACAGGCGACGATTGTTGTGCGAGGCGTGTCCGACAGGCGCCGAACCGTTGAATAACCGATAATGGACTGATGCGCGGCATAAATATTCTTTTGCAGGAACAAAAAAGGGTCGGCTATGATAGGGTTGGCTTCCCGCTTGAACGTGTCGACCATGGTTTGCACCGCGATTTGCGCGGCGACTTCGCCGTAGTAATGCCCGCCCATGCCGTCTGCAAGCACGATCAGCAGGGCGTCGCGCGAATAACTGTGCGCCAGACGGTCTTCGTTATTTTTGCGCTTGCCGATGCGGCTTTCCTGATAAATGGTGAATTGCATAACGGCTATGTCCTTAGTTTGCGAAGCACTTTTCTGAACCATTTCTTGGCGCGAACTGGCGTTCCCATTTCAATCATATCAATGTCATCCTCAAGCATTTTTTGCAGACTATATGCGCTTTGCGGTCTGCTTTCATGTTCAAGTTCCAGACAGTTATCAATGGTTTCCAGAAAATGCGCGGAAAAATGCCCCCTCCAGCGGATGGTGGCTTTCGGCAACTGGTCTTTTTTCTGCCGCTCGTTCGCCGCCTGCGGGGTTGACCCCGCAATACAGGCGTAGAGCGACGCGCCGATGCCGTAAATATCACTCCATGGTCCCAAATCTTCCCGGGTGCCGTAGTGTTCCGGGGACGCGAAGCCCGGCGTATACATCGGCTTCAATATGGGTGTATCCACTTGCAGGGTTTGACGCGCCGCGCCAAAGTCAATCAGAACCGGGGTGTTGTCCTTGCGAAGATAAATATTGGAAGGCTTCAGGTCAAGGTGCAGGAGCTTGTTGCTATGCACTGTCCTCAAGCCGTTCAGGAGCCGGGTGAATATCCCCCGCAAAAAACGCTCGGAAATATGCCCCTGATGTTTGCGGATGAATTCCTGCAAGGTGCGCCCGCGCTCGTAATCCATGACCATATACACGGTCTCGTTGGCGCGAAAGAAGTTGGAGACGCGCACGACATTGGGGTGGGAAAGCCGGGAAAGCGCCTTGCCTTCCTCAAAAAAGCACTTGAGGCCATAACGAAACGCTCCCAGATGCTCCGTCTTGATGACAGGCTGAATTTCGCCTGCCGAGCGCAACGCCAGACTGTTGGGCAGGTATTCCTTGATGGCTACGTCCTGTCCCTTGGGATCGCGCGCCAGATAGACGATAGAAAACCCGCCCATCGAGAGCTGGCGGACTATCGTGTAGCCTTCAATATGAAAACCGTCCGGTAGAGCGGCATTGTTCTGGGTTGGCATCGTGCGCGATTAGGGTTGCAAAATTTCACATTGTCCAGTCTTCATGGAATACTGTAAAGCGATACGGATAAAAAGAGGAGAAATTTTGCCCAAAACGAGCGCGAATGATGCGATGCTGGCGTAGAATGCGCCGCCATGAGCCGAAAATATCGAACCCTTGCGGATACGCATAATCCCCGACCAATCGGCGTTTTTGATTCAGGATTGGGCGGCATGACGGTACTGGAGACGCTGCGTGCTCGGTTGCCAGAAGAGGATTTCATCTATTTTGCCGATACCGCCCATTTGCCCTACGGCGACAAGCCGGAAAGCGTTATTCGCGCGCGCAGTCTTCTGATTGCGAAAAATCTTATTGAACTGGGCGCGAAAGCGATAGTTATCGCCTGCAATACCGCAACCGCCGCCGCAGCCGAGAGCCTGCGCGACGCGATTGAAATACCCGTAATCGCGCTTGAACCCGCCGTCAAACCGGCTGTTTCCCTCTCCCGGAGCGGCATGATCGGGGTTATGGCAACCACTCGCACCATCGCCAGCCAGCGCTTCGAGCGCCTTGTCCGCGCCCATGCCAAAAATGCGCGAATCTTTGCCCAGCCATGCCCAGCGCTTGCCGAAACAATCGAGCAGGAAGGGCCGGATGGCGAGACTGTGCAGAAACTGCTCGATCTTTACGTCCGTCCGCTTGCACTGACGGATGTTGACGTCGTCGTATTGGGATGCACCCATTATCCCTGGGCGCTGCCTGCCATTGCCGCGCGTCTGCCAGAAGGGGTAAAAATCGTGGATTCCGGCGAAGCCGTAGCCCGTCAGGTGGAAAGGCGGCTGCTGAAAGAAAGCTGGCTGAGCGGCGGCGGAACATTCCGGCTGGCTACCAGCGGCAATCCCGAAACTGTCAGTCATACCATCCAACGCCTTTGCGGATTTGCTCCTGTCGTGGAGCATTGGGAAATGTGAGCCGATTTATATTGTTCTGGAAACATGTCGTCGCTTTCAGAACCATACTGGATTCCCGCTCCCCGCCTTCGCGGGGACAGGCATGAGGGAATGACGGATAGGTTGGAATCCGTGCGAAAGAATGACCGCGCCGCTGTAGGGTTAAAAATTTTTAACCCCTACGCCGCAAGCAGGAAAGTGACTGCGGGAGATGGTGACCACTCGCGGCGCAGCCAAAGGCGAGGATAGGGTATGTAAAAAATATCCGCTTGAACAGAAATCGCTCTGGCGACTTGCCTGGAGAGATTGCGTAAAATGCGCTCGCTTGAGCCGAAATCGCTCTAAATCCCTTCGACAATTTTCAAAAACTGCTCGAAACTTACCGCGCCTTCAACTGCCGGGGCATTGGGAACACCATGTAATAGCGGAACTTGTCTCCGGCCTTGTTTGCGACATTTTCCCAGGCGCGGCCTGCTTTGGCCTTGTGTTCGGAGTCCTTGTTCGCCAGATGTCCGCCTTTCGGCTCGACTATCAGGATTTTTCCGCTCTCTGCCATACTGATAATGTCCGGGAACGCGTGGACATATCCGTTGATGTGGAAGCCTGTTTGGGAGATATTTCTATGCCACCAGCGGGTATTTTCCATATTCGCCAGTTCCCAGACCACTTTTTTCTCCCATTCGTTCATTTCCTCTTCCGCAGCGTACAGGGACTTCGGGATGATTGACATAAATTTGACCGGCGATATGGATTCCTTGAACCTGTACTGCGGCTCGCATGTGATTTTGCCCTGGTTGGTCCAGAGAATAAAAGTCTCTTCGCGGTGATCCTGAAGCAGCGCGTTGATTTTATCCTTGATTTTCGCAAAATAGATATGCGGCGACTGCTGCAAATCATCCATCTGCTCGGTTGCCAGCATATCTATCACGCGCCCGACATAAACGGCAAGCTCTTTGTCGCTAAAGGCATTGTCTTTGGAGAGTTGGCTTAAAATCATGCTCTTGCACTCTCCAATTCGCCTTTCTGTGGGCAGGGAATTGAACCATTCCCGAAAAAATTGATTGTCCGCACCCTTAAGTTTCCATGCTTTCAGTCTGGCGTCCTCCTCAATATCCACTCGGGCGATTTCAGCTTCAATCGTGGAAAAGTCTATCCTTGTGTCCTTGTCAAGCAAGGTAAAGCCTTCCGTCAACGCTTCTTTTGACAGGAGCGCCGTTTTTTCATCCACAAGGAAAGAAGGCAGGTTTTGCGGCACGACAAACTGCGGCAGGCGCAGTTTTCCCGCCTCATCGGCAAATTCATTTTTCAGGGCAAACATGTTCATAAACTTCCTCGTATCAAGCGGCGCGGCGTCATGGTCGCCGCTCTCCTGAATCACATTTTCATATTGCGTAGCCTCTGCGATTGCTCGCGCGAGCAAAGAGTCGGCGGAAATTTCCGATTGCGCGGCGTTTTTCCCCGCGCCCAATTGCGCCTTTATGGCATCAACATCCACCGGAGCATCATCGTCATCGTCTGCTGCGGGCATGGTAATGGGAACCTGCTTGCCGATAGACGGCGTTTCTGTCGCAGGCTCCTCGCCTATGCGATAGTCATCGTCGCTGAATCCGGCGTTGTTGAGTCCGGCGACAACACGCGCCAGCGTAGTTTGAAAGTTGTTTGACGATGTAATGGCATAGGAAACATTCAGCGCCATGTTTTCATTTTTTCTTGTATGCGGCAGTCTTAATATGCACCCCAGTATCTGCTCCACGTCGACTGCGGAGGAGCGGTTGGCAATGGTGGCCAACACGTAGGCGAAGGGGCAGTCCCAGCCTTCTTTCAGCGCGTTTATCGTGATTATGTAGCGAATCGGGCAGTCCTCGGACAACAGGTCGACGCCGCGCAATTCGTTTTTGTCCGCCGTCTTTATGGCAATCTGGTTTGCGGGAATATCCAGGTCCAGGAGAGTTTTTTTGACCTTGTCAAATGTGGTTGTGTCGTTGCCTTTCGGTTCCGCTTGCAGGAGGGCAATCGGGCGGATGTAGCGCCCTGTTGTCTCCCGGTCATGTTTTGCCTGATCAAGTATGGCTTGCTTATTCTAGAAGGGCGGGCAAGGTTATTGCTTATGTCATAGGTACGGCAAGCAAGTGCGCGGCCCAACTTTATCATGCTGCGAGAAAGGCGGTTGGCAAGATAGCGCGTATCTACACAGATGGAAACAGTTGCTACACAGAGGTGTTTGCCAGGATAGGGATATCAAAGCTACACAGAATAGCGCCAGGGAAATCCGCACTTGATAGAGAGTATCAACAGCAGTATCAGGGATAACCTTGCCAGATTTAACAGGAAGAGTAAGAGGTACAGCAAAAGCCTTGAGGCGTTGAACGATACCCTCCTACTGTTCTTTCATCAAAAACAGTACAACAATATAAAGTGAGCAATGCCCTTTTTAAAGGGTGTGGCGCGAAGCCGCCGGGGGTTTGCCGGATAGCTCTCGTAGATAAAGGGGCATCGAATGTGCATAGCGCTCGTAAAATGCGCTCACTTGAGCCGAAACCGCTCTATGGAAACGCTGATTTATTCACCTTGTCAAAAAACTACCCCTTACAAAACAATGAGTTCGGTTGGTCGGTGGCTTGGTTTTCTGAATAAATCAGCGCGCCCCTATAGCAGTTCCCCAAAATGCCAGGACGCGAAGACAAGCCGCAGACAGTAATGGTAGCGCGGCACGGCGAAGCCGACAAAGTATTGGTATTTTTGGGAATTGCTACAAATCAAATGTTTTCGGCTTTCTCTTCTAAAGCCTCTATAATGCGGAGTTGGTTTTAAGCGCAGGCTCCATATGTCTTTTTCCGCTCCTCTGTTTCAGTCGTCCATCCAGAGTTTGCCCCTGGTCTCAAGGGGCAAGGTGCGCGACATCTACGCCGTAGGCGACGACAAGCTCCTGCTGGTAGCATCTGACCGGCTCTCCGCCTTTGACGTTATCCTGTCCGACCCGATTCCGCACAAAGGGCGCGTGCTGACGGCTCTCGCTAACTTCTGGTTTGAAAAGCTCTCGCACATCCTGCCCAATCAACTGACCGGCATTCCGCCCGAATCCGTGGTCGCGCCGGAAGAAGCGGCAGAAGTGGCAGGGCGCTCGATAGTGGTAAAACGCCTCTCCCCCCTGCCGATTGAGGCGGTAGTGCGCGGCTATCTGATAGGTTCCGGCTGGAAGGATTATTGCCAGACAGGCTCGGTTTGCGGCCTGCCCTTGCCTTTTGGCCTGCAACTGGCTTCGCGCCTGTCGGAGCCGCTGTTTACTCCGGCAACCAAGGCTCTATTCGGCGCGCATGATGCGAACATTTCCTTCTCCGAAGCGGAGAAGCTGTGCGCGAAAGCCGTCGCGGACGGTAATCGTCTTTGCAATGAGGCGCGGGATGCGGCGCTGGCGTTATATCGGGAAGCCGCCGATTACGCATTGGAGCGCGGCATTCTGATTGCCGATACCAAATTTGAATTCGGGGTGGACGACAAAGGCGCGCTTCATCTGATTGACGAAGTCCTGACCCCGGATTCTTCCCGTTTCTGGTCGGTGGATACCTACCAAGAAGGCGTCAATCCGCCCAGTTTTGACAAGCAATTCGTGCGTGATTATCTGGAGACTCTCGCTTGGGACAAAAAAGCGCCCGCCCCCAAATTGCCCGCCATCATCATCGCCAAAACAAGCGAAAAATATCGGGAAGCCTTTCTGCGCCTGACCGGGCAACCTTTCCATTGAACTCTGCCGAGGAATCATCATGACTTCAACATCTCGTCTCAATACGACGGAATCCGAAAAAATCTACGGAACAGAAGATATTTTGCTTAGCCTGTGCGAATCGGTTCGCAAAGTGCTGACGACGGCAAGCCGCAGCCAGATTCGCTATTCCGGCATGGTGCAGCGCATCCATAAAACCTGCCTGAAGCCGGACATCGGCTGCTTTGTGCTTTTTGACGGCGGGTTTTCCGGACTTGTGGTTATCAATTTTTCCTCGGCGGCGGCAATGGAGCTTTATGAAAGCTACATGTTAAGCATGGGGATGGGCAAGAGCGATCTGGCGGTCAACCACACGTCCGATGAAGTCAGCAATGTCATGGGAGAATTGATGAACCAGATCGTCGGCGATTTTACCGGCAAGGTGGCGCGCGAGTTGCAGACGAGCATCACCCAGAATCAGCCCAAAATGCTGGTGTTGACCAAGCAGGTCATACTGAGCGTGGATACCAATCTGGATCAGCCGGAAGTCCGTCGGGTGACATTTTTCACCGAACGGAACAATATTTTTTACCTTGAACTGGCAATGGATCGGACAGAGTTTATTCGCATCCATGATTTTGACGCCGAAGAAACCAGTCCGGAGGCGCTTTTTGAAAACGCGTCGAACGCGAATTTAGCCCAACAGGCAGGAACCGCCCCAAATGAAGATGAGGGCGGGAGTGACGCGGACAACCTGCTGAAGTCACTCGGCATGTAACCGGACAATAGCCCGAATGCGCGTAGCCAAAAATCCTGATAAGGAGGAAAACATCATGACTGTAAACCCTAAAACCTTGTCGCTAAAGCCTGCCGCCCCGCTGTTTACCGGCATCATGCTGTGTGTGGCGGCGTTGCTCTTGTCCTGGTTTGTCATACCAGGAGCGGGAGAGGCGCGGGCGCAAGAATTTTTGCCCAGACTGAATCTGGACTTAAGGGAGACTACGGTTTCCGGAATTTCTTCCGGAGCTTTCATGGCGACGCAAATGGCGGTCGCGCATTCCGGCTTTATCAGGGGCGTCGCGGCGACGGCTGGCGGCCCTTACTTTTGCGCCGGGGAAGATTCCTGGCGCGGCAGCGGAGTATCAAGCGCCATCGCCCGCTGTATGCAGGGAGATCCGATGTTTCCGGCCAAAGCCATTACGGAAGCCGACCAGCGTTTGATGCAGGATACAACAAGGCGTTGGGCGGCGGAAGGAACGATTGACCCGCTGGATGGATTGGGGCGGCTCAAGGTCTGGATTTTTCACGGCTACAACGACGGCATTGTAAAAAGGCCGGTCAGCGAGGCGTTGGAAACGTATTACCGCGCGTTTTTGCCCGCGCATCAGATTTTCCATAAACGCGAATTGCCGGCGGCGCACGCGCAAATTTCCGCAGCCTGCGGCAAGGATACAATCGGATCTTCATGCAACACTTGCAGTGCGACGGGCGGCAATTTCATCAATGTTTGCTCCGTCGGCAAGACCCCATATGACGCGGCAGGCATGGCGCTGCAATTTTTCTACGGCCCCATGCAGCGCGCCGTCGGCAATCGGCTAAGAGGCGACATTCTTTCCTTCAGTCAGTCTTTATATACTCTTGATGAGGGCGAGGAAGTCGAGCCGGGCAAAATTGGGATGGCTGAAGAGGGGTTTATCTACGTGCCCAAAACCTGCCAAAAAGGCGAAGTCTGTCGGCTGCATATCGCGTTTCACGGCTGCCAGCAACATGCCGGAAGAATCAACATGGATTTCGTGAAAGGCGCGGGCTTCAACGAATGGGCGGAACAGAACCGTCTGGTCATCCTGTATCCGCAAGCCGCGCCTTCCATGATTCTGCCGATAAATCCGAATGCCTGTTGGGACTGGTGGGGGTACAACGATATAAATTCCCGACAGATGGGGCGTTATGCGACCAAGGAAGGTTTGCAGGTGGCCGCTGTCTGGCGCATGGCTCAAGCTCTTGTCAATCCGGGTGATAACGAAGCGGAAGACTTCATGCCTGACGGCGAAACATCAGCGGCAGCGCCGGATAGCGGGAACAAGGCCGGGGAAGAAAAAGCCAGGGCGGAGCCGCGTAAAATAATACGCTTGACTGCGCCTGTCGCCCGGGTTCTGGATGTTAGCGGCAGTCAGGCTCTTCTGGTCTGGAAAGCCGTGCCGGATGCGGTTGCCTATCGGGTATATCGCCTGATGCCCGACCCCGACCCGAAAGGCAAACCCGTCTTTGTGCCGGTGACACAGGAAGGTTTTGCCGATACCGCCTATGTGGACGACGGTCTGGAAGCAAAAACGCGCTACCAATACAAGGTGGCGGCTCTGGATGAAACAGGCAGGGAAGTTTTGGGCAAACCCATTACGGCTGAAACATCAGCAGCGCCGCCTGCCTGCGATCCGTATTTTTCCATGATGCTGGAGCGCCCGGTCAATCAGTATGGCATTCCCTCGAACGCGACATGTCCGTAAAAAAGCTCCTCTCTCTCGCTGCTTCTTACGCAAACGGGAGAGAGGGATATCTGGGTGATTGCGGTAGGGATGCTCACCCCAACTCCGCTGATGCCTGATCCCTAACCTATGGGCTTATTTTCGGGGTGAGTGAAATACTTGACACAGTTGTGCAGATGTCGTATCCTTTTGTCCTTGTTTATTCAAGGAGATTTACCATGAGAAATCAGACGAGTGATGCTGCCTGCGCTGGGTTCATCAGAGCAGTCTGGCGAGGTCTTATCCATGTGCATGAAAGCATGATCAATGATACAGTTCGAGAGCTTGTGGAAGATGTCTTCACAAAAATACAACAAAGTTCTCGTGGGTTTGCGTCTCCTGGGCCTATGGGAATTCATGGCAGAGCAATGCGATCGTCGTTTGCAGAGAAACGACAGATCAGTTGCGCACCTGATCGTATGTCATTCAAGGCGATTTATGATGCCATGAATTTCACGCAGCTTATTGTCAATTCGGCAGGTTCTGGAACTGGCGTTGCTGACTGGATTCATGCCCTTCATCTTGACCCTACCTGGTCATTCAGCGTGAAAAATGTGGCGAGCGAGTATAGGGAGAAGATGACGAAGAGTTTGCAAAACAAGTCTCTTACAGCATTGGCTTCACTTGAAGGCTATGTAGGAAAATCTATTGGCGATATTTGTGGCAACAAATATATATCGGCTCAAAGCCATTGCGCCCATTTTGTTGGTCATGCCCTTGGTATTCAATTGGGTCTAATTTGCGGCGATATGGCCTATAAAACCCGGAAGACCGGCGCATCCATCCGCGTCGATGAGATTTACAATCAGTTGGCATCCAGGGGCAAGTGGGAGGACAAGCCTGCCTCTGGTGATGGACTGCTCATCTTCGTGATCTCAGCGACCGAGGTCAGGAACGGCGTTATGACCGACTTTTCCCAAAAGCATGTCGGGATTCACTTCGGCGGCAAAGTGTTTCATTATTCCAACGGTCAGAAAAAAGTTGTTGTCGAATCTTCTGTTGATGTCTTTCACAATACATTCAAGCGCACCTACAGTAGAAGCAAGGATGTTTCCCTGTTCTTTGGAGTGCCCCCAACCCCAAAGACTCACGAGGTTCGCACCTTATTATGACAATTCCCATATCTGTCAGGACATTCCCCCTGTTCTTCGGAGTAATTCAATGAAAACTCTTGCTTTATTTTTGGCGATCAGCGCGCTGGCTGTTGCTGCGGTCAGTCCTGTACGGGCGGAAGAAAAACTGGTTGAGCTTCTGTACAACCTTGACCGTGGTTGGTTCGACCATGACCCTGATGCGACAACCAAGGCACTGGGCGCATTGCTCGCTGTATCCAATGCCGAGATCCCCGCGTCCTCTTCCTGCTCTTCTGATCCTCCGCGCACAGTGAAAGATCTACTGGTTGTGCATTTGTCGTTGATGTACCCTGGCGGGAACTATGTGATCAAGGGCAACTGTCATAAATCAGGGAGATGCTCCGTGGTTATAGAACGTGCTGCGGGAGAAGATGCCTCATCGGTTTTCATCGCATTCGACAAAATACAAGGCGAAGCCAGCGTTCCCACGCTACAATGTCTGATGATTCCATAATGCCGTGTGCCTCTAAGCTCCCCGCACGGACATTTCCCTGTTCTTCGGAGTAATTCAATGAAAACTCTTGCTTCATTTTTGGCGATCAGCGCGCTGGTTGTTGCTGCGGTGAGCACGGTGCAGGCGGAAGGAGAACCTACCCTTGAAACCCTCTTTGATATTTCCCACAGGCTACTTGGCATTCCTGTGCTGGAAGGAGAAAAACTGAATGAGCATGACTATGATGCGACACGTCAGGCTCTGAGCGCATTGCTCGCGGTGTCCAACGCCATGATCCCCGCATCCTCTTCCTGCTATAGCGTTTTCTATGAGGGAAAAGAATACACCGTGAAAGACATGCTGCTTCTTGATTTGGCGTTGATGTCTCCTGGCGGGAACTACATGCTCCAAGGCAACTGCCAGTCCGGGCAATGCGCCGTGTACTTCAACCGTCAGGCGGGAGAAGCTGTTTCAACGACCATCATCACATTCGATCTGGTGCAAGGCGAGGCCAGCGTTCCCACGCTGCAATGTCTGGTGATACCATAATGCTGTGAGCCAGCGCGTGGTGTGAAGCGCAGCGCAGCAAACCCCAACATTGTGCCTCTCAACAACCACTATGCTTTTGGGTTCGCGTACCGCTCATCCTAACCTACTTTTCCACTACGGATTCGACAGCAGGAGATATGAAAATGCCGCGCACTCGGAAAAAACAGGCGCTTTTGTGGGCGGTGACGCTAGCGTGTCTGGCCTTCCTTGCCCTTTGCTTCATTGGTTTCGACGCGGGAGTGTTGAAGGGGCGGATAGTTGCCGAAGTCAAGGCCAGAAAGACTCGCTCTCTCGAACTCAATGGCTCGTTGCGGCTGAAAATTCTGCCCAGACTGGCGGTGGAAATGAACGATGTCCGGCTTTCCGGCCCGAATGGAGAAGGGGAATTTCTGAAAATCGGGCGGTTAGAGGGCGCATTGGAAATTCTTCCTCTTATCAAAGGCAGGTATTCCGTAAATCGAATCGAGGCGCGTGATTTCGCCCTGTTTGCCGAGCGCAATGAGGATGGCTCGACCAACTTCGATGACCTGTTTGCCAAGGATGAAGAAACTGACCAGACGGCGCTGGATTTTGCAATCGGCAGGATAGCATTGCAGGGAGGACGGCTCTCCTGGCATGAGGTGGCGAGCGGAGAGCGTTTTATTCTGGATGATGTGTATTTACGCTCCGGCGCGGTTGGCGCGACGGCGGAAGGCAGTCTGGCGGTTGGCGGCAAGGTCACGGCAGCGCCGCTGGAAGGCGCTGTGTTCGCGCTGGATAGCCGTTATCGGCTTGACGGGTCAAAGCTCTGGTTGGACGAACCGCGCTTGACCCTGGAAACACCTGCAAAAGAGCAAATCCGGGGGACGGTCAGACAAATTGTCGCCGACCTGGACGCGCCCGCTCTATCAATGACCGGCATGAAGCTGGAAGGGCATCATGACCAACTCGCAGCTAATCTGGAACTGGATGAATTCAACTGGCGGCAGGAAGTCGGCTCGGCAAGCGGCGGATCGTTACAACTGTCATGGATGCCGGATGATTCCGACAAACCCGCCTTTTCTCTGGAGGCTAAATTGGACGCATTGGCGGGCGAAGGCGGGAACTGGCAGGGCAAGGCGGAAGCAACCTTTCAGGGGAACTGGCAGGACAGCAAACTGACAGGCAGGCTTGCCCTACCCTTTGCAATTCAGGCTGTGGAAGGCGCGCTAAGTGTGGAGACGCTGGATGTTGCGGCAAAAACGGCAGGCAGAAGATTGAAAGAGGCTCTGGATATGCGCCTGCAAGGCAATCTGGAAGTCAGGTTGCCTGACGGCGCAGCTTCCGGGAAATGGCAAATTTCCCAGGCGGACAGCCGCCTTGATTTTGACTGGCAACTGAACTGGCCGCTGCGCTTTGTTTTCAAGGCGGCCTTGAATCGGCTGGATGTGGATCGTTACTGGTCAATGGCGGGCGCGACGGAAGAGCAAGCGGACAAGGTAGACGCAGCGTCGTCTTCCGACTTTTCCGGCGAGTTGGACGGGGTTTTGCGAATCGGCGAACTGCTTGTGAATGGCATTCGGATTGAAAACCTTGAGAGCAGGATTGTCTGGACGAACGGCAAGCTGGCAGTAACCGCCCAATCAGGAGAAGGTAAGGTTTCGGACGAAGGCGCGGCACAGAAAGCGGAACAGAAAGGCAGCGAGCAGAAAAACTCCGCTTTACGGGAAGGCATTTGATGGATTCATCCGGCCATTTCACCATCTGGCGGGCGGTTTTTTATTCGGCGCTGGCGCACGGCGTTGTTTTTTCCGCGTCAATTCCGATGCTGGCGGAACGGAGCGTCCTTGACAATATGGTCAAACTGGAGGCTCGATTGCATCAAGGCGCGGCTAAAGGCATGGCAATGGCCTCGTCGGAAGCAATGGTCACGCCGGAAATCCCGCCGATTCAGGATATAAGGCGGGAAGAAAAAGCCGCTCCCAAAACGACCCGGCCAGGCTTGCCCAAGGCCGATGTTCCAGCACCCGAAGCGGTAGCCGTGCCCGAAGTTGAAGCTGTCCCCGTGTTCAAAGCCGCGCCCGAAGCGGCGACAATTCAGGCATTCGATACCGGCTTGGAAGGGGACAGAGTGAGCCGATGGGAATTCGGGGAGCAGATAGAGATCGGGCTTGAAGAATATAAATGGGCGCTCACAAGAGCGATGAAGGGCGCGCGTCAATACCCGCCGACGGCACGGATGCAGGGCATTACCGGCAAGGTGATAACCAGAGTGGTTTGGTTGCCTACCTTTGCCGCGCCCCAGGTGGAACTGGCAGTTTCTTCCGGCAGCAGCTTGCTGGATGAAGACGCGCTTGCCAAGTTTGCGCGTGCCGTGCGCATTACGCCCTTGCCGGAAATTTTGCGCGCTCGCAGCTTTGAGCTTTCTCAGACCGTGGATTATTCGCTGGAATAAGCGCGACCACTTATATTGCTTTCTGTAAAGCGCTTTTCGCGCAAAACGAGACGGCCTAGGAGCGCGCTTTACTCCACTCTCCCACTTGCGACTACGCCGCGAGTGGCATCAAAGCGAGTGGTCACACTCTCCCGCTTGTGCGGCGTAGGGGTTAAAAATTTTTAACTCCTACAGCGGCGTGGTTAGCCCCTTATAGTCGCTTTATTTTCAGAAAGAGCTGCATTTCTCAAGCCAATCCGTCCGCCGTTTTTTGGCGCGTTGGCCGGGGATCGGGGTAAGTCTGGCAATTTCGGCGGGCGGCGGCATCAGGCTCAAGTTTGTCTCGGCAAGCAAGCCGCGTCTGAAGTAATGGCAGGTTACTGCTTGTCCCGCTTGCAGGCGGATAAGCGCATCAGGCAGAGAACCGCCCACTTCGCGCCCCGCCAACGCAAGAAGCGTATCGCCGGCAATCAGTCCGGCCTGTTCGGCGGGCGAGTCGGCAAGCACATGGGTAATCCTGATTCTGCCCTGCTCCGTCTGGCAGCGAATGCCAAGCCAGGGCATTTTACTTTCCGCTTGCCAATCAAGCCGGACGCCCACACGGGCAAGGCTTTGCTCCAGCGGCAAATCGCCGGTTCCTTCCACAAATGTTTTAAGCGCGCGCGCGGTGTCTGTGCCGCCAAGTCGGGTTATGTGCCGGAAAATCTCCTCTTCCGCCAACGGGTTGTCATTTGCGCCGTGATTAGTCCACAGGTCGCGCAGCAAGGTATCCAGACTTCTTTTGCCGAGGCTTTTCAAGCGCAATTCAAGGTCAAGCCAGAGCGCGAGTAATGCGCCCTTGCTGTAATAGCTGATTTGCGCGTTAGGGGTATTCTCGTCAGGACGATAGTATTTTATCCAGGCGTCAAAAGAAGCGTCGGCAAGACTTTGCCGATGCCGTCCCGGTGTTTGTCGAACTTGGGTTATGGTTCTGCCGAGGCGGGACAAATAATCATTCTCGGAAATCAGGTTGGCGCGAACCAGACAAAGGTCGTCGTAATAGGAAGTCGCGCCCTCAAAGAACCAGAGTAGCCGTGTGTAATTTTCGCGCTGCCATT
>WRMF01000035.1 GCA_009777245.1 Betaproteobacteria bacterium
GGGCGGGCAGCTTGTATATGTCGCGGAAGTCGGCGAAACCATCAAGGCTCCAAACGGCGAAAATGACGCCCGCTTGCGAGCCATCTACGCCAACGCAACCGAGAGTAATCTATTGCGCCGCTCCTTGCAGCGGGCGTTATACAAGGACGAAAGCGGGCGCAGGATCAGCAAGCCTGAAAGCGGTTCGCTATTCAGTGACGACAGTAACGAAAACGGGCGCGGTGAAACAGATGCGCTATTTGGCGCAAACGAGGCTGAAGGCGACATTGAGAGCGGTACGATCTACGTGCTGCGCAGCCATTCAACTCATCCGTTCATCGCGGAGCGCCGCGAACTGATCCACAAAATCGGGGTGACGGGCGGCAAAGTGGAAACCCGTATCGCCAATGCCGCGCATGACGCCACTTACCTGCTGACTGATGTTGAAATCGTCGCCACTTACAAACTGGTTGGCATCAATCGCGTCAAGCTGGAAAAATTGCTCCATCGCCTCTTTGCGCCCGCGCAGCTTCAGCTTGCCATTCCAGATCGTTTTGGTCATCCGGTGCAGCCGAAAGAATGGTTCCTCGTGCCGCTCCATGTCATTGACGAAGCGGTGGAGCGCATTCGGGACGGCTCAATCACAAAGATGGTCTACGATCCGAAGACGGCTACACTGGCAGAGCGGCAGACAGCGTAGAAGGCGTTGCCGAGTAGACCGGCATCCACCCCGCCTCTTTCGCCCGCCATTCGGCGGCAATGCCGATTTCGGGGCAGGCGATGAATTCATCTCCCCAATAGATGAGCGGCAGGCGTTCACGCCGCCAGGGCGGAATCGCCGCTTCCTGCAAAAGTTTTTTCAGGGAACGACGGGGGCGATTCTCGGCCAGGCGCAAGGTCTCGCCGCCCACGCGGGGACGCGCCGAGAGTCGCCCATCAGTATTATTATTCAAGCGTTTTGCGCATATTCCCTCTCCCTGCCGCGCATCCAGCCGCAACCAGCCGCCCGCCCATGCCAATTCCCCCTGCCCGTCCCAGATTTGCGGACTAACAGGGATTGGTGCGTCAGTTACGTTATAAAACCGCCCGCGCCAGATACAAATCCGGCCTTCCGGCAGGCGTAACTCGCCATGCGCGCCCATCCTTACGGCATTGGAAAATTGGCGCAAGGCTTCCGTAAGCCTTGCCGCGTCCGGGATGCTCCAACCCGCCTCTTTCAAATGCCAGCGCAGCCAATTCGCCCGCCGGGCAGTCGAGAGTCCGACAAAATAATTCGCGTCTTCCTCAATATGCGCCGCGTCATGCGCGGCAAGATCATGCAGCAGGCTTTCCGCCTCGGCAAAATGCGCGGCGGCGCGAGCCAGACTCGCTTCCGCCGCCGGAAAGGTCGCGGATAATTTCGGCAAGATTTCAAGGCGCAGAAAGTTGCGGCGAAAATGTGTCCGGGCATTGCTCTCATCCTCTACCCAGGAGAGCTTGCGCGCCTCCGCGTAGGTTGCGATTTCTTCTTCTCCGACAGCGAGTAAAGGGCGCAACACGGTCATCCGGGGCATTTCCCGCTTGTCGCGCATAGCCGCAGCGCCAGCCACCCCCGCGCCCCGACAAAGATTGAGCAGCAGGGTTTCAGCCTGATCACGGCGATGATGGGCAAGGGCAAGGCAGGAAGCGCCATGTTCCCGAAAGGCTTGATAACGGGCGGCGCGCGCGGCGGCTTCCAGTCCCTGGCCTTGCCGACAAACCTCCACCCTTGCAATCTGGAGCGGAATCTCCCATTCCCGACAAAGTCGGGAGCAAAAATCAGCCCATTCGTCCGCGTGTGGGGAAAGACCGTGGTGGACGTGGATCGCCCGTACCCTGTCCGGCAACAGGCTCTTCAAGATATGCAGGAGCACTACGGAATCACGCCCGCCGGAAAGGCCGAGATGGAGCGCGGAACCTATCGGCAAGTGCGCGGCAAGGCAGTTTGATACCGCCTCGCCCGGCAAATCAGGCAGCCTGTTCCTTGAAGCGACCATAAGCCATCAGACGATCAAAGCGAGCTTCCAGAAGCGCATCAACGGAGAGAGCCTGCGCCTGCCTTAGCGCGTCCTGCAAGGCTTTTTTCAGGGAAGCCGCCATGAGCAAGGGGTCACGATGCGCGCCGCCATTAGGCTCCTGCACGATTTTGTCAATCAGGTTCAGGGTCTTCAAGCGTTGCGCGGTAATGCCCATGATTTCGGCGGCATCCGCCGCCTTTTCCGCGCTTTTCCAGAGAATCGAGGCGCAGCCTTCCGGGGAAATTACCGAATAGGTCGCGTACTGCAACATCAGAACGGCATCGCCCACCGCAATGGCAAGCGCCCCGCCTGAGCCGCCCTCTCCGATTATCGTAATGATGACAGGCGTTTTCAAACCCGCCATTTCATAGAGATTGCGGCCAATGGCCTCCGATTGCCCCCGCTCTTCGGCGTCAATGCCGGGATAGGCTCCCGGCGTATCCACGAAAGTAAAGACAGGCAACCGAAATTTCTCCGCCAGCTTCATCAAGCGCAGCGCCTTGCGATACCCTTCCGGGCGCGGCATTCCGAAGTTTCGCAGCAGGTTTTCCTTGGTATTTCGCCCCTTTTGATGCCCGATGACGACGCACGGCTGCCCGTTGAAACGAGCCATGCCGCCGATGATGGCCTTGTCGTCGGCAAAGGCGCGATCACCGTGCAGCTCGACAAAATCGGCGAAGATATGCCCGATGTAATCCAGGGTATAAGGACGCTGCGGATGCCGCGCCACCTGGGCTATCTGCCAGGGAGTCAGCTTGGCATAGATGCTTTTCGTGAGATTCCGGCTTTTTTCGCCAAGGCGATCAATTTCTTCGGAAATATCAACTGCCGAATCCTCCTGCCCAAAGCGCAGGGCGTCAATCTTGCTTTCCAGCTCGGAAACCGTCTGCTCGAAATCAAGGAAAGTAATTTTCATTCCATATCCCACAAAGAGGCGAAAGCCGTATTCTACCCTTTGTACAACCGCCGGGGACATCGCGCCGTGTTTGAGGCAGGAATCGGCCTGGTCAAACGCCCTCATAGAATCACAAGGGCAAACGATGGCTTGCCAGTCTGGTGACAATGACATGTATTTCGCTGCGCTCACGCCAATCTATACGGACTTGTACCGATGATGTTCCTATGGTTTCCGGAGAAACCACATTCGGATATAATACATGTATTTGCTGATGTAGCTTGGCTGGTAAAGCAATTTATTCGTAATGAAAAAGTAGCCAGCTCAAATTCGGCAGGCGACAATGATCAATTTGCCATTGTCTGCATAGATGCAGACAATGTTGTAATCAAACAGTTCCTATCACCAGTCCCTTGGAGTGTTTTATGCAAGAAGATGGCTTGACTATTGTTTTGACACCGCCACAATTGGCTGCGGTGCTTGCGGAAGGCTCTCTCGATGAGCCAAGGTTCACCAATCGGGCTTGGGGCGTAGCTGGAGCCATCTTTGGCACGCTGGAGATACTTGGTGGAGGCGCTTTACTGTTTATTCCCGAGCCAACCATGCTGACCAAGGTTGGCGGCGGTGTGTTGGGAGCCCACGGGATTGACACTTTCCAAGCAGGGATTCGCCAAGCCTGGACTGGTCGCGAGACAAATACGTTGACCAACGACAGCGCCGCAGCTCTAGCACAACTTCTCGGCGTGGATGAAGCCACTGCCAGACGCATCGGCAATGGCATTGACCTGGCAGTTCCTCTGGCTGTCGCAGGCGCTCTGGCTGCGGCACGGATCGTTGCGGTACGCGCAGGCAGGATCAGGCTTGCCGCACATGAAGGCCCACATCTTGGACACACCATCAAAAACCATGTCGGCCTTACCGAGGCGCAACTCCGAGCACGCCTTGTAGCTGAACCTCGCATTCCTGCGGTATCTACATTCAAGTCATTGGCAGAGGCGGAAAAGGCTGTTTCCTCATGTTTGAGAGCCAAGAGAACCGAGATTGCCAACTGGGCGCGAGTAGCAACTCCAGGCGCTATGCGTATTCGTCTCACTTGGAACGCGCCAAGTCCTATTGGTCATGGCGTTGTCCGCGCAACCGGACGGATGACGCCCATGTCAAAGGTACTCGTTGTCCTACAGAAGAAAGCCGTTAACAGCAAGATTTACTATATACTGACTGCATTTCCTGCTCTCTGAGGCTTACCCATGAATAACACCGCATACCCGACTCTGGATCAGTTTGTAGGTGCCTATTTTCACCAGGACTGGGTTCTTGATCATGGCACCGAATTTGAAGTAATTGACTACTACATCAAAACCACTTGGCGAGATGTGGTCAAGCTAGTAATTGAAGAAATTGATCGATTTCTATACGACTATCCTACTGGTCTGCTCGCAGCTTTCAATGCCGAATTTATCCCAATGATTATAATAGGCGCGAACGACGACGAAGCGCGAGTATGGCTTATCTGGGTACGAGATCAACTTCTATCCGGTCTTGACAACGCGCCTTCTCGCCCCTCGTAGCCATTATGGACTGAGCTTGCAACCTATGTTTTAGCCAGTATCCGGGCAGGTGAAAAGCCGTCTACGGCAGAATCCGCGTCGGCTTGACCCCTTGCGGGAAAGTCAGGCGCGGCATGAAATCCCGGCTGACTTCAATGTCGCCGTTTGCGTCAACCCGCAAGACATGGGTTACGCCAAGCTCGCGGGCTACCTCGCGCCAGTTATCCGCTCCCGCCAGAAACAACGGTTTTGAAAGAACATCCGATCGCGCACCGGTTTTGCCCGGCTCTTCCAGAGGGGAAATCAGTATGGTTACTGCTCGCGTATGCCTTACCGGCTCGCCGCTTGCGGGGTCAAGCAAGTGGCTGTAGAGGCGGCCATCCAGTTCAAAATATCTCTGGTAATCGCCGGAAGTGCCGATGGCTTCGCCGTCGTAAAGATCAAGAATCGCCAGCGCGTCAGGCTGACGCGGGTGTTGAATGCCTATTTTCCAGGGTTGCCCGTTTTTGTCTCCCAACGCCATGACATTACCGCCGATATTTATCAGAGCGTTCTCTATGCCTTTCGCTTTCAGCTTTTCCGCCGCCCGATCCAGCGCCACGCCTTTCAGGTAGCCGCCAAAATCAAGGGCGACGCCTCTGTGCGTACTGACTAGTTGTCGCTTGTCATCCAGCCGCAAATGAGAAATGGAAGCAGGGTTTTGCCGCCATTCATCCAGCGCCTTCTCGTCCGGCAGGCCGCCGACAAATTCATCCGTCTGGAAACCCCACAAGGCGACCAGCCTGCCGATGCCAGGGTCAAAAAGCCCGCGCGAACGATGCGCGAAATCTTGCGCGTCAAGAATAAAGTCTGCCATTTCCGCGCTGACTTCAATCGGTTTTCCGGCAGCAATGGCGGCGTTGACTTCGGAAAGTTGAGAGGGTTGCCAGGCATGATAAGCGTGATGCAGTGCGTCAAAATCGGCAAGCGCCGCGTTAATGGCGGCCCTGGCAATGGTCTCTTCCACTCCGGCGACCAGAACTTCCACCCTCGTGCCGAAAACAAAGGATTCGCGCTTGACCAGGGGCGGAGGATCAGAACATGCGACAACGAACGCCGCAAGCAGGGATGCGAGGAGAAAGAGGCGAATATAGCGATTTCTGCGACTGTCAGGGAAAACGCTTTGCTCCCCTTTCCCGCTTGTGGCTTCGCCGCGAGTGGCTACAATCTCACGAAAGCGGGAGAAGGGAGAAATAATTGCGGCAATGGCTATAGACATCACGCGCTCGCCAGCATGGCAGATGGATTCTGCCCTTCGGGCAGAGATTCGGTAGCTTTCAGCTCTCTTGCGGCGGCAAGGCAGGCAAGCCGCCCGATCACCCCGTAAGCGTAGAAGCGGTTGGGCGGCGCGTCGGGATTGTCGCTACAGTCCGGCAGATTACAGGCGGTATCAAAAGCGAGAGGTTCAAACTCCATGCCGGGAGAATTCAGATTTTCGTCCCTCTCGCGTGCGGTATGCACTCGATAGAAGCCGCCCACCACATAACGGTCAATCATGTAGACCACCGGCTCGGCTATGGCCTCGCGCACTGTCTCATGGGTATGCACCCCTTCCTGCACTAAAACTTCATTGACCGCCAAACCTTCCTTGACGATGCTCATGCGGTTACGTTGGCGACGGTTGAGGCCGATTACCTCGCTCGCGTCCTTGACGGTCATCACGCCCATGCCGTAAGTGCCAGCGTCCGCCTTGACCACGACGTAAGGAGTCTCCGTAATGTCGTGTTCGCGGTATTTATCCCTGATACCGGCAAGGACGCCGGAAACCGTGTCCGCCAACTCTTCTTCTCCCTGCCGGTTGCGAAAATCAAGGCCGCCGCAAACCGCAAAAGCCGGATTGATTCGCCAGGGGTCAATGCCGACCAAACCGGAAAACTCATGCGCTACCTTGTCATAGGCGGCAAAATGACGGCTTTTTCTGCGGATTGACCAGCCTGCGTGCAGGGGCGGCAGCAGGGTTTGCCCGTTCAGGTCGCGTAATATAGGGGGTATTCCGGCGGAAAGGTCGTTGTTTAGCAAAATCGCGCACGGGCTGAAATCGGCAAGCTCAATGCGGTTGCCGCGCCGCAATAACGGCTCCAATGACAGGGATTGACCGTCAGGAAGATTAATCGTTACCGGCTCGGCAAGCGACAGCGAGCCGATCCGCGCGTTCAATCCGGCATGGCGCAGTATCAAAGACAGGCGGGCGACATTTTGCCAATAGAATAGGTTGCGGTCATGGTTCTCCGGTATCAAGAGAATTCTGCACGCTTCCGGGCAGAATTTTTCCACCGCGCCCATTATTGCCTGCACGCAGAGAGGCAAAAAATCAGGATTGAGGTTGTTGAAGCCGCCCGGAAAGAGATTGGTATCCACGGGAGCGAGCTTGAAACCGGCGTTTCGTAAATCGCAGGAAGAGTAGAAGGGCGGCGTATACTCCTGCCAGGAAGCGCGGAACCACTGCTCGATCCACGCGCTCTGCGCGAGAAATCTCTGTTCAAGCTCCAGGAGCGGGCCGGACAAGGCGGTTACAAGATGGGGAACCATAGAAAAATGAAAGGTTGCGGGGAACTGACTATCTTATCAAAGCGCGATATTCCCGGTCAAAACGCGCCACGAGTCTGACCTTGTCAGCAATCATGCAATCGGTTGCCGGACTGACCGGATAACGAGCCGCATCGGACAGGGCGGAGCAAAAAGTTTTGGATTATAGCAAAACAATATTCGCATTAGCCTTGTGGTTTGCGTCCGATTGTTTCAAAATACATATAATCTTTTGGACAACGGCAACGTGATTATTTACGAATTTCCCTTCAACGAGCGAGTCCGCACTCTGCTCCGCCTGGAAAGCCTGTTTGACAAGGTGGTGTATTTCACCAGGGCGGAGGGCGCGCTTGAGCACCATACGGCGCTCAATGGGATGTTTGAGCTACTTGATTTCATAGGCCGCGCCGATCCAAAGGCGGATATGCTTCAGGAACTGGAGCGACAACGCCAGATACTGCTTTCCTTTCGCAATAACCCCGATGTCTCGGAAATCGCGCTCGACTACTCTCTGGGCGAGATCAAGCAGGCGCATGCCGCTCTCCACCTCCTGCACGGCAAATTCGGACAATCGCTGCGTAACAACGACTGGCTGATGAGCATCAAGCACAAGGCCACACTGCCCGGCGGCGCTTCCGGTTTCGATGTGCCTTCCTACCATTACTGGCTGAAACAACCCTCCCAAGCCCGCCGCGCCGCGCTGGAGCAGTGGCAGGCGGAAGTAATGCCGATCCGAAACGCGCTCGGCATCATCCTGCGCCTCTTGCGCGGTCATAGCGAAATGCGGTCGCTAATCGCCCAAAACGGACAATACGAACAAAATTTAAGCGGCTCCAGTTTCCAGATGGCGCGCGTCGCTCTGGAGAAGGAATGGCAGGTGATCCCGGAAATCAGCGCCAATCGCCATGTTCTTCGCATTCGCTTTGTCCTGCCGTCGGAAACCGAAACGAAAAGCCATTGCGCCGATGCCGATGTGCCTTTTAAACTCAGCTTTTGTTCCCTGGTTTAGTGATGTTTGCAGTCATATCCTCCCCTTGCCCGCATTGCAACAGAGAGACGCCCCGGCGGACGGAAAACCCTTGGCGTCCCTTTTGTTCCGAACGCTGCAAGTTGATCGATCTTGGCAATTGGGCGGGAGAACGCTACCGTCTGCCGGAAGAAAACAGCGCGGAAGCAATTTCGGAAACTTCGGGAGAGTTGATTTGAACCGCCGTTTTTTCCTTGTCGCCGGAGCGTTGTCCCTGCTTGCCGCCAGGCAGAAAAAGCCTTCCGCGAACAGTGTTCTTGCCCCGCACGAAGGCTCTTCCGCAAGCCGACTGCCGCCGGTCAGGGCGGCGGCAATGCCCGCAAACTGGCGCTATTTCGACCTTGCCCTGAATCTGGAAGCCAAAGCGGCGCGGGAAACAAAACTTACGCTGCCCCTGCCTCTCCATCAGGACACGCCGGTTCAGCCCTGGCAACGGATAGAACGCCTCTCCTGGGAGACCAACGCCCGTGCCTCGCTTGAACGTCTGCCGGACGACGGCATGGAGATGCTCGTTTGCGACTGGGAAAACGTCCGCTCATCATCCTACCTGCGGCTTTTCGCATCGGTTGCCGTCGCCGACCGTCGCCTTGACATTTCCCGGCGAACCTTCGCGCCGGATCGGGATGACATCCTGCGAAAAAACCTTGCCGCCACTACCCTGTTGCCGGTCAATGAAGCTGCCGAAAAGCTGGCGCGAAGCATCGTGGGGCGGATCGTTGATCCGCTTGCAAAAGCGCGCGCCCTGTACGATTGGGTGGTCGAAAAAAGCGTTTTTGACGCCGCCCTGGCGGATAGCGACGGGAGCGGCAACATCCAGATTGAAACCCACGGCGGCGGCGCGGCGGACATCGCCGGCTTGTTTGTTTTGCTTGCCCGAGCCGTCGGCATTCCCGCCCGGCGCGTCTTCGGTTTTTTCATCGCGCCTTCCAGATTCTCGCCCGCGTTGGGGCCTTCCGACAAAAGCGATTTATCCTCGCTGCTTCATTGCCGCGCCGAATTTTACAACCCCGGCTATCACTGGATTCCGGTTGATCCTGCCGGGGTTTGCCGCGCGGCGGCACTGGATATTGACGAATCGGCAAGCAACGCCTTGAAGCGAATTTTTTTCGGGTTTTGGGAGATGAACTGGCTGGCGCTCAATCATGCCGAAAACGAAATTCTTGGCAACCTTCCGCGCTTCTCGCCCGAGGCGGACTATACCTATCGCCTCGTCAGCAGGGAAACAAGAACCGAAGAAGCAGACGCCGAAGAAGCGGAATAATTCGCTATAGCAGTTTCGATTTATAGTACTTACCGCAACGACTATCAGGCATAGTCATTCTTTCGCACAGACTTCAGCACATTCGTCATTCCCGCGAAGGCGGGAATCCAGTACGGAGCTGAAAGTCACGACATATTTCCAGAACAGGACAGTAGCGATATTCCCATGCGGAAACGCCACAGGAACGCAAGGGATGTTCTGGATTCCCACCTTCGCGGGAATGACGAATGATTGGATGCGGGAGAGGGGATCGGGGGGGAGAGCTAACAACGCCGTGATTGCTGCCAGCTTGGAGAAAAGGTGTACGCGCTTGAATCAAAGCCGCCCTAAAAAGTGCCGATTAACCACATCGGCACGCTGATGTCCCGACCGGGATTGTGAGCCTCGAAGTGGCCCTTGCCGCCCCTGTCAATCAGAAAATAAGGCTCGCCGACATCCGGGATGATTTTCAACATGTAGAGCTGGCCGCCTACCCGGTATTCCTCGACAACCCCTCTTTCATCCCGGCGGATAGTTACTTCCGGCTCTTCGATACTATCGTCAAACGGACGAATGTCCGTAGGCGGCGGGGGAACCTCAAGCGGCGTCGCGTCGGCAGGCTCCTGCCCTTTCGCAAACAGAGGCAAGGCCAGAACAAGGCAGGCGATAGCCAGACGAGGAAAACGAGCTGAACGCATAACAACCACCCGAAAAAAATGTCGTAAAAGTCAGATTTTATTACAGATTCAGAAACAATTCCTGTCCGGCGGAGCGATCATCATGACTTCGCGTCTCGTAATGCCGAAAAATCGCGGCGACGATTTCGTCCGGGTCGTCAATGATCTGGACTATCTCCAGTTCTTCGGGACGCACCATGTTTGCGCCGAGCAACTGTTCCCTGAACCACTCTATCAATCCCCGCCAGAAATCGCTGCCCACGAGAATGATGGGAATGCGCGAAGTTTTTCGGGTCTGCACCAGCGTTATGACCTCCATCAACTCATCCAGAGTGCCAAAACCGCCCGGCATGACCACATACGCGCTGGCAAAACGCGTGAACATGTGTTTTCTGGCGAAGAAATGGCGAAAATTCAAGGCGATGTCCTGATAGGAATTACCCTTCTGCTCATGCGGCAATTCGATATTCAACCCGATTGAGGGAGAACTTCCGGCAAACGCGCCCCGGTTTGCGGCTTCCATCGCTCCCGGCCCGCCGCCGGAAATAACCGCGAAGCCGGAATCGGAAAGTTTTCTGGCGATCGTCTCGGCAAGCCGATAAACCGGGCTATTCTCATCAAGACGGGCGCTGCCGAAAAAGGAAACGGCAGGATAGACGCTTTGTAAACGATCCGTCGCTTCGACAAATTCTGACATAATGCCGAAAACGCGCCATGCTTCCCGCGCCGCGTCGACTGTCGCCTGCGCTGAATCCGACTGCGCGTAAAATTTTTTCTTGTCCATACTTGCCATGCCTTTACTGTTGTTGGTGGACGGTTCGTCCTATCTGTACCGCGCCTTTCATGCCCTGCCTGACCTGAAAAACCGGGCAGGTTTTCCTACTGGCGCGTTGAAAGGCGTACTCGCCATGCTACGCCGGTTGACAAGCGACTTCAAGGCGGATTATCAAGCGGTGATATTCGACGCGAAAGGCAAAACCTTCCGCCACGAATGGTATCCGGCCTACAAGGCGCACCGTCCGTCAATGCCGGAAGACCTGGCGCTGCAAATCCCGCCGCTCCATGCGGCAATCCGCGCCCTGGGCTGGCCGCTCCTCTCCATTGAAGGCGTGGAGGCCGACGATGTTATCGGCACGCTTGCCGGAATGGCGGAAGCTAACGGCATGGAGACGCTTATCTCGACCGGCGACAAGGACTTCGCCCAGTTGGTCACGTCCCGCACCCGGCTCGTCAATAATAACGAGATTCTGGACGAAGCGGGCGTAATTGCCAAATTCGGCGTGCCGCCGGACAGGATCACCGACTATCTCGCCCTGATTGGCGATACTACAGACAACATACCGGGCGTTGCCAAATGCGGCCCCAAAACAGCGACAAGATGGCTTGCCGAATTCGGCAGTCTAGACGCGATCATCGCCAATGCCGCCGCCATTCACGGTGCGGTCGGAGAACATCTGCGCGCCCATCTCGACTTTTTTCCGCTCGGCAGAAAACTGGTGACCATTGACCGGCGGGTTCCGAACATCCCCGAACCATATACATTGATTCGCCAACCGACGGATACGAAAGCCTTGAAGGAAATTTACGCTCGCCATGACTTCAAGGCATGGCAGGATGAACTCGCCGATACAACCGAGGCCACAACCGAGGCCGCGTCTGCAACCACTCCCCCTGCTTTTGAGCAATTTTGCGCGCCCTCTCCCGACCTTCAGGAGAGGGGCAACCACGCCGAGATTGCGCGTACTTTTGTCGAAAACGCTTTAATCCAACCCCCGGCGGATGACGGCAGCCATCGCGCCGCCTATGAAATCGTCCGCGAGGAAGCCGATCTGGAACGCTGGCTGAAAAAAATCGCGGCGGCTACCAGAGTCGCGCTTGATACCGAAACAACCGGCCTTGACCCTTTAGCCGCCCGTCTTGTCGGAATTTCTCTTGCCGTAGCGCCGGGAGATGCCTGTTATATTCCCCTCGCCCACAGGGGATTGGACGCTTTTCAGTTGCCGTTCGCAGCGACTATCGCCCGTCTGAAACCCTGGCTGGAATCCACAAGCCCGCAAAAAATCGGACAGAACCTGAAATACGACCGGCATGTGCTTGCCAATCACGGCATTTTGCTTGCAGGGGTTGCGGACGACACCCTGCTGCAATCCTATGTGCTGGAGTCGGACAAGGGGCACGACCTTGAACAGCTTGCCCGCCGCCATCTTGGCTTGACTGGCATTTCCTACAGCGACGTGTGCGGCAAGGGGACGAAAGCGATCAGTTTTGCGGATGTCGCCATCGAGCGCGCCGCCGTCTATGCCGCCGAAGACGCCGATCTTGCTTATCGCCTCTCAAGCGCCATGCTTCCCGCTATTGAAGCCAATGCGGGACTTGCCCGCATTTATCGGGACATCGAGTTGCCGTTATGCGAAGTATTGTTCAAGATGGAACGCGCGGGCGTCCTGATTGACGCCGGGCAACTGAACGCGCAAAGCCATGATTTGGGCAGGCGCATTCTCGCGCTGGAAGAGGAGGCGCAACGTCTGGCGGGCGAGCCGTTTTCCCTTGCTTCCACCCGGCAACTGGCGGAGATATTGTTCGTCAGGCACGGCCTGCCGATCAAAAAGAAAACCCCAGGCGGCATACCTTCCACCGATGAAGAGGCGCTTGCCGAATTGGCGCTCGATTTCCCGCTGCCCAAGCTCATTCTTGCCTGGCGCGCCTTATCCAAGCTGAAGAATACCTATACCGACAAGCTGCCGCGCATGATCAATCCCGGCACAGGCAGGGTGCATACCCATTTTTCGCAGGCTACCGCCGTCACCGGAAGGCTTTCTTCTTCCGAGCCGAATTTGCAGAACATTCCCGCGCGCGACGAGGAGGGACGCCGTATTCGCGCCGCGTTCATAGCGCCGGACAACTGCCGGATCATTTCCGCCGACTATTCGCAGATCGAGCTTCGCATCATGGCGCATTTATCCGAAGATAAAGGATTGCTTGACGCATTTTCCCAAGGCGAGGACGTACACAAGCGCACTGCGGCGGATATTTTCGGCCTGCCCCCGGAAGAAATAGGGGCGGATCAGCGTCGGGTAGCCAAGACGATCAATTTCGGGCTGATTTACGGCATGAGCGCCTTCGGGCTGGCAAAAGGTCTGGGAATTTCCCGCTCGGAAGCGCAAGGTTATATCGAGCGATATTTCGCCCGCTATCCCGGCGTTGCTCGTTACATGGAAGAAACCCGCGCGCGCGCGAGGCAGGATGGATTTGTCGAAACTGTTTTTGGCCGTCGCCTGGCGGTCGCTGACATTGCCAGTCCCGTCCGCCGTCAGGCAGCCGAGCGCGCCGCCATCAACGCCCCCATGCAGGGCACGGCGGCCGATCTCATCAAACTTGCCATGCTTGCTGTTCAGAACTGGCTGGAAACGGAAAGGATGCGTAGTCGCCTGATTCTGCAAGTGCATGACGAACTGGTGCTGGAAGTCCCGAAGGCGGAATTGGCACTGATTCGCGCTCGCCTGCCCAACCTCATGGAGAGCGTGGGAACGCTCAAAGTTCCGCTTGTCGTGGACATTGGCGAGGGCGACAACTGGGAAGCTGCGCACTAGCGCAGTTTGCCCCCCCCCCTTTGACTTGCGCCGAGGCAAAAATGGGGCAAGGCGGCAGCATTGGTTAGCCCCCTTTCCCAAAGGGGGTGGCACGTTAGCGCCGGGGGTTTGCCGGATATAGTAGCTCCGTAGATAAAGGAGTATCGAGTGTGTATAGCGCTCGTTGCTGGACAAATGTCCTTTTATTTGTACGAACTACTATAATTGCTGCCTTTTGAAAATGAGTGGCTTGTTGCTCGGTGGTTTGTCGGGCGCGATAAATTGCGCGTATTGCCGGAAACGCACTATTTTCAGAATAAGACGATAATCAATCTTCCTGAATGTATTGTCTTCCCGCAACATCGGTTATCATGTCTGTTCACAACTTGGGGGCGACCTGGCTTCGACGTGGGTTGCAAAGCATCGTTGTGCATGCCGAGATTCAGTTCCTCGTAAAACCGCTGAAAAACCAATAAACGCCAACGACGAGCGTTTTGCTCTCGCCGCCTAAACCGGCGAGCTTTGCACCGATTTGCTGATGGATCGGGCCGGGCGACCGGCAGCAAAGTCAGATACATGAGCTAAGGTCTGTTCCTGCTGCGTGTCCAGACATGAAAATCCAGCAGATCGTCCGAAACGAGCCTGTCCTTCCGGCGCGCCAGGACTAAAACCAAACGGATGGACTAAGCATGTAGATCGCGTTGTAGAGTGCTTGCGGACGCGGGTTCGATTCCCGCCGCCTCCACCAAATAACTGTTTTTCCCCGTCCAATCCAGTCCAGAACACCTTGGAGAATCAAGGGTTCTGGGCTTTTTCTTGTCTGTTCCCGTCCAAAGAAAAACATTGCAGTCCAGCGTTTTTTGTTGGTGCGCTTGTTGGTATACCAACAAGCGGTGTTGGTACACTTCAGTGGGAAGCACCATGCCGCTAACTGACAGACAAATTTAGGGCTTAAAGCCCTCCGCCCCGCCCGCAGCAAGCGCGGCGGACAAGACATCCTGCCCACCAGCAGCCGCAACCGCCCCGCTTAAAACCATGTGCGCCAGAATGTGCGCCGCGCCGCCTTCCGCTCCCTCTCCCTTGAAATACTGCCCTATCTCATACGCGGCAAGAGGAGACAACGTATGCGCCAGAATGCCGCCCGCGGCATCGGTCGGAGCGCCAAGACCGCTCGTTACCATGTTCAGCA
>WRMF01000036.1 GCA_009777245.1 Betaproteobacteria bacterium
GGGGGGTAAACAGCCGGCGCCGGTGGGTGGGGGGGGGGGAAGTTTTTGAAAGGGGAAAAAAACCCCGCAAAAAAAAATTTTTTAAAAAAAAGGACCCCCCCCCCCCCCCCCCCCCCCGATATTCATTAAGCATATCCATCCAAGGGAGCGCGCTTGGTGACAGTGGAGGCTACTGCGCGCATCTACCAGTAGCACATCCGTTTGGCGCGGTTGCCCTGATATTTTGCCCAAGGCAAACATGAGGAAAGCGGACATGCAAAAAACAATTTTCGTAGCGGATGATAACGATACAAACCTTGCTTTGGCGAGAGAAGCCCTGAGGGATCAGTACCGGGTGATGACAGTGCAATCAGCGGCAAAAATGTTCGCTCTCTTGGAAAAAGTCGTGCCGGACATGATTCTATTGGACATTAAAATGCCGGAGATTAACGGGTTTGAAGCCTTGCGTCGTTTGAAAAGCAACGCTTCCCATGCCGATATTCCCGTCATATTCCTCACCAACATTTCCGACGCTTCCGTTGAGGCTCGCGGCTTTCAGCTTGGCGTGGTTGATTTCATCACCAAGCCGTTTTCCGCGTCTGTATTATTGAACCGCATAAAAACCCATTTGGATATAGACAAACTTATCAGGGAACGGACGGCAGAGGTTGAACAGCAAAAGTGGCAGCTTCAGCATCTGCAAAACAGCATAGTGTATGTAGTGGCGGATATGGTCGAAAAACGCGATCGGGAAACAGGCGGTCACATTGAGCGCACAACGGCATCTATAAGAATATTGCTTGACGCTCTGCTGGAACAAGGGGTTTATGCCGATGAGATTTGTGATATTGATTTTGAATTGTTCGTCTCCTCGGCGCGTTTGCATGATGTGGGCAAAATAGCTGTTCCTGACAGCATTCTTAACAAGCCCGGCAAGCTGACAGATGAAGAATTCGCGATTATGAAAACCCATGCCGCAGAAGGCGAGCAACTGATTGACCAAATAATTTCCCGTACCGGAAGCAACGATCCTTCGTTTAGCGCCAAATTGTTTTCAGGCTGTCAACATTTGTCGGATGAAGAATTTGCGGTTATGAAAACACACGCTGCGGAAGGCGAACGGATTATAGACAAAATCGTTTACCGCGCGGGAGCCAAAACATTTTTACAATATGCCAAATTATTTGCCGGTTATCACCATGAACGCTGGGACGGAAAAGGCTATCCATGTGGGCTTGCGGAAAAGGATATTCCGTTTCAGGGGCGGATTATGGCCTTCGCGGATGTATACGACGCGCTTGTTTCCGCCCGGCCTTACAAAAAGCCGTTTACCCATGAGGAAGCCGTCAAAATCATCATGGAAAATTCAGGGACGCAGTTCGACCCCTTCATCGCGGAGGTTTTTTACAATGCAAGAGATCAGTTTAAATCAGTTGCCCCGAGCGAGTGAGGTTTGATATGGAAGATTTAATCAAAATCAATAAAGAGCTTGAGCTGGAATTATCCGCCGCTCGTCAGCAGTTGCGCGCAAATGAGCGCGAATTGATGCAATACAAGTTGTCAAACAATAGCATGACGCGCATACTTGAGTTGCTGCCCTTCGGAATCAGAATAGCCAGTCTGGACGATGGGAGTCTGGCATACGCAAACAAAGCCTTTATGGATATTTTTGGCTGCAAGGATTTTGAAATGGATGTGGCGGGGAGAAGCATGTTCGATTTCATGCCCGAAATCCAGCCGGACGGCAGAAAGAGCGTGGATATGGTCAATGAATTTTTCATGACTGATAATGCCGCTATGGATTTTCAGTGTTTCAAACTGGACGGAGACCCATTCACGGCTCGTATCATGTCATGCAATATCAATTATATGGGGAAGCAGTCCAACATTGCTGTAATTGAGGATATAACCGAAAAGAAGCAGGCGGAAGAAACGCTGAAACACCGCGCGAAATTGTCTAATGCCAAGAAAGAGATGGATATCGCCTTTCTGTCAAAAAAAGAAATTTTTGACGACATCATCGGCGAATGCCTGAGGCAGGCCGCAGACGCTGTGGATTTGGACGGCATTGATATATGCAGGCTGGTGGATACCGGCGAAGGGCAGCGTTTCGGACAGATTTATTGCTGGTCCCAAGCGGAAGGCAGGCTGACTCCCATCGAAGGAAACTTGCGAATTATGCAGCGTCACCCGGCAATAGAAAAATGGGATGCGGAGTTATCAAAGGGCGGCGTGGTAAACATCCATACGGGCATCATGTCCGGGGACGAGATCGCATTTTTAAATCCCATGAATATAAAGTCGCTGTTGCTTACGCCTGTGGTGATTGACGACGAGTTATGGGGCGCCGTCGCTTTTCAGGATCTTGCCGGCGATAGGCTCTTCGACGACGAAAGCATCATTTTCCTAAGCTCTGTCGGGCGTTTGTGCGCCAGCGCCATCATCAGAAATGAAATTGAAACTGAACTCGCTGGAGTGGAAGAGCGCATGAGGCTGATGCTGGATTCAACCCCGATTTGCTGCCAGTTATGGGACAGAAATTTCAGGAAAATTGACTGCAACCAAGCTGCCGTTCAGCTTTTCGGCTTTAACGACAAGGAGGAGTTTTTAAGAAGATCCAATGAGATCTATCATGAATTTCAACCTGATGGTCAACGTTCTGTGGAAAAAATTCAGATGCTTCTACAAAAAACTTTTGACGAAGGCCGCTGCTCCTCTGATTGGACATATAAGCTCATGGACGGCACAATGATGCCTGCAGAGGTAATCCTTATACGAGTCGGCCACGGGGATTCCTGTTCCGTGGCCGGATACGCGAGAGATCTGCGTGAACACTACAGCTTGATGGATGAAATCAACAAGCGGACATCTGAGCTTCAAATACATCGAAATACATTGCAGGGTATTATTGACTCCATTCCGGATCTTGTGTTTTGCAAGGATTCCAACTTTCGCTATACGCTTTTCAACACAGCCTGCGTTGATTTTTTTAACTCTGGTATGGATTTTATCATCGGGAAAAATGATGTCGAACTCAACTTTCCCGATGAGGTAATAAAAACGATGCGTTCTTCAGATGAAAGAATTTACGCGGGAGAGAATAAAGTCGTGTATGACAGTTGGATTCCAAGTCCGGACGGTCTTTTGCGGTATTATGAAACAAGCAAAGCTCCGATTATGCAAGGCGGCGCTATAGTCGGTCTTGTAGGTATTTCGCGCGATATAACCGAAAAATATCGAATGGGGCAGGAGTTGGAAACGACGCTTGAACAATCCCGTGCTCGTGAACAGGAACTCATTCGCGCACAGGAACTTAACCAGCTTCAATTATCCAAATTAAACCTGGTGATTAAAGCGACTAAAATCGGCCTATGGGAAATGGAGATAGCGAACGATGATCCGACCAAACCTGAAAACGTTTTTATGTGGTCGAACGAATTCAGGCATATGCTGGGATTTTCAGACGAGACCGATTTTCCCAATGTGCTCGGCAGTTGGAGTGATCGTCTGCATCCTGAAGACAAGGATAAAATCCTTGATCATGCAGTACAGCATTTGCTCGACAAGACCGGCAACACTCCTTACGATACTGAATACCGGCTGATGAAGAAAAACGGAGAATATGGGCATTTTCAGGCGTATGGCGAAACCTTGCGCGACGAGAGCGGGAACGCCATCCTTATCTCCGGCGCGTTGATGGACATCACCGAGTCGAAAAACATGTTGTTTGAAATTGAAAAACAACGTATGCAAGCGGAAGCCGCCAATAAGGCAAAAAGCGATTTCCTAAGCTCCATGAGCCACGAAATCCGCACCCCGATGAATGCGATTCTGGGAATTACTGAAATCCAGCTTCAAAATAAAGCTCTTGGCGGCGACGTGATGGAGGCGTTTGACAAAATTTATGCCGCCGGCGACTTGCTGCTGGGAATCATCAACGACATACTTGATCTGTCCAAAATTGAGGCGGGAAAACTGGAGTTGATGATTGATACTTATGAGATCGCAAGCCTGATCAATGACGCCGCGCAGCTTAATATGACGCGCATCGGCAGCAAGCCGATAGAATTTGAGCTTTGCCTGGATGAAAATCTGCCGTCGCGCCTGGTGGGCGATAAACTCCGTATTACGCAAATTTTGAACAATCTGCTGACAAACGCATTCAAATATACGGAAGCGGGCAAAGTGGAGTTCTCGATCTCCACCGAAGCAGGCGACAATGACGACACGGTGGTACTGGTTCTGCGCGTAAGCGATACCGGTTATGGCATGACGCAAGAGCAGCTTGACATACTGTTCGACAAATTCACAAGGTTTACCCATGACGTAAACCGCGTGATCGAAGGCACAGGTCTGGGCATGAATATCACATTGAACCTGGCGCGCATGATGAACGGCAGGATTTTTGTCGAGAGCGCGCCTGGTAAAGGCTCCGCCTTCACGGTGCGTCTGCCGCAAGGCCGGAGCGGTTCCGATATGTTGGAAAAGGAATTGGCGGATAGCCTGTGCAGGATTCAAACCAGCGGAAGCACGCAGATGACGCGGACGCAAATCATTCGCACCCCGATGCCGTATGGCAGAGTTCTGATAGTTGACGATGTGGAAACGAATATATATGTGGCCAAGGGTCTTTTGTCTCCGTACAGTTTGAATATTGACTCGGTCAGCAGCGGATTTGAGGCAATTGAATTGATAAAGCAAGGCAATTATTATGATATTGTGTTCATGGATCACATGATGCCGAAAATGGACGGTGTCGAAACGACTAAAATCATACGGAGCATGGGGTATGAAGGCTCCATAGTCGCATTGACCGCGAATGCCGTGGCGGGACAGGCGGATATGTTTTTGGATAATGGCTTTGACGACTTTGTTTCAAAGCCGATTGATATACGTCAGTTGAACACTATCTTGAACAGGATGGTGCGCGACAAGCAGACCCCTGATGTCATTGCAGCGGCGAAAAGGCAGGCCGACAGCGACAATGAGCGGCTGGTTGGCAATGAATCAGGCATAGTCATTGCCCCGCAGCTTATTGAGGCGTTCATCCGCGACGCTTCGAAATCTATTGCTGTTCTGGGTTCCATAAACACAAAACAAGACCCGTTGGATGATGAAGACAAACGTATGTACGACACTCATGTGCATGGAATGAAAAGCGCGCTTGCGAACATTGGGAAACCGGAACTTTCCGCCTTCGCGTCCAAATTGGAACAAGCGGCGCATGACTGGCAAATTGAATTAATAACATCCGAAACACCGGCGTTTCTTGACTCGCTGCGGGCTATAATCGAAGAGCTTGCGCCACAAGAGAAAAACATTCAAACGGCGGACGAAAATCGCTCATATTTGCGTGATCAATTGCTTGTTATAAAAGCGGCGTGCGTCAAGTACGACGAAAGAACCGCGCATGACGCGGCGACACAATTAAGGCAGGAATCATGGTCTCAAGCGACCCAAAAACTGCTCGGCGCAATTTCCGAGTATTTGCTGCACAGCGATTTTGACGAGGTTGTTGATGCGGTGGACAAATTCATTGAATCGGAACAAATTTAAGTTCTCCGCCCGCGTTTCGCCCTATCCGGTCGCAGCTTTTCTGTAAATAGCGAGGCTTTATGGAGAACACGCTTTGCTCTCCTCTCCCTGCCTTCGGCTACGCCGCGAGTGACCACCCTCTCCCGCAAGCGGGGTCTTGCAGACGGCAATTGGGTGCGGGGGAGAGGGCTACCGCGCCGTGATCTACTTCTGCTTGGAAAATAAAGTGTACTCGCTTAAACCGAAAACGCCCTAATCACTCAAGAAAGCTGCCTTCAAATGGTTTGCCATCGGTATTGTAGGTTACGCTGAACACCTTATCCGACAGTTGTTTCTTGAGTGATGGGTTGTCGTTTATCAGTTTGAATAGTTTCAGATTGTCCGTCATCATGCCAAGCATACAGCCTGAAATACGCGGTCGCATTCAGTTCGAGCCTCCTGCTTGTCGGCGTTACGCATAGCGTTTTGGTAGGCTCGATCCCTGGATACCGTTATCGGTATCTGCGCTACCTGCCGTTTTACGTTGTCATCATATTCCCAGTCTGTGAAATAACGGGAGCCGCCTTGCTCCAGACGCTCATCATCCAGCGTGAACCCCTTTTGAATGTATTCGTGCAAACGCTCGGTCGCCCAACGGCGAAAACGGGTCGCAACCTGCGATTGAACCCGGTAACCGATAGCGATAATGATGTCGAGATTGTAATGACCGACCTCGCGTTTTACCTGCCTTTTGCCTTCTGCCTGAACTAACAAGAATTTCTTGTGAGTTGCCGCAGCATCCAGTTCACCGTCCTTGAAGATGCCGTCAATATGCTGACTGACATTCTGTTGCGTGGTGTCGTCAATTTCGGCGATTTGGTTTTGGGTCAGCCAGAGATCATCGTTCTCAAAACGCACAGATACTCTTGTGATCCCGTCTTCATCCTGATACAGGATTACGCTATTTTCATTCTTCTTCATTTGCCAAGCACCTCCTCAAGCAATCCCTCGGTTTCCGCTTCCAACGCCCGGATGTCCGCCACAATCTCCGATAGTTCCCGCAATTCTACCGGCTTGTAAAAGTGCTTCGTAAAGCTGATTTCATAGCCGATTTGCGTCTTGCCCTCGTCCACCCAGGCATCCGGCGCGTAAGGCAGCACCTCCGCCTCGATAAAGGTATCAATGCCTCCGGGATAGTCAAGCGGTATCTGCTCGGTATCAGTCAGTTCCTTGTCCGGTATGAGATTTCCTTTTTTGTCGCGTAGGGGCGAACCTGTGCGTTCGCCCTGCGGGCAGGTACATGGGTTTGCCTCTGCGGATTCGCCGTACTTCGGACGCGGCACCGTCACCTTCCAATATCCAAACGCGCTGTTGGGGAAAATTTTGCTGTGCTCATTCTCCTCAAAATCCAAATACAGTCTTACAACTTGCTCGCGCAACTCCGGCGTCAACCAGCAATTCTTTTGTCCAAGATTCTTTCGGAGCGGAGATTTAAGCGTTGTCGCGTCAATCAACTGGATTTTTCCTCTGCGCCGTGCATCCTTGCGGTTTGACAGCAGCCAAATGAACGTTCCAATGCCGGTGTTATAAAACATGTTGTTGGGCAGCGCAATTATCGCCTCAACAAGGTCGCGCTCAATCATGTAGCGCCGCGCATTGCTCTCGCCCTGCCCCGCGTCGCCCGTAAACAGGGACGAGCCGTTATGCACCTCGGCAATGCGGCTTCCGAGTTCGGTTTGCTCCTTCATCTTGCTGACATTGTTAAGCAAAAACATAAGCTGTCCGTCGCTCACGCGAGGGATCATGGAAAAATTACCCTCTTCGGCGAATGAGGTGACAAAACGCCTGTCAAGAATCCCTTTCTTGCCGCCAAGCCTGTCCGCCTCATTTTTCCATGACTTGCCGTATGGCGGATTCGACAACATAAAATCAAACTGGCGGCTCGGAAAACGATCATCCGACAGTGTGCTGCCATACGCGATATTCTCCGCGCCCTCGCCCTTCAACAGCATATCGGCGCGGGTGATTGCATAGGTTTCAGGGTTTATTTCCTGCCCAAACAGGTTGATGGACACGGTTTTACCGCATCGTTCGGCAAGGTCAAGCAGGCGATCCTGCGAAACGGTAAGCATGCCGCCAGTGCCGCACGCCCCGTCGTAGCAGGAATAAGTAGAGTCCTTGATTTGGTCGGCTATGGGCATGAAGACCAAGTCTGCCATGAGTTCAATCACATCGCGCGGCGTAAAGTGCTCCCCGGCTTCTTCGTTGTTTTCCTCGCTAAAGCGGCGGATCAGCTCCTCAAAGACGATGCCCATCGTGTGGTTGTCGAGCGCGGGAAGCCGAACGCCGCCAAGATCGTCAAGCACAGGATGCGGGCTTAAATTCACGGTAGGCGACACGAATTTCTCTATCACCGCGCCGAGAATATCGGCATCCGCCATCGTGTCAACCTGAACGTGAAATTTGAATTTCTTCAAAATCTCCTGCACATTCGGCGAAAATCCATCCAGATAGGCGGTAAAGTCCTCTCTCAATTTATGCTGATTAGCCCGGTTCGCCAAGTCTTTCAGCCGGAAAGGCGACCAGTTGCAAAAGCTCTGCCCCGCAATGCCGCACAAGGCTTCCATCTGATAGGTAATGCCCGCGCCGTCAAGCATTTTCTTCGTTTTCAGCACTTCTTCCTTGCTACCCTCAAGCACCGTGTCAAGACGACGAATAACGGTCATCGGTAAAATGACATCACGATATTTGCCCCGCACATAGACATTGCGGAGGCAGTCGTCGGCAATACCCCAAATAAAGTTAACAATCGCTTTATAGGCTTGAACGTCCATTTTTCCCTTTCGTTGACTGTGTCGAGGAATCTCCAGCCTTCAGGCAGGGGTGGTTCAAATTCCAAACAACTGATTCTGAGAATGTTTTTACCGCCGCTATAATACGATATTTTTCTCCGGGATATTCATGATGAAAAAATTTGCTTGGCTGATTGTTGCGGTTGCCCTGTCTGTCGGCGTCGCGTCAGGAAAAGACGGTCTGAAAATAGAACATTGGCAAAGCGGGGCGGGCGTGAAAGTGTTGTTCGTCGAAAGCTCCGCCTTGCCGATTCTGGATGTACGCCTGGATTTTGCCGCAGGCTCGATATTCGAGTCGGCGGACAAGGCTGGTCTTGCCGCTCTTACCAACGTCATGTTAAATCTTGGCGCGGGCGATTTGTCCGAGGCTGAAATAAGCAACCGTCTGGCGGATGTGGGGGCGCTTCTGTCCACTCATGTGACCGGCGATTCTGCCGGTCTTTCCCTGCGCGTTCTCTCAACGCCGGAAAAACAGGAAGCGGCGCTGGAAGTCTTCACGCATATTCTGGCCAGTCCGCGCTTTGAGGCGGACATTTTCGAGCGGGAACAGGCGCGCGTCATCGCCCGCCTGAAAGACAGCCTGACAAGGCCGGGCACATTGGCGACACGTGCCCTGACCGCCGCGCTGTATCCCGATCATCCCTACGGCTTTCTCCCGACTCCGGAAAATCTGGCGGATATTTCGGTCGAGGACGCGCGTCAATTCTGGCGGCGACATTACATTGCCGAAGGCACGGTTCTTTCCATTGTAGGCGACCTGGACAGGGCAGGCGCAGAGGCGCTCGCGGAACGTTTGAGCGAGGCATTGCCGACGGGCAAGGCTCCGACTCTGCCGGAACCTCCCCATGTCATGCAACCAATCCGGCAATCGGCAAGGCAGGAAATACGTATCCCGCATCCGGCAAGCCAGGCGCATATCTATCTGGGAACGGTCGCCATTGCCAGAGACGACCCGGATTTCTTCCCGGTAGTGGTCGGCAATTACATTCTGGGCGGCGGCTTTGTTTCCCGGTTGATGGGCGAAGTCCGGGAAAAATCAGGCTATGCCTATAGCGTCTACAGCAATTTTTCTCCGCAGAAGCAGGCAGGACCGTTTGAAATAGTGCTGGAAACCAGAAAGGAACAGGCGGATGACGCGCTGGAGCTAACCCTGAATATCCTATCCGATTTTCTCGACAAGGGGCCGACGGCGGCTGAAGTAGCCGCCGCCAAAGCCTATCTCTCCGGCAGTTTTCCGCTTAGGCTTGATAGCAACAGGAAAATTTTGGGACAGGTCGCCGCAATCGGAGTCTACGACCTGCCGCTCGATTATCTGGCAGAGTATCGAAAGCATGTTGAAGCGGTGCGAATTGCGGACATTCGCGCCGCCTTCTCGCGCCATGTCGACATGGAAAGACTGGTCACCGTGGTTGTGGGCGCAGCGGCGGCGCAAGAGCCGGAAGCAGGCGAGGAACATGCAATATCGGAACCATGAATCAGGTTCGTATCATCGGCGGGCTTTGGCGCAGCCGTCTGCTCAACTTTCCCGATGGCGAAGGTTTGCGCCCAACTCCGGACCGGGTGCGTGAAACCTTGTTCAACTGGCTGGGGCAGGATTTGAGCGGAAAATTCTGCCTTGACCTTTTTGCGGGCGCGGGCGCGTTGGGTTTTGAGGCGGCATCCAGAGGCGCGGCAAAGGTTGTGCTGGTGGATCACGCGAAAAGCGTCGTCCGAGCCTTGCGTAAAAATGTTGACATGTATGAAGCGTCCAACATAGTGGAAATTGTGGCGATGGATGCGTTAAAATACCCGTCTTTTCACGAGGCATCCGGGCGAAAACGCTTTGATGTCATGTTTTTGGATCCGCCCTACCGGCAAGACTGGCTAATCCGTCTGGAGCCTTGGCTTTCCGGCCTTTTGGAGCCTGACGCGGTCATTTACGCGGAAGCTGAATTTCCCGTTGCCGCGTTGGGACGCTGGCAAACAGCGCGACAAGGCCGAGCCGGACAGGTCTATTTTCATTTACTGCGTCAGGAGCAACTTGCTTGAACATTTCTTCTTCCCTTGATGAGCGGATTGCCGTTTATCCGGGCACATTCGACCCGATCACGCGCGGGCATGAGGATTTGGTTCGACGCGCGGCGCGGATTTTTGACAAAATTGTGCTGGCGGTGGCGGAAAGTCCGGCCAAGACGCCTTTTTTCCCGCTGGAAGAACGGGTGACGATGGCGAGGGAAGTGCTTGCCGACCTGCCCGGAGTGGAAGTTTGCGGCTTTAATGGTTTGCTGGTGCGCTTCGCGGCTGAAAAGGGCGCAAAGGTTATAATTCGCGGCTTGCGGGCGGTGTCTGATTTTGAATACGAATTCCAGTTGGCGGGCATGAACTGTCAGCTTTACCCGGATGTGGATACTGTCTTTTTGACGCCGGGCGAACAGCACATGTTCATTTCCGCTTCGATTGTGCGCGAAATTGCCCGTTTAGGGGGCGATGTGCAAAAGTTCGTGCAACCTTCGGTTGCCGAGCGGATGAAGCGACGGCATGGACTTGTCGCGTCCTGATTTTTTCAACCAAACCCCTTACAGGAAAGGATATTCCAATGGCCTTGAAAATTACCGATGAATGTATCAATTGCTCCGTTTGCGAGCCGGAATGCCCGAATGAGGCGATTTACATGGGCGAGGAAATTTATGAGATTGACCCCGCCAAATGCACCGAGTGCGTAGGCCACTATGACGAGCCGCAATGCGTTCTGGTTTGTCCGGTGGATTGCGTCCCGAAAGACCCGGCGCATGAAGAAAGCCAGGAAGAATTATTTGCGAAATTCGAGAGACTGACGAAAAAAGGCTAGTCTGGCTTTTTCCGGGCTTATGTCCGGGAGTTTTTCTCGTTTTTCGTAAAAAAGATCATGGAAAGTTTGCTGGCAATCGAAGGGGGCGAAGCATTGCTGCGGGCAATGGTCGGGCAGGTAAGGCCGGACAATCCCGATGACATCGAAAGGGCTACCCGCAGTCTTCTTCTGCTTGCCGAGGCGTTAAAGGGCAGCGTGGTGCTGCGCGTGCGTACGCGCCGTGCGTTGGCGGAACTTTTTGAGGTACGCCGCGCCGGTTCGCTCTACATGAATTTTGGCATTCTGCCGAGTACCGGATTTTTTTCGGAGTCATGGCGGCGAATCGCGCATAGTCTGCTGCCGGTGGAGAAGAATCAGGACGAATTTCTGGGAGACATGCTGCAAAGCCTGTTTGATCGCAATACGGATGAAATCTGGGTTGAAGGGATAGAAGACGAAGCATGGATTGAGTTTCTTCATGCGCTGCGTCTTGAAGAGGATTTGCCGGATGCCGACGAGAAGGGAACGGCTCTGCCCAAGGGGCTTTCCGCGATTCTGCACAGTCTTTGGATTATCTCCTACAGGATCGCGGCAATGGGGTTTGAGCCGGAATTGCTGCGGCTGGAGAATTCGGGCGATCGGGTGGAAGAAATGGCGAATTCGCCGTTCTTTGTCCAGAATCTTGAAACCCGCGCCTTTGTGGAATGTTGCATGCACCGTTGGCAGGACGCCGAAGCCATAAGCGACGATGAAAAACAGCTGCTGGTTCTTTTCGACCAATGCCGGGACGCGGTAGAACGGATTCGCCGCCGTTCCATGCAGGCGGGAACCAGTCTGCCGCTGACGTATCGGCTGCAATATATGCGCGATCATTTGAAGCGGGGGGAGCAGTTGGCGATAATTGCCGGCGAATTGTTGCGGGAAAATAGCGGTCGCACTGCTTATCCGGCAATGGTCGCTCTTTTTAAGAATCTGGTTTTTGCATCATGCCGGAAGAATGACCTCGTTAATTTCTGGCAGCGCAATCTGGGAATGACCGCGCGTAGGGTGACGGAATACGCGGGCAAGGCGGGCGAACAATACATCACCGAGACGCGAAGCGAATATTTCTCAATGGCTCGCGCCGCCCTTGGCGCGGGCGCGTGTATCGGGATAATCGCTTTTATCAAGCTCCTGCTGCATGGCGCAAATTTCGCGCCCTTGAATGAAATGCTGGTCTATGGGCTTAATTACGGCCTTGGCTTCATGTTCATCTACATCTTTGGCTTCACCATCGCCACCAAACAGCCGGCGATGACGGCCAATGCCATTGCCGCTTCGATTGGTGAGGCAAAGGGCAAGGTGCGCGATCTGGAAAATCTGGTCACTCTGGTTGCGCGCACCACCCGCAGCCAGCTTGTCGCCATTCTCGGCAATGTGGTGATGGCGATTCCGGTGGCGATTTCGGTCAGTCTTCTTTGGTTGCTGGCGTTCAGGGATTCGGCCATTTCTGTTGATGAAGCGGAATATCTGCTGGCTTCGCACCATCTCTTTTTGTCCGGTTCCCTGTTTTTTGCCGCTGTTGCTGGCGTTTGTCTTTTTCTGTCGGGCTTGATTGCCGGGTATTTCGACAATCATGCCGCCTATCACCGCGTTCCGCAGCGTATCCGCCAGCTTTCCTGGGCTTTGCGTTATTTTGGCGAGCGGCGGGTCGGAAATTTTGCCGATTATGTGGAGCATAACCTGGGGGCGCTTGCCGGAAATTTTCTCTTTGGCTTTCTGTTGGCGCTCGCTTGGGGAATTGGCATGTTGCTTGGACTGCCGCTGGACATTCGCCATGTCGCTTTTTCATCGGCCTATCTGGGCTATGCGCTTGCGGCCTATGATTTTTCCCCGCCGCTCGCGGCCTTTGTCTGGGCTACGGCTGGCGTGATTGGCATTGGCTTTTTCAATCTGGTAATTAGTTTTACCCTTGCCTTGATTGTTGCGCTACGCGCCCGCGGGGTGACTTTCTCCCAGGGCAATCAGTTTTTGCGCGGGCTTTTCAGACGCTTTTTCACGCGCCCCGGCGAATTTTTCCTGCCGCCTAAAAATGGGACTGAGAAGGCATAGCGGGTATCGGTTTGCAGTATGAGGTGAAGGAGCGCGCCCCCCAAAATTGAAACGGATATTATACGATTCACGTAAATAATTACGCTGCTGGCATTATAGCAGTTCGTACAAGGACATTTGTTCAGCAAAGAGCGCTGTACTCGTTCGATGTCACTTTATCTACGAGAGCTACTTTAATTTCAGTGGTGGCGTCAAGCCGGATTTTCTCTCCGAATGTGGCATAAACTAGAGCGTGTCGTCAATAGTTTTTATAATTTCTGAATGTTTGGCAAACAGGAGAGCATCTTATGGAACAGGCACACAGACGGCACGGCATATCCGATACAGTCTGGCAGACTTTGGAACCTCATCTGCCGGGTCGTAAAGGAACCTGGTGAGGCAATGCCCGCGACAATCGCAGATTTATCAATGCGGCGGATTCTAAGCACAGGCGCGTCGTGGCGGGATTTGCCGCTGGACTACGGTGATTGGAAGAACACGCATCGCCGTTTTTCCCGGTGGCGGGAC
>WRMF01000037.1 GCA_009777245.1 Betaproteobacteria bacterium
ATAGAGGCTGTAATTCCGCCCGGTAAGCATCGGAAAGAGCGGCGGGAATACGACAAGCATCTCTACCGACTTCGCCATCTTGTCGAAAATGCTTTTCTGCAATTGAAAGCATGGCGTGGCATTGCTAAGCGCTACGCCGACTTCTTCCTTTCTGGCAGCAGTACATATCAGGTGTATCGCAACCTGGGCAAAAATCTATTGACGACACGCTCTACAGCCTCTTTATTTATACGAATCACTATAGCCACGCCGCTATAGGGGTTAAAAAATTTTAACCCCTACGTCGCAAGCGGGAGAGGTGATGCGGGTATTTTGCCTCTCCCGTGCGCCACTTGACCGTCGCCTTATTCAACTCCATAACCCCCGGATGCTTGAGGCAACCTAGGCTTGATACGGAAATATTTGGAGGTAAAGCCTTATTTCTTGCTTGCTTCTTCGTAGAGCGGCATAACTTTGGGTAAAGCCGCCTCGATCTCCTGGATGCGGTTTGCGCTGCCAGGGTGAGTGGAGAACCAAGGAATCGGCGAGCCTCCGCCTGCCGCAGCCATCTTTTGCCAAAGCGTTATACCGGCTCTGGGGTCGAATCCGGCGCGGGCGGCAAGATCAATGCCGACAAGATCAGCTTCGCTTTCATCATCGCGGGAGAATTTCAGGGTGAGAAGGTTAGCGCCGAAACCGAATACTCTGTCGTATTGTCCGCCGCCTACAAATATACCAAGCAGGCTTGCGCCGACCGAAGTGACCCTGCTTTTTCCGATCTGGGCGCGAGCGTGTTCACGCAACGCATGTGCGGCTTCATGCCCCATGACTATGGCGATTTCGTCATCGGTCAACTTCAAGCCCTCGGTAAGCCCTGTATAAAAGGCAATTTTCCCGCCGGGCATACAGAAGGCGTTGATAGCATCGCTCTTTATCAAGTTTACTTCCCATTCCCAGTCTTTTGCGTCCTCGTTGAAGAGCGGGGCAAAAGCAATGATGCGTTTGGCAATGCCGACAACCCTTTGGCCTTGGGCAGTATTGGTGACAAGCTCTTTCTGCGCCTTCTGGATGATAGAGTTGTATTCCTTGGCTGCCGCGCTTTCAAGCTCTTTCGCAGACACCAGAGAGCGGAAAGAAGACGCTTCGCCGACATCAACGCCGACAGAAGGATGTGATGCGGATTCGCCTCGCGTAACGCCTGATGTCGTGACGCAGGCAGACAGAAAGGGAATAAAGAAGAAGAGCGTAAAGAGAGCGGCGCGATGTTTCACGGCTTTAATACTCCGGGTTGTTGGCAACAGCTATGGCATTTGCCGTTGGGCGACAGCAAGGCGCTATCCAGCTTGACCTTGATAGCCAAAGCGCAGACGGAACCATAATACAAGATCGGAGTGATTGCAAACCAATTGACGCAAGCAAACTGTTTGGCTCACGCGCCGGAAAGCAGCTCCAGAGCAACGGCGCAGGCGGAAAAACCCATACCGGCGGTCACGCACACAGAAGAACCAAAGCCCGCGCAACTTAAATCCGACGCGCTTCTACCGCTCTCTGTTCCGCATACTTCCCGGCGCATGGCTTCGCGGGAAAAAATTGCGGGAACTCCGAATTTCTCGCCGGATTTTTTCGCGCCGCCGGGCGGAAAACAAAAGTCCCGGCGCAAGATGGTTCTCGTTCTTGCCAGAAGCGGATCATGTTCGACTTCTGCCAGGTCGGCTCTGGCAATGCGGGTTGGGTCGGTTTTTCCGCCCGCCGCGCCCGTTGTGACAATTTTAATGCCCGATTGGCGGCAGTGCGCGATCAGGGCGGCCTTCGGATAGGTCTGGTCAATGGCGTCAATGACGAGCGATAAATCCGTGCCGATCAAGGCTGCCACATTTTCCGGAGTAACGAAATCTTCAATGACAAACACTTCCACGCAAGGATTGATCGCCCGGATACGCTCCGCGAGTACATCCACCTTGGCTTTGCCATATTCTCCCGTTAGCGCCTGAATCTGCCGATTGGTGTTGGATTCCGCCACCATGTCGAGGTCAATCAGGGTTAGATGTCCGATTCCGCTACGCGCCAGTCCTTCCGCCGCCCAGGAGCCGACTCCGCCGACCCCTGTCACACAAACGCGAGCGGCGAGGAAACGCGCTTCCGCTTCCTCGCCGTATAGCCGCCTGACTCCGGTAAACCGGCGCTCCGCTGCCGTCATCCGGCAGTCATGCCGATAGTGCGTCGGATAATCTGGTTGAAAAGCTGCGTCCAGGTGGCGTCAAACTGCTTGTCGCAGGCGTTTATTTCCGCAATGGCGCGCAGCACCGAACGGTTTTTGCCCCGATGGCTGTGCTTCAACATGACCGCTTCAAAAGCATCCACAATTGCGATAATTTTTGCGCCGGGGCAAATTTCGTCGCTTTTCAGATTCGCCGGATAACCGCTGCCATTCGGCGTTTCATGGTGCTGCGCAACCATCGTTGCGGCATCTCCCCAACCGGGCATCCGTTGCAGCAAACCCGCGCCGGAAGCCGGATGGTTGCGAAGGGATAGCTTGTCTTCGGCGGAAAGTCGCCCTACCTTCAACCAGGCTTGTTCCGGTAAAAGCAGCATCCCCAAGTCATGCATGTAAATTGCCGCTTCCAGTTGCAACGGATCAACCGGCGAATCGGCTGCCTTGTTGGTTTCCAGCGCGAGGCGCAGGATACGGTTGGTGCGCCCCTTGAAAAAAGGCGAGCGGCTTTCAAACAGCATAGCGAAGGTGCGGAAAAATTGCAGGTCGCTTGCCACGTCGGGATTCTGCTCCGGCTGCTGTTCTCTCGTCGGACTCGGCGGCAATGACGTAACCTTGGCAATGCCGGAAAGCATGGACGGAAAGCCGGTCACGGCTTCGATCGTCACCATGCAAATTTTGTCTACCTCGCCGGGCGGCACATGAGCCACTTTTTCCAGATTTTGCAGCAACTCCATCAGTTTCAGATCTTCCAGCGGGGTGTTGTGCAACAGGTTATCCACCGCCATTGACAGACGATCAAGCGCAAGCATTATGGCTTCCGAGAGCGTCTGCGAGAACGGCACGTCGCCGTTCAGAAAACGGGAAATAAGCGCGTCTATATGATGCGCGACTGCCACGCCCAGCTCCAGCCTGGTCTCAGTTGCTACAGTTTTGAGGCCGTGCAGGTCGCGCATGATAAGAAATGCCGGCTCGCGGTCTCCCGGAGTTACTTCCAGTCGCGCCATGTTGGCGGCGATGCTGGCGGCCTTTTCCTGCAAGCTGTCCGAAAATTCTTCCAGCAGTTCCCAGTCTTGTATGACCGGCGTGATGATTGCTTTGATGTCCATATGCCTTCTCCAAGAGGATGAAAACCCCTTTAGTGTATCCCAAAATGTCATCTGACAAACCATAAATATCCGGTTTCGCACCCTGCGGCAGCCGGCTCGCATTTGCCGGACAGCCAAGCCGCAAGCGCCGCCCGGGACTAGCGGCGAAGCCAAAGGGGGCTTTGCGTTGCGCCATGAGCCATCATAACCCCCCTTTTCATAGCGCTTTCCTTAAACCAAGCGATGTGTGAGAGAGACAAAATACCCGCATTGCTTCTCCCGCACATCACTTTACCGTAGCTTTATTAACGGACAACACTACAGCCATAAGGAGCAGGGTTGCTGACCCTTGGCATCTACCCTTGACCCCTTACTCCCTGCCTTCCCACCAATTCGTCGTCCTGGTCTCTCCGGGGATTGCCTTTTCTCCCATCATCGGGGTCAGAAGATTGACGTTTTTATCCTCGTCAGCCAAAGCGCGGATCATGCGGATGGATTCATCCCAGGGGTGGCGACCAAGATCGAACACGCCCCAATGGACGGGAACCAGCGTTTCCGCCCTTAAATCATGATAGGCGCGGATCACTTCTTCCGGAAACAGATGAGTCTTGGGCCAGCCGGGATTCCAGGCATCCATTTCCAGAAAAGCCAGACGGAAAGGGCCATGCCGCTCCCCGATCTCCTTGAAATGACCGCTATAACCTGCGTCACCGCTGATGAAAATGCTGGATTCATTACCCTTCAGGACGTAGGCAGTCCACAGGGTAGTATTTCGCCGATCAAAGGTGCGCCCGGAAAAATGATTGGTTTGTTCCGAGGCGATGCTTAACCCGCCCGCCTGCAAGGTCTCGCCCCAGCCGATTTCATGAACGCGCTCATCCGGCACACCCCATTTTTTCAGATGCGCCCCGACGCCATAGGGAACGATAAAACGAGTATCAGGCCGCTTTCGCAAGGCGCGGATGGTGGCGTACTCCAAGTGGTCGTAATGATCATGAGTGATGAGGACATAATCGAGATGCGGCAGGTCTTTACGCCGGATAGGCGCGTCGACATAGCGACGAACAACGCCAGGTATGGGCGCGGCGTTGCCCAATACCGGGTCGACTGCAAAACGCAGACCGTCAAGCTCAATAATGAGGGAAGCATGTCCAAGCCAGTAAAACGCAAGCTCGGCAGGCGGAGCGGCAAAGGACGAGGCGGTCAGGGGAATCGTCGGGAGAGTGGTTTTGGGCGCGTTCGAGCGGTCAAACACATGTCGCCACCATCTGCCGCCGCCGCCGGCGATTCGGTCAGGGTAGAACGGCAATTCTTCCGCCGCGTGGAAAAGGCCGTCCCGGTAGTAGGGGAGTTCTTCGTAGCGCATGGCGGACTCCTTTTCCGGCATTTCGCCCAGCGTTTGCAGTATCTGACAGCCCGCGATGATGGCGGGGATTGACAGAACCAACAGTATTTTTATCAGGATTCGCAGAATTTTCATCATGGTTTGTTCATGTCAAGTCGCAATAATGAGGAAAGCATAGAGTCGCCGCGTCTATGGATTGATTCCTAATCCCTGCCTGACGACTCCCACCAATCTGCCGTCAGGGTCTCTCCGGGGATTACCTTTTCTCCCATAATAGGGGTCAGAAGATTGACGTTTTCATCCTCGTCAGCCAAAGCGCGGATCATGCGGATGGATTCATCCCAAGGGTGGCGGCCAAGAGCAAACACGCCCCAATGGACGGGAACCAGCGTTTCCGCCCTTAAATCATGATAGGCGCGGATCACTTCTTCCGGAAACAGATGGGTCTTGGGCCAGCCGGGGTTCCAGGCATCGCTATCCAGAAAAGCCAGGCGAAAAGAGCCGTGTCGCTCCCCGATTTCCTTGAAATGGCCGCTATAGCCTGCGTCTCCACTGATGAAAAGACTGGATTCTTTACCCTTCATGACGTAGGCAGTCCAGAGGGTAGTATTGCGCCGACCATAAGTGCGCCCTGAATAGTGAATGGTCTCTTCCGAGGTGATGCTTACATTGCCCGCTTGAAAGGTCTCGCTCCAGCCGATTTCATGAATGCGCTCATCTGGCACACCCCATTTTTTCAGATGCGCGCCGACGCCATAGGGAACGATAAAACGAGTATCAGGCCGCTTTCGCAAGGCGCGGATGGCAGCATATTCCAGATGGTCGTAATGGTCATGGGTGATGAGGACATAATCAAGATGCGGCAGGTCTTTGCTTTGGATAGGCGCGTCAATATAACGGCGGATAATGCCGGGGATGGGCGCGGCGTTGCTCAATACCGGATCGACCATAAAACGCAATCCGTCAAGCTCAATGATGAGGGAAGAGTGTCCAAGCCAATAAAACGCAAGCTCGGCAGGCGGATCAGTAAAGGACGATGCGGTCAGGGGAACCGTCGGGAGAGTGGTTTTGGGCGCGTTCGCGGTATTGAAAACATGTCGCCACCGCCCGCCGCCGCTGCCGGTAATTCGCTCAGGGTAGAACGGTAGTTCTTCCGCCGCGTGGAAAAAACCGTCCCGATAGTAGGGTAGTTCTTCGTAGCGCATGACGGATTCCTTTTCCGGCATGTCGCCAATCGTCTGAATTATCTGGCAGGCCGCTACGATGGCTGGGATTGACAGTACCAACAGTATTTTTATCAGGATTCGCAGGATTTTCATCATGATCTTTCACGTTGCAGCAATGGGGCAAGGAAACGCCCGGTGTGACTGGCGGGCGTTGCGGTAATGGCTTCCGGCGTCCCCGTCGCAATAATGCGCCCGCCATTGTCGCCGCCTTCCGGCCCCAGATCAATGATCCAATCGGCGGTTTTGATCACGTCGAGATTGTGTTCGATCATGACCACGGTATTGCCGCGCTCAACCAGATGATGCAGTACGGAGAGCAACATTTCAATATCCGCAAAATGCAGGCCGGTGGTGGGTTCATCGAGAATATAGAGGGTGTTGCCGGTATCGCGGCGCGATAGCTCAAGCGAGAGCTTGACCCGTTGCGCCTCGCCGCCGGAAAGTGTTGTCGCGCTCTGTCCCAGATTTATGTAGGAAAGCCCGATATCCACCAATGTTTGCAGTTTCCTGGCGATGTTGAGAACAGGCGCGAAAAATTCGCGCGCGACTTCCACGGTCATTTCCAGAATATCATGAATGCTTTTGCCCTTGTAGAGGATTTCAAGGGTTTCGCGGTTATAGCGTTTGCCGTTACAAACGTCGCAAGGCACGTAAATGTCGGGCAGGAAGTGCATCTCCACCTTTATCGCGCCGTCGCCCTGGCAGGCTTCGCAGCGTCCGCCCTTGACATTGAACGAAAAACGCCCCGGCAAATAGCCGCGCGCACGGGCTTCCGGCAACTGCGCGAACAACGCGCGGATAGGGGTCAAAAGGCCGGTATAGGTGGCCGGATTGGAGCGCGGAGTGCGACCAATCGGCGCCTGATCAATGCTGACGGCCTTGTCGAAAAGGGAAAGCCCGTGAATTTCACCGTATTTTGCGGGGTTCATGCTGCTGCCGTTCAAGGCGCGCGCCGCAGCCCGGTAGAGAGTATCGTTGATGAGAGTGGATTTGCCGGAGCCGGAAACTCCGGTGACGCAGGTCAAAACTCCGATCGGCAGTTTGAAATTCACTCCTTTCAGGTTATTGCCGCAGGCGTTTACGATGTTCAGCGTTTGTCCGGCTTTCCGCCGCTTCTTCGGCACGGCGATTTTGCGTCTGCCGGACAGATACGCGCCGGTAATTGAGGCGGGATTGGCGGCGATGCTTGCGGCAACGCCTTCCGCCACTATTTCGCCGCCATGTACGCCCGCGCCGGGGCCGATGTCGACGATGTGATCCGCAATGCGGATTGTTTCCTCGTCATGCTCGACCACGATAACGGTGTTGCCCATGTCCCGAAGCTGACAAAGCGTGCCGAGCAAGCGTTCATTGTCGCGCTGGTGCAGCCCGATGGAAGGCTCGTCCAACACGTACATGACGCCGGTCAGGCCGGAGCCGATCTGGCTCGCCAGGCGGATACGCTGCGCCTCGCCGCCGGAGAGCGAATCCGCCGAACGTTCAAGAGAGAGATAATCCAGACCGACATTGAGCAGGAAATTCAAACGGGTCAGGATTTCTTTCAGGATTTTGTCCGCTACCTGCGCCTTGTGTCCTGAAAGTTTCAGGGTCTTGAAAAAATCAAGCGCCTCCTGAAGCTGCAAACGATTGATTTCATGCAAGGTTTTATCGCCCACCCGCACATGCCGCGCCTCTTTTTTCAGGCGGCTGCCGTCGCATTGCGGACAGGCCTGGTTGCTGATATAGCGGGCAAGCTCTTCGCGCATGGCTTGCGAATCCGTTTCCCGATAACGTCGTTCCAGATTACGCAAAACGCCTTCAAAGGGATGTTTGCGGATGAAGCATGTGCCGCGCTCGGTCGTGTAGGAAAAGGCAATGGATTCGCGCCCGGAACCGTAGAGGATAATCTTTTGCGCCGCATCGTCCAATGTTTCAAAGGGACAATCAATATCAAAGCCGTAATGCTCCGCTACTTGCTGCAACATCTGAAAATAGAATTTGCTTTTCCTGTCCCAACCCCTGATTGCGCCTGCCGCGATGGATTGCCTGGGCGCTACCACAACCCGCGCCGGGTCGAAGAACTGGATGACCCCCAGTCCGTCGCAGGCGGGGCAAGCTCCCATCGGATTGTTGAAGGAAAAAATGCGCGGCTCCAGTTCCTGCAAGGCGTAATTGCATTTTCGGCAAGCGAAGCGGGCGGAAAAAAGATGTTCCGCTGCGGAATCCATCTCCAAAACGATAGCGCGTCCATCGGCATGATTGAGCGCGGTCTCGAAAGATTCGGCCAGCCGTTGACGAGCGTCTGGGCGAACTTTCAGGCGATCGACAACTATATCCACGCTGTGTTTTTTCGTCTTGGCAAGTTTTGGGAGAGCGTCAATCTCATACACTTCGCCGTCAATACGGAGCCGAGCGAAGCCTTGGGCGCGTAATTCGGCGAATAACTCCTGCTGTTCGCCCTTCCGCTCCGCCACAATGGGCGAGAGGATCATCAGGCGGGCGTCAAGAGGAAGGGCAAGCGCATGATCCACCATTTGCGAGACCGTCTGCGCGGCAAGCGGCAGATCATGCTCCGGACAGTAGGGCGTTCCTACCCGCGCAAACAGGAGGCGCAGATAATCATGAATTTCCGTGACTGTCCCCACTGTGGAGCGCGGATTGTGATTTACCGCCTTCTGCTCGATGGAAATGGCGGGCGACAGACCTTCGATGAAATCAACATCCGGCTTTTCCATCAGTTGCAGAAACTGGCGGGCGTAGGCGGAGAGCGACTCCACATAACGCCGCTGTCCTTCGGCATAGAGCGTATCGAAGGCGAGCGAGGACTTGCCGGAGCCGGAAAGCCCGGTGATGACGATCAGTTTATCGCGCGGCAGGTCGAGGCTGATATTTTTGAGATTATGGGTGCGCGCGCCGCGAATACGAAGATAGCTCATGTAAATCAGGAGTCGGAATCAGGGGTTGGAAAGAACTGCTCATGGTATTACATCAATCGGCAGACGGGCAATTTTGTGGCGGCAGGGAAGCGTATGCGGTTGACATGCCGCATTCTCTGTCACAGGCTTATTCCAAAATTCCTTGCGAACAGTCGGGCGAGTTCGTATAATGCGCGGCTTGTCGGGGCGTGGCGCAGCCTGGTAGCGCACTTGCATGGGGTGCAAGGGGTCGCGAGTTCAAATCCCGCCGCCCCGACCAAAACAAATACGGAGTTCCGCATATGTACGGAACTCCGTTTTTTTACGTTCTGCGCGAGGCGGGGCAGCGATCTATTGGAGCAGGCGTATCGCTATGGGATAGCGATAATTGTTGCCGCTGCTGACAGAGACGGCGGCCACAATACAAAACACGATGTCAATGATGAAGACAATAAAGATCAGAAGAAAGCCAATCAGAACAAAGACAAGCAATCCTGAGACAAAGTAAGCCAGGAGCATGGTGATCTGGAAATTCAGGGCTTCTTTGGCCTGTGCGCTGACAAAAGCCTTTTCCGGCTTGTCTTTGTGAACCAGCCAGATTATCAGACTGCCGATGAAATAAGTGAAAATGCCAAGCAGGTGCGCCAGCATGGCAACGTTCCGGTCATCTGCCGTAGGAGCAGGCGCGGGGGCAGTATTTTCAGGTTCGCTCATGAAAATTCTCCAAGGATTAAAAAACGCAGGTTATTGTACTTGAATTTCATGTCACCGCATGGGTTTTCAGGCAAAGGATTCGACAAGGCAGGCGCATCATCGGGCGGGCGTTGCGGGCTGGTTTTCCAGTACGGCGAGCAATCGCGCATGAATGCCGCCAAAACCGCCGTTACTCATTATGATAACGTGATCGCCCGTTTGCGCTGCTGCAACGATACAGTCAATCAGATTTTCCAAATCATCGCTGATTGTGGAACGCGCGCCGAGCGGCGAAAGCGCGGCGGCTGCGTCCCAGCCCAGATTTGCCGCATGGCAGAACACCAGATCGGCGGCTTCAAGGCTGGCAGCGAGTTGATCCTTCATTATGCCCAGCTTCATGGTATTGGAGCGTGGCTCCAGTACGGCGATAATGCGCTCACTGCCGACTTTCCGGCGCAGTCCTGCCAAGGTCGCGGCAATCGCGGTAGGATGGTGGGCGAAATCGTCATATACGGTTATGCCTCTTGCTTCTCCGTATACCTCCAACCGTCGTTTCACATTCCGAAAACAGGCAAGTGCGGTCAATCCGTCCTTTAGCGGCACACCGGCATGTCGTGCCGCAAGAAGCGCCGCCGCCGCGTTTTTGCGGTTATGTTCGCCAAAAAGCCCCCAGTTTTCAAGGGCTACAGTAGCTTTTCCATCATGCAGAATCAGGCTGCCGTCGGTATCATCGCCTGTCAGGTGAATGCCTTTTGGGTCGTCGAAATATTCAACCGGAGTCCATAAGCCTTCTGCCAGCACACGCTCCAGAGATGCGTCATGGCGATTGGAGACAATCAGGCCGGAAGCTGGCAGGGTGCGGATTAAATGATGGAATTGTCGCTCGATGGCGGCAAGATCGCTGAAAATGTCCGCATGATCGAATTCGAGATTATTGAGTATCAGGGTCTTGGGTCGGTAGTGAATGAACTTGGAGCGTTTGTCGGAGAACGCGGTGTCGTATTCGTCCGCTTCGATCACGAAAAAAGGAGAGCTGCCAAGTCGGGCGGAAACAGCAAAATCAAGCGGCACGCCGCCGATCAAAAAGCCGGGAGAAAGACCTGCTTTTTCCAGAATCCAGGCCAGCATTGATGCCGTCGTGGTCTTGCCGTGCGTTCCGGCGACGCCCAACACCCAGCGCCCTCGCAAGATGTGTTCGGATAGCCATTGTGGCCCGGATACATAGGGCAAATCCCGATCAAGTATGGCTTCAAGAAGCGGGTTGCCGCGTGAAATGGCATTGCCGATGACGAAGAGGTCGGGGCTCAGGCAAGTCTGCCTGGGGTCATAGCCTTCGATGAGTTCAATTCCGGCGTTACGTAATTCATCGCTCATGGGCGGGTAGGTTTCCGAGTCGCAACCGCTGACCCGATGTCCGTCTTCCCGCGCAAGTTGCGCCAAGCCACCCATGAAAGCGCCGCAGACGCCTAGAATGTGAATGTGCATGTCCGCTCCTTGAAATTGTTTTCGTGAGGCGGATTTTACTTGAATGTATAGTACTTTCCGCAAATAACGCTACTATCAGAGAGGGCGCTTTGCCCCTATCCCGTTTGCGGGAGAGTGTCTGGGGGAGAGGGCAATGGATCTGAATATTCAGGAAGCATCAATATAAACCTGACCCGCTGCCCTCTTCCGACCTTTGGCTATACCGCGAGTGGCTCCCTCCCCTCCCGCAAGCGGGAGAGGCGAGCAAAGCGCTCATGCCTTTGCACTCTTGCGTACAGTCTTGCGAGGCGCGGACTTGCCGGACGACGCGGCGGCGGATGTTTTAGGCGCTGCTGATTTTTTGCTCGCGGCGGCAGTCTTGGCGGCTTCCGCTTCGGCTTCCTGCAAATGCTGCTGGAGCCGATCCTGCATATGCTGCATGATTTCCAATGGCCAGAGCGCCGCGCGTTGCCAGGTTTCTCCGACCGTCGGTCCATCGCCGCCGCCTTCAAAACCGTCAGACTCGCTGCCGCTTCTCACCATCTTACCGACCGCCTCAACGGTCGAAAGAGTGGTTTGCTGCATTTCCAACCCCTGTATCGCCATCTGCAACATGGAAAGATTCATACGCAGCCAGACTTCAACCGCCTTCAGATCGGCAATGCGCTTGCTTAAATCGTCAGTACTGAAAGTCGGCGCTACCATGCCCGGCATGGCGAACCCTGCTCCACTCCACAGGGAACGAACAAATTGCATCGGGTCTTGAGAAGGATTCGTGATCATTTTCGTCTCCTGAAAGTTTTTATTGAGTCACCCCGGACTTGCCGGAAATTCCTCGATACGGGTTAAGGGAGCTTTCGGCTCCATAATACAACTGTCTTGCTCGCTTCGCCACAAAATAACGAGGATTGCGCCTGACATCAGCCGCAACGTTCCTATCATAGTCTACTCGCTTCATATATGGGGAGTATGCGCGGATTTTTCTTCATCTTTCGCAACGGATTCGCCCATTGCGACAGCGCCAAGGCGCGGCAACCGCTACCGAGCGGAGCTTGATTCGCCTTGCAACAGGCAAAGCAAGCTATCCAGACCACCCCGGTTGATGACGACATCCGCTTTTGCGCGAACTGATGGCTTGGCTTGATAGGCAACGGACAGTCCGGCTTCCGCCATCATCAACAGATCGTTGGCTCCGTCGCCTACCGCAATGACATCACGGGTATCTATTCCCAGATCGGTTTTCAGGCGAACAAGATGCGCGGCCTTGACCTCGGCGTCAATGATTGTGCCGACAACCCTTCCGGTTATTTTGCCTCCCGCAATTTCCAGTTCGTTGGAAGTGGCAAAATCAAGACCAAGCTCGATACGCAGCCGCTCGGTGAAATAGGTAAACCCGCCGGAAAGAATCGCGGAACGCATTCCCGCACGCTGGCAGGCAACAAGCAATTCACGCGCTCCGGGCGAAAATTCCAGACGTTCCGAATAGACTCTGGCAAGCGCGCAGGCATCCAGACCGGCAAGCAAGGCAAGACGACGGGATAGGCTTTCCGCATAGTCTATTTCGCCCTGCATCGCGGATTCTGTGATTGCTGCGGCTTCAGCCTTCCGTCCTGCAAAATCCGCGAGTTCGTCAATACATTCGATTGTCACCAGAGTGGAATCCATGTCGAAGGCTATCAGGCGATAATCGGCAAGATTGCGTCCGGCAGGAATAAAGCCCCAATCCAGATGTTCACCTTCCAGGAAAGGTGTGAGCGAGAGAAATTCCGGCGCGCGTCGGGCGTTTTTCAGGCGGATCCGCTTCTCCCCTTCCATGTTGACATGAGCCGCGCCGGTCGCCTCGATAAGCCGGTCGAGCAGAAAAGAAGGCGGGGAGATGCCTTGCAAAATGAGATCGGTGATCATAAAAAGCCGAAAAATAATCAGGACGCTATTATGCACGTTCTGGCGCGGCGTAAGACTGAATGCAGGGTTGCATGACAAGACTAAATGCAGAGCTTGCAAAAGATGCATGGTCAGTAATACATTTCCGGTAGACTTTGACTCATTGCAAGTGAACGGAGAAAACCATGCTCGTGACTTTTCGCTCCAGCGAGGCTGGAGAAATGCTTATGATGGCGGATGTGGCGCGTCCTTTGCTGAAGGCTATCGGCAAATCCTGCACGGCAAAAGGCGTGATTGACAAGAGCGAAATTCCCCTGGCCGTGGAAGCTCTGGAGAAGCTGATCCAACGCGCACCTGAAATTACGAAAGCGGAAGAAACCGCTGCGGAAGAAGCAGGCAAGCCTTTGCCGATTTCCTTGCGGCAGCGGGCATGGCCGTTTATCCGGCTGCTGAACCGAACCCGACAGGCAAAAAAGGAAGGACGGATCATTTGGGAGGCGGCGGCGGATTTCTAGGATGCATAAACCCGCCCCCGCAGGAATGACGCCAAGGCTGTATGACGGCAATGCGTCAGATCATCGCCTGACTTGACAGAGTCTGCAAATGCTTGTTTTATCTATCTCTGTTACAAATGTAACAGAGCTTTACATGCGTAACGTAGTTGCTATAATTGTAAGGTTCTGAAACAATTATGCTGACGGATGTCGCTTTCCGGCATCTTTTTGAAGGATAGCAAAAATGTTAACCGAAAAAGTCTTTGTAATCAATGAGTTACCCCCCCCCCCCCCCCCCCCCCCCCCCCCCCCCCCTTCTTTTTTTTTTTTATTTTTTTTTTTTTTCTCCTTCTCCTTTTTCTCCTTCTCCCCTTCCTCTCTCCCTCCCCCCCCCTTCCTTCCCCTCC
>WRMF01000038.1 GCA_009777245.1 Betaproteobacteria bacterium
TTGTAAGAACCATTCTTGACGTAGCTCACGCTACCGCAGTGGGTGCATTGCATACGATTCCTCCTCATTCAGATTAAACAGATATATAACATAATACCACAATCAATATAAAGTGAGCAATCCTTTTCCCAAAGGGGGTGCCCGCCTTGGCGGGCGGGGGTTTGCCCTATTGCCGTCTGCCTCGTAGCTATCCGACAGAAAGCACAGAAACAGAAACGAGAGCATGTAATCGCGGAAGTCATCCGCGTTCATCGCTCCGCGCAGTTGGTAGGCAGTAACCCAGAGGACTTTGCCGAGTTGGTCTTTTTCGTTTTCGGTCATGGCGTTTCTGCCTCCGGTGAAGGGAAAAGCTGCTGCATCAGAGCTTTTTTATGCGTTTTGAGAATGACGAGCTTTTGGGTTTGGGCGGTAATCAGTTCGTCAAGGGACGAAAGACAATCGGCGATTTTTTGTTGTTCCGTTATCGATGGGATTGGCAGCACCGTAGCTTTTGCTGCCACCGCAGTAAACTGGGGAATGCTTGTAACCTCGGTGGGAACTTTTCCCAGATGGTTCCAGCACTCGGTTATAAAACGTGGGTTAGCATCTTGAAAATTGCTTGCAACAAGCAGCCGACCAATGCCCATAAATTCATGTGATCTGAAGAAAGCTACACCCAAATTTCCCCTCGCAGTGATTGTAACGCTGTCTTTTGAAAACCTTGGCGCTGTGTAGTACCCGTAAAGCCCTTGTTCTTCTATGGCGTTGGAATAAACAGGGTAATTGTATTCATCAGTTTTGATTGGTGAAAAGCAAGTTGTATTCAAATCACCAGATGCAACTACATGAGAAAATTCTCCTAGCTTCTTCTCCTTCCACTCCCCCGCCTCCCGAAATTCAGGAAAGCGTAGCTTGGGCAGGGTCTCGCCTTCCGCCGGAAAAAGCTGCTGCATCAAACCCTTCTTGTGGGTTTTGAGTGCGTCCAGCTTTTGCGTTTCCGCAGTAATCAGTTCGTCAAGGGATGAAAGACAATCGGCGATTTTTTGTTGTTCGTCAGTTTCAGCCGGATAGCGCAATAGCACATTGCCCAATCGGCTTGCTGACAACCCAAGCATCTTCGCTCCTTGGGCTTCACGCTGAATCTTTTTCCTGACACCCTCGGATGAAAATAGATAAGCGCCAAAGCCCAGAGCAAAAGTATATACATTGGGTCTTGCAAGAATGGTATGCAAGCCAGAAACAAGCGGAACATCACCTGTGTTGATGATCTCGATGGCCTTGCCAATGTCAGCCGTGTCCTCGGAAGCATCTGCGAAAACCATATCGCCAGCAGAACAGTAGTTCTCTGGTCTGATCGCCGAGTGTGACTCTTCATCATTGACATATGGAACAGATTCAGAATCTACACAGAAGCGAGGAGCAAACTTCGTATGAATATCGCCGTAGTGAATGTTTCTAAACAAACCGCCTTCGTAGTTCAGCTTGTCCCGCGAGAGCGAGTTGTTGCCTTTGAATGAGTACACTTTTGACACAGGCGAAGATACCCATTCGCCCCGAAATTCAGGAAACCGCAGCCGTGGCAAAAGCCCACGCTCCGCCTTCATACCCTTTGCGTCCTTGCTCATGCCTGCCTCAAACGCGCTTGTTTGCGGGGAGAGGGTAGTAAAGCGCGCTCCCCGACCGTGGCATAAAAACTATCCGGCAAACCCCCGGCGCTAACGCGCCACCCCCTTTGACTAGCGGCGAAGCCAAAAGGGGGCTTGAACAAAACGCGCCTGTTCACGGCGTAGCCATAAATGGGAGAGGGTATGCAAGAAGTATCCACTTGAACCGAAACCGCTCTAAAACCAAGAACCTCGCTCAAGGGTTATTTCAGGGCAGTCGCGCCTGCCGTGATTCCCGCCTTGTCCGCCTTTACCACATTGAGCGCCGTTGCCACCAGCGCCGACATGTCCGCGAGATTGCCGGGTACGATCAAGGTTGTGCCTGCCTTGGCGATGTTGCCGAACGCGCCGACGTATTGCTCGGCGACCTTCAGGTTAATCGCTTCCATACCGCCTGGGGTGTTGATGGCTTCGGCAACCACCCTGACCGCGCTTGCGGTCGCTTCGGCCACCAGTCGTATTGATTCGGCATCACCCCTGGCGTTGTTGATCTTGGCGGTCATATGACCTTCGGAAACCGCGATGGCGGCCTGTTTTTCCCCTTCCGCCAGATTGATTTCCTTTTGCCGTTCGCCCTCGGATTCGGCAATCTTGGCGCGCTTTTCCCGCTCGGCGGTGATTTGCAGTTGCATGGCGCGTAGAACAGAATCCGGCGGCACTATATCCTTGATTTCATAACGCAATACCTTGACGCCCCAGCTTGTGCTGGCTTCATCGAGCGCCGCCACCACGGTGCGGTTGATGGTCTCCCTGTCTTCCAGAAGTTTGTCGAGTTCGCGCTTGCCCGCTTCGGAGCGCAAGCTCGTTTTGGCAAGCTGTTCAATGGCGATTTCAAAATTGGACGTTCCGTAAGAGGCTTGTCGGGCGTCCGTCACCTGATAGTAAAGGATGCCGTCAATCTGCACCTGGGTATTGTCGCGGGTGATGCAGACCTGCGGCGCAACATCGTAGGGTATTTCTTTCAGGGAATGCCGATAGGCGATCCGGTCGACAATCGGAATGATGATGCGCATACCGGCTGTCAGGGTGGCATGGTAGCGGCCAAGCCGCTCGATGACATAAGCCGACTGCTGCGGCACGACGCATACGCACTGGAACAAAAAGACCATTGCGACTGCTGCGAGGATGATGACTGCAATAGAGACTTCCATGATGTTTCCTGTCGGGATGAGATGTGGAAAGAGCAAAGTGTAAAGGAATTTCAGGCGCGTGTCTGCGAAGATGCGCCGAACAAGCGGGTGAATATCATCAATCCCTGGAGGGTTTGAGCCGTCATTGGCTTTCATTTTTCGCCAGTGGGGAATTTTGTCGCCGGTTTTCAATCTCCTTAGGTGAAAACACTATAAAATCAGCAGATAATCCTTGCCGGGGTAATTTGCCATGCTTTCTTTTCGCACATTCACGCGAACCGTCGCGCTTCTGGCCTTTGCGTTCGTTCCGTCCCTGATTTTCGCCCAGGATGAGCCTAACCGCGTAATCTGGCAGGCGGGCGATATGACCGTTACGGTCATTCAGGACTTGTCGGGCGAAATGCCGGCTTCCATTTTTAGCGGCCCTGCTTCCGAAGAAGAAAGGTTGCAATACTTCACCGACGGCAAGACCGAAACCGGCATCAATGCTTTTCTGCTGCAAGCGGGCGGCAAGATAGCGCTGTTTGACGCAGGCGCAGGGTTATCAATGCAGCATCCGGGGAAAACCGCCCAAACGCTTGCCGCTCTGGGAGTCAAGCCGGAAGATGTTGATTTCGTCCTGCTGACCCACATGCACATGGATCATATCGGCGGGCTGTTGCGGGAAGGCAAACGCGCTTTCCCCAGGGCAAAAGTTCTGGTCGCAAAACCGGAGCTTGAGGCATGGCTGGCTCTTGCGGAAAACGCTCCCGCCGATGCCCACCAGTCCATAACCCGTAGCGCGCCCCTGGCCAAGGCCGTAGCAGAAGCCTACGGAGCCGACATGGAGACCTTTGCCTTTGGCGATGCCATACTGCCGGGAGTGGAGGCGCTGGACGCTCCCGGCCACACGCCGGGCCATACGATATTCCGGCTTACGGCGGGTGGCAGAAATCTCTTGATCATCGGCGACCTGGTTCACGCTATGTCCTTGCAGTTTGCCCTGCCGGACGAATGCGCCGTGTTCGACATGGATCAGCCCGGAGCCATCCTTGCCCGCAAGCGCGTTTTTGAGCTTGCCGAACGGGAGGGGATGGAAATTGCCGGAGTGCACTTCCCCTTTGCGAACGCTGCGGGCGCGCTCAAAAAAGACGGCAATGGTTGGAAGTTCGAGCGGACTCCGTGATGTTTGCATTCTCATCCATGATGATACGATTCAGTGATTGATCTGAAAATGCAATCCGTCCTGTATTTCTGGAACCGGCTCTCGGTGCGGGCGCGCCTGATTCTGATGTTCATCGCGATCAAGGTCGTGCCGTTGGTGCTGCTCGTGTGGATTGCCTGGCATCGGACGCAGGACACCGCCGACTACCTTGGCGAGCAGTTCAACGAATTGGTCTCTACCGCCAATCAGGCTATCCATGATGTCGGAGACAATGCGATTGAGGATGCGATTAATGCGCTTGATGCCCGCGCTCGTAGCGAAATCGAGCGCCTGACCACCGATACCGCGCTTAGGGTAGCGGACTTTCTCCACGACCGCGACGCTGATATCCGCTACGTCGCATCGCTTCCGCCTGATGAAGCGACTTACCGCAATTACATCGAACAACAGCGCCGTGAACTGATCGCGCATGGCAAATGGCGCTTGAACGCGGACGGCTCCGATTGGGAACCCGAAGCAGTCCCGCCGGTGGATGGTTATATCGCGGCGCCGGGTAGTCCCGACAACGAGATCAGTTTCCATTATCGTCCTCCGGCGCAGCTAAAAAGTGAAAGTCAGCCGCTTTATCTGGAAATGACTTTTGTTGGCCTGGACGGCATGGAAAGGGTCAAGGTGACGACCTCGCCCCGCGCCAGCCCCGAACTGAAGAACATCTCGGAAAAGAAGAATACCTATGCCAGGGCGGAAACCTATTTTTCCGCCCTTAAGGCATTGAAGCCCGGCGAAATCTACGTTTCCGATGTCATAGGCACATACGTCGGCACCAATATCATCGGCAAGTTCACTCCGGATGCGGCTGAAAAGCGCGGCATTCCGTTCGAGCCGGAGCTACACGCCTATGCAGGCAAGGAGAATCCGGTCGGCAAGCGTTTTCAGGGCATTGTGCGTTGGGCGACGCCGGTGGCGAGAAACGGCAGGATCATCGGCTGGGTGACGCTGGCGTTGAACCACGATCACCTGATGTCATTCACCGATCACATTGTCCCCACCCATGAGCGTTACCGCGACATCAACGACGCTTATGACGGCAACTATGCCTTCATCTGGGACTACAAGGGCAGGAGCATTGTCCACCCGCGCCACCATTCGATCGTCGGCTATGACGAGAATGGCGAGCCGGAGATTCCCTGGCTTGAGGACAAGGTTTATGAAGACTTCCTGCAAAGCGGCAAGCCCTGGCGGGAGTTCATGGAAACCGCGCCGGTTTTCGTAGACCAGTTGCAAAGCAGGAAACCGGCAAGGGAGCTTACTGATCGCGGCAACGTGGGTCTTGACTGCCGCTGGCTAAATTTTGCGCCGCAATGCACGGGTTGGTACAACCTGGCCGATCAGGGCGGCTCCGGTTCTTTTCAGATTCTGTGGAGCGGACTCTACAAGCTCACTACCACGGCGGCGATTCCTTACTATACCGGGCAGTATAGTCCGGAGGCGGCGGGTAACAGGCGCGGATTCGGCATTGTCACCATCGGAGCCAATATAGATGAATTTCACCGCGCCGCCATCGAATCCAAGGAACGCTTGAGCGACATGATCGATATTTCCAACGACGACATGCTTGCCCGCGGCAGAGCCGCCGACATGGCGCTGCACGGCAACATGCAGGATACGGCAGCCAGTCTGGCCTGGTCAACCTTCGCGCTGATCGTGCTGGTGGTCATTATCGCCATCTGGATGGCTTCTTATTTATCCAGGAAACTCGGCTGGCTTAGCGACGGTTTCGACCGTTTTCGTGTTGGTGAAAAGGACTTTCGTTTTTCTTTCACATACAAGGACGAGATTACTGCGCTTGCTTCCACGTTCAATGAAATGGCGGACACGCTGAATGCCAACATGGCGGAACTGCAACGCGAAATCGGAACGCGCCGCAGGACGGAACAGGAGCTGCGCGATGCCCACGAAATGCTGGAACATCGAATCGCTGAACGTACCGCCGAGCTTTCGGAAGAAGTGGAAGCGCGTCGGCAGGCGCAGGCTCAACTGCAACATATGGCGCATCACGATCCGCTGACCGGTCTGGCCAATCGCGGCCTGTTCAATGAGCAGTTGCAACGCTCCTTGTCGCAAAGCAAGCGTTCCGGCAAATACGGCGCGCTGCTTTTTTTCGATCTCGACAAGTTCAAGGAAATCAACGATGTCCTGGGACACGCGGCAGGCGACGCGCTCCTGGTGCATATGGCCAATACCCTGAAGGGGCGGGTACGCAGCTCCGATATTGTCGCGCGGCTGGGCGGCGACGAGTTTGCTGTGGTCATGGGCGACATGGAATCCCCGGAACAGGCTGCGGCGCTGGCGCAAGACATTCTCGACAAACTGGAAAACCCGGTCGACATTTGCGGACACGAACTGAAAATCCACAGCAGCATAGGCATCGCCACCTTCCCTGATCACAAAAGCGGCGCGACGGACGACATGGAAGATATTTTCAAGAACGCCGATGCCGCGATGTATCTTGCCAAATCGTCAGGAGGAATGCGTTATCGCTTTTTCGAGCGCAAGCCGGACTGACGGAGCGCGCCCATGCTGTCAGACGGAGCGCGGCCTTGCTCGAATTGCCGGAAACAAACTTCCCGATCTGTTGGGGACAGGCATGCGGGAATGACGTGTGATTGGGCGCGGGAGGGAGGGAAAGGCGCTCACTCCAATCTATCAGACGGAAAGCAAACCCCCGGCGCTACGCGCCACCCCCTTTAAAAAGGGGGCTAAAACCAGTCTGCCAACCTGCAACCTGCCAAATTACCAACCCGCCTGCGGTTTCTGCGCTCTCTCTCCTTAGCCCCATCTCCCGCTTGCGACGTAGGGATTAAAAATTTTTAACCCCTACAGTAGCGCGGTTGGCGTAGGGGCGACCCGCCGGTCGCCCCTACAGTCCCCCCGGCCATCTCCCACAAACGGGAGAGGGTATGCGTTTGCTGCGTTTCAGGCAATATCGCTGGATTTGTCACAACATCGCCTGTTACAAATCATGGTTGCGTTTTGTGTATTTACGTGTATACTTTACGCTTTGCCGTGTGGCAGAGGTTTGTGGCAATGAACGCGGAAACGGTCGCAGCAAAAGATACCAACTCCTTGATAAATTCAAGGCGGTTCTGGCTCGCTTCTTGCACACACACACACACACACACACACACACACACACACACACACACACAAGCTATCGTCATATAAAACCGCTCAAACCCAGGTTTGGCGGGCTTTTTCACGTTTTTCAAACTCGCTTTTTTCAAGGAGCTTTACAATGAAACATCCCATTTTGCATCGTAGCGGCATTGCGCTCGCAGTAGCCATGCTTTTTTCCTTCGGCACAGCGATGGCGGAGCCAACTACCCCGGATGTCGAGATTAGCGCCAGTGGCGTTGCCGGTCCGCGATACGGTAATAGTGAGAATCCTGATGGATCAGATTACAATCTGCCCGCGACTGGCAAATACATCAAAGTGACCACGAATGGTGAAGTAACCGGCGGTAGCTCGACCGGACATATCTTCGGCGGCTTCTCCGACAGTGGCGATGCCGTTGGCAACAAGGCGCACGTTGACGGCGACGGCGTAGTGAGTGGTCATGTCGTCGGCGGCGCGGGCGATAATGCCACAAACAACTTTGTGGTCATTGAGGATTCTGCTACTGTACGCGAAAATGTCATGGGCGGCACGTCTGGAGGCAATACCGCGAACAATACCGTCACCATTACCGGCGGCACGGTAGCCGGCGGCGCTATTGGCGGAGCCTGGGGAACAGTCAGCGAAAATAGAGTGCTGATTGACACTACGGATGGCGGTACTGTGTCGCTTGGTTTTGTCCGTGGCGGTGTAAGCGATCTCAGCGCCGATAACAACAACGTTGAAATCGTCGGCGAGGACATAACCGTAGGCGAAAGCATCCTTGGGGCGGCTATCACGGATGCCGGCGGCAATGTCACAGGCAACTGGGTGAGCATCGGTAACGCCACGGGTGATACTGACGTGGAAGTAATCGGAAGTATCATAGGCGCCAAGATTGGCGATGCGCTTGGTGATGGCGATGCCACAGGCAACTATGTGAACATTTGGGGCAACACAACGGTAGATGTAGACACTGGAATTATCGCGGGCGCTCTTGTCACAAAAGATGGAAAGGTCACGGACAACTGGGTGATCATCGAAGAAGGCTCCGAGGTAACAGTGGATAACGGAAGTATCTTGGGCGCTTCTGTCGCAGGTAACGGAACCGCTGAGAACAACCTCGTGAGCATCAACGGAACTGTAGACTTGGTTGACGGAGGCATCACAGGCGGTCATGTCGATGGCGCTGGGACAGGAAACACTGCCAAAGGCAACCAGGTGATCATAGGAGAAAGCGCAGTTGTGTCGCTGGATACTGGACCTATTACTGGCGGGTTTGCCAGGGAGGACGGTTCCGCCACGGACAACTACGTGCAAATCAGCGGAACTGTGTCGTTGGGGTCTGGCGTGCATATCATAGGCGGTAATGTCGAGAGCGGCTCTGCCACGGGCAACACCGTGTTCATTGATGGCGGCGACATAACCATGAGCACAACCGGATGGATCGTAGGCGGCTATGTTAGTGAAGAGAGCGGCTCTGCCACAGGCAACACAGTGTTCATTGACGCAAAAGACAGCGGAATGAACCTTGCCGGTTCTATCATCGGCGGCTTTGTAGCGGAGACAGATGATAGCGCCTCGCTCGCCACAGGCAACACCGTGACCATAGTCAGCGACAATGCCAGTCTCGTGGAGGTGGGCGGAAGCATCCTTGGCGGATACATTGGAGATCTTGTCTCCTCAGATGATGCCGCCACTCAGTTCACCGGCAATACCCTGAATCTGGGGACGTTAGTTGACGTTGGCGGCACTGTGGCAAACTTCGAGAACATGAACTTTTTCCTGACAGACGCTGTTTTGGATGCGTTGGACGGCGCCGCCTTTGTGAATGCCGACATATTCACCATAGGTGGAGAGAATCTTCCCGATTCCAAAATCAGCATCAACACAGCCGGGGGCGCTCCCCTGACGGAAGCCGAGTTCACGCTCATTAATACGACCGATGTCCTCAACATTGGCGACTCCGCCAACCTGAAGATCACCGGGCGGCATGGCGCGACCCTGCAATATGACTGGCAGTTTGAAGAGGATGGTAAAATTTTGAATATCACCGGCGTGACGTCGAGCGTCCGCAAGGAAACCAAAGCCCTGTCCCAGGCGTACCTTGCCGGTCTCGCGCTGACGAACCAGGGAGCCGAGATCATAGCGGACAAGGGCATCGCCGAAGCGGTCAAGGCAGCCAGGGGAAATGACAATGGATCGGTCGGATTCGCGGTCGTATCCGGCGGCCACTCAAAATATGACACCGGCTCCAACATCAAGATGGACAGCTTCTCCCTCCTGGCCGGATTATCCCACGGCTGGAACGTATCGCAGGATAACCGCGTAACCGCCGGCATCTTCTTCGATTACGGCAAAGGCTCCTACGACAGCAATTCAATCGTTGATGGCGACGGCAAGGCGCGCTATTACGGGGCTGGCATTCTGGGACGCATGGATCGCTTTGTCGGCGGCAAGGACAATGCCTACGTGGAAGGCGCTCTCAGGACGGGAAGGGTCAAGAACGATCATGACAGCGATCTTGCGGACGCCTACGGGGAAAAGGCAAGCTACAAAGCCAAGTCTTCATATTTCGGCCTGCAATTCGCCGGCGGCTATGTGATGAACATCTCGGAGAAAAACGCGGTCGATCTGTATGGCAAGTACTTCTGGACCCGCATGGGCAGCGAAAAGGTAATACTGTCCACCAACGACGATGTTAGCTTCAATTCATTGAATTCCCATCGCGTCCGTCTGGGAGCGCGCTTTATCCACAATCTGGATAACGCAAGGAGCTTCTACGCCGGCGCGGCCTGGGAATATGAATTCGACGGCAAGTCAAAGGCAAAGACCTACGGCTATCGCATAGATTCTGCGGACATCAAGGGCAGCACCGGCATTGCCGAGCTTGGCATGAACTTCAAGCCGTCGGGCAATACGCCGCTTTCCCTTGATGTTGGCCTGCAAGGCTTTTTCGGCAAGCGTGATGGCGTTATAGGCAGCCTGCGGATGAAGTACGAATTCTGATTCGGCGGACGACAAGGGGAACGCGGCGGGACTTCCAGAGCGTTCTCCCTTCTGAATCAACGGGGCGCGAAAGCGCCCCGTTTTGCAGCCGCACTCCCCGCCCATGCCGTCCGGGGTTATCCGGCAAACTCCCCGCATTCCCTCTATTGTGGCTTGTAGTCATCCCCGTAAATAATTGTACTTTTTTCGCAGAGCGCACAGTAGAGGAAGAACCTTACTCAAACACCAAATTACTCGTCATTCCCGCGAAGGCGGGAATCCAGCAAAGCCTTTCCGTTCCTTTGTAGTTTCCGCATGGGAATACCGCTCCTGCCCTGTTCTGGAAACATGTCATGGCAGCCAGCCACATACTGGATTCCCGCCTTCGCTGGAATGACGAATGGTTAGGCGCGGAAGAATGACCACACTTGATAGTCACTTTATTTGCGGGAATATCTATAGCCGCTGTATGGGTTAAAAATTTTTAACCCATAGCAGCCAGCGGGAGAATGTGGTCACTCGCTTTGATGCCACAAGCGGCAGAGGGGATGCGTTTGCGGCATTTCAGGCATCATCTGCTGGATTTTCATGCTCATATCTGTCTCTTTATCCAAGGGAATGTGTACAGATGGTTCTTATGGGTCGTCCCTTGTAAATACGCTTTTCATGCGGCTCTGCCATTTCAGGCCGGGCTATTTTTCCTCGTCCGGGCAGTCTATAAGTTGGGGCATAGTGCTGGCAATCACATCTATCAGTTGAGCCATATCGGAAACACAACTTTCGTTTCTGTCGGCAATATAGCGGGTGACGGTAAGAGTGGCCTCTCCGCTGTAGCCACATTTCCCTTCGGGCGGCTTGGAAGCAGGCACTTGCAACATTTGCATGGCTTCTTGTCCGTTGGAAAAACAAAACCACGGGGCGCGGGAATCATCTTCTCTTGGTATCAGCTTTGCCGAGACGCCTACAGCGGAAAAGCACAATTTATCGCCAAGAAGCTCAAGTGTCAATCTATCTGTGCGGCGCGTAAATTCACCACTTAGCGTAACGGAACCCGTGTAAAAAACCAGATTCCCTTCTTGCGATTCCCGAACCAGGCTCTCCGACGCTTTAACGCCCGCGCACAACATCGCAAAGAGAAAAAGCATATTCCATCTCAACATGAATGTCGTCCCGCCGCAATTACGCCATCAAAAAAGGGTTGGCTCCCCAACCCTTTTGCACAAGCGCGCCGTATCACTGCAACTTGATCTCTACATCCACGCCTGCCGGAAGGTCGAGTTTCATCAGGGCGTCGACGGTCTTTTCGGTAGGATCGACAATATCCATCAGACGAAGGTGGGTGCGAATCTCGAACTGGTCGCGCGAAGCCTTGTTGACGTGCGGCGAGCGTAGTACATCAAAACGCTGCTTTTTCGTCGGCATGGGAACCGGGCCGCGCACGACCGCGCCGGTACGTTTGGCGGTCTCGACAATCTCAAGCGCGGATTGGTCAATGAGCTTGTAGTCAAACGCCTTAAGGCGAATGCGAATTTTCTGTTTTTGCATGATGATGTCCAAAGAACGGGGGGCGGATAGTTTTCAGTCTGCCCGCCCCGAATTAAAAAAGAGCGTTATTCAATAACCTTTGCGACTACGCCTGCGCCGACGGTGCGCCCGCCTTCGCGGATAGCGAAACGCAAGCCTTCTTCCATCGCAATCGGGCAAATCAGCTTCACCGTAATGCTGACATTATCGCCAGGCATCACCATCTCCGTGCCCTCCGGCAAATCAACCGCGCCGGTCACATCCGTCGTGC
>WRMF01000039.1 GCA_009777245.1 Betaproteobacteria bacterium
ACGAAAAAACCGGAAGGCGGTATCAACTTGGCGACCTGACGGCTGCCAAACCCGGCGGGGACGTGTCCTACGAGTTTCATGGCACGCGCCCCTACAAAGGGCGTTACTGGGCTTATTCGCGGGACAATATGGAAAAATTCCTTGCCGAAGGCCGCCTCTATTTCCCGAAGAACGGCGGCACACCTTCCTACAAGCGTTATCTGGACGAAATGCCGGGAGTGCCGCTGCAAAACGATTGGGGCGACATCCGATCCGTGCCGCCGAGCGAATACCTCGGCTATCCCACGCAAAAACCGCTTGCTTTGCTGGAGCGCATCATTCTGGCTTCCAGCAATGAAGGCGATGTAATTCTTGATCCGTTCTGCGGTTGCGGCACGGCGGTTCATGCCGCGCAAAAACTGGGACGAAAATGGGTAGGCATTGACATTACGCACCTTGCCGTCGCCTTGATTGAAAAGCGGCTGAAAGACGCTTTTCCCGGCATTGCTTTTGATGTGCACGGTACGCCGAAAGACATCGGCGGAGCGCGTGATCTGGCATCAAGAGACAAGTATCAATTCCAATGGTGGGCTTGTTCGCTGGTCAATGCCCAGCCCTGGCAGGGCAGGAAGAAAGGCGCGGACGGCGGTATTGACGGCCTGATTTATTTTCAGGACGAATTGAAGGCGCACAAGAAAATCGTCGTCTCCGTCAAGGGCGGCAATAATGTCAGCGTAGCGATGGTGCGCGATCTCGTTGGGGTTCTGGAGCGCGAGAAGGCGGAAATCGGGCTTTTTGTCACCCTGATGCCGCCTACCAGTCCGATGATAACGGAAGCGGCAAAAGCCGGGTTTTATAAATCCCCGACCTTGAGCGGAGATTTTCCACGCCTGCAAATCCTTACCATCGAAGGCTTGCTGGAAGGTAACGAATATCCTGTCTATCCTGATCTTGCGCGAGGCGGCCTGACTTTCAAAAAAGCCGGACAGGAAGAAACGGCAAAAGAGCAAAACCCGCTTTTCTGACACGCCATGCCTGCTTACAGCCCCCGGCTTATCCTGCCCATATAGTTGCCCGTGGATAATGCCCCTTTTAGCTTCGCCGCCAAGCCCCCGCCTTGCCCCCTTTACAAAGGGGGTGGCGCGTTAGCGCCGGGGGTTTGCAAGTGGGTATCCGCCTTGGATGGCTGGGGTTTGATTAGCTTTATCTGAATGAATCACTATATGAAGCCGCGCAAACGTTTTGGGCAAAATTTTCTGATAGATCGGGGAATTATTCATGCCATTGTGGAGGCAATTCGCCCGGAAGCGGACGATCTCGTAGTTGAAATAGGCCCCGGACTGGGGGCGCTCACCGAGCCGCTGCTGCAAAGGCTGAATTGCCTGCATGTGGTGGAGATTGATCGCGACCTGATTCTGCGCCTGAAAAAACGCTACTCAAAACTTTATTCCCCGGAACGCCTCATCGTGCATGAGGGCGATGCCTTGTCCTTTGACTTTGGCGCGTTGGCCAGAGCGGTTTCGGTCCAAGGGAGTACATTTTACGAACCCTCTCCCTGCCTTTGGCTACGCCGCGAGTTGTATCAAAGTGAGGGGTCACCCTCTCCCACTCGCTTTGATACCACAAGCAGGAGAGGGAACGACATTGCCGTCCGCAAGACCTCCCCTCTCCCACTTGTGGCTACGCCGCGAGCGGGAGAGGGGTCGGGGGAGAGGGCTGACCACGCCATGATTGCTTTCACGCGCAAACAAAAAATTGTGGGCAATCTGCCTTATAACATTTCCACGCCATTGCTTTTTCATCTGGCGAATTTTGCGGAACATGTCGTAGACATGCACTTCATGCTGCAAAAGGAGGTAGTCGAGCGGATGGTAGCAAGCCCGAATGACGCGGCTTATGGGCGGCTCTCCGTCATGCTGCAATCCCGTTTTTATCTGGAATCCCTGTTTGACGTGCCGCCACAAGCCTTTGAGCCTTCTCCGAAGGTGCATTCTGCGCTTGTTCGTATGATTCCGAAGCCGTTGGAGGAATTGACGATTGCCGACCCGGAATGCTTTGCCCGCCTGGTTTCCGCCGCATTCGGACAACGCCGGAAAATGCTGCGTAATACCCTGAAGCCCTGGTTTGACGAAGCAGGACTTGCGACCCTGGATGTTTCTCCTACTGCCCGTGCGGAAGAACTTTGCCCGGATGACTTTGCCCGCCTTGCCAATGCGCTTTCCCGTTCGGAAGATGCAGGGCGCGACTCTCCTTTTTCGCTTGCGAGATAAGACGCGCAAGGAAAATGAGATGGAAGCGATAGCCGGAATAGTCGCAATGCTTATGCTATTTGTTTGCCATAGGCTTCTTTATACATACGATTACATCCGCGAGGACGTGGTTCTATTCATCGTAAAGCTGACTCTGGTTTGAAACCCTTCCCTTAAGAGAGGCGCGGAGGTTGGAGCCTCGGCCTGAAGGTAGGGGTTTCGACCGTAGCAACAAGGGAGGGTATGCAAACCCCAGCCTTGTTCGTTTTGAGCGACAGGCATGAATGCTGTCGCTCATTTCTTGCTCGCGCTCAACAAATCTCTTCCATCATCTTTTGCAGACGTTTAATCGAGACGGGGATGGGGGTTTTGAGTTCCTGGGCGAAAAGGGAAACGCGCAGTTCCTCCAGGAGCCAGCGAAGCTGCTCCAGACGCGGATCGGGATTACCCTGTCCGGCAGCGGCGCGGCGGGCATAGCGGTTCCAGAGCGGCTGATATTCAGCCAGCAGGCGCAGGTCACGGGCAGGGTCGTTCCTCTGCTTCTCAATCCGAACATCCACCGCCTTCAAATAGCGGGGAAAATGCTGCAAACGCTCGAACGGAGTATCGGCAATAAAGCGTTTGCCAAGCAGTCGCTTTATTTGCGCCTCAATGTCGGCTGCTGTTTCCCTGCCCTTGCATGTCGCCAGCTTTTTGCCCAGAGCCTGCCATTCGCTCAAAATCAGCCCAATCAAACGGGCAATTTCCTGCGCCAACAGGCTCAATCTGGGTCTTGCTTCCTCTACACGCGCCGCGAAACTTTCCGCGTCGGCAGGCCAAGGCTGGGCAAGGCAGGCGCGGGTAAAAACCAGGGCAAGGATTTGCTCCTTCAACTCGGCGGCATCGCCCAGCGGCATGTATTGCATCGCCATCCGGGTAAAGTCGGGCAGGTTTTTGTCCAGATATTTCACCTGCTCCCTGAAACGCAACATGAACAGACGAATCAGTCCCCTGGCATGAACGCGCCCTGCTTCCTCCTGCTCGTCAAAAACTTGCAAGCGCACGGAATCACCTTCATCCACAAGAGCAGGGTAGCCGATCACGCTTTGCCCGCCGCTTTCCATTTCCATGATTTCCGGCAACGCGCCAAAGCTCCATTCAGTCAGCTTCGTCAAGGCAGGCGATGATTTGTCAATACCGGAAAATTCCTGCCGCGCCTTGCCGCCCCAGTCCCTTTTCAGTTGGGCAAGGTCGCGGCTCATGTCCAGTTGCCGCCCGTGTTCATCCACGACGCGAATGTTCATGAAAAGGTGAGGCGACAAGGCGTCAGGACGAAAAGCGTCGGGGGTGACATTCCAGCCGCGAGCATTCAGGTTTTTCGCGGTCAGGATGTATGCGATCAGCAAGGGTAGAATGCCTTCCGCCTTTCGTTTACTCTGGTTTTCCTGCTCAAGCCAAACTAAAAATTCATCGGCAAAGGCGGGTACGGGAACGAGCCTGGCGCGGATTTTTTGCGGCAGGGTTTTGATGAGCTGCACAATTTTTTCTTTCAGCAAGCCCGGAACCAGCCATTCCAGATGCCGCGCGGGAAGCTGGTTCAACTGCGCGAGCGCCACGGAAAGCGTAACTCCGTCTCTGGGATTGCCCGGCTCAAAATGATAGGAAAGCGGATATTCCACGCCGCCCGCCTTCAGCTTTTGCGGGAATTTGCCGACTGTTACATCCAGAGCGTCATGCAGCATCAAATCGTCGCGGGAAAGGTAGAGAAGGCGCGGATTTTCCCGCTCCGCATCCTGACGCCAGGCATTGAAGGACGCGCCGTTATGAAGCCCCGCCGGAATGATACGGTCGTAGAAGGCAAAAATCGCCTCGTCGTCGACCAGTAAATCCTGCCGCCGCTGTTTGTGCTCTATTCGCTCAATCTCTTCTATCAGCTTTAGGTTGTGCTTGAAGAAAGGCCAGCGATTGGCAGAGGATGCCTCTACTTCTCCGCCCACCAGCGCCTGACGGATGAAAATCTCGCGCCCTTCGTCCGGCGACATCGGACCATAGTGCACCCGCCGTTTTGGAAAAATTACAACACCGTGCAAAACGGTCTGTTCCCAGGCGGCAACCCGCATCGCCTTCTTTTCCCAATGTGGGTCGAAATAGTTGCGTTTGACGAGATGAGCGCCTGCTTCTTCCAGCCATTCCGGCTCGATTCTGGCTACCGAGCGGGCATAAAGGCGGGTGGTTTCCGTGATTTCCGCCGCCAGAATCCACTTTCCCGCCTTCTTTTGCAGGGGTGAAGAAGGATGAATCAGGAAACGAATGCCTCGCGCCCCAAGGTAATTGCCGGTCTCATCCGACTTGCTGCCGAAATTCCCCAACAGGCCGACCAGCAGGGACTTATGGATGGCTTCATAACTTCCGGGCGATTCATTTTCCCGCCAGCCCATTTCCGCAACCAAGGCGCGTAATTGCCCATGCGTTTCCCGCCATTCGCGCATACGCGGGTAGGAAAGAAAAGAGGCGCGACAATGCTCGATCAGCTTCCGGTTGGATTTTTTATGCTCAATCTCCCGCGTATACCACGCCATGAGGCGCAGCCAGCCGATGAATTCGGACTTTTCCTCCGGATTGGGGAGCATCAGACGACGGTGCGCCTCGTCCGCAGCCTGTTGTTTTTCCTGCGGGCGTTCCCTGGGGTCCTGGGTGGAAAGGGCGGCGGCAATGACCAGCACTTCTTTCAGGCAGGCTCGTTCCTTCGCCGCTACGATCATGCGGGCGATTTTCGGATCAAGCGGCAGACGCGCCAATGTTCGCCCGGTTTCGGTAAGGCGCTTTTCGTCGTCCAGCGCGCCCAGTTCGGAGAGCAGGGCGAAGCCGTCGCGGATAGCCTTGTCCGGCGGCGCTTCCAGAAAAGGGAAACGTTCGATCTCGGTCAACTTCAATGATTTCATGCGGAGAATGACTCCGGCAAGCGATGTCCGCAAAATCTCCGGGTCGGTAAAGGCCGGTCTGGCGTCGAAATCCGCTTCGTCGTACAGGCGGACGCAAACCCCGGCGGCAACCCGCCCGCAGCGTCCCGCCCGTTGTCTGGCCGCCGCCTGGCTGATTTTTTCCACCTGCAACTGTTCTATCTTGTTGCGGTAGGAATAGCGTTTGACCCTTGCCAACCCGCTATCCACCACATAACGGATGCCCGGCACGGTGAGCGAGGTTTCCGCGACATTGGTAGCCAGCACGATGCGCGACGCTGTAGCAGGCTTGAAAATGCGATCTTGCTCGGCAGCGGACAGGCGGGAGAAAAGCGGCAAAATTTCCGGGCGCGCCCGCGTCGGCAAGGTAAAGTGGTGCTTTCGCAACACTTCCGCCGCTTCGCGTATTTCCCGCTCGCCGGGAAGAAAAACGAGAATATCGCCGGAGCCAAGGCAGGAAAGCTCGTCGCAGGCTTCGGCAATGGTCTGGTAGAAATCACGCTCTCCGTCTGTCGCGTCAATCGGACGGTAGCGAATTTCCACCGGATAGAGCCGCCCGGAAACCTCGATAATCGGCGCGTTGGCAAAGTGCCTGGAAAAGCGTTCCGCGTCAATCGTGGCGGAAGTGATGATGACTTTCAGGTCGGGGCGGCGGGGCAGAATTTCCTTCAGATAGCCCAGAATGAAGTCAATGTTGAGGCTCCTCTCGTGCGCTTCGTCAATAATCAGGGTGTCGTAGTGGGAAAGAAGCGGATCGGACTGGGTCTCGGCAAGCAAAATGCCGTCGGTCATCAGCTTGACCCATGAATCAGGACGGGCGCGGTCGTGAAAGCGGATTTTTACGCCGATGCCCGCTCCGACCGAAGTTTCCAGTTCTTCCGCAAGCCGGGCGGCGACTGATCGCGCCGCCAACCGCCTTGGCTGGGTGTGGCCGATCCAGCCTGCCGCGCCGCGCCCCAGCTCCAGGCAGATTTTGGGTAATTGTGTTGTTTTTCCTGAACCCGTCTCACCGCACACGATTACAACCTGATGTTGGGCGATGAGCGCGGCTATTTCCGCGCGTTTTTCATTGACCGGCAGGGATTGCGGAAAACTGGGACTGGGCAAGCGGCTACGGCGCTCGGCAAGGGCGGCGCGAGAATCTGCCAGAAGTTCGGCAAAAGCCTCTGTCGCGCGTTTTTTCTTTTCGCCTTTCGCGCTGCGTATCAAGCGGCGCAAGGCAAGAAGGCGGCGACGGTCGGGACACAAGCAGTCCGGCAAGGAATCCGCGTTGTTTTCGGCGAGAGAGGGGGCAAAAGAGGAGGTCAGTCTAGTCATCGCGGCTAAAATTTTGGCGGCTCAGGCAAAATTTTGGGCTATCCCAAACAAAATTTTACAATTAATCCTTATGGCATATAGCCCTTGAATATGCCAGCACGCCTTATTCGGTAAAGGTTTGAGCATATTTTCCGCATATGCGCTTGGGGCTTGCCATGTAGTTTGAATGTGGTAAACTTCGTGCTATATAACTTTAGTTATATAAACCGCAGCAAGCTGTTTTGACCAACAATTTTGACTTTTGGAGAAAATCATGAACAGTGCACAATCTGTTGAAATCACCAATCCGCGTGAGATCAGGCATCGCCTTGGACTGAACCAGCAGCAATTCTGGTCGCGCATCAATGTAACCCAGAGCGGCGGCTCTCGCTACGAAAGCGGTCGCAACATGCCAAAGCCAGTGCGTGAGCTGTTGCGTCTGGTACACGTCGAGCAAATTGACGTATACAAGCTGAAGCGCGACGATGTTGAAGTCGCCGAGTATCTGAGAAAGTACGAGCCTGATCTTTTCAAGTCCTTGAAGAAACAAGCCAAGGAAAAGAAGAAGATGGCGCAATAAGGGGCGATAGCGGGGCGCGGCTTTTAAGGCCGCTCTCGTTGCCGGACAGGGCGTCAAGGTGAGCAAATCACCTTGACGCCTGTTTTTGCGGCTATTTCTTCTCCCCATGCTGCCAGAGTTTCAGGCGGAAGGCGGCTCAATCCGGCAGCGTGAGGCGATTGGGGCGGACGCGCAAGCCCATAGAGATGAATGCCCTGAATGAATCCGGCTGCCCTCTGAATCAACGCCAGATAGTGTTCCTTCGCTGCCCTGTCCGGCTCCTTGCCGTTATGAGCGAACCAGCAGGTTTGCGCCCAGACAGGGGCAATTTCCGCGCAGAGTTTCAGGCGGCGCAATACCGTCTCCGGCACAAGGCGCGTTTGGTTGACCGCGAAAATTCCGGCAGCGTCGCCCCGATCAATCTTGAACCAGACTTCCCCGCCTGCTAACGCCAGGGTTGCCAGACCTTCCCGCGTTTTTTTCCGCCCCGCCATGCTGCCGTTGGTAATCAGGCGCAAGGGCAAACGCCCGATGAGGTCAAATTCTTGCATGACCGCGACGACCCGCTCTACGACCTCGGCAAATTCAGCCGCGCACGTAGGTTCTCCGTCGCCGGAAAAGGCAATATCCGCGAGTTGCCGCAATTTTGCCTCCTTAACATGCCGCGCAGGGTAGTCGCCTGACAGCGCGTAGAGCAGGAAGCCGCGAAGTTCGTCTGCCAGAAGTTCGATCTGCACAGGATCGGGCTTGCCGCGCCTTAGCCCCTCTACCTGGCAATATACGCAACTCCAGTTGCAGGCGCGGTTGGGATTGAGGTTGATTCCTACGGAGATACCGCCCGCGCGGCGGGAAAGGACAGGATAGACATAGGTCAATCCTGCCTGATTGCGGCTATGGTCGGTTATGGCGAGCGGCTTCATCATCAACTCCGGTTTGCGCCCTATAATGCGGCATCTCTGATTCACACGCAATGATCGTTATGCGAATTACCCGCCGCCTGGAATTTGACGCAGGGCATCGGATTCCCGACCACAAAAGCCAATGCCGCAACCTGCATGGGCATCGCTATGCGCTGGAAATTACCCTGGAAGGCGAGGTAAACGCCAGACCGGGCGAGACGGACAGCGGCATGGTGATGGATTTTGCCGACATCAAGGCTGTTGCGGAACGGGAACTGGTGGACGCCTGGGATCACGCTTTTCTGGTGTATCGCCATGATGAGCCGCTCGTATCCTTTCTGCACGGACTGCCCGCGCACAAGACTGTCGTGCTTGATTTTGTTCCCACAGTGGAAAACCTTGCCCGGATAGCGTTTGACATTCTCGCGCCCGCTTACCGCGCCCATGATTCCCGCCTCTGTCTTGCGGCTGTCCGCCTGTATGAAACTCCGAACTGCTGGGCGGACGCGCTGGCCGAGAGGTGAAGCCTGTCATGAACATTGCGGGGATAGGCAGCAGGAAACAATTTATATTGCGATTTGCTTGTACGGCTATGATTGCCGCCAAAAGAACCTGAAAAAAAAGATGGAAGCCTCATGGGAAAAACAAATAAGCTTGCTTTGGTCATAAAGCGTTTTTTCTTGTTCATACTGTTCGTTTTGGGAGTATGTTTGATAGTCTTCGGAGTTTTTTGGTGGTTCAAGAGTGGAATGCCGCTTGAAAGATTAATGCCCGGCAGGGAAAATTTTGGAGCACATCCTTTACACCTTTCTATTCTGAGCATGGCAATGGTTACGTATGTTGTATTTGAATACTTGCGACGTGACTGATGGTAGCCTGCATAGAGCGCGTCGTCAATAGATTGTATATTCTGATTTCTTGGCAAACAGGAGAGCATCTTATGGAACAGGCACACAGACGGCACGACATATCCGATACAGTCTGGCAGACTTTGGAACCTCATCTGCTGGGTCGTAAAGGAACCTGGGGCGGTAATGCCCGCGACAATCGCAGATTTATCAATGCGGCGGATTCTAAGCACAGGCGCGTCGTGGCGGGATTTGCCGCTGGACTACGGTGATTGGAAGAACACGCATCGCCGTTTTTCCCGGTGGCGGGAC
>WRMF01000040.1 GCA_009777245.1 Betaproteobacteria bacterium
TGTATGGTTCTGAAAAAATATTTTAAGGGGGGTTTGTTTTTCGGTTCCTTTTTTAAGAAAAAAAAAAAAATTAAAAAAAAAAACTTTTTTAAAAAAAGGGTTACCCCCCCCCCCCCCCCCCCCGCATTTGATTAGCATATTTGTATGTGATAATCGTTTTCCTGCCGGTAAACCTTTATCTTCCTTTCCCGCTGCGCCGCTTTTCGCGCTGCCGCCTTTTCCGTTATCGTGCCTGATGAAAATTTTCCATCAGGCATTTTTGCGTTTTTCAAATCCCCTTTCTGAAAGGTGTTGTTGCCATGAAACTTAAAGCACTATTCCACGTAGTATCAGGCACAGCCTGCGCTTCCCTGTTTGCAATTGCGCTAATCGGGTTCGTTAATATGTCAAATGCGATAAACAGCATGGAGGAAGTTGGAGAAGACAGGCTTCCGAAAGTGCTGGCGCTCACCGACCTTGAAAGCAGCGTCAACTACATGGTGCTGCGATATTACGAAATTATGTCCAAGGAGTTGTTGGAGCGAGATGATCAGATTGCAGAACTGCGTCGTATTCTGCCCTTGAAACGGGCAGCGAACCAAAACGCGGAAAAAGCCTTTGCAGCATATGACGGAATGCAGCGTAACCTTGAGGTGCAGAGAATCTGGGATGAAACCAGGCAGCACTGGAGCACATGGTATCCGCTGATTGCAAGCAAGAGCGAACTCCTGGAACGCGCGCTTGCCAACCCAACGCCGGAAAATCTCGCCGTTATGTACAGGGATATGTCAGCCTCCATCGAGACATTGCGCGGCAGCACCGGCGTTGTCCGTGATAACGTCTCAAAGCTGGTGGAAGCGAACACGAGTATTGCCACGTCATTGTTGAGCACATCCATTACATCCCAAAACAAGGCGCTCACTTTCCAGACTGTCATGTCGGCCATAGCCATTGTGCTGATTGCTGTAATGTGCTGGAGGTTGCTGAAAGCCACCTTTGTGCCGCTTGACAGGATACTTGAAGTGATGTCCAGGGTGGAAAAGGATCACGACCTGGCTTTGAGAGTGGATTACAAGAGTAACGACGAGCTGGGGGTAGTCGTTTCCTCTTTCAATCAGTTGATGAAAGAGATGCAGGAGTCGTTCAAGGATATCTACGCGCAAATGGAAGAGGTGACCAGGGCGCTGGAGACGCTCTCCACGGCGGCGCATCAGGTTGCGGCAAGTTCTGCGAGCCAGTCGAGTTCCACTTCCGCGATGGCGGCCTCGGTGGAAGAAATGACGGTCTCAATCAATACTGTGGCCGCCAGCGCGGAAGACGCCCGTTCAACAGCGAGTCGCACCGGCGACGACGCGAATGAAGGAAGCCAGACCATAGCGCGCGTTGTTCATGGAATGAGTGAAATTTCCGGTACTGTCGCGCAGGGTTCCAGGGTAATCCAGAAGCTGGGCGAAGATTCGGAGCAGATTTCTTCGGTTGTGCAGGTCATCAAGGAAGTTGCGGATCAAACGAACCTGTTGGCGCTGAACGCGGCCATTGAAGCGGCGCGCGCGGGCGAACAAGGGCGCGGCTTTGCTGTGGTGGCGGATGAAGTTCGGAAACTTGCGGAACGTACCGCCCAATCAACCGGCGACATCAGCGCGATGATCGGCAAGATTCAGGTATCCGCGAAAGAAGCTGTAGATGAAATGAATCTGGTTGTGCAAAATGTCGAATCCGAACAGGTTCTGGCGCAGGAAGCGGGCGAGAGGATGAACTTGATCTTCGCGGAAACGAACAAGGTTGCAGAGGCGGTTACGGAAATCTCAAGCGCCCTGAAAGAAGAAAGCGAGGCAGTCCAGGAAATTTCCCGTCATATGGAGAGCATCGCCCAGATGACCGACGAAAACAACGCCGCGACAGAAGAAACGGCATCCAGCGTAAAACGCCTTGAACAGCTGATGGATGCCGTTAAAGCGGCCATGGCGCGGTTCAAGGTGGGTAGCGCGCCAGGGAATCTGGTGGTGGAAACATAATAACTGCTTGCTCGCGCTGAAAACGAACGGGAGCGGCAACGCTCCCGTTCACAAAGAAAAGAATCGTATTCTACGTAGCAAGAAGTGGTTATGGTATATGCGCTCCGGTTTGTGGATATGCATACTGCCTATCCTTCGCATGACCGGCTGATGCAAAGTTTCTCGCGGCAAGTTCCAGAAATGCACACGATCAGTTCGGTAGCTTGCGCCTAGTTCGTTGAAATATCAGGCATCATAGCAGTTTCTGCCATCAAACAGTGTGGCATGCCCATTGGCATCCAACCATCGCATATCATTTTCCTTTCTGCTCTAATGGCTTGTCTCCGATCCAATTCGGATGAGGAACATATTTGCGCACCTGCTCGTTGAGATCTTGACTATGATACATATCCAAGCACTTGAGCAGACGAAATTCAGCTTTGGCGTAGCCTTCAACGGGAGTAGAGTAGTTGCGGCTCAGATACTTCTCTACAAGTTGATCTGTAGCCTGATTGCCTTTGTCCTCATCGTAATATGTCCACTCCAAAAACACGCTTTTGGTGATGTCTGCATCCTCGCCAGCCTGAGAGCCTTGATAAGCTACTGCCAAGCAGGCTGCCAATGCTCTGTCTTTATAGTTGTCCGCATTGGTACGATGTATAGCCATGATGGAGTCAGCCGCAGACGCAACTGCAACCGACGAATACAATACAGCGACAACGAGTATGCGATGCATCATCATTCAAGCTCCCAAAAGTTGGCCTTGGTGGTGCGGTAAGTTGCTTCTGGTTCATTAAAATAACAAGCGTCATAACAGGTTCTACCGTTAAATAATGTAGCATGACCGTTAGCATCGCTCCAACCTTGAACTTCAAAGAGAATGACGCCGGTCTTTCCAATTAGGGGACCACCCCCAGAGGGTGGGTAGTTAACAATTTCTGGAGCACCCCATTTGAGCTTCAGGAAGGCTATTAGATCCCTAACACGATAGAAGTAGTTTTGCCCACTACGGCCTTTTTTGGTTTTCCCTGCCATACCCGGAATGACTACGGCAGATTTATTCAGGATGTAACTCATGCGTACAGCACATGTGTTTCTCCACGGGTTCTTTTTGTCCCGAATATGGGCAGCTACATCACCACCTACGGTTTCGGCAACCTTTTCAGCAGGGCTAGTTGGGTCGTAGATTTTCGTCGCAGCATGCCATGCGACATCAAAAGATGGTCTTGTCATTTGGTATCCTTGTTTGTGTAGAAAAATTCACACTATAATCATACAACATTATCAATGTGGAGAGAATTTTTCATTTTATAGTAATTCGTTCAAATCAAAACGGTCAAGCCTGTACCTCGCTAGAACGAATCCCAACATTGTGCCGCTAGCGGCAAAAGCCATAATCCGGCTTAGGGATGCTATCATAGCCGTTTCTCCTGTTGCGCGAGGTTGTCAATGGCTGCTCTTTCTCCCCCTGTCTGTGATTTTGGCTGGCAGGCGCCTGATTTTTCCCTGCCGGGCGTGGACGGTCAAACGCATAGTCTCTCTTCCGTCAGAGGAAAAACCGGGCTTTTGCTGATGTTCATCTGCAATCACTGCCCTTATGTGCAGGTCATTTTGCCCCGATTGGTCGCGGATTGCCGCAGCCTTCAGGCGCTTGGCGTCGGAGTCGCGGCAATCATGAGCAATGATACGAAAAACTATCCCGAAGACGGTTTTGATCGGATGGCTCTTCTGGCTCGCGAGCTTAATTTTTCCTTTCCTTACCTGTACGATGAAAGTCAGGCGGTAGCCCGCGCTTATGGCGCGGTCTGCACCCCTGATTTTTTTGGCTTCAACGCCGAATGCGCGTTGCAATATCGGGGGCGTTTTGACGCTTCCGGCATGAATGCCCGTTCTGTCCCGCCCGACGCAAAAAGCGATCTCCTGGTCGCAATGACCGCAGTCGCCAATACCGGATGCGGCCCGCAGACGCAGCAGGCATCCATCGGCTGTTCGTTGAAATGGCGTCAGGAATAAATGTCTCTTACCCTGTCTGAACTTGCCGGTCTGCGGCCTGCTGTTGAAGATGTCGTGCGCGGAATATCCGAGCGCGAAATCCTGCCGCGTTTTCATAAGGTCGCCAGACGGATGAAGGCGGACGGCTCGGCTTTTTCGGAAGCGGACATTGCCGCGCAGGAAGCCTTGATGCGCGAACTCTCCCGCCTTGCCGATCTCCCCATGATCGGCGAGGAAATGTCGGCTGACAAACAACAGGAAGCATGGGAGCGTGGTTTTTCGGATGGCGTCTGGGTCATGGATCCGATTGACGGCAGCACCAATTTTCTCGTGGGTCTGCCGCAATTCGCCGTTTCCGTGGCGCTGCTGCAGAAAGGTCGCCCGGTGCTTGGCGTCTCCTGCGTTCCCATGATGAACGAGGTTTATTCAGCCGTCAAAGGGGGCGGATTGTGGGTGGACGGCGAGCGTCTTCCCGCCCCTGAACTGACCGGCAAGCCGCTCTCGAAAGTTGTCGCCTGCATTGATTTCAAGCGACTGCCTCCGAACCTGTCAATGCGGATTGTGCATGAAGCGCCGATTTATTCGCAGCGCAATCTTGGCTCTTCCGTTCTTGCCTGGTGCTATCTTGCGTCCGGGCGGCTTGATGCCATCACGCACGGCAGCGAAAATCTTTGGGATTATGCCGCCGGACAGTTGATGCTGGAAGAAATGGGCGGTCAGGTAGCCACCTTTGAGGAAGACGATTTTTCCGCCGCGCCGCCCTGGAACCGCTCGATTATCGCGGCTCTCGATCCTTCCCTGTTTCGCATCTGGCGAGACTGGCTGCGCGCGCAAATGCAAGCCCAACCGGAGTAGTCTCCGCAGCTTCAGCCATGGACGAAACGGTCATACCAACGTCTTTATCAGCATTTCCAGATCGCCGGGCAAGAGGTCAATCGGCGGAATTTCAGGCATCGTGTAGGCTCCGGGTTTCAGCTTTCGCGCTGCGGCGCGGGCGCATGAGACCATGATCTGCGAAGTGAGCGCGGGATTGTTGATGCTCATCCGAAATTCAAATGTCTGGTTGTGCGAATCGCCGCTCGCGCCCTTCCTTTCCATCAAGACGGCGTGCCCCATGTCCTTCAGTTCGTCAATAGAAGGCACGGCGCGAACATGAGTTTCGTCATGGGCAAAATATGCGTCTTCCTTGATTGCCGCCGTCACATCCGCCAACTTCGCGTCGGGTTCGAGTTCGACATAAACCATGCGCCGATGTACGCCGGTGCCGACCGGAATCGTCATTGACAGCGCATCCTTTACGCCCGGCTTTGATTTGGCGCAGACGGAATGCCCCATGCTCATGCCGGGGCCAAAGTTGGTGTAAGTCAGTCCCTTCGGCGCCATCGCCAGCAGCAGCGCGCGCAACAGCGAATCGCTGCCGGGATCCCAACCGGCGGAAACGACTGCGACGCTGCCGTGTTCCTTGCCGATTGCGTCCAGATTCAAACGCAATTTCCACAATTCTTCGCCGTGAATATCAAAGCTGTCGACCGTGTGAATTCCGCGAGCCAGATATTGCGGCGCAGTTTCGGGAATGCTGCGGGTCGGGCCGCACAAGAGCGCCGCGTCGACCTCGCCCAACGCGCCTACGTCAGTAACGACCCTGATTCCGCTTTCCGTATCCTGTGACCCGCCTGTTCGCCGGACGATTCCGGCGAGTTCCATATCCGGCGCGGCCTGCACCGCCTCGACCGCATAACGCCCGACATTGCCGTACCCCACTACCGCTATTCGCAAATTTTTCATGACTTGCTCCTGATTTGTCGTTTGAGAAAAGGCGAATGATAAGGCATCTTTTTGTTGCATGGGGAATGAATTTGATTCAATCATGATTAATCACTATGATTATAACTCAATCTATTTTATTCAATCATAGTTAATCGCCATGATTATATTTCAGATTACATTTTAACCAGTCAGGAGATGCTTAGAATTTATGAAAGCCAGTCTAGCGTAAGCTTTGCCACCAATAACATGATTACGCGATACGCATGAAAAAACCTTGACGGGCAAAAATTTTTTACAAAATTTTGCTTACGCTTGAATTTTGTTCATGTTATATATGTCGGGCTTTTTAACAGGAGGGAAAAACAATGTCTTACGTAGAGAAAGTACTGGGCGAGCTGATTGCCAACAATCCCAATCAGCCGGAGTTTCATCAGGCGGCTACTGAAGTTTTGGGTTCTCTGAAGCTGGTG
>WRMF01000041.1 GCA_009777245.1 Betaproteobacteria bacterium
GAGCGATTATGTCTCTCCCTATGTGGGCGCGTACTATGACTACGAGTTCGGCGGCAAGGTCAAGGCCACGGCCAATGGCGAATCCATTGCCGCGCCTTCCTTGAAGGGCGGCACGGGCGTGGGCGAACTCGGTCTTTCATTCGCGCCTTCCAGAAGCACGCCCCTGTCCATTGATTTGGGCGTGCAAGGCTATACGGGAAGACGCCAGGGCGTGACCGGCTCATTGCAACTGAAGTTCGAGTTCTGACTCTGACGTTTTACCAGCAAACAACAGCAATGCGCGGCGACACCTTTTGGCTTGCGGCAAAGCCAAAAGGGGGCTGACACCAACGCCGCGTCGCCGCCCAATGCCATGTTACCGCCGTAGGGGCAGACCTATGTGTCTGCCCATAGCGCGGACACGCCCCGACATCGGGCGAACACGCGGGTTCGCCCCTACAACACCCACTCTCTCCCGCTTGCGGCAAAGCCAAAAGGGGGCTGACACCAACGCCGTGTTGCCGCCCAATGCCACGTTACCGCCGTAGGGGCAGACCTATGTGTCTGCCCATAGCGCGAACACGCCCCGACATCGGGCGAACACGCGGGTTCGCCCCTACAACACCCACTCTCCCGCTTGCGGCTTGCAAACCCCCGTCCCTACGGGACACCCCCTTTATGAAAGGGGGTTTTGCGTCGGAGCAGCTTTGGGGTTAGCCCCCGCTATAATGCGCGTTCAAGGTTGAACAAGGAAACAAATCATGCGCCCTACGCCATTTTTGTTCAGGGTTTTTATCGTGCTATCGGTTCTTTTTGCGCTGGCAGGCGGTATTGTTGACATGGTTTTGTTGTCTTCCACACCCGAAATGTCTGCACTACTTCGGCAAGAAACTGGCAATTCCCCGCTGATGTGGTTGGGATTTTTTATTGCCCTTATCATTTGTGTGGCTCAGATACTTGGGCTTTTCTTTTTCAAGCGGTGGGGGCGAGCATTGGCGTTGTACGTACTGGCGCCGGAAATGGCCTTAAGTATAGTGTTTATGCAAGAACCGTGGCTGACCTCAACATTAGCCTTCAGCCTGTATGGGATGTCATGGCTCCTTTTGGGCGCGATACTGGTCATGGCATACTGGACGCTGGTGAAAGAGCATTTTGAGCGGGCGTAGCCTGGAGTCATACTTGCAACAGGCTTTCCTGCCAGTCAGGGTGTTTTTCCAGGCCGAGCAGGTTGGCTACAGTGGCGGCGAGGTTGGCAAGTCCGGCGTTTTCCACTTGCTTTAACCCCAAATGACGATATTCCGCGCCATAGTCCAGAATCAGCGGCACGGGATTCAGGGTGTGGGAAGTCTTGGCCTTGGGCTGGCCTGACGGAGCCAACCGGGGTTGTCCGGTTTTTTTATCGAGTTCGTACATTTCATCAGCATTGCCGTGGTCGGCGGTGATCAGGGCAATGCCGCCCATTTGATGAACGACAGGCAAGAGGCGGGAGAGCGCGAGGTCGACCGCTTCGATGGCATCTTTAGCCGCAGCAAAGTCGCCGGTATGCCCCACCATGTCGCCGTTGGCGAAGTTGCAGCGCAAAAACCGATATTCCCGGCTTTGCAGAGCCAAAATCATCGCGTCGGCAATTTCGGCGGACTTCATCCACGGGCGTTCTTCAAACGGCACGGAATCGCTCGGAATTTCCTGCCAGGTCTCCCCATCGAACCTGCCGGAACGGTTGCCGTTCCAGAAATAGGTGACATGCCCGAATTTCTGCGTTTCCGAACAGGCAAACTGACGTATGCCGGAGCGGGAAAGCCATTCGCCCAGGGTATTCCTGATAGCCGGAGGCGGCACGAGAAAACGGCGCGGGATCAAGAGGTCGCCATCATATTGCAACATGCCCGCATAAGCGATTGCGGGAATACGCTGCCGACAGAAAGGCACATCGCCGCCTTCCAGAGCGCGGCTGATTGCAATGGCGCGATCGCCCCGAAAATTGAAGAGCACGACGGCATCCCCATCCTTGATGCGCCCCAACGGCTCGCCATTTTCGGCAATCACGAAAGGCGGCAGGTTCTGGTCTGTTATGCCGGAATGCCTCTCGCGCAGCGTTTGCACGGCCTCGGCGGCATTCTGGAAATGTTCGCCTTCGCCCAAGACATGCGTTCGCCAGCCAAGCTCGACCATGTTCCAGTCGGCTTCGTAGCGATCCATGGTGATGACCTGCCGCCCGCCGCCGGAAGCAATCCGCGCCTCAAAATCCCGATCATTTAATTGAACAAGAAAGTCCTCGAATGGCAGAAGATAGTCCAGGGCGCTGGTTTCCGGCACATCGCGCCCGTCAAGCAGGATATGGATACGCGCCCTTTTGACGCCTTCCCGCTTGGCCTGCCGCAGCATGGCCTTCAGGTGGTCAATATGGCTGTGCACGTTGCCGTCGGAAAATAGACCTATACAATGCAATGTGGCAAAATCCGCGCTCGCCTGCGCGACGATTTCCCGCCAGCCTTCGCCTTGCCAGATTGCGCCGGAATGAATTGCTTCGGCGACCAACGCGGCTCCCTGGGCGTAGATTTGTCCCGCGCCCAAGGCGTTGTGGCCGACTTCGGAATTGCCCATGTCGTCATCGGACGGCATCCCGACCGCCTTGCCGTGCGCGGCAAGCAGGATGTTGGGACAGGTTTTGAAAAGACGATCAAGGGTCGGCTTTTTCGCGGCGGCTATGGCATTTCCCGGAAGTCTGGGCGAGACACCATAACCGTCCATGACAATCAGCACGACCGGGCCGGAAATCAGGCATTTTGACAACATTCTGAAACTTTCATTTGCTAAGGTAACATCAGAGTATCCTTGCCGGAAGGCCAATCGTCAATGTAAAGTCTTTGGAAAAGACGCACAAAGGAATCGGATCATTCATGAACACAGAGCATAAAACGGCGGCGCGTTCGCTGAATATTGGTTTGCAGGGCGGCGGCGCGCACGGCGCTTATAGTTGGGGCGTACTGGATCGTCTTCTGGAAGACGAACGGTTTGATTTCGACGGAATCAGCGGAACCAGCGCCGGCGCGATAAACGCCGTCGTCATGGCGGACGGACTGATGAAAGGCGGGCGCGAAGGCGCGCGGCAGGCGTTGGCGGAATTCTGGCGCGGCATTGCCGACAGTGTGCCGCTCCATTTTTCTGTTTCCGTTCCGACATTGACCGGCGAGGACAAGCGCGCCCTCCTGCCGACGACCAAGATGATGCTGAATTGGGCAAGCTATTTTTCGCCTTATCAGTTGAATCCCATGAATTTCAATCCGTTGCGCAAACTCCTGAAAGCGCGTATTGATTTCATGGGCTTACGCATGTACAGCCCGGTGCGCCTGTTTCTTGCCGCCACAAACGCCAATACGGGCAAGCTGCGCCTGTTTCGCACTGCGGAAGTCAGTGAGGACGCGGTGCTGGCTTCCGCTTGTCTGCCGATGCTGCACCAGACGGTCGAGATTGATGGCGAACCTTACTGGGATGGCGGATATAGCGCGAATCCGCCGGTTTTTCCGTTGTTCTACGAATGCCAGTCGCGGGACATCCTGCTGGTTCTACTGGCTCCGCCCGCCTACGGCGGCATACCGAAGCGGACGGAGGAAATCCGCGCCCGCGCGATGGAACTGGCGTTCAATACCAGTCTGTTACGCGAGATGCTGCTGTTTGCCAATGTCGTTGCCTACAGTCAGGCGCGAGATCAGGAGGTGTGCGAAAGGCAAGGCTGGCCGACCAGTCTCCAGCGCATTCTGGGGCGCGCCCTGCGCGAGCCGACAAATCTGGAGCGTTATACTCTGGAGACCCGCTTTCACCTTCTTGAATCCGAGGATTTGCTGCGCCGTTTCGGGAGCGATACCAAGGTTGCCGCGGACTGGCCGTTTCTGACAAATCTGCACGACATAGGCTATCAGTCTGCTTCCGCGTGGCTGGAAGAACATGGGGAAAAAATCGGCAAGGAAACTTCCTTTGACCTGATAGGCCGTTTCGGGGTTTGAAACAGACTGGCAGTACGGCAAAGCGAAGTCGACAAAGTATTGGCAGTTCGGAGAATTGCTGTATTCAGATTCTCCGCGCGAGTTCGGCGGCCTTGCCCGTATAGTCCCAGGGGGTTAGCGCGAGGAGTCGCGCCTTTACATCTTCCGGCAAATCCAAAGCGCGCGCGAAATCTTGCAAATCCTCGCGGCTGATACGCTTGCCGCGCGTTATTTCTTTCAGTTTGTCGTAAGGATTGGGAATGCCGTACCGGCGCATGACGGTTTGAATCGGCTCCGCCAGCAATTCCCAGTTGGCTTCGAGATCGGTCATCATGGCGGCCTCGTCCGCTTCCAGCTTGTCGAGACCGCGCAGCAACGCTTCATATCCCAAAAGCGCATATCCAAATCCTATCCCCATATTGCGTAGCACGGTGGAGTCGGTAAGATCGCGCTGCCAGCGGGAAATGGGAAGTTTGTCAGAGAGATGGCGAAGTACTGCGCCGGACAACCCAAGATTGCCCTCGGAATTCTCGAAATCAATGGGGTTGACCTTGTGCGGCATGGTCGAGGAACCCACTTCGCCCGCCTTGACCTTCTGTCGGAAATATCCAAGAGAAATATATCCCCAAATATCCCGATCCAGATCAATCAGGATGGAGTTGATACGGGCGAAGGCGTCAAACAACTCGGAGAGAGCGTCGTGCGGCTCGATCTGGATGGTATAGGGATTGAATTCCAGACCCAGATTTTCCACAAAGCGCCGCGCAAAATTCTCCCAGTCAAAATCGGGGTAGGCTGCCAAATGGGCGTTGTAATTGCCGACCGCGCCATTGATCTTGCCGGTCAGGGAAACCTCCTGAATACGCGCGCTGGCGCGTTCCAGCCGATAGGCGAAATTCGCCAGCTCCTTGCCCAATGTGGATGGAGTTGCAGGCTGCCCGTGGGTGCGACACATCATCGGCATGTCCGCTAATTCATGAGCAAGCTCTTTCAGCCGCAGAATAATTTTTTTCAGCCTGGGGAGCATGATTTCTTCCCGCGCCGTTTGCAGCATCAACGCATGGGCTATGTTGTTGATGTCTTCCGAGGTGCAGGCAAAATGGATGAACTCAATGGCGCAAGCCAATTCATCGTTGCCTGCCGCCCGGCCTTGCAGCCAATATTCGAGAGCTTTTACGTCGTGATTGGTCGTGGTCTCGATAGCCTTGACCTCGGCAGCTTCCTTTTCGCTGAAATTGTCTGCGAGCGTATCCAGTATTTTTTGTCCGGCATCGGAAAAGGCGGGAATTTCCGCAAAATGCGGTTCTTTGGCCAGCGCCTTCAACCATTCTATTTCCACCTTCAAGCGGTGTCGGATCAGGCCATATTCGGAAAAACAGGCGCGTAGCGCTCCTGCCTGTTGCGCATAGCGTCCATCAAGCGGGGAGAGGGCGGTGAGCGAAGGTGACATGATTTTTCCAGGGCGGCAGAATGGGCAGATTTTACGCCATAAATCCCGTACTGATTGTGTCGTTTCCGCGATTGCGCAATAGTTATATGGCTTTCCTTGAATAAAGCGACTGCCAAGTTATGTTTGGAAGAGGCAAAATGCCAGCATCCCCTCTCCCACTCGCTTTGATGCCGCAAGCTGGAGAGGGGAGCCTTGCTGCCACGCACCATTACTCGTCATTCCCGCGAAGGCGGGAATCCAGTACGGCATCGGCAGCAACGATGTGTTTCCATAACAAGAGCGGCATTCCCATGCGGGCGCTCCATCGGAGCGGAAAGGCTTTGCTGGATTCCCGCCTTCGCGGGAATGACGGTAGGGTTAGCGTCTGTGCGAAAGAGTGGCTACGCCTGATAGTCGGAGAGAGGATGGCGTAGGGACGACCGGCGGGTCGCCCCTACAGTTTCTCCCCCTATAGTCTCGTTATTTGCAAAACCACTATAACCGGAAAGCAGGCCGTTGCTCGTAAATCCCTGCTATGAACAACAAGGGATTTACGGCTGGTTTTGCAATGCCCTCAAACAACAAAACGCCCGGTTTCACCGGCGAGTTTTTCGGATTCCGTCTTCAGATCGGCGGCGTTTTGCGACACGCTGTGAGTGATGCTTCCGGTCTCGTCTGCCACCTGCGCCGACGCCGCCACCTGTTGCGTCATTGATTGCGCCGATGAAGACTGTTGCCGCGTC
>WRMF01000042.1 GCA_009777245.1 Betaproteobacteria bacterium
CCGCGGGGAGGGCGGGGGGTCTCTCCCCCCCAGGGCCAGGGGGGGCGGCCCGCGGGCAACAGATCCGCCACAAGCCCGCGCCCCCCTATATAAAGGGGGGCAGGACCCCCCCCCCCCCCCCCCCCCGCACGAGTCAACGCACATGCGTTATCCACAAAACGCATGGCATACGGATACAATGCCGTCGAAGTAATCAGTCGCTTGCGGCGGAAGAGTTTCAAGAAACGCCCGTCGGCCAGACGCAGCACCTTTTCGCCATGCTGGTCGGATTCGATGATCGAGGCATCGGCCTTCAGCGCCAGAAAATCCTCGTGGTTCATGGTTTTCAGTCCGTATGTCATCGGGTCTCCTGCGGATGCGCATTCAGCCAGCCAGAATGGTATCTGTTATTTTGAATGGGTTAAGAGCGCACATTTTTCTCCAAGCGGCAAAGCAATCACGGCGCGGTCAGCCCTCTCCCACAAGTGGGTATTCAGACCTTAGACATCGTAACACATATTTGGAGACATTATTTACACATTTTATAGACATAGTTTACACATTATATAACATAAGCATTTTTGTTCTTATGGGGGACAAGATACCTTGGGAAGTGAGGTCAGCGATGGAACTGAAGAAGGAATTTGTGCGACTTGCCGCGCAGACCGGAACAGATTTCCGTGGGCTGTGCCGTCGCTTCAGGATTTCTCCTGCAACAGGCTACAAGTGGCTTGGACGCTATCTTGAGCAACCTGTTATAGCCTCAGATAACCTTGGAATAGCGTGTCCGTTGCCGGTCGGCGCGCAGGTAGCGGTCGAACACCATCGAAATGGCGCGTACCAACATCCTGCCCGGCGGCAGAACAGTAATCCAGTCGCCTTCGATTCGCACCAGTCCGGCGGCCTGCATATCCTGAAGATCGGCAAGTTCAGCGGCAAAATAAGTCTTGAAGTCAACCAAATGGGCGCTTTCGATTGACTCTATGGAAAGCTCGAAGTGGCACATCAACGCCTGAATGATGGCGCGACGCAGAATGTCGTCGGCTGACAGTTCGATCCCGCGCAATACCGGAAGGACTTTTGCGTCCAGACGGCTGTAATATTCGTCCAGGGTTTTCATGTTTTGCGAATAACTGGGGCCGACCTTGCTTATGGACGAAATACCGAAGGACAGCATATCGCAATCGGCATAAGTGGAATAGCCCTGAAAATTGCGATGCAGCCGCCCCTGCCGTTGCGCGATGGCGAGTTCGTCATCGGGCTTTGCGAAATGATCCATGCCGATGTAGATATAACCGGCAGCGGTCAGTTTCTGGATAGCCAGCGCAAGAATGGCAAGGCGGGTGTCGGGGGAGGGGAGTTCCGCCTCGTTGATGCGGCGCTGCGGTTTGAAAAGAGTGGGCAGGTGGGCATAGTTGTAGATGGAGAAACGATCCGGGTTCATGGCGAGCACCCGTTCCAGGGTACGCTCAAAACCCTCGACGCTTTGTCCGGGCAGGCCGTAAATCAGGTCAATGGAGATGGACTTAAAGCCGTTTTGCCGCGCCGAATGGACTACAAGCGCGGTTTCTTCCTCGCTCTGAACGCGGTTTATCGCGCGTTGCACGGCCATGTCAAAATCCTGCACGCCAACGCTCATCCGGTTGAATCCAAGTTCGCCCAGAAGCGCCACCGTGTCGGCATTGACCTTGCGCGGGTCGACTTCGATGGAAAATTCGCCGCCTTCGATGAGATGGAAGCTCCGCAGGGTAGCCGCCATCAGTTTACGCATTTCATCGTCGGACAAAAATGTAGGAGTGCCGCCGCCCCAGTGCAACTGGATGACTTCATGCCCGCCATCCAGAAGGCTGCTTTGCAGTTCGATCTCGCGGGCTAGGTATTTCAGGTAGCGGGCGCTGCGCCCGTGATCCTTGGTGATGATCTTGTTGCAGGCGCAGTAGTAACAAATGGTGTTGCAAAAGGGTATGTGGAAGTATAATGAGAGCGGTCTGCTGATCCCGCCGATGGTGCGTTTGCCCAGCCACAACGCGGCGGCGGAGGCGTCAAAAGCCTCGACAAAACGGTCGGCGGTCGGATAAGATGTGTATCGAGGTCCGTTAACATCAAAACGACGGATGATCTCCTGGTCAAAAACCAGTTGCTCAGTTGAAAGAACCATTGAATGACAAAAATCCAGTTAGGAGAGACATAATCCGCAAGATTATCTTGGCTGACCCTAACCGCGCGATTGACGTAGATCAATTTACAATACCCAAAGTCCAGCAAACAAGGAATGTTGATGTCCCGCCCCAGTTCATCGGCTGATTTGTCTTTATCAGCCATCAAGACCGCCTGTTCCAACTGTAATCTACGCGAGCTTTGCCTGCCATTTGGCCTCTCCGATCAGGAAGTGGCGCGAGTGGATGAGCTTATCAATGTCAGAAAGCGCGTCAAGCGCACAGAGCATCTCTATCGCGCCGGATCCGAGTTTGAATACATCTATGCGATCCGTTCGGGGTTTTTCAAGACTTACGTGCTCCTTGAGGACGGGCGCGATCAGGTGACGGGCTTTCAGATGGCGGGCGAGTTGCTCGGTCTGGACGGCATCAGCACAGAAAGCCATTCCTGCAACGCCGTCGCTCTGGAAGACAGCGAGGTTTGCTTCATTCCTTTCGCCAGGCTGGAACAGGTTTCCCGCGAGGTCAAGACCCTGCAACACCATTTCCATCAGGTCATGAGCCGGGAGATTGTGCGCGACCACGGCGTCATGCTGCTGTTGGGCACGATGCGAGCCGAAGAGCGTCTGGCGACTTTTCTGCTCAATCTCTCCCAGCGTTTTACCGCGCGCGGGTTTTCCCCCACCGAATTCAATCTGCGTATGACCCGCGAGGAGATCGGCAGCTATCTCGGCTTGAAGCTGGAAACCGTTTCCCGCGCCTTGTCACGTTTTCAGGATGAAAGGCTGATTTCCGTCCAGCAAAAGCACATTCGCATCCTCAACATTCCGGGGTTGAAGTCTTTGCTGGATAATCGCAAATAACCATGCGCCCCGCGCACCGCCATTAACAATATATAACACAAATCTAAAGTATTACTTTAAGTTTCCGAAGGGTGCGCCTTGCCGACCCAGACCCATGCATGGCCGAATCAGCCGGACTTCTCCCGGGAATCTCCGGCCTTCATGTTGAGGTGGCTTGCGAGGCGGCCAACCCCGTTTATCAATGCCTTTATCGAAGCGGTGATTATGTTTTCGTCAAGACCGGCTCCGTAGCGTTCTTGTCCGGCCATGCGGACTTCCACGAAGGCGACGGCTTGCGCCTCGCCCTCATGGCTTTCCCGAAGGGAGCGTTCCTCAAAGCTGACGACCTGCGCCGCGATGTCGACGACCGCCAGAGCGTGAATCGCGGCGTCAATGGGGCCGTTTCCCTGTCCGAACAAGGTTTTGCTTTCTCCGTCTATCTCGATGTTGAGGGTAATGGTCTGCCCGCTGGAATCCAGGCTATGACCCTTGTAGCAAAGCGGCGTCTCCGGTTCGAGATAGGCGCGGGAGAATAGCCGCCAGAGTTTGTCGGCTGTTATTTCATCGCCTGTCTGGTCGGCTTCTTGCTGGACGATGCCGGAAAATTCCATTTGCAGGCGACGCGGCATGATAAGGCCATATTCATTTTCCATCAAGTAAGCTATGCCGCCTTTTCCGGACTGGCTATTTACGCGAATCAGGGAATCGTAATTTCTTCCCACATCCGTCGGATCGAGCGGCAGGTAGGGAACATTCCAGAAACCGTCCTTGCCGGTTTTTTGCGCCTGCATTCCTTTGTTGATGGCATCCTGATGCGAGCCTGAAAAGGCGGTAAAGACGAGATCACCCGCGTAAGGGTGGCGGGGATGAATGGGCAGCCCGCTACATTGCTCGAAGGCGCGCGCGATTTGATTTATGTCGGAAAAATCGAGGCCGGACGCAATTCCCTGAGTGTGGAGATTGAGGGCGAGGGTGACAAGGTCGGCATTGCCGGTGCGTTCACCATTGCCAAAGAGACATCCTTCGATTCGTTCGCCGCCCGCCATCAGGCCGAGTTCGGCGGCGGCAACGGCGCATCCCCGAT
>WRMF01000043.1 GCA_009777245.1 Betaproteobacteria bacterium
TTACTGACAAGCCATGCCGCATCCGGCTCGGATACGGCAAGCTCCGCCCCGACGGGATAATCCTTACCGGCGTGACGATGCGGTTTCAAAAGGGTTATGAGAGGCATTTTGTTTCTCCTGATTTCTGACTTCTGTTCACTGACTGCTGACTACTGACTTCTGATTGCGGACGGAAATTTCCAGTAATCCACCCAGACCAGAATCGAATCGTTATCCAGGCCGATTCCGCCGGATTCAAAATAGGGCGCGGCGGTCTTGCGCTCCTTATCGGGAGCCATCCATCCGGTCATGGCCGCCCTCACTTTCCCGACAAGTTCAAAAACATCATGCCCAGGCGGCGATTTTTGCCCGCGCATGTCCGCCGCAAAGGCCACCACGACCGCAATCCCCACGCGCACCGACACGCCAAACGTGCCCATGCCGGTCGGCCTCTCAAGCCTTGATTCTTCGGGATAAAGCACATACGCGCCGGGCGTCGCCAGTTCCGGCAGCCTCGGTATATAACCAATGCCAGGCGCGACGGATATATGTCTGAAACAATCTGTCTTTTCGGCAATTCTTGCGACAACGATGTCAGGATTAAAAGGTTTCACGACTTCCCCTCCTTCTTTCGCTTGTAGATGCGCCAGCACACCACGCCTCCGGCGATCATCCCGACGACGGAGAGGATGAGCGTCACCACCAGCGGCAACGTGTTGATGGCCGTGTTGATGTCGGCTACCTGGCGCGTGGTTTCAGAGACGCTCGCAAGGATAGAAGCCGCGCCTGTCGCAGCGCCCGCTCCGGTTACTACAGCCGTAGCGCCGCCCTGCAGCGTGTTGGACATGATTAACGGTCGTTCTTCGACAGGCACAGATGGGGGAATCTCTGCCGCAGGCTTCGGGTAGTCCTCGGAGATAACCAGTTCAACATTCTCTATCCCCACGGCAGTAAGCCAGGCTTTCAATACCGTAAGCATGACAAGACTGCTGCCGACCATGTCCGACGACATCGTTGTTCCCACAAGCAGACACCCACGGGTGTCTCGCGGGTAGTTCCCGTTATGAATCAGAATGCAGCGAGATTCCCCCACTTTGGCGTTGTACAAAAGCGGCACGGGATTATTGGCTTTTACGCTCGGCAAGCCGCTGTTATGCCAGCGGAGCTTATAGGTTCCCACCGGCACACGAAGGTTCAGATTGGGAGTTGTCGTGTCCGGCCCCGGACGCTCCAGCACATAGCCGCGCAGCCCACCGTCGAAATGTAGCTCCGAGAAGGTGGACTCCCTGGTTTCCCAGCGGCGAATAACATTGATGATTGTCGTGGACAGAATTGCATCCGCTTCAGGCATATTCTTTTCTCCGGTTCGTTATTCTTGGCATGGCTATAAAACGCCGCTCTCCCACAATGAAAAATGTGGCCGAAAACAGCAGTAATTCCCCGCTATACGGCGCGTTCAGAATTACCGCAATCGCGCCGGAAGCCATGAACGCCAAGGCCAGACATATAATGACCGCCCTGATTTTATGAAACTTCAAAAACGCGCGCGGAAAATTCGCGCATATGCAGCCAATGCGAAACACCACAATCAGGGCGCATAGCAATTCGAGATATTTAATCGCGGTCATGGCGTTTTCCTTCCCCGTTCAAGAACCGCTGCGCGAATCGAATTGCCGACGGCGTTAAAAGCGGCGTGGCAAAACCGATACAGAGCGCGGTTAAAATGCGGAATTGATCAATATCAGCCGCCGTGAATTCGCTGAATCGCGCCATGATCGCCGTGACCAAAATCTGCGACCCGTATCCGGCAAAAAGCGTGGATAACGCTATTGCCGAAAACGATTTTATGCGGTCGTCAATTGTCGGAAGCCATATCGTGGATAACACGGCGGCGAATAACCCGGCAATCAGCGCATCAATGTGTGCGCCAAGAAAGAGCGCGGGAACGCCTCCGGCAAGCGAGGCTTGCGCGACAGTGCCGACCGAGGGCTTCATTCCGCGCCCCTTACCCAGAACAGCATGTATCCGAACCAGATGTCCACCAACGCGGCGGAGAGGGCGGTCAGGGAACAGACCAGAGGGCGGCGGTCAGGCGAGCCGGGAACGCCACGCACCGACGCGACGTCCAAGGCTACAGCCGGACTGGCGTCCGGCGCGGGCGACCGGGGGCGGTCGTCCCTACATTCAGGCTCCGATAAAATCGGATGATCTACTTCGATCACGGTTTCGGGTTCGTCAAAATTTTCCATCATGGTTCTCCTCTAAAGGCGGGCGGCAGGTGGGTTCGTTGTTTTTCGCTCATGTACGAGTTATAACAATGGTCTTTGTCGCCAATCAGCCGGAAGGCGGCGTCAATCAGGCGCATCGGCCATGACCGCTTGCCCGCCTTGTGCCAGCGGTACGCCCTGCTTGACAGCGTTTCGTCCGGCCAGCCGTTGAAAATCGCGTTCAACAACTGGTCTATCGCAATCAGAATGCGACGGCCTCGGCTCATATCGCCGCTCCTTGCCTGAAGAGATCGTCTATCGCCGCGTCGTCAAGGCCGAGAGATGCGGACAAAAGGGCGAACAACGGATTTGAACGTTCAACGAAGGTCGCGTATTCCCACTCGATTCTTGCCGCTTCGCCTTCCACGCCGGGCATGTTGGCGATCGCCTGCTCTACTGTCTGAAGCAATCCGGCATGAAGCAGGACAAGCCTGGCCTGTCGCATGGTGAGGGTGTCGGGCGCGGGCGGAGGCGGAAGGTCTTGAAGTTGCCATGTCGCGCCATCCCAGACGGCTTCTTTACCTTCAGGAACTTCTGGCGGAGCAATCCAGTCAAGAATCTCGCCGTTGTAATATCCCTGCTGTTTATTCTGGTCGCTCTGTTTCCATTGCTCGTCCGTTACCGGATGCCGCTCGTAGCCTTCTACCGGCTCGGCATAGCTGAAAAGGCTGTCGTCCTGCCAATCCAGAATCAGGTTCGCGTTTGCTGTGGAAACCAGAATGAACTTGCTCATGACGATGCTCCTTGCCATATGACTGTTAGGACACCGGGGTGGCGCAGGCCACCCGCGCCGATGG